>JANSWY010000010.1 GCA_024743255.1 bacterium | reverse complement strand
ATGGAGATATTCTTCCAGTATCAAACAAGTTTACCGCCAGGGTTCCTTTGGTTCAGTTGGCAGATCAATCATTATTAGATACAACATTGATTGCGACAGAGGAAGGGCAAAAAGTATTTGAATTCATTGAGTATGTACAGTCGGATGAATTTTGGTCAGCTCAGGTGGCACATATTTCAGTAGATGAAAATATGGAAGTTTCAATACTTCCTCAGGTGACTAAACAGATAGTAGAGTTTGGGCCGATTGAGGACATTGATGAGAAGTTTAAAAAATTAAAAATATTCTATAAAAAAATACTCCCGGGAAAGGGGTGGAACTATTACGAGACAGTAAGTTTAAAGTACAAAGACCAAATCGTTGCGAAAAAACCATAGAGCCATGCAAGAAGATAAAATAATCGTAGGACTAGATATAGGAACAACAAAGATATGTGCGGTAGTGGGCCGAAAAAATGAGTTTGGTAAACTCGAGGTTTTGGGTATGGGAAAGGCAGTTTCTGAAGGAGTAATCAGAGGCATTGTTACCAATATTGATAAAACCGTCCATGCAATTGAAAAGGCTGTAAATGAAGCTAGCGAGCAATCAGGGATAGATATTAGAGTGGTGAATGTGGGTATTGCCGGACAGCATATCAAGAGCTCAGTTCATCATGGATCAATCACCAGAAATTCTCTGGATGATGAAATCACTATTGAGGATATCAATAGACTAACAAATGACATGTACAGAATTGTGATTCCGCCAGGAAGCGAGATCATTCACGTCATGCCTCAGGATTACATTGTGGATTATGAGGATGGCATCAAAGATCCTGTTGGAATGTCTGGTGTGAAGCTGGAAGCAGACTTCCATGTAATCACAGCTCAGACTAATGCAATCAATAACATCAATAAGTGTGTAAGAAGAGCTGGTCTTGAAATTGAGAACTTAATTCTTGAACCATTGGCTTCAAGTCTTGCAGTGCTTAGTGAAGAAGAAAAAGAAGCAGGTGTTTGCCTAGTTGATATAGGTGGTGGTACAACTGACGTGGCGATATTCTATGATAATATCATCAGACACACAGCAGTGATTCCTTTTGGTGGAAATATCATCACGTCTGATATCAAGCAAGGGTGCATGGTAATGGAGCACCAGGCTGAATTATTGAAAACCAGATTTGGAAGAGCAATTTCCGAAGAAGCAAGTCCAAACGAAATTGTATCAATTCCAGGTCTAAGAAACAGACCTCCAAAAGAGATCTCAATCCAAAATCTCGCTCACATTATAGAAGCAAGAATGGAAGAGATTATAGAGTCTGTTCATACTGAAATAATTACATCAGGATTCGAGAACAAGCTTGCTGCAGGAATTGTGGTAACTGGTGGTGGCTCACAGTTGCAAAACCTAAAGCAGTTATTTGAATATATGACTGGTTTAGATGCAAGAATTGGATATCCAAATGAGCACTTAGGAAAAAGCAAAGTGGATCACATTAAGAGTCCAATGTACGCTACTTCTGCTGGTTTGGTACTATCAGGTTTCAAAGCTTTGGACGAAAGAGAAGACAGATATAATCAAGTAAGAGACTCCAAAGGAAACAGCAACAGAACCAGAGCAGACAAGCAAGGAATTAACTTCTTCAAAAACATCCTTGAGAAGACGAAAGGGTTGTTGATAGATGACTTTGAGGAGGATAAGGAGTATTGAAAGTCGGAAGTCGGGAGACGGAAGATGGAAGTTGAGAGACTAATGTTTCAAGTTACTGACAAAACGATATTAAAAGGAATTCCCCTCTTGAGAGGGGCTAGGGGTGTGTATGAAGCGTAAAATCATACCGTACAACCCAAAATTAAAAGAATACGCCAGAGAGTTGAGAAATAACAGCACTTTATCAGAAGTGTTGTTGTGGAATCACCTCAAAGGCAAACAAATGAAAGGATTCGACTTTCATAGGCAGAAGCCAATTGATAATTACATAGTTGATTTCTATTGTTCAGAATTATTTCTGGCAATTGAAGTTGATGGAGGTAGTCATAATCATGCAGATGCGGTTGTGAAAGATCGGATAAGACAAAAAAGATTGGAATCATTGGGAGTTAAATTCCTGAGGTTTGATGATCTGGATGTGAAGAAAAGAATAGACAAAGTATTGGAAGAAATTGAAATTTGGATAGAAGAAAATGGATAGCGGGTTTAACACACCCCTAGCCCCTCTCAAGAGGGGAATTCGTCCTTGTATTGATGACGGATTCTTGCTTGGAGTGACATTATCTTTTTAGTTATTGACCTCCAACTTCCAGCTTCAAACTTCCAACTTCAAGTACGAAAACAAACATGACAGAAAATATGTATCAATTTGATTTGCCTACTCATCACAAGTCCATCATTAAGGTGATTGGTGTAGGTGGTGGTGGCAGCAATGCTGTCAATCACATGTACAACCTCGGCATCAAGGATGTTGAGTTTGTGGTATGCAATACGGATAGCCAGGCGCTTTTAAGTAGCCCTGTGCCTAATAAGTTGCAAATAGGTATTAATCTGACCAGTGGCCTAGGAGCTGGAGCTAATCCTGAAAAAGGAAAGTCGGCCGCACTGGAAAGTAAAGAAGACATTAGAGACATGCTTGGTGATGGTACCAAGATGGTCTTTATCACAGCAGGAATGGGTGGTGGTACCGGTACAGGGGCTGCACCAGTTATCGCTCAGGTAGCAAGGGAACTCGATATCCTTACAGTAGGGATCGTTACAGTTCCATTCGCTTTTGAGGGCAAGAAGAAAATGGCCCAGGCTGAAGCAGGTGCTGATGAATTGAAGAAGAGCTGTGACACTGTATTAGTCATATTGAATGATAAGTTAAGAGTGATCTTTGGAAACTTGTCTATTAGTGATGCTTTTGCTCAGGCGGATAATGTGTTAACGACTGCAGCAAAAGGGATTGCTGAAATCATCACCGTTCCAGGTTATGTAAACGTGGACTTTGAGGATGTTAAGACAGTAATGAAGAATTCTGGAGCTGCTGTTATGGGTTCTGCTAAAACTTCTGGTGAAAGTAGAGCGAAAAGGGCTGCTGAAGAGGCTATAAACTCGCCACTTCTTAACAATCAAAATATCAATGGAGCTCAGAAAATTCTCTTATCCATTATATCTGGTGAGGAAGCTGAACTTCAAATGGACGAACTGACTGACATCACAGACTTCATGCAGGAATTTGCCGGAGATGAAGCTGAGGTAATATTCGGTCACGGTGTAGATCCTGACTTAGGTGACAGTATTCGAGTAACTGTAATTGCTACAGGATTTGATCATGCTAGTAATGAGGAGATTCAGGAGCAACAGCAATTGGAGCAGCCAAGTGAGCCTGAGAATCTTCTGGAAATTGATGAGGAGCCAGAGAAAAAGGTTTTTGACCTGGAGTCCAACAAGCAGATTCCTCTGTTTATTGAGAAAAATCCTGAGCCTTCTAAGGACTTCTTCGCTGATGACGAAGAAGATACCCTTGAAGAAGAATCATACAGTTTCGACTTTATTCCAAAAACTCCTAAGAAGGAAGAGGAAACAGACGACTTCACATTTGATTTCACTGAGGATCTGATCGACGAGTATGATGTAGTGAATGATAAAGAGGAAGAAGAAGATGCTTTCCTTGAGGAATTAGATGGCATGGCTCATCCTCCTTCGAAGAAAATTCTTTTGATGGAGCAAGCTCGTCAGAGAGTTGAAAAGCTTAAAGGTTTAAAGAAAAGTGAGCCTGAGAGTAATGAAGACTTCAAAGAGAGGTTGGATGTTCCGGCTTATTTGAGAAAGAAAGTGGAGCTGAAGAAAGTTCCTCACTCAACTGAGAGAAACATCAGTAAGTATAATTTGAATGATGATAATCACATTATTGGGAACAATAAGTTCTTACACGATAATGTAGATTAATCAAGATATGAGAGCCCGGGGAATTTATTAAGCAGGTGAATTGCCCCGGGTATCTTTTAAAATTTTGTCATGTTACCCCGTGGAGGAAACTTCGCGGGGTTATTTTTTAGAATTTGATGAACTTATCAACCTGATCATTTAACAATTGATTGTACAGATCATTTGTGATTTTGCCATCAGTCATATTGGCTTCAATTCGTGCGAGCTTTGGTTTCAATGCCAAAACATTAGTTCCACAATAATTAAATATATCAGTAAGATGGCTAAGTGCTAATCCAGCACCCTGAACTCCAGAGGATAAACCGACCAAAGCACATTTCTTATCAGTAAAAGTATCAGGGAATTTTAACCCATCAATAAATGCTTTCAAGACTCCAGGAAATGATCCATTGTATTCAGGTACAACAAAAACAAACTTTTCTGAGTCTGCCATTTGCTTTCTTAATGCATTGAATGAGTCATTTTTTCCTGAATTCTCATATAGAGCGGATTCAATAAAATCGTGAGGCAGGTCTGCTAAATCTAATATGTTACTTTCAACATTTCTTTCATCTAACATTCCCTTGTAAATCTCACTCAATATTTTAGAAACAGAGTTTTTTCTGTTGGTACTACAAACTATGGTTATCATTCAATTATTATTAATCTAGATCCTTTAATTCTTTTGTCAAAGACGGCAAAAATAGGGATAATTGCATGTCTTTCAGTGGTTATATCTGGTATAACCGAAAGTACAACTCAAAAATGTATGAATTAGTTGCCTTCTGAATCAAATCAAACTCTACATGGAATTAAATAATAAAGTCGCCATAGTCACTGGTGCCAGTAAAGGTATTGGCCTTGAGACAGTAAAGCTTTTGGTATCTAAAGGTGCAAAAGTTGTAGGTTGGAGTAGATCCAGCCCTAGCTTTGAACATGAAAACTTTCACCATGTGGCTGTAGATGTAACTGATTTTGAGTCAGTGCAAAACGCTTATCAGTTATCAATGGATAAACATGGTCAGGATGTGCAAATACTGATTAACAATGCGGGATTGGGCTTCTTTGGGCCTATTGAGGACATCAGTAATGAAGAATGGCAATTGATGTTTGATACAAATGTGAATGCGATATTCTATTCCTCCAAAATGGTGATTCCAGGAATGAAATCTTTGGATGAAGGACATATCATTAATATTGGTTCAATCGCAGGATTAAATCCGGTTAAGCATATGGTTGGATATGCTGCAACAAAACATGCTGTGACCGGAATATCCCATAGCATGTATCAGGAGTTGAGAGACTTTGGAATTAAGGTAACCTGTATATACCCTGGTTCCGTTAAAACTAACTTCTTCGACAATATTGATGCTTACACCGCTAATGATAATATGATGAGACCGGAAGACATTGCGAAAACTGTGGTAGATTGCCTGGAAACTCATGAGAATTATCTGCCAGTAGATATCGAAGTGAGACCTTTAAGACCTAGAGGAAAAGGCAATTAAGAATTAATAAATCCGTTGACTAGTTTGATATGTCAATTCAAGTATCGAATCTTTCTAAAGTTTATGGTGAGCAAAAAGCGGTAGATCAAATATCGTTTACTGCCGAAAAGGGTAAAATCACAGGTTTTCTTGGACCCAATGGTGCAGGAAAATCAACCACTATGAAAATCGCTACAGGCTATATTCCTCCCACAGATGGTGAGATTAGTGTTTGCGGTTTAGATGTGGTTAGTGAAAGTCTGGCCACCAGAAAGAAAATAGGATATCTTCCTGAGCACAATCCACTTTACCTGGATATGTATGTGCATGAATACCTTGCATTTATTGGAAATGCCAATGGTTTAAAAGGCAGTAATCTCAAATCAAGAATTCAAGCTGTAATTGAATTGTGCGGATTACAAAGAGAGCAAAACAAGCTTATTGGTTCATTATCCAAAGGCTACCGGCAAAGAGTTGGTCTTGCCCAGGCATTAATTCACGATCCGGAAGTGCTGATATTGGATGAGCCTACAACAGGTTTAGATCCTAATCAGATTCTGGAAATCAGAAAGGTAATTAAGAGTATTAGCAAAGAAAAGACGATTATTTTCTCTACTCATATCATGCAGGAAGTTCAGGCACTTTGTGATTGGGTGGTGATTATTAATAAAGGAAAAATTGTGGCTAATGAAAGTATGGATTCTTTAAGAAACTCCATGGCTGATAAGCAATACATTATCCTTGAGTTCTCAGAACCTTGTGATATCGCCAGTTTGACTCAACTGAAAGGCATTGTAAACCACGAGCCAATTGATGATCAAAATCATTGTAAACTGGAAGTTGAGAAAGGTGCTGATCTTAGAAATGAAATCTTAAAAGTAGCTGCCGAAAACAATCTTCCACTTGTTGGTATCAAACAGGATTCCAGTAGTCTGGAGGAGATGTTTCATAACCTTACCAAATCCTAATCAGTAATAGTAGTATTCAATCAAATCAATATATACATGCTTAGACGATTATTGCAGATATCGCTAATACTATTAATAGCATCATCAGCTATTGCTCAAGAGAAGAAATTTACGGGTAATTTAAATCAGGAAATTCCTATGGACCCATCGGTTCGTATTGGAAATCTGGAAAATGGATTGACTTACTACATCAAGAAAAATGCTAAGCCTGAAAAGAAGATTGAATTTAGATTAGCAGTTAATGCTGGTTCAATTTTAGAAAATGATGATCAACAAGGGCTTGCTCACTTTATTGAGCACATGGCTTTCAATGGATCCAGAAATTTTGAAAAGAATGACTTAGTTAACTACCTGCAGTCAATAGGAGTAGAGTTTGGAGCTGACTTAAATGCCTACACAAGCTTTGATGAAACAGTGTATATGTTACCAATCCCGACCGAGGACCCGGAAGTAGTGAAAAAGGGACTACTGGTACTTGAAGACTGGGCATCTGGATTGCTTTTTGATCCAGAGGAAATTGATAAGGAGCGTGGAGTGGTTACAGAAGAGTGGAGATTAGGTCAGGGTGCCGATCAAAGAATGAGAGATCAATGGTTTCCTATTCTATTCAAAGACTCTAAGTATGCAAACAGATTACCAATTGGAACCAAAGAGATAATAAATGGAGCTTCTTATGAAACGATTGAGCAGTTTTATAAGGATTGGTACAGACCAAATCTAATGGCGCTCGTCGCAATAGGAGATCTGGATTTGGATGCAATGGAGAAAGAAATTAAATCAAGATTTTCCAAGCTCAAAAACCCTAAAAAACCAAGAGAAAGGACACTCGCTGAGGTGCCTGATCACGAAGAAACATTGGTTTCAGTAGTCAATGACAAGGAAGCTGCTTTCACACAGGTCAGATTATTTCATAAACATGATTATGAAAGTACTGAGTCTCTATCCGATCTAAGAGCGTCATTAGTTTACAGCATTTACAGCACAATGCTTAACCAAAGATTGGGAGAGTTGAGACAATCAGCGAATCCACCATTCATTTTCGCCGGTGTGGGTTATGGTAATATGTTGCGAACTAAGGCAAATTATTCATCAGTAGCTTATGTTGGGGAAACAGGAATTGAACTTGGCTTAAAGACATTAGTGAGAGAAAATGCTAGAGTGCAAAAATTTGGATTCACAAAGGGTGAATTAGAAAGAGCTAAAATCTCCTTACTCAATGCATACGAAAAGGCATTTAAAGAAAATGATAAAAGCGAATCTTCATCTTTTGCCGCTGAATACATCAGAAATTTCCTTGAAGCTGAACCTATCCCAGGTAGAAAGTTTGAGTTCGAGTTTGCAGAGGAAATGCTACCAACAATTCAGCTTGATGAGGTCAACCAATTGGCCAAAAAGTGGATTACAGAAAAGAATCGAGTGATCGTAGTAACAGCTCCTGAAAAGGAAGGCTTGCAACTACCAACAGAGGATCAGATTCTTAGTTGGTTAAAAGAAGCCTCAAATGAAGAAATTGAAGCATACGATGATGGAACTGTGGCGACTGAATTAATGAGTGTGCCAACCACAAAAGGTACGATAAAAGAAGAAACTAAAAATGGTACCGTAGAGATCACTGAATTGACTCTTAGCAATGGGATGAAGGTCATTCTTAAGTCTACAGATTTCAAAAACGATGAGATTCTGATGAGGGCTTTTAGCTATGGTGGGCATTCACTGTATGAAGATGCGGAATACTTTACAGCCTCAAATGCCGGGTCAATCGTAGCGCAAGCAGGTGTAAGTGAATTCTCCCAAATTGACTTGAATAAGTTGTTGGCAGGAAAGATTGTTTCTGTCGGTCCTTATATTGGAGAGCTGAGTGAAGGAATGAGCGGAAATGTAGCTCCAAAAGATCTGGAGACATTATTTCAATTGATGCATTTATTCTTTACACAGCCAAGAAAGGATGAAACCAGTTTCCAATCATTCAAGCAAAGAAATACGATGTTGCTTCAAAACATCATGTCAAACCCACAATTCTACTTCCAGGATCAGGTTGGTAGAATCATGACTCAAAATCATTTGAGAGGAAATGGATTCCCAACTGCAGAGGATTTTGAAAGCATTGATTTTGATCGATCATTTGAGATATTCCAGGAAAGGTTTTCAGACGCAGGAGATTTCACGGTGATGTTTGTAGGAAATTTTGAGAATGAAACAATCAGACCTTTGATTGAAACTTATTTAGCAAGTCTGCCTGGTAAGAATTCAAACGAAGAGTTTGTAGACAGAGGTGTTAGCGCACCAAAAGGAAAAGTTGAAGAATACATCAAAAGAGGAACCGATCCAAAAAGCTTTGTGTCCCTCAATTTCACAGGTGAAGTAAAGTATGAAAAAGAAACAGCTTATCTGATGAATACACTTGCAGACGTTGTTTCAAATAGGCTGATTGATGTTATAAGAGAAGAGAAAAGTGGTGTTTATGGGGTTGGCGCTAATGCAAGAATTAGTAGAAACCCAAGGGAGACTTATACATTTGGGATCACATTTCCTTGCGGACCTGAAAATGTAGAAAGTTTGATCGAAGCAACTCTTGGTGAGATAGAAAAGATCAAGGACGAAGGAGTTTCTGAAGAAGAATTAAATGAAGTGCTTGAAGCACAAAAGATCAATAGGGAAGAGGGGTTAAAGAAAAACAGTTACTGGATTGGGGCATTGAATCGCTCCTATTTTAATAAGTCAGATCTTGATGATTTCTTTGAATATGAGGAGCTCATGAAAAGCGTAAAGACTTCAGATTTGAAAGAGACGGCAAATAAGTACCTGAATAATGACAATTTTGCTAAAATTGTACTAATCCCCGAAGAATAAGATTTTGGATTGAATTCCTGTTATGCTAACAATCTATTTAAAGGAAATAAACAGCTTTTTAAACTCACTGATCGCTTACGTGGTGATAGGAGTTTTCTTAACCGGTATAGGGTTGCTTACCTGGGTTTTTCCAGAAACCAGTGTTTTGGAATATGGGTATGCAAGCTTAGAGACGCTATTTGGACTAGGACCATACGTTTTTATGTTTCTTATTCCTGCAATAACCATGAAGTCTTTCGCTGAGGAAAAGAGAACCGGAACAATTGAGCTGTTATTCACCAGACCATTTAGCGAATGGCAAATTATTGGTGGAAAATATCTGGCTGGGTTCACGCTGGTAGTGTTCTCATTAATTCCAACACTCATCTATTTCTGGTCAATTAGTCAATTGGGTAACCCAAAGGGGAACCTGGATGTGCCTGGAATTATTGGTTCTTATATTGGTCTAATGCTTCTTGGAGGAGTATTCACTGCAATTGGAATTCTTTCTTCAAGCCTTACGAGTAATCAGATTGTTTCTTTCATACTGGCTGTATTCCTGTCGTTCATATTCTACAGTGGATTCGAATCAATGGCTGCCATTGATGTTTGGGGCAGTATGTCACTATTGTTGCAGAAGATTGGCATGATTTATCATTACAATTCTCTCAGTAAAGGGCTATTGGATTCACGGGATGTGATTTACTTTTTGAGTATGATCTTCTTCATGCTGTTGTTAACAAATTTGATCTTAAGCAGTAGAAAATGGTGAAAATGAAGAGCAATAAGATCACACATATTCTGTATTTCCTGATAGGACTGGCAGCTATTATATTAGTTAATCAATTGGCTGAGTTCAGTCGGTTCAGAGTTGATTTAACTGAAGAGAATAGATATAGTATTAATGATGCTACAAAGGATCTTCTAACAAATCTTGAAGAAACAGTTTATATAGATATTTATCTTGAAGGAGACCTGCCGGCGAATTTCAAAAGATTCAAAACAGCCATTGGAGAGACCCTTGACGAGTTTCAGGTTTACTCAGGTAATAAGGTTCAGTTTAAGTTTATAGACCCTTCTATTGCATCCAGTACTAAGGCAAAGAATGAGTTTTATACCTATCTGGCCCAGATGGGCATTCAGCCCACAAATCTAACTTATCAAACCGATGGTAAAAAAACTGAGAAGCTAATCTTTCCAGGAGTAGTGATAAGCTATTATGGTGAGCAAAAAGGTGTTTTACTATTAAAAGGAAATCGCTCTGCTAATCCAGATGATGTTATCAACCAATCGATAGAAGGAATAGAATATCACATTGCATCTGCAATAAGTCAACTATCTAATGACAGTAGAAAGAGAATTGGAATTATAAAAGGACACGGAGAGCTGGATTCTACTCTAATCGCAGGTTTCTCGAATCTCTTGATTGAAAAGTATGATCTCTACAATGTGAATCTCAACAACAAGAAGAGAGCCTTAACAGGTTATGATGTTCTTATCCTTGCAAAGCCTACTGAGAAGTTCACTACGAATGAAAAGTATCAATTAGATCAATACATCATGAATGGAGGCAGAATGCTTGCTTTTGTTGATGCGCTAAGAGTAAATCTAGACAGCATTGATGGTGAAGGAACTTATGCCTTTGCATATGATACAGATTTAACTGATTTATTCTTTAGATACGGTGTTAGAATAAATGCAGACTTTATCCAGGATTTGAATTGCGGTGAAATGCCTTTGGTTGCTGGGAATATGGGGGATCAGGCTCAGTTTAGATCTATGCCATGGCCATTTTTCCCGATTATAAATAATTATGGATCTCACCCAATGGTGAAAAACATCGACGCTTCCATCGCTAAATTCACTTCTACAATTGATACTGTAAAAGCGACAGGTATTAAAAAGACTCCTTTGATGCTTACTTCATCTTATAGCAGAGTCTTGAAGAATCCGGTAAGAGTGAGCTTCAATGATCTTAGAAGGGATGTAGTCCCGGAGAACTTTCAAAGTGGCCCTCAAGCTATTTCTTATTTGCTGGAAGGGAAGTTTACTTCTTTGTTTAAGAATAGAATTCTACCGAAGAATGTGCCTCAAAATGAGTTTGTCGGTGACGGTAAGGAATCAAAAATCATAGTCGTTTCAGATGGTGATTTCATCAGAAATGATTTTGATCTACAAAACGGAAATCCTCTTGAGCTTGGAATAGATCCATATTCAGGAACAGTTTACGCGAACCCGGATTTCGTGACTAATGCGATTGATTACTTAGTTGAAGACGGTGGTCTAATTAGCGCTAAATCAAAAGAGGTTAAGATTAGGCCTCTAGACAAGATTAAGGTAAAGAACGAAAAGCTCAATTGGCAGCTTATTAATATGGTTGGTCCTTTGGTGGTCCTTATTGTTTTTGGACTGATTAAGTTTTATTTGAGAAGAAGGAAATACGCAAGATTCGATACAGATGCATAAGAATATCAAATTACTAATTGTTCTGATTGCACAGGTTGTTTTGATTTCTGTGCTTTTTGTGGTGAATAGCTCATCCTCTGGTGTTGATTATGAACCTAAGCTATTTACAGTAGCTGATACCGCATCCATTTCGAAAATTGAATTAACAAAATCAGGTGAGACAGTTGAATTAGCTAATAAAAATGGACAATGGTTGGTCAACAATGATTTTGATGCAGATAATGCCTTGATAAGAGTGATCAAATCTGTGTTGAATAGGGTGGAAGTTCTAAGACCTGTGTCTAAAAAGATCAATAGTGAAATAGTTCAGCAGGTAATGGAAAACGGAGTTGCCGTAAAATTGTATGACACGGAGCTACTGAAAACCTTTTACGTAGGTGGAAACCAAAATAAGACTATTTCTTACTTTGTGCATAACAACAAAGCGTATAGGGTAGGAGTACCTGGTTACAACGATTACCTATCCGCGATTTTTGGACTAACACCAATACAGTGGAAGGAAAGAACAATATTTAGTAGTAGTTGGAGAAGTGTCAACAAGATTGATGTGAAATTCCGATATCAGGATGATTTTTCTATTCTATTTGCAGATAATGACCTATCCGTAGTTGGAGTGGAGCCATTGGATTCTGCCAACATGATGAATTACATTTATCAGTTTGATAGATTTCTGGTTAACGAATATGTCGAAAAAGGACAATTCCAAAGGTACGATAGCCTGACCCAGACAACTCCGGAGGCAACACTGGAGATTACTGATATTGACGAATCAAAAAACTTGAAGATCAACGTCTTTCCAGCTCTTCCAAATGAAGGATTTCATTTAGTTACTGACAATAAAGACCGAATGATGATGATCGACCTTAGAAGAATCTCTCAATTGTTTCCTAACAAACAGGTCTTTTATAAGAAAGAAGAAAGTTCATCACAAAATCCATTTGGATCGTCTAGGTGAAGCAATAACTGATCTCCTGTTTTGGATAAGCCGTAAATACCATTCACCTTTATTGGTTCTTTCATCGTGACTAGAACATTTGGTGCTTCCATTTCCTGGAATAATGACAAATGAATTCCTTCAGTGTCTTCAGAAGGATTAATAGAAACTGACTCGATTAGATTTAATGGTAAGTCAACGGATTTGAGCCATCCGTAATTTATATAACATCGCTCGGCAGTAATCTGAGTCCTTCTTGCAACTATTGATCTGGCGAGTGAAATCATTTGTATAAGCGTGTAAAAACTAATTACAGAAAGAACCCATGCAGCAGTGACGCTCCACCTTTCAACAAGGATGTGAACTATGAACATTTCAGCAATCGTAATGAGGCCTACAGTAATTAAAATAGCTACAATCCCGCTGTTTTTGTAGTAAGAATATCCAGTGTTATCAGATTTCTTCCAATTAAAAAGGTAATGAAACATTGATGCTTCTGTGGTGAAAACCGATGCTACTCTCTCACTCTTGAGAACCTTTACTGCAGCATAGTAGAATTTCCAATAAAAATCGATACCTGCCTGATTGCTGTAACTTGATCTAAGTCTGTAAACAGTGTAGCCAATAAACCCAATCACTCCTAATTCCAATAGCGGTATTACATATTGAATAATAAACGGAATTGGACCTTGATGACTTTCCGGAAGTAAATAACCAGCTAAAAAGGTAGATGCCACGAAGAATGGTATCACAGTTATCTTGGGTACGTCCTTTTTTCTAATCCAAAAGAAGTAAAGAGTTGTGCTTAAGAGAGTGAGGTCCATTCCAATTCCAAAAGACAATGCCCCTGGATCAGAGAAAGAAGTCAAATTAGTTATCAAATAAACAGATATTGCAAGCACCCCAAGGATGCCAATCGGATAGATAATTCGGGTTGAATTTTTAATCAGATAGGTCATACCAAATTCTACGATTTATGACTGGATTTAGTTAGTAATATAGGTGCGAATTTCTTTTAATGATTTGATTTAAAAATTATTGTTTAATTGGTTTGAGGTCAGTGTATTTAATTCTCATTTTTATTTATAAATTTACCGACCGAAAAAAGTGTCATCCAATTAATCTTTTTACAAATGAAATTTATTGTTTCGTCTTCTTACTTATTGAAGCAGTTATCCGGCATCAACGGAGTAATTACAACAAACCCTGTTGTTCCCATTCTTGAGAACTTTCTTTTTGAGATCAATGATGGGCAATTGACAGTTACTGCCTCAGACCTTCAAACTTCTATGATTACTGAGCTTGAAGTGGAAGCGAAAGACAATGGAAGCATTGCAATACCTGCTAAGATTCTTTTGGAAACACTTAGAAACTTACCGGAGCAGCCTGTAACGTTTTCTATCGATGAGGAAACTTATAGCATTGAAATCAGCTCTGATAACGGTAGATATAAGTTGGCAGGTGAAAATGCAACTGACTTTCCAAAGGTGCCTTCAGTAAGTGATGGTTTCAGTGTGAATATTTCTTCGCACGTTTTAGCACATGCTATTAGCAACACAATTTTTGCTACTAGTAATGATGAGCTGAGGCCGGCCATGACTGGTGTTTATACCAAATTGGATGCAACTAACACAACATTTGTAGCTACCGACGGACACAGATTGGTGAGATACAGAAGAGTTGATATAGTAGGAGACACAGATAACTCAATGATTATTCCTAGAAAGGCATTGATGCTATTAAAGGCGACTCTTCCTTCCGAGAATACCAATGTTAATATAGAATTCAATATTTCAAACGCGTATTTCAGCTTCAACAACATCAAAATGATTTGTAGACTGATTGACGAGCGTTTCCCTGATTATGAGAATGTTATTCCATTGGACAACACTAATGTAATGACAATCGATAGAGGAGAGTTCTTAAGCTCATTGAAGCGTATTGCGATATATGCGAATAAGACCACTCACCAGGTTAGGTTGAAGATTTCAGGAAGCGAACTTCAAATCTCTGCGGAAGATCTAGATTTCTCAAACGAGGCAAATGAAAGACTTTCTTGTGAACATGATGGAGAAGATTTGGAAATTGGATTTAATGCTAAGTTCCTCGTGGAAATGCTTGGAAATATCGAGTCAGATAAAATTGCTTTCCAATTAAGTGCTCCAAACAAAGCTGGGTTAATTGTGCCTGTTGAAAAAGATGAGAACGAAGATATCCTGATGCTTGTGATGCCAGTGATGTTGAATACACATGTTTAGGTGCTGCGCACTAGACAATAGACATTAAAAGACTTAATGAGAAAAGCTCCCAGGTGGGAGCTTTTTTTTTAATTTAAAGTCTAAAGTCTTTAATCTATTGTCTTTGCTCTTTGATCTAGAAAGAATTACGAATTAATCACTTCCTTAACCCGATTATTCTTATTTCTAAGATCTAATCCTCCTTCCAGGACTGATTTTAAGTTGGTGAGATAGAAATTCCATCCTGATAAGCACCCAACGTGGTACTTGGATTTACTTTCATCATCTATTCCTATCTGCTCCTGCCATAGTTCAACCACAGCTATACCGTCTTCTGATTTCAACTGAACCGTAACTGTTGTTCCGCCGGAGAATGTAAATTTAACCAGGTCAGTTCCATTTGCTTCCAGAATTTGACCTGTTTCAAATGTGTCGTCATTGAATCCATGCCACAACCATTTGTAAGTATCTCCAGTGTGTATAAACTCAGTTTTTTTTCTTTTTTCGTCGTAGGAATTTATGAACTTAGCTTCTCTTAAAAACCATCTTTCCAAGCCCTGTTGAGTAGTCCACGCTCTGTATATTCTTGGCCAATCTGTGTTAATGCTAATCCTTAGTGTGAAGGATGACCAGTCATAATCTTCCGAGTTCATAATTGGTCGGTTTTTGTAAGTAGTAATCAAATCTGTATTCTTTTAAAGCCAGAAATTATCGCAAGGTGGGGGTTAATGTTATTTATTTTTCCAAGATTGAGACGTTCAGCTAGTTTCCCCTATTTGCCAAAATATTATTTTGTAGTATAAAAATAAACCTATATTTCTAATAATTCAACAAAAGAATGTAATGATGGTTTAAAAAATACCCATAAATGTTAATAATTGCGTAAAATTAATTAATAGAGGGTTTTTGAATATTTGGTCAGAAATGAAATTCCGAGAGCTTTATTTTGGTAAACCAATAATTGGTAAACGAAGATTTTACGATTTTAGATACGGCAGAATTGTTACCAAAAAGTTATTTTTTTTTGCTCTTTTAATGAAAAAAAATGGGGGATTTTAAAAATCTAGTGCTGTTCCAGCTTTTTAATAAATTCAGGGACCAAAGAAACATCTGGAAGTTCTTCGTATTCTATACCGTTTTTCTCATGATGTGAGATCAGTTCATGCTCCCATGTTGTATGGAACGGTATGTGTATTGCCCGCCCTCCAATTTTGCATATTGGTAGGATGTCAGATTTTGGCGAGTTTCCAATCATTAGAAAATTTGAGGGATCAATTTTGTTTCTTTTCAGGACTTTGAGGTAAGTCTCTTCATTTTTCTCGCTTACAATCTCAATGATTTCAAAATGCTCTGCCAGCCCCGATCTGGCTATTTTACTTTCTTGATCAAACAAGTCTCCCTTAGTGATCATCATAATGCGGTAATCATCTTTTAGGGTTTCCAGAACTTGTTCAATCCCGGGCATTAACTCTACCGGATGTTCAAGCATTTCTTTCCCTAAATCAATGGCTTGCTGAATTTCATTCCCGGTAATTCTCCCATCAGTGAGCTCAATTACAGATTCTATCATGGAGAGCATGAAACCTTTTATGCCGTAACCAAATAATCTAAGGTTCTTGATTTCGGTCTCATAAACTTTCTTCTCTAATTTGTTGATGTCAACATAAGGAGAAATGAATGACTCTAGTCTCTCTCGGGTCTTAATGAAAATAGGTTCATTAACCCACAGCGTATCATCTGCATCAAATGCAATTACTTCTAACTTACCCATAAATGGATTGGAACTTTATTTCTTAGCTCTACCTCTTTTCTTTTTCTCTGGTGCTTTTTCTGCTAATTCAACACACTCTTCGTAAGTAAGCTCTTCAGGCACTTTATCTTTTGGGATTTTGACGTTCTTTCTGCCAAACTTAATGTAAGGTCCATAACGTCCTTTTAATACCTGAACATCCGGGTTCTCCTCAAAAACTTTGATGAATTTTTCCGCGTCAGCCTTTCTCTTTGCTTCAATCAGAATAATTGCTTCTTCTTGTGTAATTGTATGAGGATCCTGATCTTTTTCTATTGAAACAAACTTATTATCATGTCTTACATAAGGACCAAATTTTCCGATCGCCGCTGTAATTGGCTTGTCTTCAAAGATTCCAACCTCTCTTGGCAACTTGAATAGTTCTAGGGCGTCCTCTAAAGTGATGTTTTCAATAAACTGATCCTTCCTTAAGCTTGCGTATTGTGGCTTTTCATCCTCATCGTTCTCAGGAGTCTCACCTATTTGAACATATGCGCCATATCTCCCCATTCTTACATACATTGGCTTACCAGACTCAGGATGATTTCCTAATTCTCTGGCAGCAGATATGTCAGCTCTTGCAATTTGCTCTGTATCCTCCACTTTGGAATGAAATTGACCATAGAAAGACTTAATCATCCCGTCCCATGACTTGGTTCCATGAGCAATTTCATCAAATTCTTTTTCTACAAATGCAGTAAACGAATAGTCAATCACATTTGGAAAGTGATCAACCAGGAAGTCGTTCACAATCATTGCAATGTTTGTAGGGAATAATTTATTTTTCTCAGCTCCAGTAATTTCGGTTTTACTGGAAGGAGTAATTTCGTCATTCGCCAAAATCAGTTCTCTGTATTGTCTCTCTTTCCCTTCTCTGGATTCCTTGACAACATAATTTCTTTTTTGAACGGTAGAAATAGTAGGTGCATAGGTAGAAGGTCTACCAATTCCCATTTCTTCCAGCGTCTTTACTAAACTGGCTTCTGTATATCTTGGTTTATGTCGAGTGAAGCCTTGCTTGGCTTTCATCTCTTTTAAATTCAATACTTCACCGATTGCTAGTGGAGGAAGCATTGATTTGTTTTCTTCTTCATCCTCATCATCAGTTGATTCAATGTAGACTTTTAGAAAACCTTCAAACTTCACTACTTCACCAGTAGCACTCAATGTTTCAGGTGCCGTGGATATTCCAATTGAAGCAGTCGTTTTCTCAATTTGAGCATCGGCCATCTGAGAAGCAATTGCTCTTTTCCAAATTAGATCATAAAGCCTTTCCTGGGCATTGTCTGCTGTTACAGAGTCCGCAGCAAAGTTCGTAGGTCTAATAGCTTCGTGAGCTTCCTGAGCCGTATCTGATTTGGTTTTAAATTGTCTGTTTTGAACAAATTCAGGACCATATGCGGAAGTGATTTGACTTGTAGCATTCGTCACAGCCTCTTGTGAAAGGTTCACTGAATCCGTTCTCATATAGGTTATATGTCCGGCTTCATATAATTTCTGAGCCAGGGACATAGTGTAAGCAACTGAATAACCCAACTTTCTACTTGCTTCCTGTTGTAAAGTAGAAGTAGTAAAAGGTGGGGCAGGTGACTTCTTACTTGGTTTTTTAGTGAGGTCTTTGATCGAGAATTCTGCACCCTTGCAACTTTCAAGGAATGCCATTGCTTCTTCCTCTGTTGCAAACTTTTTACCTAGTTCCGCCTGAAGTATTTTTCCTTTATCCAGGCTAAACTGAGCAGTGATTTTAAAACTAGATGAAGGTTTAAATTTATCGATATCTCGTTCCCTCTCAACAACTAGTCTTACGGCCACTGATTGTACTCTTCCTGCAGATAATCCTGCTTTTATTTTCTTCCAAAGGATTGGAGAAAGTTCATAACCAACCAGCCTGTCCAATATTCTTCTGGCTTGTTGAGCATTTACTAAATCTATGTCAATTCCTCTTGGATTCTGTATTGCGTTTAAGACAGCATTTTTGGTAATCTCTCTGAATACAATTCTTCTGGTATTACCTTCTTTTAAGTCTAATGCCTCTTTTAAGTGCCAACTGATAGCTTCTCCTTCACGGTCATCATCACTCGCTAGGTAAACTGTTTCAGCTTCTTTAGTAAGTTTTTTGAGTTCTTTTATGACATCTTTTTTGTCATTTGAAACTTCATAGGTAGGAATAAACCCATTTTCTATGTCGATTGCTTTATCACCCTTAGGCAAATCTCTCACATGACCGTAACTGGACTTCACCAAAAAATCCTCACCTAAATAACCCTCAATCGTTTTCGCCTTTGCTGGCGACTCCACTATCACTAAATTCTTTGACATATTTCACTGCCTTAAGCTTCTAAATCGCCAAATATCTCTAAAAAATTCTAATTTCAACAAGTAATATTAAAGATTGCTGAATTTTATCTGACAAGTTTTATATTTATTAATTCAATTGATTTTCCTGGGAAATGCCAAAAAAATTATACCTCATCAGGCACGCACATTCCATGCCTGCTGACCTCTCAATGAGAGATTTTGATCGTCCACTATCGGCAAATGGCCACAGAGATGCAACACATATAGGAATGCATCTTAGTGACCAACAGATAATTCCTGATGTGTTTTTATGTAGTACCGCTTTAAGAACAAGGGAAACAGCAGAGGCCATTACTAATCAGATTAAGTTTGAAGATAACAGAGTCCAGTTTCAGGATGAGTTATATGAACCGTCTGTTCGAGAAATGATGAGAATTATAAATGAATTGCCATCTGAAGCCAACTCTGTTGTAGTAGTTAGTCACAATCCTGCTATTACTTATTTGGGTGAATACTTATCAGGAGCCGCAATAGGGAACATGTCCCCAGCTTCACTGGTAGAGATTGAGTTTGAAATAAAAGATTGGTCCGAAATAATTCAAGGGTCCGGCATTTTTAAGAATCATATTACCGCAGATCAGCTCTGATGGGTTCAAAGGAAAAACAGCTAGAGAATTATAATCCATCTGATGTTGGGGTTCATGGATCAATATTTGGCTTGCCTTACACGGATGAAACTGCAGACATTATTCTGTTACCTATACCTTGGGATGTCACAGTATCCTATGGAGAAGGAACAAGTTCAGGGCCTAAAGCAATCTTAGAGGCATCTCCACAACTAGACTTAGAGGTCTTTGGGGTTAAAGATGCCTGGCGCGTTGGGCAATATATGTTGCCGATATCAGAAAAGATAATGGGATTGTCAGCGTCCAATCGTAAGATTGCAGAACCATATATAAGGTCACTTGAAGACCCATCTACACCGATTAAAACTGGTGCGACAAAAAAAATTAATAATGCTTGTGAATCCTTAAACTCTTGGGTGCAGGAAGAATCAATAAAATGGTTAGAAAAAGATAAAATTGTTGGAACAATCGGGGGAGATCATAGCACTCCTTTAGGGTTGATTAGAGCTCTTGGGGAGAAGCACAAGACTTTCGCTATCCTACAGATTGATGCACATATGGATCTTAGGGAAAGTTATGAGGGGTTCAAATACTCCCATGCTTCAATAATGTATAATGCATTGAATGAAGTTGCGTCTGTTTCTAAACTTGTGCAAGTTGGTATTCGGGATTACTGTCAGGAAGAGCTGGAACATCCTGGAATTAAGAGTGGAAGAATCAAAACTTTTTTCGATCAGGAAAATCATGATCGGATGTTTCATGGTGATAGTTGGAGAGATATTGTTTTGGATATTATTGCCCAACTTCCTAAAAAAGTCTATATCAGTTTTGATATTGATGGATTAGACCCTAAGCTGTGTCCAAATACAGGTACTCCTGTGCCAGGAGGTCTGGAAATGCAACAAGCAACATATCTGATTAGCGAGCTTGTGCGGTCTAAGCGAAAGATTATTGGGTTTGATCTTTCTGAAACGGGTCCCTCGTCAAATGAGTGGGACCAGAACGTTGCGGCAAGAATGCTTTATCGATTGGGCGTTTTTTCCGCGGTATCAAACGGGAAAATTTAAACTCCTTCCAGATCTGAATTAAGGTTTCGAATAAACTCCTTGAATGATTCTGAGTTGTATTTCGCAATTCCATGTCTCTCTACAACGATTTTTCCTCTAGGAGAAATAACATAGGTGGTTGGGATAGTAGAAGCGCTGTATACCGAAGGTAAAGAAGTTTTTAATTTAAATATTGGTAAACTATATTCCTTTTCGTCAACATAATCTAAGGCTTTTTGAAAGTCATCATCCACAGCAATCATGATAAATTCAATGGAGTCATTATCCTTATAAGAATTGTGAAGTTCATTGATATCTGGCATTTCAGCAATACATGGCCCACACCAGGTAGCCCAAAAGTTTAGAAAGATAGTTTTCCCTTTATAATTGGTAAAATCAATCCTGTTGCCATCTCTGTCGGAAATGGTAAATTCATAATCAGCCTGCTGTGCTTCTGATTCATCTGTTTCAAGGCGCGGTTTAATCAAACCTGTGGCTAAAATCCCACGTTGTAGAGTACTGGTAATTTTAGTTCCAAGTGGGGTATAGATCAGAATGAGGAGTATTCCGATTAAAATAATCCATTCTCTTATCTCCTTTTTTAACTTCTTCGTCATCACGCAAATGTTATTAGATTAATCCATATCTACCCAACAAGACGGGAGATATGAAAATGAGTTCGTTTTTAACTGTCATGAGGAAGATATTTTCCTTAGAAAAATGAGTAATGATATGTTTGTAATTTTATTAATTTAGCACTTACACTATCAATTAGGGAAACATGAGAGTAGCTGTATTTACAGTAATATCGATATTTTTTATCCTTACTGCAGAGTCAGGGTTTGCGCAGAAAATAAAATACAAGGATTTATTTCCAATATTAGATTCTAAAAATTATGCTCAGGGTGAGCCTATGCTAAGAGCGTTTTTAGCTGATCCCAAAAACGAGGCGGCACCTAATGCTAATCTACAGATGGCTTACATTTTGGAAATGAGAGCTGATAAACTTAATGTGATCTCTGATAGTACTGCTCTGATGAAAACTGCAGACTCTGCTGCAATCGCATTTCAAAAGGCTAAAATCTTAATCACTTCTAAAGAGCTCAAGAAAAACGATGAATATTATCAATCCTTTTACAGGAGAGATCTTAGGACTGGTGAGTTTGGTATCAAACTAACAGATGTTCAACTTGAGCTTGACACTAAAATTGAAAAGTTTCGTCTTGTTTCAAAAAAAACAGGCGAGTTAGCTGGAACTTTACCTAGACTTGAGAAAGTATATACTGAGAGTAACAATCTCTATACTTCCTTTACTGAAAAATTCGAATCTATAAATGAGCTTGCTCTATCTACAAATGAGTTGATTAAAGCAGATTTGAAATTGCTAATAGACAATGGTGATGAAATTGAATTTCTTGTTGATAAGATTCAGGATATGGTGGCAGAACACCCAAAGGCTGATTACAATGCTAACATTCAAGTGAACTCAATTGAAAACTTCTCTGAAGATGGTGTGTCTGGATTTAATATTTATGAAGGGAACTATAAGTTTTGGGATTATAAAGGTTTTGCCAAGGATTTATTAAAAAGCGTTGATGGTGAAATAGGGGAGTTCAAAATGGCACTGATTGAACAGGATAAGGATTTTCTCAATAAGCTTGCTGTTGTTGAGCGTGCAGAAACACTAATGAGAGCACCAGTGATTTCGGATGAACTTCAAACCCAGATTCAAAAATTTGATCCTGAAGGGCTTCCAGCTAATGTGTTGAGATTCAGAGCCCTTGAAATTGCATTTAAGAATATTGAGCTTGTTGATGAGGATAGTGCCTATGTTACAAAGCAACTAAGGAAAGTTGACACATTATATAGTATAATTAACCAGCTGGAAACAATTTTCTCAAAAATCAATGCTCGGAATACCGAAAAAGAAAAACAGAAATATTTGGAGTATGTAAAGGCTATTTTTAACAGAAGCACCCAAGTGAATAAGTATGTTGCGGAAAAAGAAACCTGGTTACTCAATAGAAAGAACCTTCTTGATCAGTCATTTGAATATTGGAGTGAAATCAATAAATGGGGTGTAGGAGAGGATTTTAGGATTCCATTATTCACCCCGGAAACTCTAGAAGGTTATGAATGGAATTATTTATCCAAAATGGTAGAAGAGCAAGATGATTATTCAATGAATTGTTTTGGCTACATTCTGAATGAATCTCCTTACAAAGGATATGTGGCAAGAGTAAGTAGCTCACGTCAAATTGATTGGATTGACCAGTTTGACCTCAAAAGTACAAGTGCAGAGGCGCTTACAACAAGTTACGATTATAAGATATTGCCTTCTGAGGATGATCGTTTCACATTTTCTTTGGGGTATGAAGATGGAATAAACCCTCCAACATACAGATACTTTTGTTATCAAAAAGAAGGAGGAAAAATATGGGATCATGAGTTTGAGTTTGAAACGTCACCCTTCAATGTCAAATTCAATGACCTGACCAAAGAGACCATTATTTATTTGAACGATCCTGACAATATACCTGATGGTGAGGAGTTGAAGTACATAGTAATTGACAGAGCAGGTAAAGTTCGGAAATGACAAAAAATGTATTTTTTATAGTAATCGTCGCATTGTTATTTTTCTTTTCGTGTGATGACGAAGTAATTAGTGTAGCTTTTTCAAAATCAAATCTAAGGCAATTATTAACAGGGAGTAATCAATATACCTGGGCCTTAACCGCTGATGGTCAAAGCGACTTTGATCCCTGCATTGATGAAAAGTGGTTGGTTATCTCTGACCTTGATTCAGATACCGGAATGGTCTACTATTTGCAACCGAGGGTGTTGTGTGATCCAACAGACACTTTGAATGCATCTGATACATTAGCACAATATAGATGGGTGATCCCAGATACAGTTGGCTCAGCCTTTGAGGATTCATTGTTGTTTTTTAACGATGACACCACAATAAACCTTATCTTTACAAAACTGGAACCAGAGGAAATAGCGATTAAGTATTTGATCGAAAACCCTCTGATACACGATTATAAGCTGTTGATCGAATAATATTCCAATTAATACTTATAGATCGTAGATTAAAACAAAATGTAGCATATATTGCTTATATAACCAGCGCAATTCAACCAGTTAAGCGGGTTTCGGGGGAAATAATCAAGTTAAACTATTTTAATGCAACGATCCTTTTGCGGATTGCTGTTTAGTGTTTAATTTCTATACGTTGATATAGAAACACTAAGGGTTTGTCGAATTTATTGCACTTAATGAATATTTAATTGCATAATTTGATTAATTCAGTTTTATTTTTGTAGTGGTATAATAGTGTATTGTGGTATGATAACTTTTAAATCTCAACTACTGAGATGGTTATTAGGTATTGTGGTAATAACCTACTCAACCGTTTCTCAAGCTCAAACAACCTACACCTCTAATGGGTCTGGTAACTTTAGAGCAATTTCATGGACTCCATCAACTCCGGCTGACTTTAATGCTATTTCAGCTGATAACTTCGTCATTCGGGATGGGGATGCAGTTATATTGGCAAGTGATATTTCAATCAACAACCTTGAAATTGGCCAGGGTACATCTGGATCGTTCACGATTGGTGACGATGCTACCGGACGTAGTTTAACCATTGGAGGAAATCTTACAGTGCTGGCGGGTGGGTCACTTTCAACAGCTAGTAATAGTGCAACGCATACAGTAAGTGTATCTGGGGATCTTGTACATGCGGGAGCAACCTTTAATTTCACTGCAGGAACTGACGTGGCGAACTTAACTGTTGGGAATAGCACTACTTCTGTCATCTCTGGGAATGCAATCACACTAAATAACCTTACCCTAAATGGAGGAGGAGCAAAAATACTTACTGCAGCACTTACAGTTTCAGGTAATTTCACTGCTGATGCAAGTGGAACCGATATTTCGACATCTGTAAATCATAATTTTCAGGGAGATTTTACACTAACCAACTCTGCTTCGTTTACAGCTACATCAAGTACTCAATTTTTCAACGGAGGTTCAGCGCAGGCATTAGCTTTATCGGGAGGTACTGCGTCGTTTAATAATGTGACATTTGATAACAGTACAAAAACCGTAACTGGAAATATTTTAAGTGACGGGACTTTCGAAATTACTGATGATGCAGTTTGGTCAAATGATGGTGGTAGCCACCAAATTGCCCAATTTGAAGTCAAAAATGCAGCCGGTCTTACCTTGTCCAATGCAAATATTGATTTTACCGGAGGAGAAATTAGGTTCGGAGATAATGTAGCTACTGATGGAACCGTCACACTTGGAACAGCGGTAGATGGTTCTGGGACCAATGTGACTTTTTCTGGAGCTTGTTCAATCGAACGAGATGATATTTTGGCGATAGATGGAGATGTTACAATTACTGCAGCAGGATATTTAGTTATAAATGGTGTTACAAACGGTGCACCCGCCGGTGAATCTGACTCGGAACTTACTGTAAGTGGAGCTAGAACTTTAACAATTGAAGCAGGAGGAGACCTTTTTCTTAGAGGGTTTGACAACTTTCCAACTGGATTTACAACCTATACTCTGGATTTAACCAGTCTGGTTCGTTACGATGCTGACTTTGACCAGTTGGTGATGGGTGAAAACAGTGCCAATGCGACTATTAACTTTGGAAGGTTATATCTAAGCCAGGCAGATGCCTCTGCTCAGAGAACGAGGACATTATTTACAGGTGACGATGATTTGGTTGTATTAGGTCAAATGGACTTAGTAAATGGTGTTAGTTTTCAGGCTACACATACTTGTAATATTACATTTGGAGAAGATTTATATGTTGATTCAGGTACTACTGCAGGAGATCCTGTGTTCAATGCATCTGGAGCAACTGTTACTTTTGATTCAAACCGTACCGTTCAGGTTATAGACGGGCCAGTTAGTGGTAGTTATGAATTTGCGGATCTTATTATTACCAATACTGCAGTTCCAACCACGGTCAAAAGGGTAAATATTGATGATAATGTTTCCGTTGGAAATTCATTTTCTATTCAAAATGCTAATGGTACAGAAGCAAACAACCTTATTGTTGACCTGGATGATAACCAAATATTAGGAGGACTTGCAACAAATGAGAACTTCACAATGGGAGCAAACACAGCTATCTATTCCAGTACGGATGATGCAGACGGTTTTGCAGATGGTTTTGGTGATCCAGGAGATGTAGTTACAATTGATGCAAATACTATAGTTAGGTTTGATCGAGGTGGGGACCAAACAATACCAAACTTTAACGGAGGGACATTTGGTACAATCCAGTTCGCTGGAAGTGGTAATAAGTATGTAAGTGGTAACCTGGACATCAATGGAGATGTAACTAGAATTTCAGGTACTCCAATTTTTAGATTTGGTACACTGCTTTTAGGAGTTCTTGAGGTACCAGCATCTACGTCACATACCGTAGCTGGAGATTGGAATATGGCAACAGCATACACCGGGGATGATGAGTCCAATGGTGGTTCAGCAGATCCAATGATTACTTTTGATGGTGCCGACCAGACAATTAGTTCATCAGATTTCAATGATGTAACCTTTAGTGGAACAGGGACGAAAACAATAACTGGTACACAACTTATTGATGATGATGTGGTTATTAATACTGGTGTAACAGTGAATGCCGGCGTTGAAGCGATTGATGTTGCTGGTGACTGGACAGAAAACGGTACTGCGGTATTCACCCAGACAGGGAGTGTTACAGAATTTAACGGTGGAGTAACACAAAACATCACAACAGGTTCTAATTCTTATTTTGACCTGGTTAGGGTTAATAATTCTTCAAACCTAACACTTAACTCAACTATTGAAATGAACGATGATTTGGACATTGAATCCGGATCTACAGTCACAATCGAAGGTCAAACTGTTAGAGTCGGAGGAGAACTATATGCCAGAGCAGGAGCTACTATCGCTTACACTAACCCAACAACAAGTATTATCGTCATGGACGGTAGTACAGAGCAGAATTTAAGAAACTTAAATGCTCAAACTTACCCTACTTTACAGTTTGAAGGGGTTGGTAATAAAGAATTATTTAACAATGCAATTACAATTGAAGGTAATTTGTTGATCGCAAATGAGTCAACCTTTAATGCCAATGGTAATCAAATCAATTTCGAGGGAGATAGTTGGACAAACAACGGAAATTTTAATCACTCAAACTCTGTCAATTTTGTTAATGATGGAGGAACTACTACTGTAAGTACTTCTACATTCCATGATATAGATATTGGAGCAAGCGATGGTTCTATATCAACAACTGTTGTATTGGCAGGAAATATAATCTTGGATGGTGAAATGAACATTTTCGCAAATACCTCTCTAGATGTATCTGCCTCAAACTTTTCAGTTACTGTTGAAGAAGACTGGAATAATTATGGAACTTTCGTACCAAGACAAGGAAACGTTACATTCACCGGTGGTAGTTCAGATTTCCGAACAGTTTCAGCGGTTGCCAATTCAGGAACGCAAGCAAATAAAGCATTTCATGACCTCACAATAAATCTTAATTCTGACGCTTTCTTTATTGTTCAAGAAGAAGGTCTGGTATTGAATGATCAGATTGATGTGTTAAATAACCTTAGAGTTGAATCAGGTGACTTTAGATTACAAGAAGATGACTCTGGGACAGATCCGGGACCAGCTCTATTAAATATTGGAGGTGACTTTGTTATCACTGGTGGTGAAATCAGTTATAGACAGGATAATGCCAAAATCACTATGAATGGTACCTCTGGGACACACGATATTGACCTTGGAGGTGACCAGGTAAGAGATTTCGAAATAAATGCATCAGGAGCTACTTATCAACTTACGAACACCTTCACAATGAGGGATGATGTGGATAACGAATTCACATTGACGGCCGGAACATTAGATTTAAATGGTAACATTCTTACTATCAATCGAGGAGGACTGGATATGACAGGTGGAACTTTGGTTGTTGATGAAGGAGCTTCTTTATTAATCAATGATTTGGCTACAGATCCTGACTTTAATAAGACCGGAGGTACATTACAAATTGTAGGAGCGGATGGAAACCCAGCAACTTTTAGCTCAGTTGACGATGATGGTTTCACTTTTACTCAAACTTCTGGTGATCTTCAGGCAAGATACTATACTATAGCGACCACATCTGGTGAAGGATTAAGACTAGAAGGAGGAACAATCGATGTTGGTGCAACCGGTAATGATTTCAGTAATGGTACATTTACTTCAGGTCTGGGTACAGCTTATTTGACCTTGGCAAATCTTGCAATAGGGACAATCTCTGCAAGCAATGTAATATTCAATGAAGGCCCAACTTTTAACGTTGCAGTAGACGGTGCAAACTTACCAGCAAGTGGTACAATAGAGTTTGTAATTGCCGGAGGAACTCTGGCAGGGGCACAGGATGAAAATGACGTTCCTGATGGAGCAGCTACAACGGGTTATATAAGATGGGATGAGGACCCTGGTCTTACCTGGATTGGAGGTACAAGCTCAGTTTGGAATGATGCTAATAACTGGAGTGATCCATCTGATGTTGATCCAGATAATATTCCTGATGCAGATGATATTGTTTACATAGAAAGTGGTGCTAACAACCCAGTTATTGGTGCTGGAGAAACTTATTCGGTAGCAAGGATGACCATCAGAAGTAGTGGAAGTTTAACTTTCCAGAGTGATGGACAATTATCGGTTGGAGGTAATGTTACTATTTTCTCGGGCTGTACAGTAGATATGACAGACAATGCCAGTTCAAGACTAAATGTTGCTGGTGCTTGGTCAAACGCGGGAACATTTAATGAAGGAACTGCAACCGTAACATTCAATGGAACATCAGGTACACATCCAATTACAACACTTGGAAATGGAGATCCATTCTATAATCTAACCATCGATGGGGATGGAGCTACCTATACTCTTGGATCTGTTTTGACAGTTACAAATGCATTCACATTATCAAATGGAACTTTTGACACTTCAAGTGGTCTAGATATTTTCATAAATAACAACTGGACAGTAAATGGAGGAATTCTTAACCCTGGACAAGGAAGAGTCAGGTTTAACGGAAGTACTGGAACGCAAAGTATTTCTGGTGGTACTATGTGGGATGTAAGGTTTGAAGGTGCTGGAGCAAAAAGTATTGATGGAAATATTTCAATTGCAGATGATGTGATTTTCGTTACTGGTACTGGTCAAGTAGCCGGAAATGATAATACCATCTTTGTCGGTGGTGACTGGGATTTGGATGAAACAAATGGTTTTGAACCAGGAACTGGTACCGTAATATTCAATGGAACTGCTACTCAAAATATTGAAACGGATAACACCCACGCCTTATCATTTAACGACATTATTTTCCAAAATGCAGGTGTGAAAAATTTTGATGAAGATGCTACCGTGAGTGGTAATTTTTCAATTCTTTCTGAGGATACATTCGTTGACCTTGAAGCAGGAGCAGCTGTTACTGTTACCGGTACACTTTATCAGACAGGAGGTGAACTTAGAATATTTGATAGTAATTTTCCAACAGCAGGTACTTATAGTTTAACAGGAGGTGAAGTTGAGTTTATACAGGAAACAGCAATTACGCTTCCTGCAAATATAACTTTCAATGACGTTGAGATTCGAGCTTTGACAACTTCAACTACAGCAACCCTAACCGGAAACATAACAGTAAATGACGATCTTAACCTTGATGACGGAGCTGTAACGCTAGATGTAGCAGGATTTACGATTACTGTTGGTGATAACTTCTGGGTAGAGACAGATGAAGTTTTAACCTGGAATGGAGGAACCTTGATTCATACTGGAGCGAACTGGTTCATCGATCCACAATTCAACACATCTACCAGACCAATGGAGAATGTCATTTTAAATGGAACAGGACTCAAAAGGTTCCAATCTGATGTTTCAGTAAATGGAAACTTGACGGTTGGTCCAGGTGTCGAGTTGGAACAATTAACAAGGGCAATTACGAATGATGGAGGCGATACCTTCACAATGGAAGCTGGTGCAATTTTGGATAATAGGTTTGTTGGTTTAGGTGTTCCTTCTGGTTTTGCAAATTATTCTTTAGATGAGACCAGCTTGGTGATTATGCAAGCATCAGGTGCTCAAACAATCTTTACAAATTCAGGAGCATTAACCTATGGAGATCTTGATTTATTTACAGTGGGTACAGCGACTTTGGATGGAAACCTTATTGTAAATGGTGACTTTGATATGAATGGAAACTCCACTCTTGCAGACGCTAACTTTAGTCTGACATTGAATGGAGCTACAAATGATATTCAGGATTATACTCCATCTGCAAGTACAACCGTCACTTTCAGTAGAGCAGGAGATCAGGTTATTCAGGATAATGACGGCTCAGGCTTGAATCTGGAATTTCAAAATGTAGTATTCGGTGGAAGTGGAACTAAAACATTAACACCAAACGCGGCAGATGAGGTAACTGATATTGATGGAAACTTAACTATAAATTCAGGCGTGACTGTTACAAGCACAAGAGGACTACAGTTTAGTGGAAGTACATTTACCAATAACGGAACATTTAACCTGACTGTTAATAGCCGTCCATTGGTATTTGATGGTGGCAATGCAACTGTAGATCCTGGAACTAATGATATTGCTGCTTTAACTGTTTCAAATTCAACAGGAACAACGGTTACAATTCAAAACAATGGATTAGATCTGGGAACTGGTGATATGAATATCAGCGCGGATGCAGCCATAGACTTTGGTGGACTTACACACCAAATGACAAGTGAAAATGTTAATATCGATGCTGCTGGAAGCTGGATTTTAACTGGAGCAACTCTTGATTTTGATCAGGCAGGAGGTCAGAATATTCCAGTTATAGATGAAGCAAATGCGAATGTAACAGGTATTCCATCCATGGTTATTAGTACATCTGGAACAAAGGTACTAACTGGTAATATTGAAATTAACAATTTAACCATTGGAGCAGGGACAGATTTCGATGTAAGTAATGGTAATGATTACCAGATTACTGTGAATGGAAATTGGGCCAATAATGGGGGAGACTTTATAGATAGAGAAGGTACAGTCGTGTTCAATTCAGATGACACAGACCCTAAAACAATTAATCCAAATGGAGAGCAATTCCGAGCAGTAACATTCCAGGGGACAGCAGTTAGAACATATACCTTGCAAGGAGATATGATCATTGAAGGAACAACTGCAGGAACAGGACTTAACCTGGCTTCTGCCACTCTGGATCTAAACGGAAATACACTGACACTTGGTAATAATGACGGTGGAGACCCTGATGCCGAATTAAATGTTATTGGAAACAATGGAACACTTGAAGTAGACGCAGGTGCAACACTTCAGTTTGAGACCAGTGATGACGGTGGAGATGTGGCAGACACAGAAATAGGTGGAAACCTTGATGTTCAAAGTGGAGGTAACTTAACAATCGTAGGTACGGCGGTAAATGTTGCTACGGTAACAAGATCTGCTGGTGGTAATCGTATCGATATAAACATTGAATCCGGAGGAGAGATTGAAGCTCAGTATTACAATATACAATACCTAACAGATGAAGGGCTTGAAGTAGAAGATGGAGCTACTGTTAATGCAACAAATAATTTTAGTAATGGTACATTCTCAAACCTCGCAACAGATGCAGGAGACGGTACTGGAGGAGATGACAATCCAGTAGCAGGTAACAGGTATCTAACAATAGAATCTGATGCAGCATTAACTATAAATAGTGTAGTCTTCAACTTTGACGGTAGTCCTACAATTGGAGAGCACTATAATGTAACAAGATCTAATGCTGGTGGAAACTTAACACTTGATTGGAACAATACATCTGGAGCCCTAGGAAGAAGCGGTTCAATTTATGAAGACGATGGTGATGCCACCACCCCAGCAGAATCAAATGGTCAATTGACCTGGGATCTTCCAAATGATACACAATGGACAGGAGCAGTAAGTACCGACTGGAGTAATGCATCTAATTGGGATAATGGTGTACCTTCTATTTCAGTTAACGATAGAGAGGCTGTAATTAACCTTGGTCAGCCATTCAACCCAAGTATCGACGGAATATCTGTAAATATTAGTGCACTAATTATTAACGACGGAATACTCAAGGTTGTAAATAGCTCCACATTTGATCTTGATGGAGATATGACTCTTGGAGATGGTACAGGTGGAGCATTAATCGTAGATAATTCTGTTAGCTTTAACGTAGAAGGATCCTGGACAACTGCAGCCAATGCGATTTTTGATAACGGAGATGGAACAATTACTTTCGATGCAAATGGAGGTTCTGCTGTCTCGATTTCGCCAGGAGACCAAAGTTTCTATAATCTAACATTCTCAAATGCCACCACAGCAGGTGAATTCAATATCATCTCTACTGATCTTGATGTAAATAATAACCTGACAATAGCTAATTCAGCCAATGTAATACCTTCTTCAGCTAATTACACCTACACTGTAGCTGGTAACATTACTGCAACCGGAGGAACTTTTGATACATCCGTAGATGGTGAAATTATATTGGACGGAGCAGATCAGACATTAACAGATATGTCTTTTGATGAATTAACAGCTTCCGGAACAGGAACAAAAACCACGTCTGGTACAACTGTTATAAATGATGACTTTGCAATTGAGTCTGGAGTAATTTTCTCAGGAGGTGGAGGAATCACCTTCAATGGTGATGTTACTGTAAATGGAACGTTTAATGGAGTTACTTCCCAAACCTACACTTTCACTGGTGATGATTGGAGAGCTGCTCCATCTAGTTATACAGGACAGGGAACAGTTGAGTTTAACAGATCTACCGGAGCTCAGTATATTAGTCAACTTACTGCTGGTAGCAATCCGGTACAATTCCATAATCTAACATTTAGTGGAAGTGCATTTATTGAGTTGGGCAGATTGATTGGAGGTAATCAAAGTGACGGAAATGTAGACTTGACTGGTGATTTCACAATTAATAACAGCATTAACACTTTTGATGCGGAATCTTATCTGGTTAATAACACATCAGGAACTGGGACATTTACATTGGCATCAGGAGAATTTATTACAATCAGAGGTGCAAATAATTTCCCTACAGGATTTGCTACTTATGCTCTGGATGACGCAAGTACTACGAGATATTGGGGTACGATTGATCAAACTGTTAGAGGTGGAGTTGAGTATGGTATTCTTGACTTGAACAATAGCACTACCAAGACATTAGGTGGTAACATTGACATTGACGGAGATTTGTTATTCAGAAACTCAACTTTAGATGTATCAACAAGCAACTATTCAATCAACCTTGCAGGAAGATGGGATACTAATAATGGAAATGATGATGGTTCATTCATAGCGAGAAGCGGTACAGTAACTTTTGATGGAAGTGCAAGTCAAACATTGGATATTGGGGAAATTGGCACACAGGATTTTGCTGATGTAGTAGTGAATAAATCTGGCGGAAACATTGAAGTAGCTACCAGTAATATGACAATCACTGGTAACATTAATGTATTCAATGGAACCTTTGATGCTAATGGACTTACAGTTTCAATTGGTGGAAACATGAATGCTTCTGGTACTGGTACTTACACAAGTGCTGCAGGAGGTCGATATTTATTAAATGCATCTTCAGGAACACCTACTATTGGGGCAAATGGATCCAGTATTCCTGGTAGCATAGAAATTAATGCAAGTGGAAGGACTTATGAGCTAGTTGACGATCTAACTCTTCTGGGGAGCTTTACACTTACAGCAGGTACACTTGATGTGAATGGACAAACTTTATCAATTGGGGATTTTGAAGATGTAGTAAACATATTCGGTACACTGAATGTGAGTACAACTGCAAAACCTGGAGGAACCCTTGCTCTGGGTAATGACACTCAATTAGTTGTGAACCCAGGTGGTTCAATTAGTATTGTTGGAACTCCATCACAAATTGCAACAGTGACAAGTACAGGTACCACAGATTACTTGTTCTCTGTAACTGGTACAGGTGGAAACCCTGGAACTATTGCTGCCAGGTATTACCTGATAGAATACGTAAATGTTGATGGTATTTATATCAATGCGAATACAACAATTAATACTACAAACAACTTCAGTGATGGATCATTCCAAAATGGATTCAGCGGAGGTAGATACTTAAGAATTGAAAACGATCAGGATCTAACAGGATCGAACAGAATCGAAAATATTGTGTTTGATGATAATCCTGGCGGAGGAGCTAAGAATATATTCAAAACTACTTCTACTACAGGTAGCATTGAGTTATTTGATTATTCAGGAGGATTCTCAGGTGAGTCATTTGATGAAGATCCTAATGATTTGATTACTTGGTTAGACCCTCCAACGGTAACATGGACTGGTACAGCAAGTACAGATTGGTTCACTACAGCAAACTGGGATTCCGGTTCAATACCTACAGCATCTCAGGATGTCATTATCCCACAAACTCTGAATGAACCTATTATTGGAGATAATGCCAGTGTGGCAGTAGCTCGTAATGTAACAGTTCAGGTAAATGCTGTATTAAAAATAGCAACTACTGATGCAGACGCAGTGGATTTACAGATAGCCGGTGACTTGACTTTTGAAGCTAGTTCAAGTTTTGAAAGTTCAGGTTCAGATGATGATATTGAAATCGGAGGAAGTTGGATCAGACTTTCTAATGCGATCGTTGATCCGGGTACTAGTCAGATTACATTCAATAGTGCGGATGGCGCAGAGCTAATTGACAACTTGAATAATTTTTACAATGTTGTAATCAATATAGCTGGTACAGCAACATTATCAACAGATCTTACTGTATCAAATGATTTAACTATAACAGCAGGTACTTTAGATCTTTCTACTTCAGATGTGACGGTGGTTGGAAACTTCTCAAATAGTGGCACTATAAACGCCCAGACTAGAACAGTTTCCTTGATTCCAAATAATACCACAACAAGAACTTTTGATCCAGGTACGTCAGAGTTCTACAACTTGGTTATTGGAGAGGCGGCTGGAAGTGTTGCAGAATATGATTTATCCAATGATTTAATTGTTAACAATGACTTTGATCTAGTAACAGGAACTCTGGACCCAAATACTAATGACTTATACTTTGGTAACAGCGACGCAAGTGCAGATAACATAGATATATTCGGAACAATCCTTGTAGAGGCTAATGAAACAATGTACCTGGGGGATGATGCGGTATTGACAGTTCAAAATGGCGGTGATCTCAGGTTCAACGGAACGAATACAAGTAATGTAGCTGCTCTTACAAGAAGAACTACTGGAGCCTATGATTTCGCCGTTGCTTCAGGAGGAACTTTTGAGGCAAGTAACTTCTTAATTGAACATATGGCAGGAGATGGAATTTATCTCCAGGCAGGTGCTTCTTTAGCGAGTCTATCAAGTGGAACCTTTGCTAATGGATCAAATGCTTCATACTATATGAGATTAGGAAACAGTTTTGTGTCTGATATTACTGCTACTGACATTACATTCAATATAGGACCAGCCAATAATATTCGAAGAAATGAAGCTGCCGGAAATAATATTATTTTCCAGGATCCTCAAGGTTCATTAGCTGGTGCTACTTTCGAATTAGATGATGGTAGTGCCACCACTGGTGAAATAAGATGGACATTTACAAACCCTCTTACAGTTTGGACTGGAAATACTGATTCAGATTGGAATACAGCCAGTAACTGGGATAATGGTATACCATCCAATGCCAATACTGTACAAATTCCTAATGTAAGTCCAAACCCGTTCCCAGTAATAGATAATACTTCTGGTGATGGTGACGCAGCGAGTTTAACAATATTTGCAGGAGGTTTCTTAACAATTAATGATAACAGGTCACTTACAGTTGTTAACGAATTAACAAATGACGGTACACTTATCATTACCGGAACTGGAACCATTAGTGTTGGAGACAGTTGGACTAACAATGGTTTATTCACACCTGGAAGCTCAACAATCACAATTTCTTCTGGATCGGATGTTACACTATCTGGTGGAGCTACATTCTTCAATTTAAATCTTGATGCGGCTGGAACAGGAGCGGGAATAGTATTTACTACTTCTTCTATGCTGAATGTCAACAATGATTTTACAATTACGGATGGTGTGTACACAGTTGCAGATGCTTCACATACAACAACCGTAGGAGGTAATTTTGTTGTAGATGATACAAATGGATCATTTGTAGATAATGTTTCTACAATTACTTTCAATGGAGCTGATCAGAATATTGGTAGCTCAGCAGAAACTGCTAGTTTGACATTTAATAATGTGATACTCAGTGGCTCTGGGACAAAGACTGTTGAGGACCAACTTGCGATTAACGGAGATTTATCTATCGGGTCGGGTATCACAATGGCATTGGGATCTCAATCAATGTCATTTGCCGGAAGCAATTTTGATGTAGATGGAACGCTTGATGTTAGTGGTGGTACTAGCACAGTTACTTTCAATGGTTCTCAGATTCAGGTAATAACAGGAATAGTTTCGGAAGTTGACTTTGATAATTTTGTAGTGAACAACTCAGCTTCTGGTAATAGCGATGTTCAGTTGAATATTGATCTGAACATTAATAATAACACGGATTTCCAAAATGGTGTAGTACAATCCAGTGGTTCTAATCCAATTACATTTAATGATGGAGCAACAGTTTCATTTGATGGTGTTGAAGAAACAGCTCCAATTACTTTCCCAGGTCAGGATGCTGATGGAAATAGTTATGTAACAGGTCCGGTTCATAAAATTGGAACTGCTGATTTCATATTCCCAACGGGTGATGGCTCAAGAATAGCAAGAATAGGTATTTCTGGAATCGCGGGAACACCGGCAGCTACAGATGAATATAGTGCTGAGTACTTCCTGTCTCAAAGTCCAGATTTTGGAGGAACACTTAATGGTGCTATTGAGAAATTGAGTGGTTTGGAGTATTGGGATTTATCAAATGTAAATGGACATAGTGGACAACCTCTTGTTACGCTTTTCTGGGATGCAACCAGCGAAGTTACCGATCCTTCAACATTAGTTGTTGCTCACTTTAACGGTGCATCATGGGATGATGAAGGAAATGGATCTACTACTGGAAATGCTACTTCAGGATCCGTAACTTCTGCGAGTAATTGGACATCTTTCTCACCAACTACTCTTGCAACGACCGATATCAATGAGAACCCAACACCGGTTGAGTTAGTAGAGTTTACAGCAAAACTAGTTGGTGATGAGGTTGAGTTAAATTGGTCTACAGCATCAGAGTTGAATAACGACAGATTCATAATTGAAAGATCTTTTGATGGTTTATCATTTGAATCAATTGGTGAGGTACTTGGAAATGGAACAACAAGTGAATTCATATCATACAGATTCAATGATTCGAATCCTCTTGTAGGACTGAATTACTACAGATTGAAGCAGTTAGATTTTGATGGTCAGTTTGAATACTCTTCTATTGAAGTAGTTACATACAGTCCAGATGTTAAATCATTAGGAGCTTCGATTATACCTAACCCAACTACTTCAGATAATATCAATATTTCGATTGAAACCAATGATTTAATCAATGAGATCAATGTAATTCTGATAGATAACTCAGGAAGAAAACTATTTGATAGGGCATTCAATCCAGTGGAGTTCACCAATATGGTAAGCATTGAGCAAAGCGCTGATATTACTTCAGGTTTGTATCATGTACTGATATTGCAAGCTGGAGAAAAGAGACAGATGAGATTATCGGTTAGATAGAAACACTAATAATCATTAATAAAATTAAGGGAATGGCAGGCAACAACACCTGCCGTTTCTGTTCTTAACACATTCTGCCCAAGCGATATTGGAATAAACCCAGCCTCTCTGGCAGATTTCACTTCGGTCGGACTGAAATCACCCTCTGGTCCTATCAAAACGCAATATGATTTTTCTGGGCTTACTAATTTCTTTAATGTGTCAGGGTTGTCATTATCTACATATGCAATGAATTTCTGATCGGCTTCCAAAGAAGGAAGTACTTTTTTGAACATCTTCATTTCGTTGATCCTAGCCAATTGAAAGCTCTTAGATTGCTTCATGGCGCTTATTGCTCTCTTCTCAAGGCGATCAATCTTTAGAACTTTTCTTTCAGAATGCTCGGTTTGAATAAAGCTAATCTCGTCTATGCCTAGCTCGCAACACTTTTCTACGAACCACTCTATTCTATCCATGTTTTTGGTAGGAGCGATTGCAATATGTATTCGGTGTTTCTTAGTGGATGTAGGTGAAATGTCTTTTAAGAATTTACAATTCGTGGATTTGTGATTTGCATCTACAATTCTTGCAACCACTAAATTTCCATCTCCATTGCAGACATATATTTCATCATCCTTCTTATGTCTTAAAACTTTGATACAGTGTTTTGATTCCTCAAGTGATAGGGAGAAACTATTTTCTGAAAGGTCAGGACAATAAAATACATTCATAATGTAAGAAAATTAAGCTGTTTGTGGGTGATTTTTGAAAAATGTAAAATATCTCGCTTTATTTTTAACCTAATTCAATAATTTTTTCAAAAAATCGTATTTTTACAGTGTCAAAAATAAACCACCAATCATATGATGTGATTTGGGTTTTTGATATCATCGTTCTCAAAAAAATTTACCCTTAAAATCTAAAACAAATTTATGGCTCATTTACGTTATGAAGCACTGAAAAATGTGCAGAATCGACAAAAAATTGATGTCGAGCAACCTTCCGAAAAGATATCAGACTTTTTTGGACAAAAAGCATTTGGATACGAGCAGATGAGAGCTGCATTATCTCCAGATACTTTTAAGAAAGTTGATCATGCAATTAAGAAAAGAAAAAAAATTGACCAGGAGACAGCTGATGCAGTTGCGGCTGCTGTAAAAGGTTGGGCAATGAGCCATGGGATTACTCATTATACACACTGGTTCCAACCATTGACAGGTGCTACTGCAGAGAAACATGACTCTTTCTTTGATGCACAGAAAGGGATTGAAAATTTTAAAGGCTCCACATTAGTGCAGCAGGAACCTGATGCGTCTTCTTTCCCACACGGTGGTATAAGAAGTACTTTTGAAGCAAGAGGATATACTGCCTGGGACCCAAGTTCTCCTATGTTCATTCTGGAGCAAGTACTTTGTATCCCTACTATCTTTGTTTCATATACAGGAGAGGCACTAGACTATAAAGCGCCATTATTGAAATCTTTAGAAGCTGTAGATAAAGCTGCGACTAAGGTTTGTAAGTTGTTTGATAGAAATGTTTCCAAAGTAAATGCCTCTCTAGGTTGGGAACAAGAATACTTCGTGATTGATAAGGCACTTTTTGATGCCAGACCTGATTTGGTAATGTGTGGCAGAACAGTTTTTGGTCATAATCCTGCTAGGGGTCAACAATTAGATGATCATTATTTCGGTTCCATACCTTCCAGAATCTATGATTTCATGAAGGATTTCGAAAATAATTCATTGGAGCTGGGTATTCCGGTTTCAACAAGACATAATGAAGTAGCTCCTTCACAGTTTGAGGTAGCGCCACTGTTTGATGAAGCAAATAGAGCAACTGATCAGAATCAGTTGTTAAAAGACATTCTTGATAAGACTGCATTGAAACATGGATTGAAAGTACTTCTTCATGAAAAGCCTTTTGCGGGATTAAATGGTAACGGAAAGCATAATAACTGGTCTCTTTCTACTGACACGGGAGTAAATTTATTTCAGCCAAGTAGCAGTGCTCGTGAGAACTTATTGTTCCTGACTTTCTTCGTAAATACAATCAAGGCAGTGTATGACAATGAGGCACTTCTTTTGTCAAGTATTTCATCTGCTGGTAATGAGCACAGGTTAGGTGCAAATGAAGCTCCTCCTGCAATTATTTCTGTATTCATAGGTTCTCAACTAAGCAGAGTACTGGATGAGTTAGAAAATAATGGAAATATCGAGATAGAGAAAGGTGATAACCTTTATATGAAATTAGGTATCGATCAGATTCCAGAAATCATTTTGGACAACACCGATAGAAACAGAACTTCTCCATTTGCTTTCACTGGGAATAAATTTGAATTCAGAGCAGTAGGAGGGGATGCGAATGTTGCTAACCCTATGACTACATTAAATCTAATTGTAGCTGAGCAGTTGACAAACTTCCACAATGAAGTTGAAGCCAAAATCAACAAAGGCAAAGAAAGAAGATTAGCTATTATAGATGTACTTAGAGATTATATTAAGCAGTCTAAAGCTATTAGATTTGAAGGGGATGGTTACTCTGATGAATGGGTAAAAGAAGCAGAGAAAAGAGGATTGTCTAATGTAAGAGATACGCCAAGAGCTTTAGATGCTTTATTGAGCGATCAGACTAAAAAGATTTTCAACAAGCATAATGTTCTTAATGACAAGGAGATTGATGCTAGGCATGAAATTCTTCTGGAGAATTACATCATGAAAATTCAAATCGAGTCGAGGGTGATGGCTGATTTGGCATTAAACCATATCATTCCTACTTCTATTGCATATCAGAACAAGTTAATTACGAATGCACAGGGACTTAAAGATCTTGGGGTTGATAACTCCGAGGTAGTTAAGATGATTGAATCAATCTCTGGATATATTGGTGATATTAGGAAGAAAGTGGAAGCGATGATTGATGCTCGTAAAAAGGCTAACAAAATTGATGATACCAGAGACAGAGCTATTTATTATAGCGACAATGTAAAAAACAAATACTTTGACGATATCCGATATGCGGCGGACAAGTTAGAGTTATACGTTGATGATGAGGATTGGCCTCTTGTTAAATATAGAGAAATGCTCTTTATACGATAAACAGTTTGACCATTCATTACGTTTTAGTTCTGTAATGGAAAACATCATTAAGCATAAGGTTACTAAAAGGGTCGCTTTTTCGTTAGCGATCCTTTTTATTTTGCCCCAAATCGCCAGCTCATGCCTTCAGTTTAGAATGACGAATCGGGAAGTTGATGAATACTTTAAAGAGTCGAAGCATCAACAGCCAAAGATTGTCAAATTAAGTACAGAGGGAAGGACAATTAACTATGCTTTTCAGGATAATCAGAAGCCAGTGACTGCCGTGTTTGTGCATGGTGCGCCGGGCTCATGGAGTGCATTTGTGGATTTTATGAAGAATGAGAACCTGAGGGAGCATGTTAATATGATTTCTGTTGACCGACCTGGTTACGGTTTTTCAGATTTTGGTGAAACTGAAACTTCACTTGAAAACCAGGCTTTTTTTATTTCTGAAGTGCTGCAAGAATATCCGGACCAGCATTTTATTTTAATCGGTCATTCTTTGGGAGGACCTGTAATAGCAAGGACAGCAATGGATTATCCTGAATTAGTTTCAGGAATGGTCATGGTTGCTCCATCAATCGATCCGGAATTGGAGAAAGAAGAATGGTTCCGGTACTTAGGCAAAAACAGATTAGTGAAATGGATAATCCCTACGTCTTTTTGGGTAACTAATGAAGAAATTTGGTATCTAAAGGGAGAGCTTGAACTTATGCTTCCACTATGGGAGAATATTAAATCAGAAACTATTGTTATTCAGGGGACTGATGATAATCTGGTCCCAAAAGGCAATGCAGATTTTGCTGAGAAAATGTTGGATAAGGATTTAGTTGAAGTTTGGATGCTTGAAGGCGTAAATCATTTTATTCCATGGAATAACTCCCAAAAAATCACAGATGCAATCCTAAAGTTGAAAAATAACGTGGATGTAGGAGCTGAGGTCCCTAATACGTTTTGATTCCAATTAATTTTTGACGTTTGTTATAGAATCTCCATTGATTAACTCTATCATCTTTAATGTATTCTCCCATAGATTCCACATTCCCATTATCAAAGTAATTCATCCAGGTGCCTGTTTTTAATCCGTCTTTTAAATCACCTTTTTGTTTGATTTCTCCTGTAGGAAAATAGACAATGGCCTCACCATTTGGTACTCCGTTTTCAAATTTTGTTTTTGATTGCAATTGCCCTTCCGGATAGTAGGTGAAAACTACTCCACTTCCATCATTGTAATCACCAGGGTTTAAAGCACTTCCGTTTATGGAGAAGTATGGCCCAAGTTCTTCTAGTTTCCCCATATTCCACTTTTTCTCTTGCATTAATTGCTCATTTTTGTAGAAAGTCCCCCATAGGCCATCTTTCTTATCATTAACAAAACTTCCGGCTCTTTTGATCTCACCGGTAGTATAGTAGTGTAACCACTGACCGTTTTTCATGTCTGAAACAAATGGTCCTTCACTTGATAAAATTTCATTCTCATCGTAATAGCTCCACTTTCCTCTCTTAACACCGTTTGTGTACTTTCCTTTAGAATAAATCTTACCAGTGATGTAATAACTCTTCCAGGTACCTTGTTTGAAATCACCTTTGTACTGTCCTTCTACACTGATATTGCCATTGTAATGATACTCCTTATAGGCACTGTCATACGAGCCGTTTTTATAGTAAAACTCCTTCCATAAGCCTGTTGTTTCATGGAAAATTCTCCACAATCCATGTTTTACTCCGTCCTTGTAATTCTCTATTGATTGTAGATTTCCGTTTTGGTAGAATGTTACCCATTCGCCATGAGCGATACCATCTTTATACTCTTCTATTACTGTCTTATACCCGTTCTGTTGGTATTCTATCCAGGTACTATCCTTTTTATTATTGGTGTATCTTCCTTTTAAAGCCAGGTTTCCATTTTCGTAATACTCCATATAGTAACCATTTAACGTGTCATCTATATAAAGCGCCTCTCTAATTAGGAAACCTCCTTCGTCGAATATGGCATACTTTCCGTTCTTACGATCTTTCGAAAACTCAACTATTTCTTTCAATTCACCATTTGGATGATAGAAGTTCCAGATACCATCTTTGATTCCACCACTGTAATCTCCAATGGCTTCCAGTGTGCCATCTTCCCGATGCTCTCTCCATCGTCCTTGCTTCAGCCCTTCCTCATTTAGGTCGCCCTGATCTTTGGGATGTCCGGATTGTGCAATAGTTATCTGAGTGAAAACAATAAGTATTAGTCCAATAAGTGTTGTGCGGTGAATCATCTATTTCAAATTTATTCTATCTGTAGCAATTACCGTGCAAAATCATTTTAACAGCGAAATAAATTCTTTAAAATCATTTAAAACTATCTCAGATAAGTTAGTTATTTCTGAGATATCATGCCTTCTGGTAAGCTTAATAAAATTCATAGATTCCAATATTTTATTTAAGCTTTCCATATTTAACTCATTGATGGGTAGAAAGTTATCTCGCAAAAAATGATGTTCCCACGGAGTTGTATTAACGCAGATGTACCATTGGTCTAATTGGTGGAGGTTTAACGATTTCTGCGAAATAATTTCTTCGAAATTTTTTTTGAACTCTCCAGATAATTGTAAGCTACTACTTATAAACTGCCCCCATAGAATCATGTTTCTTACTGCAATTGTTTCAGTTTCCTTAAAATGCCTGGGGTAATCCAGCATGAAGTAGGGGAGTGTTTGATAATTTTCTCCTCTAGAGACTTTTGGTGATGGCTTGACAAATGAATTAAAAATGTGAGAAGGTTCCAGTGATTTTATCTCTGAAACCATCACATTACCTATTTTTTGAAGTTCTTCTGTTATACTTTTCGAAAGATGAAACTTCGTCTTTAAAAACTCATGATTTTGGAGAGTTTGAAGTTCTTCTTTCGTTATTTCCATTACCAGTAAAGTAACGCTGATGCCCAGGTGAATCCACTTCCAAATGCGGCAAGGCAAATTAGATCTCCTTCTTTGATCTTTCCTTCTTCCCATGCTTCACTCATAGCAATTGGAATAGATGCAGCTGTGGTGTTACCATACCTCATAATATTATTGTACACCTGATCATTTGAAAGTGCCATTTTCTTCTGAATGTATTGGCTAATTCTCAAGTTGGCTTGATGTGGAACTAGTAATTTGATATCAGTTGCGGCTTTGTTGTTTGTCTGAAGTGCCTCATGAATAACCTCTTGAAATCTTGTGACCGCATGTTTAAATACGAAATTTCCATTCATATACGGGTAGTAACTAATATCCTCAGCGTCATTTGCTTCAATAATTTCTGGTACCCATTTTCCTGTGTTAGGTCCAATTAATGCAAGCTCCTCAGCATGTTTACCCTCTGAATGTAAATGAGTAGATAATATTCCACTATTCTCATTTTCTGTAGCCTGCAGTACTACCGCTCCGGCACCATCTCCAAAAATCACAGATACATTTCTTCCTCTGGTTGTCATGTCTAATCCACCACTGTGTAATTCAGAGCCGATAACCAGAATGTTTTTATACATTCCTGTTTTGATAAATTGATCAGCAACAGATAGGGCATATATAAATCCGGAACACTGGTTTCTCACGTCTAATGCACCAATTTCTTTAATACCTAATTGCTCTTGAACTAATACACCAGGACCTGGGAAATAGTAGTCGGGACTTAGTGTTGCAAATACGATGAAATCTATTTCGTCGGGTGTGACTCCAGCCCTTTCCATGGCAACTCTGGCTGCTTTGGTTCCCATGGTTGATGGAGTATCATCTGAGCCAGGTTTTACAAATCTTCTTTCTTCGATTCCAGTACGTTCAATGATCCATTCATTACTGGTATCCATTAATTTTTCTAAATCTTGATTGGTAACTACATTGTCCGGTACATAGTGACCAACACCCGCAATTCTTGATTTATACATGTTGTTTATTTTTCAGCAATTTATAAAATGCAGACTTTAATTGAATGATATTTCCCACTCAATTATTCAATAACCAGGATCTCAATTCTTCTGTTGAGTTCTCTGCCCATCTCTTCATCATCATTACTAGCCAAAGGCCTTGATTCACCAAATCCCTTAGTTTTCAGTCGGGTAGGTTCCACACCTTCTTGAATTAACCAGGATGCCACACTTACTGCTCTTTCATCAGATAGTTTCATGTTAATTTGATCAGACCCTTGATTGTCCGTGTGGCCTTGTATTTCAATTTGAAGTTCTGGGTTGTCCTTTAAAACAGTTAATAATTGATTTAGTTTTTCGTTGGATTCAGTTTTTAAGCGGGCTGAAGCATAATCAAAATATATATTCCTGGTAAGTGCTTTATTACCACGTCTGAATTTATTTCCCAAAAAGTTTATTGGTACTATTTCATCTTCAATTGTAATAATTTCATTTTCATCGATGGATGTGGTTAGTGCAACTGCAGGTGTTTCCTCTATTACTTGAAAGTTTACCTTTATAGCTTTTTGTATTCCTGCTGTTGGTTCAATTTGGAACGTGTCATAATGAATGACCTTATTATCTCTCAGGATTTCGACATCAATGAATTCATCAGAGATAGTAGTGATTTCATATTTACCTTTATCATCTGTCAACATGATGAATTCTTCGTTTGTGTGTCCTTCTGGAATGAACTTTACCATCACATTGGGAATAGGATTACCATCACTGTCTGCTACCACGCCTTTAACCACCACATCACTGGTGAGCCAAAAGAAGAATATATCATGAGCCCCTTTAGTCCCATATCTATCCGAGCTGAAATACCCTGATCGATTATCATCATTGATCTTAAAGCTTAATTCGTCATCTGGAGTATTGATTGGGTAGCCCATATTCACCGGTTGCCCCCAGGATTTACTGGAATTATCATATGTGGATTTAAACACATCATAATTACCTATTGAATTATGACCATCCGAAGAAAAATATAGTGTTTTGCCATCTTTAGTGATGTAGGGACTGTCTTCATCATATTCTGTATTGACTAACCCAGGTAATGGTGTGGGTTTTGACCATTTGCCTGTTGATTTATCCCGATAGGATTCATATAAATCAAATCCATTGTTTTTGTAATCTTTGGCGGATGTGAAAATTACATGGCTTTCATCTGCTGAGATATAAAAATTAGATTTCAAATGAATGTGTGAAATTTTAGGGTCAAATTCGTCCGGTGCTGTCCAATGAGCATGGCCGTCTGGGTGACTTTCAAATAGATCTTCACCTTTTGGATTCCCATAGACATAAAGTTTTTTGTCTTTATTGACCACTTCAATATTTGAAAGGTTCCGTGGAAATCTTCCCAGTCCAGGGACTGGAGTAGGCTCAGACCATTCCCCATCCTTTTTTACAGAATGGAATACGCCAAATTCCTGGTTTTTCGACTTGTCAGATCCATTTCGGTCTGAGGTGAAAAGTAATTCATCACTTCCTTTGAAGTAAACTGGGCTTAACTCATCGAATGAGGTGTTGATTTTGTGGCCCATTGGGTGGATTTCATATTCGTCCCTTTCGTCAAAGAATTTCTTGGCGTGTTGGGCGTATTCTATTAGTTCTTTAGTTTCCTCTTGAATTGTTTTGCTTTTGTAAGCTTTTAGGTTGAGGAATTTATTGAAGGACGCTATAGATTCTTCAAATTTGTATTTCTCCAGGTAGATTCGACCCAGCCAGTAATAGTAAAACTTATCAGACTTACCACGGGTGTTCTGATAACCCAGTAATTTATCAAGGGATTTTTCTCTACAACATGTGAGCAAAGAACAGATTTCGATTTTGTATTTGGCAAGGCCATGACTTGGTTTTAAAGATAAAACCTGATCATAATATTTCATTGCCTCAGTGAAATCCTCATCATAAAAAAGCGCTTCTGCTCTGTTTTCAAGTTTATAAATATTCTGAGCTACCAGTACTTGACTACTGAAACCGCACAACATCAAAAGCGCTATTTTATAAATCTTCAACATAACATCATCTTATGCTTATCAAAGCTTTCTAATGTTATTTCCTATGTCCTAACTCTAGCAAAAACGAGAAGCTGAAATGCTTATTCTAACACGATAATCTCAATTCTTCTGTTTAATTCTCTACCCATCTCCTCATCATCGTTAGAAGCAAGAGGTTTTGTTTCGCCGTAACCCTTAGGTTTTATTCTGTATCTGCTAATTCCTTTGTCGGTAAGCCAATAAGCTACTTTCTTAGCTCTTGCTAGTGATAATTTCATATTTGAATCATGACTACCAACGTTATCTGTATGTCCACCGATTTCAATTTTCAGGCTCGGGTAGTCTTTCATTACCTTGTACAGATCATTTAGAGCTTGTTCGGAACCTTCTTTAATTGTTGATTGTCCGAAATCAAAATAGATATTTCTGGTAACAGCTTTATTTCCTGCTCTAAATTTGTTTCCAAGAAATGAAATCTCTGTAAGCTCCTCCTTAAATTCAATAACCTCATCTCTCTCAGCATCAATCTGTTCAATCTCGGCTACAGTAAGGCCAGTCACAATAAAGTCTTTCTTCAATTCCATTGATTGACCGCCTGTTGCATGAACCTCATATGTGTCATTGTGAACAACTTTGCCATCTTCAATAATTTCCACACGGAAAGTTTCGTCTGAAATTATCTCAGTGTCGTAGTTACCATTCTCGTCGGTGTACGCAACAAATGCTTCATCATCATATCCTGAAGGGTGGAATTTTATCTCTGTTCCTTCAAGAAGAGGCTTATTGGTCGCTTTATCCAGGATTCTACCAGCAATTGTAACCTTGCTGATCTCCCAGAAGAAATATATATCGTGTTCACCTAATGAATTATAACGGTCTGAAGAAAAGTAACCAGATCTCACATCATCATTCATTTTGAAATTTACTTCATCATCAGGAGTATTAATTGGGAATCCCATGTTCTCTGGCTCAGACCATGTTCCAGTGGCTTCATCGAAATTTGTCTTGAAAATATCGTACTTTCCTAAAGTGTTATGACCATTGGAGGCGAAGTATAATGTCTTTCCATCTGGAGTCAGATATGGACTGTCTTCATCAAATTCTGAGTTGATTACATCATCCATAGGGACCGGTTTCGACCATTCACCAGATACAGGATCTTTGAACGATTGATAAAGCTCTAACCCTTTAGTTCTCCCATCTTTATCTGATGCAAAAATCACTCTATCTTCATCCTGTGAAATGAAAAAATGTGCTTCCAGGTGAGTATTTGTAATCTTACTGTCAAATTCTGCTGGAGGACTCCATCTGCCAGAGCCTGTAGGTTCACTATAATATAGATCTCCACCTTTTACATTTCTGTACATGAAGAGTTTTCCATCTGTATTTACGGCTTCAATATTTGCCTGTTTCCTAGGGAATTCACCAAGAACATTTACTTGAGTGGGCTCAGACCACCTATCTCCTGTTTTGATGGAATGGTATACATGGAATTTTTCATCTTTACCTTTTCCATCAGATCTTCTGTTCGAAGTGAATAATAGCTCATTTGTTTCCTCAAAGAAAACTGGACTTAATTCCGCGTAAGGAGAGTTCACGTCACTTCCAAGAGGGTGAATTTCATATTCGTCAGGAATATCAAAAAATTCTTTTGATCTAATTGCCCAATCTCTGAAACGGTCTGTTTCAGCCAAAATTTCAGGGCTTTTATACGCTTTAATGTTTAAAAACTTGTCAAAAGAGGCAATAGCTTCTTCAAACATGTACTTGCGCATGTAAATTCTTCCTAACCAATAGTAGAAGAACTTATCTGATCTACCTCTGGTTTTTTCGTATGCAAGGACTAAATCCAGAGGCTTCTCTCTGTAATAGGTGAGTAAAGAACATATCTCAACTTTGTACTTTGCCAAGTTATTGTTCTTGTCTTTTTGTAAGATTTTTTCAAATAAAGGAAGCGCACTTTTAAAGTCTTCCTGATAAAAAAATGTCTCTGCCTCAACTTCTAGTTTGTTGATATTCTGTCCAAGGACATTACCAAATACGAGGAACAGGCAAACGCCAAAAACGATTTTTAGAGTAATTTTCTTTTCCATACCACAATTGCTACACAGTAAGTATATGCTTAAAAATTGAATTATTCAAGTATTTCAGGGGCAAATACGTACCCCAATAGTTGCTAATCTCTAGCCAAACAAGGTGTAATTACCATGTTGGTCTGAGGGTGGCTGGTGCGTGATGAGCGTTTGGTTGTCTACATCTGTCTTCGCTATTAACGGAGACACTGTATGCGAAACTAATGAAATATTGGAATTTTCCTTGATAACTTCAGTCAATTTTTCTTGATCAGAATCTGGAGATAACCAGATTGATTGGTCAGAATTATTTAGGATATGAGGCATCTCGATTTTACCTTCATTGCCTGGAATACTTGTTACCATATTAAAGATATGATAATTATTTCCATCAAAGTCTGAGTATTCCTCCCAGATTCCGGCTACCGCCATTACTTCTTTTGATTCTGGGCTATAATAGTATGGAACGGATGTTTTTTTGCCTACTTTTCTCCAAAGATAAAATCCTGTCATAGGTACAATGCACCTCGATTTCAGAGCCGAGTTTTTATAGCTTGCTTTCTTAAATACCTCATCGCTGGGGACATTAAAGAACTTTTGGCTCAATTTCTTTTGATTACTCCACTCAGGAGTTTGCCCCCAAAAGAAGTAAGATAATCCTTCTGGGTTCTCATTTGTAATAACAGGTAAGAGTTTAGTGGGGAAGGCATTAAATGTGGAATCCAGTACATTTTCAGAGTTGAGGTTAAACTTTTGGTTAAGAGTAGCAGAATCTGTGGCTATGACGTATCTATCAATCATTTCAGGAAATCAATTAGATGTTTTTCAGACCAGTAAAACTCATCCTCACCAAATGTTGGATACCCGCAATGGCCTCCTTGATTTGTAAGTTCCATTGTAACATATTGATTGTTCTTGAATTTTGTTCCATCAAGACACTCGGCTGGCAGCAGCGGATCATTCAATGCATTGACGATTCGAGTTTCAATTTCAATATTCTGTACGTAGTTGATTGCACTACATTGTTTGTAATATTCCTCAGCATCCTGAAACCCGTGCAATGGAGCAGTATACCGTTCATCGAAATCATACAATGTTTTAATTTGCTTTAGAGGTGTTGCAGAGATCTCATCAGGCATCAGTTTACTCTTAATTTGTACTTTCTTACTCATAGACTTTAAAAATCTTCTTGAGTAAAGAGTATTGGATAATCGATTTATATTCAGCGAACCTGCTTTTAAATCTATTGGTACGGAGTAAACCATTGCTTTTTTAATAGAGCTGGATTTTATGGAGGTTTCTTCACCAAGATATTTAAGGGTGAGATTACCACCTAAACTAAATCCAACCAGCATAATTTCAGAATAATCATTGGCTGCTTCTGCCCATTTAATTATTGTGTCTAAATCATCTGTTGCGCCGCTGTGATAAAATCTTGCTTTCTTGTTAATTTCTCCGCTACAACCACGGTAATTCCATGCAATTACGTCAAAGCCATTGTCGACACAAATCTTGACAGCTCCCTGGATATAAGGTCGGTCAGAACTTCCTTCAAGGCCGTGGGAGATTATCACTAATCGGCTATTTTGGTTGTTCCAATAATCAAGATCCAGGAAATCTTCATCATCCGTATTTACTCTGAATCGATTGAATTGATGTGGGTTCTTAAATTTTCTTAGAATTCCAGGATAAATAGTCTGCAAATGCCCTTCAAAAAGCCACTTCGGGGGTACATATTGATCATTGAATTCTAAAGGCATTGATTAATTTCCATTTTTCTATGTAATGCTATCGTTTTATTGCAATTATTCCAATTAATTCAATGTTCTATTGTTGGTTTATATAGACCTCTGGGTTAAATTTGACCAAAATCCTAATTAATCGTAATACTAATTTGAATGGCTGAAGTGATTAGAATGCCAAAGATGAGTGACACTATGGAAGAAGGTGTTATAGCATCATGGCTTAAAAAAGAAGGAGATTCCGTTTCATCCGGTGATATCCTTGCGGAAGTAGAGACAGATAAGGCGACAATGGAACTTGAATCTTATGAAGATGGTACATTGTTATATATAGGAGTAAAAGAAAAAGAAGCTGCCCCTGTAGATGGTATTATTGCTATCATCGGTGAGAAGGGTGAGAATATAGATTCTTTGATTGCAGGTATAGGTTCAGAAGGAACTACAACGGCAGCAGAGGCACCAGCTACAAGTGCAAGCGCTGCTGAATCAAGTTCTGGTGAGGCTATTGATACATCAGGAATTAATGCGGAGGTAATCACAATGCCAAAGATGAGTGATACCATGGAAGAAGGTGTTATTGCGTCTTGGTTGGCCAAAGTAGGAGATACTGTAAGTTCAGGGGATATCCTTGCTGAAGTCGAAACAGACAAAGCAACGATGGAGCTTGAATCATATAACGATGGAGTTCTGTTGTACATCGCAAAAGAACCTGGTGAAAGTGTTCCGGTAGATGGAATCATTGCGATCATAGGCGAAAAAGGAGCAGATTTTGAGACATTGATCAAAGCTCACGCATCTGGAGCTTCATCAGCACCGGCTGTAGAAAGTACTGCTCCGGCTCAAGAGACTGCAGCGCCAGTTGCTTCAGCACCAGTTGTTCAACAAAGTGCTGCACCAGCAGTTACCGCAGCACCTGGTCCAAATTCTAATGGAAGAATTCTTGCATCTCCTTTAGCAAAGAAACTTGCTGCTGAAAAAGGATATGATATTGCGTCTATTCCTGGAACTGGTGAGGGAGGTCGAATTGTAAAAAGAGATGTTGAGAGTTTTGTTCCTTCAGCTGCACCTGCGACTCAAGAGAGTTCAGCACCTGGCGTAGTTTTGCCTCAGGTTGTAGGAGAGGAGAGATCACAAGACGTTGCAATCTCGCAAATGAGAAAAACTATTGCGAAGCGTTTGTCTGAGAGTAAATTCAGTGCTCCTCATTTCTATGTGACCATGGAAATAAACATGGACAAGGCAATAGAAGCAAGAAAGAGTTTAAATGAAATTTCTCCGGTAAAAATATCTTTCAACGACATGGTTGTTAAGGCTGCTGCTGCTGCTTTAAGACAAAACCTGGATATTAATGTATCGTGGAGAGGAGATAAGATTGTAAAACACGATCATATCAATATTGGTATTGCTGTTGCAATTCCTGATGGTTTGGTTGTACCGGTAGTGAGGTTTGCGGATAATAAGTCATTGTCACATATATCTTCTGAAATAAAAGATTTCGGACAGAAGGCGAAAGATAAAAAACTGCAACCATCGGATTGGGAAGGAGGAACGTTTTCAATATCTAATCTTGGAATGTTTGGTGTTGAAGAATTTACAGCGATTATCAACCCACCTGAAGCATGTATTCTGGCAGTGGGTGGTATTAAGCAAACTGCAGTTGTAAGAGATGGACAACTTGTTCCTGGTAATGTTATGAAAGTGACGTTATCAAGTGATCACCGTGCGGTTGATGGAGCTAGTGCTGCGGCTTTCCTTAAGACTTTAAAGTCGCTATTGGAAGATCCGGTTAGAATTTTAATTTAAGAGATCATTAAAAAAGAAATAAATCCCGGCTTTATGTCGGGATTTTTTATTTGTACTGACATATTGTCCCGGTTTGTATGTTTGGAACAAAGATTGATTGTATTGTTTCCATTAGAGATAAATGAGATATGACTAAGATAAAATCAACTACTGTATGTGCGGTAGTACATAATGGGCAAGTAGCTATAGGAGCAGATGGTCAGGCGACCATGGGAAATACGGTCGCTAAAAGTAACGTTAAGAAAATCAGAAAACTGCAAGATGGAAAAATAGTCACGGGCTTTGCAGGATCTACAGCGGATGCATTCACTTTGCTTGAGAGGTTTGATGAAAAACTGAGTACTTATGGTGCGAATATGAAAAGAGCAGCAATCGAGTTGGCTAAGGATTGGAGAATGGACCGTTACTTGAGGAAGTTAGAAGCAATGTTGATTGTTGCCAATAAAGAAGAGGTTCTTATCGTTTCAGGTACAGGGGATGTGCTTGAACCGGATAATGGCATAGCAACTATTGGTTCTGGAAGTATGTATGCTCAGTCAGCTGCAATTGCGTTAAAAAAGCATGCAGAAAACCTTACTGCTGAGGATATCGTTCGAGAGAGCTTAAATATTGCAGCGGATATTTGTATTTACACGAATCATAACCTTGTAATCGAAACAATAGATTAATGAGTGCAGTAATTTATCACAACCCACGATGCGGAAAGAGTAGAGAAACTCTGAAATTGCTTAATGAAAGGGGAGAAAATGTTCAGGTTGTTGAATATTTGAAATATTGCCCTTCTTTTGAAGAGTTGAAAGCCATTATTTCGAAAATTGGAGTGAAACCATCCGAAATAATTAGAAAAGGAGAAAAGGTTTTTAAAGAGCAATACAAAGGACAAGACTTAACAGATGATGAATGGATTCAAGCAATGATAGAAAATCCGATTCTTATTGAAAGGCCAATTGTAGTGAAAGGGCAAAAAGCAGCCATTGGAAGGCCAGCGGAAAATGTATTGGGAATATTGTAGGATTTCCTTGAAAGGATTGTTTCATTTAATTTAGCTTTGAGCCCGATATGAATGAGCCTAAGGTAACTGTGTTGTTAATGAACTATAAGAGGAAGAAGAACCTGCCTGAGATTATTTCATCATTAAAATCACAGTCTGTAAGTTGCAGGATATTCCTTTGGAATAATGCTAATACACCATATGAGGATGATAGATTAGATTTAATCATAAATTCTAGTCAAAATTTAAAGTGTTGGCCGAGGTGGGGATTGTCCGCATACACGGATACTCCTTATATAATGTCCCACGATGATGATTTTCAATTGGGTTCTTCTGATTGCCTTGAAATATTAATCAATGAGCTCGAAAACAATTACATTCCTGGTAGAGCTGTAGGGTTCTCTGGTGTAAGATTGGGATCTGATTTGAGCTTTTTTCCGACTGATTTCCAAAAGAAACTAAGAAAGATCAAGATTCATAAAGGTGCTAAGCATATTTCTAATCCGGGACAAGATAAAATCGTGGATGTAATCAAGGGACGATTAATATTCTGCAAACGATATGATTTAAGTAATCTTCCAACATTTGCGGATGAAGCTGAAGATATGGACGATATCTTTGTTAGTAGCTATCTCTCCAAGGGTAAATTGGGTCATCACCTTGTTACAAGTGCACTTAATGAGAAAATAATTGAGTTGCCTGGAGGAGATGGAGAAATGGCACTATCACAAATGGAAAACTGGGAAGATCTTAGGTCCAGGGTAGCTCGCAGATGTTTTTCAGTAGAATAATGAATTTATGTACTGTATAGATGGATTCTCTTGCAGTAATGGAAATAGATGAAGGCACATTCTAGGAATGTGCCTTCCCTTTTATTTATGGTTGTTCAATAAGAATAACCTGTCCAATATTTTCAAATTTCACAGAGCCATCCTTAACAATAGCTTCCTGATTTGTATAAAAGTCTTTTACTGTGGTACCATCTGCAAATACAGAAGCTACAGGGACTTCTCCTGATGTGTTATTAATTGACACCACTACTTTGTCTGAGTAATCTCCATCTTTATATGATCTAGAGAATGTATATGGAGCATCACTAATTTTGTTATGCACCCCAGCTCCAAGTGAAGGATGGTTAATTTTGAAATTACCAAGTTTACTCCAATGATCATAAAGTAATTTAGTTGAATCATTGTTTGCTAAATCTTCCCAATTCATAAATGATCGTAAAGTAGCATCACCTTCGGTCCCTGGAATATCTAGAGATCTTCCAGTTTCATCACCATAATAAACCTGGGAAGCACCCGGTGCTAACATAATTTTATTTGCGGACTCAAATGTTCTGTCTCTTTGTTTGTCAAACGGTGAACCATCATCATGCGAGGATATGTAATTAATTATTCCAAAATCTTTTAATTCATCACCATTCATTATTTCATCGTATTGGCTGTAAATCTCTTCATAATCTTTATTAGCGTCAGATCTAAATGAGAAGTTTATGAGACTCTTAAATCCATTTTGAAAGAAATTTACCGTGCTGTCGCCTCCCATTGGGAATTGTTGGCCATGGTTTAGGCTATATCCGTACACTTCTCCCATCATGAAGAAGTCTGTATCATCCAATACCTGATCAGGATTGTTTTTCTTCCATTCTGCAAAGGCTAGTTGAGCTTCTTTGTAAAGTTCTAACCAAATCCCGATTTCAGTATGTTTAGCTGTATCCACACGATATCCATCAATTCCAAGGTCTCTTACATAATCTGTAAGCCATTTCATAATGTAAAATCTTGGAGCTTTTGGGTATCCTGTTCGATTGAAGAACTCGTCCAGTTCTGCTAATTCTTTCTCATATCTTCCTTCATTCTTCCATTTTGTAACCAGCTGCTCTGGTAGTTCAACATTTTCGTTGCTTTCTGTTTTAATGTCCGGAAGATTATCAACTAATGTGCAAGTAACTGTTGTTTCAAAATCCTGATAAGTACAAGTAGGCTCAGTTCTTACCCATTCCTCTGGCCAAACTGTATCCTCTTGTGTCACTGGTCCGGTATGATTAATTACTACATCCATAAGGATTCGTATGCCTTTACTATGAGCCAGGTCAACAAGCTTTTTATACTCCTCAATTGTACCAAAATTAGGATCTAAAGTTGTCCAGTCACTAATCCAATATCCATGGAAAGCATAAGTCTTTCCTGTTCCTTCGTCTGTATAACCATGCACTTGCTCAAAAGGAGGAGTCATCCAAATCGCATTTATACCAAGGTCTGTAAAATAACCTTCTTCTAATTTTTTAGTGATCCCAGCTATATCACCACCCATGAAACTCCTCAAAACAGCACCATCCGGCTTTCGGTCATATTGCTGGTCATTACTTGTATCGCCATTATTAAAGCGATCTGTAAGCATGAAATAAATATTGGCATTTTCCCAAAGGAAGGGAGTGGTGATAGTTTCTGTTGTTTCAGCAGTTTTTTGCTGGGGAGGATTGCATGCAAAAGGTAGGATTAGCACAGCTGCAATCAATAATTTTAACTTCATTTTAATCAACATTTTAAAATTCCCGGAATAATCTTAATTCGTAAATTATTCCTGTTCTTTATTTTCAAAGCTTAAACTACTTAAAAAATCTAAGATCATCCGCATAATAATTGATTAGGTATATAAGATTTGAAATTGAAAACGTTCTCAATTACAATATTTTACTTCAGTAGATAAAATAGGACATTTTCTCAGGCAACCATTATTGTAGAGGGGGTGTATTTAGTGTGTAAGGACGTTTTATAGTATATTAAGTGTTTTAAAAATAAAGTGTTTATGCAGGGAATAAGAGCTTCTATCTCAATCATGCTATGGATTATGTTCTTCCCACATCTGGTTTCTTCTCAGGATCCGATACCTCTGCCAGGTACTATTAACTCAGAGTTGGTAGAGTATGCACCCTCAATTAGTGCAGATGGAAATACATTGGTATTTCAATCGAACAGGGATGGGAGATACAAACTTTACACTTCTGTCAAAGACGGAAATGGGAACTGGACAAACCCTAAGCCAATTTCTGAGGTAAATGATTTTGGAAAAGAAAATGATTTAATTGGAGGACCAAGTATTTCCTATGATGGAAATGAAATTTACTTCTTTGCCACTTTTGGAGCAGGAGCCGAGGATTTATACCGAACTGTGAAAGAAGGAAACACATGGAGTGATCCTATCAAACTTGGAGATCAAATTAATAGTGAAGCGTATGAGGGGTTTCCAAGTATTTCTCCAGATGGCAAGAGATTGTATTTTATGCGATTTGCGGAAAAGCAGGTTTATGAACATAAATTTTGTTATCAGATTTTCATGTCAGAAAAGAATTCAGAGGGCATTTGGCAGAAGGCTGTACCATTACCGAGACCAATAAATCGCGGGTGTGAAAAGTGTCCAAGAATAATGTCAGATAATGAAACTTTGATTTATTCGGCGGTAAGGGGTGAGTCTACGAAAAAAAGTAATTATGACTTTTTTCAATCGAGATTACTCCCTGATGGAAGATGGAGTAGGCCAGTACCATTGGCTTTTATTAACTCTCCAAATGATGATATTTTTGGAAGTGTTCCCAGTCAGGGAGATGTGATTTTCCTTAATGTTAATAAAGGAAATGAAAATCAAGACATCTACACAGTTCCAATCCCGCAAAACCTGAGACCTAGGACGGTAATCAATGTTACTGGTAAAGTGACTGAAAAAGAAACTGGCAATCCACTGGAAGCTTCATTAATTATCCTAAAAGATGGTGATACACTAAATACAGGAGGATTAAAAAGTAATCCATTTGATGGTAATTATACTGTTATTTTGACAGAGGGGCACGTGTATGATTTTATCGCGATTGCTCCTGGATATACTGCAGAAAGGCATCATTACGATTTGAAGGAAATTGATAAGTATAGAATCGAGAAAAGGGATATTCAACTTGAAAAATACACTGGAACAATAGAGTTGTCCTTTTACAATTCTAAAACTGATGAAACGATTGAGGCTCTCGTAGAAGTGAACGGGAAAGCTTTGAATAAGACTGATTCAAATACTTATAAATGTAAGGTCGATTATGGTAAGAGCTATACAATAACTGCCACCAATCCAAAGTTCAATGGATATTCTGATGCTTTAAATCTCACCGGTCTGCAATTTGAAAATGTATTTAAGAAAAGAGTAGGGCTGGAACCATCAAAGCCAGTTTTGGAAATGGTAGTAACAGATCAAGAGACCAAAAAGCCTTTGGTAGCTAAACTGCTGTTATTTGATGACAAGGCTAAAAAAATGGTGTTTAATGGAGATTTGGCAGATGGGATGTATCTGGGGGATCTTAATTTTAATAGACGCTTTCTTTACCGCGTGACTTGTGAGGGATTTTTCTACAAACAGGGAATTATTGATCTGGCAGGAGTTGAGGTAGGGGAGAACCTTAAAGAATATATTGAGCTGGCACCACTCAAGGTTGGTTCAAAGTTGATTCTTAATAACATCACTTTTGAATTCGGATCATCAGAATTGACTCCTGCATCAAAGGTTGAGTTGAATAATGTATACTACATTCTTTCAAAGCACACAGAAATAGTTCTGGAAATCGCTGCGCATACTGATAATGTTGGTTCGCATAATGATAATGTCGCATTATCTGAAGAAAGAGCTCATTCCGTCAGAGATTATCTCACCTCGAAAGGAATTTCTGAGGAGCTATTGTCTTATCATGGCTATGGTGAATCACAGCCATTGGTTTCTAACAATACCGAAGAAAACAGAGCTAAAAACAGACGGGTAGAATTTATTGTAAAGGAAGTGCGTAATTAAAATATCGTATAGTTGGTGAATATACCATCCTCTGTTGAAACATTCCTCTTTGTATTTAAACCAGTAGAAAAAGCATTTTTGTTTGGTAATGGTGAAACAAGTGCAGTATACCCCACTCCTTGTTAAAGCTGTATTTCTTTACATAGCGAGTCTTACAGTATAACCATTTACGCGCTGGCTGTAAATAAGGGGTCAGGACGTTCCTGGCTCCCTCCTTACAAAAAAGCTCCGCCTATAAGTATAAACGGAGCTTCAGAAGTCTTAAATCAGATATTACTCTGATCCTTTTCTTTTAGGTCTTTGACGAGCAGCATCAACTGAGAAAGTGGTTTCAGAACTTGATCCTCCAAGCTCAATTTTTAATGTGTACTTTCCAGGTTGAATGTAGTATTTGCCATTATCGGCTTTTTCGATTTCTTCAGTTTTTGCTGATTCTGAAATACTCAAGTCATAGGAGATGTAATTAAGCCCCTTAGCGATTGAAATATCAAATGATTGTACCTCTGCACCTTCTTCATTAACAATGGTTACTTTTCCATCTCCTGAATTGCTTGAGAAAACAGGAATATCAATTTCGGTTTTTCCAGAATCCCACCATTTACTCCAAACTCTACCCCAGTATTCACTGTATGTGATTTTTTCTAATGGGAATATATGAAGTGATTTAGCCATTAGGTCTGAATTCATTTGCTGAAGGTGTTCAACATTTGCGATATAGATGGATCTTCCATGAGTACCAACAACAAGGTCTTTGTCTCTAGGATGAATTACCAGATCATGCACAGGAGTTGCTGGCATTCCGCCTTCCATTGCCATAAAGCTTGTTCCCCTGTCAACAGAAACATATACTCCATGATCAGTTCCTACATAAAGTATGTTTTCATTCATAGGATCTTCCTTGATAACATTGACAGGTTCAGCAGGAAGGTCTGTTCCTATTTTTTTCCATGAGTTTCCGTTATTATCTGATACATAGACCATCGATTCGAAGTTATCCCATCTGTAACCATTTAATGAGATGTAGACTCTGCCTTCTTTGTGGTTGGATGCCTCAACTCGACTTACCCACATATCCTGAGGAAGTGTATTGGAAACTTTGGTGAAGCTGTTTCCACCATCTTTTGAAACATGAACTAATCCATCATCAGACCCAACATAAATAAGACCGAACTTCAATGGTGATTCATCAATACTGGTAAGTGTACCATAACTTACGTTACCTTTTCTTCCGCCTTTGGTTAGATCACCAGACAATGTTTCAAACTCATCTCCCTGATTCATTGATCGGTGGAATTTATTGGAACCCATATAAAGGATATCCTGATTGTGCACACTTAAGTGAACAGGGCTTTGCCAATTCCATCTCAATGGTCTTTCTCCTAATTCATGTTTTGGAGTAATGTATTTACTTTGTCCGGTTGTAGCATCAACCCTGCTGTAGTTCCCGAATTGATATCCAGTGTAAACAGTGTTGTTATCTCTTGTGTCAATTACTACTTGCATACCGTCACCACCCATTAATCTTTTATAAGGATATTCTCCATTGCTATACCAGCCAGGGCTGTACTCATATGTACTTGGTCCTTTCCAAACTCCATTGTCTTGTAATCCACCGTATACATTATAAGGTTTTGCCATATCTACATTGACTGTGTAGAACTGACCAACAGAAAGGTTATTGGTATGTATCCAGCTTTTACCATTATCATAAGAGATATTCACTCCTCCATCGTTACCTAATATCAAGTGACCACTTTTATTTGGGTTTACCCAAAGAGCATGGTGGTCGGCATGTACATTGTTCCCATTGATTGGGTTCCAGGTCTTTCCACCGTCTTCTGATTTAATGATTGGAACTCCATATGTATAGATCATGTCCGGATTCTGTGCATCTACTCTGATTTGTCCAAAGTAGTACCCGTAAGAGTAATAAACGTCATCTAAATATTTCTCATGAGTTTTTGTCCATGTTTTACCTGCATCCGTGGATTTATAAACTTCAGCACCTTTTACTGGGGTGTCGAATAATAATGAATTGGCATCCTCCAGATATTCAACAAGTGCCATTGGTTTTAAGCTTCCGGATTTCACTTTTGATTTGATATCAACAGCATTGTATTTACCGGGAAATCTATTGTTGTCGAGAAAGTCGTTGATTTCATTGTTTGATAAAGCAAGGAAATCATCATTGCTCATGCCTCTGATATCTTCCTTTGTTAAACCTGATTTTTCATCGCTATCATCTTTTTCTCTTCTCTCCTGATTGTCATGTACGGCATACAGGATATTTGGGGAGCTCGGAGAAATTGCTAAGCCTATTCTACCCACACCATTACTATCAGGGAATCCGCTTCCAGATCCATTCAACTTAGACCATGTTGATCCCCCATCGGATGATCCATAAACTCCACTTCCAGATCCCGCTCCGTTGAAATTCCATGCTTTACGATCTTTTTGCCAGGTTGAAGCCCAAAGATTATTTGGATTAGATGGGTCGATAATTAAATCCACTGCTCCAGATTCCGTATCAACGAATAGTGTTTTCTTCCAGGTGTTCCCACCATCTTCAGTTTTGAAGACTCCTCTTTCATTATTTGGAGTATAAAGGTGGCCCAAGGCAGCTACCCACATCGTACCAACCTCAGTAGGGTGAAGTATGATTCTTGAAATGTGATGAGAGTCCTTTAGGCCTATATTCTTCCAGGTTTTTCCTCCATCAGATGAACTGAAGACACCAAAACCTGAATAAGAAGATCTACTTGAGTTGTTCTCGCCAGTTCCAACATATAGTACATTGTTAGTCCAGTCGACTGCAATGTCTCCAATGGTCATTACTATTTCATTATCGAACAAAGGTTCGTAGGAAGCCCCTTCATTCTTAGTTTCCCATAACCCACCGGAAGCAAATGCTACATAGAAATGCGCAGGGTCATTTGGATCAACAGCCAAATCAACTACACGACCACTCATGACAGTAGGTCCTACAGATCTAAAAGGTATGTTGCTCACTAATGAATTTTCTATTAATGCTTGTCTCTTTTTGAATCCATCTTCTCTCACTGTGGCAGAAGTGGAAACAAGAGAAGAATCTTTCGATTTCTTAGATTTTCGTTGTGCGTTTGCTGAACCCAGTATAATGAGTGCAGGTAGGATTAGTGTTAGAACTCTTTTCATTTCAGGTAAAATAAGATTTGGGTCCAATATAATGCAATTGATGATTAACGGTTTTATAAATGTTATGTGTGGAGTATTTCTTACATAAATGAACATTTCGCAAAATGTACCCGTAACATCTCAATTTTTTTTGAAAATTTTTCAATTTTTTTCTTCAATAGGATATGTGGTGAGGTCTTGAATATTTACATCTTCCAAAATATTTTATTGTGACGAACCGGAAGAGAGAAGAATAATGTTTTGAAAATGAAAAGAAGAGGTAACCGATAATTTTAGTGTCAGCAAACGGACAGTTTTTATTTTAAAATTAAAAAACATAGTTTGCGGCCGTTCTTAGGAACCAAAATATTGTTAACCAAACCTATTTAATATGAAGAAGATTCTACTGGCTCTTTGCCTGGTAGCAGTATGTTCTATCAGTTCTTATGCCCAACATTTACACAAAAGGGCTTGCGCAGCAGACGAAGTTTATCAGCTGCAAAACAAAAATCCAAAAACAAATACTTTAAGAAAGCAAATCGAAGAACGCACTAAGCAGTTCATGGAACGTGGCGGTGTATCATCGAGATCTGGTGTATTGACTATTCCAGTTTATGTTCATGTTATTTATAACACGAGTCAGCAAAATATTAGTGATGCTCAGATTCAGTCTCAGATTGATGTGATCAATGAAGACTTTAGAGCAATCAACAGTGATATTGGAGGTGTTCCTTCAGAATTCACTGCGTCTGACTTTGAAATTGAGTTTACTTTAACTCAGATTACAAGAAAATCTAGTTCAAGAACATCTTGGGGTACTAATGATGATATGAAAAAGTCATCCCAAGGTGGTGTAGACCCAATTACTCCTGATACTCACTTAAACATGTGGGTTTGTAACATTGGTGGTGGTATCCTTGGATACGCACAGTTCCCAGGTGGGCCTGCATCTACTGATGGTGTTGTGATGAGTCCTCAGTACTTTGGTAGCTCTGATAAAGGTTCTGGATTTTACCTTTCTGCTCCATTCGACAAAGGAAGAACAACAACTCACGAAATTGGTCACTACCTAAACCTTAGACACATCTGGGGAGACGGAAATTGTAATGCTGATGATTTCGTTGCTGATACTCCAACAGCAGGTGGTGCAAACTATGGTTGCCCATCTTACCCTTCTAAATCTTGTAATAGCAACGGTGGTTACACAAGTGACCAGTTCATGAATTACATGGATTATGTAGATGATGCATGTATGTTCATGTTTACTCCAGGTCAGAGAGCAAGAGTTGATGCAATCTTTGAGCCAGGAGGAGCAAGAGAAAATTTGGGTACAATCGGTGGTGGGTGTACAATTGGTACTCCTAGTGGATTGTCTGCTTCTAATGTTCAGGACAATAGCTTCAGCTTAAGCTGGAATTCTGTTTCTGGTGCGGCTTCCTATGATGTAAGCATTGATGGTTCAGTTTCAAACACTACCAGTACTTCTGTGAATGTTACTGGATTAGATGCCGGAACTACTTATTCAGTTCAGGTTAGAGCCAACTGTGCTTCTGGAAGTGGATCTTACTCTTCAGCAATCAGTGTAACTACTACTGGAAGCAACTGTAAAACTGGAGCAAACCTTAATTTAGTAACAGACAACTACGGTTCTGAAACAAGCTGGACTCTTACTAGAAATGGTTCTCAGGTAGCTAGTGGATCAGGATATGCTAATAACACTACCTATAACATTGACCTTGATTACGGAGCTGGAAGCTACGTATTTACAATAAACGATTCTTACGGTGACGGTATCTGCTGTTCTTATGGAAATGGTTCATACACAATCACTGACAATGGAGGAAGCACAATCGCTTCTGGTGGAGCATTTACTTCTTCTGAGCAATCAAGCTGGTGTCTTGAAGGAGCAGCTGCAGATACTCAAGCACCATCAACTCCATCAAATGTAACTGCTTCTAACGTTTCTCAAACTGGTGCAGACATTTCCTGGTCAGCTTCTTCTGATAATGTAGGGGTAACTGGTTATGACGTTTATGTTGATGGATCATTAGATGGATCTACTTCTGCTACTTCGTACTCAGTTTCTGGTTTAACTGCTTCTACTTCATATTCAGTTTCTGTTAGAGCAAAAGATGCTGCTGGAAATGAGTCAGGTGCTGGTTCTGTAAGCTTCACTACTCAAGCATCAACTGGTGGAGGTGGATCAGAAACATTGATCGCAAGTACTTTCGAGAGTGGACTTGATGGATGGTTAGACGGAGGAAGTGACTGTTTCAGATACTCTGGATCAAGATCTTACGAAGGGAGCTATTCTATGAGATTAAGAGATAACTCAGGTACTGCTTCTGCAATGACTACTTCAAGTAGCTACGATGTAAGTGGATATAGCCAAATTGATATTGAATTCTACTTCTATCCAAATAGCATGGAAAATGGTGAGGATTTCTGGGTAAGATACTATGATGGATCTTCTTGGAGCACTGTTGCAGCTTATGCTAGTGGATCAGAATTCAATAATGGTTCATTCTACACAGCAACAGTAACTTTAAATAGCAGCCAATACAACTTCCCAAGCAACGCCAGATTTAGATTCCAGTGTGATGCAAGTGCAAACCAGGATCAGGTTTATGTTGATCAGGTAACAATCACTGCTTCTAACGGATCAAGATCAGCTGGAAATACAATTACTTCTCTAGGAGCTCCATCAAATGTGGATCTTACAATGAGTGGTACTGAGATTGACGGAGTTCAGGTTTATCCTAGCCCTGCAAGCTCATTTACTAACATCGCTTTCGATGTTGATGAAGACACTGAAGTAACCCTTAATGTTTACAACATGGAGGGAAGAGTAATCAGAACAGCACAATTCGAAGCAACTGAAGGTTTATTCGAGTATGAGTTGGATCTGAACGGATTTGAGAGAGGACTTTACTTCATAGATCTTTCTACAAGCTATGGAAACGAATCTGCGAAATTGATTGTCAGATAAGAGAGTTTAGTACTGATCTATATCGATAGCTGCCCGAAAGGGCAGCTATTTTTTTGTCACTCTTCATGTAAAATATCGATTGGATTGACCCTGGCAATTTTTAAGCTTTCATAGGTCACAGATAATTGAACAACCAGAATTAATACCAGACTAGGCAATAAAAAGTGCCACCATTCTATTGATGTATGATATTTGAAGTTGACCAACCAAAAATCTATCAGGTAGTATGCTATTGGAATCCCAACTATTATTGCAATTACGATCTTTCTTATGAACTGGTCTGTAAATAGTAAAATGATCTGTCTCTTTTCAGCTCCTAGAGTTTTTCTGACACCAATCTCCTTTCTTTTAGACAAAGCAATGAATACTGAAAGACCGAAAATTCCGAGAAAGTTGATGATGATACAAATCAATGCAACCGCATGAAAAATCGACTCAAAAAGATTTTCATTTTTGTAAACTTCATGGAGTCTTTGATCCATGAAATAAAAATCAAATGCTTGTTCTGGGTAAATATTTTCCCAAACACTCTCAGCTTCTGTTATAATTTCTGACAAATCACCGTATGACTGGAGTTCTTTCGAACCAAATTGAATTGTAATAACTCCAATATATGGATTGTGGTAAAATATCTGTGGTATAATTTCCTTTCTTAAGGATTCGTGGTGGTAGTCTTTACAAACTCCTATTATTCTGTAAGATTTGCCTGTTTTTTGATCAATTACGTTTTGATTCAGAGCTGTAGAAGGTTCCGAAAAACCGAGCTCTTTTACAGCTCTTTGATTGATGATCGCACTTTTTTGGGCTCTACCAGAATCATCTCTGTAGAACTCTTCTCCTTCAATCATCTCTATTCCGTAGCTCTTGAAATAATATTCATCTACTCCAACACTTTTAAGCCTAATGTTTTTTGAGTTTTCGGTCAACTTATAATCGGTAGGAGCTCCGGGCCACCACAGTGGTACAGTTGAGGAGGACGAGACATGATTTATGATGGCTTTGCTTCTTAACTCTTGTTTAAGGTTGGCTAATCGGCGGTGTTTACCATCCCAACCATCTTTTGGTGCTTTTAGTATCAAGATGTTATTTGAATCAAACCCAAGGTCTTTATTCTTAATGAATTGCATTTGATCCGAGATAATAAATACACCTATTAGCATCACCACTGAAAAAACAAGTTGAATCGTAACTAACACACTTCGGAAGCTGCTAATATTTAATTTATTGTGAACTTTACCTTTCATTAATCCAGATATTGAAAGTCCGGATAACCCTACAGGAGGAATGATACTAGATATAAGCGATCCAATAAAAAGGAAAACCAAAGGCCATATAAGAATTGGAGAATCAAAGTATAGTAGAGGTAGTAACTCACCGTCTGTGATGTTATATAGAATTGGATATAGAAATACTATTAACAAATAAGATCCGAAGAATGCTATGCAATAAAGTACAAAAGCCTCAGATAAGAATTGATTGATAAAGTGCCAATTATTTGAGCCCATTACTTTACGAATGCCCAGTTCAAGGTTTCTTTTCATTGACTGAGAGATGCTTAGGTTTGAATAATTCATCCAGGTCATCAACATTAGTATAATACCAGTAATTATTAATCCTATTTGCCATTCTGACAGCTGGACTAAGTCTTGAAATGAGACTAAAGAAAGTTCAACTGTTTTCCCCTCATTTTGCATTCCTTCAAAAGAGTTGATGGCAGAACTCATTTTCATCTCTAGCTCTTTTAGATCTACGTTTTGATCAAGAAACAGATAGCTTTTGAAAAAAGGATAATTCCAATCCTGACTACTAACTTCAAATTCTTTATTGGTAAGTGATTGAAGTGCGTCAAATCTGAAAATTGAACGATTAGGGTAGTCATTAAATACTCCTGTAATTCGCCAATCTGCCTTTGATCCCCACCTTTTTTTGGATGTGATTATCTTTCCAATGGGGTTTTCCTCACCGAAGTATTTTTTGGCAAATGAGCTGGATACAACCATTGTATTTGATTCTACCAATGCAGTTGAAGGATCTCCAGCGGTAAAGTCCAGTGTGATCATTTGTAAGAAATCCTGATCCACTTCTACAATTCTATTTTCATTATATTTTTGAATAGAACCATCTGGGCTTTTTGTTAAGAATAATGCTTCAGCCGTTGTGATATATCTCGACATACCCTTCACTTCAGCAAATTTCTCCTTCAATATTGGGGCTACTCCATTGAAAGTGCTTTTGTTGTGCTTGTCGGAGACCTCATTAGAGTTGAGGGTCTGATGGATGGCGAATAATTGATCTTTGTTCTCTTGAAAGTTGTCACGAGTTTGATGAAACCCAATGTATTTGGATAACAGAAATACCGATGTGATTCCTACAATTAAGCCAAATATGTTAATGAACGATAAGGTTTTTTCTTTCCATATTTTGCGGAGAGAGATTGTCAGGAAATGTCTAAACATACTGATGGTATTTTTATTTGGAATACTAATTGGGAGGCTAACAATTCCTGGTCTGAATAACCTGAATACATCTAATATCAGAAGAAATTTTGCAGGCTTATTCTTCTTCTGCCTATGATAAAAGTGCTCGACTAAATCTCCCTCAATATCATCAGCAAAATCTTTCCTGCAATACCATCGGAAGAATTTAATCGGCCATTTTGGAGGTGTAGCTTTCATATTACTATTCGTCTCTTAAGGCATTAACAGGATTGGTGAAAATGACTTTTAAGATCTGAGAAATAGATGTTGCCAGAGACAGTAAAATCATTGTTGCAACAGCCATTGCGAAATACCACCACTTTAACTCAATTTGATAAGCGAAACCTTGCAACCATTGATTGATGAAGTAGAGAGAAGTTACTACTCCTATGATTATGGCAAATAGCAGTGGCCTGATGAAATTGCTTGTTAATGCTATAAATACAGCAACTGGTGTAGCTCCAAGAATTCGTCTGATACCCATTTCTTTCGCCCTTCTTTCAATGATGAAACTCACCAACCCAAATAGCCCAAGAATGGAAATCATAATGGCCAGAAAAGCTGCAAATTTGGCAAGAGTTGTGACTTTTTTCTCGGTTTCATACATTCTCATATGATCCTGATCAAGAAAAGAGTACTCAAAAGGAAAGCCGGGATTAAAACTGGCATATAGTTTATCCACTTCCCTCAGAGTTTCAGGAAGATTGTTGGCCTTGAGTTTTAAGGCTAATTTCATTGACCAGGATTCGTTCAATAAGAAAAATGTCGGTTTAATTTTTTCATGTAACGACTGGAAATGAAAATCATTTGTAACTCCAACTATATCATATTCAGTTTCTCCAATCTTTAATTTTTCTCCTATTGGAGACTCAAAGCCTAATAGATCTTTAGTTGCTTTATTGATTACAACCTTAGAGTTTTCATTTCCAAACTGCTTAGAAAAATACCTACCCTCAAGAATGGGAATCTCAAGCAGTTCCAACATATCGTAATTGACAAATCCCCATTCAAACCATATTTGTTCGTCTGGATTCTTTCCAGTCCAAGTAATGTTAGCTCCAGATTTTTGTGCTCCAAACAAGGCATGTGAAATACCTGATGCATAAGTGACACCTGGAAGTTTTCTTGCTTCATTTAAAAATGCCTTTTGGTTATCTCTGTTCAGTCCTCTGGTTTCAAAGTTTACAATGTATTCACTATTATATCCCAGGCTTTTATTTTGTATGAATTCCATTTGCTGATAAATAACCAATACAGAAACAATCAGAATCAATGAAACAGCAAATTGAAATGCTACCAATCCATTTCTAAACCAAAGATCTTTGGTAGAGGATTTGAAGTGACCTTTTAGAATGTTCAATGGGTTGAACCTTGAAAGGTAGAAGGCTGGATAACTTCCAGAAACAAAGCCTGTAAACAGGATGATTGTCAGGAAAGCTAATATCAGTTGTATAGAGAAAGAGAGTTCAATGTGTTGACCAAATTCGTATTTGAATTGAGGTAGTAAAAGGAATAGTAGAAATATGGCTGTGAGACCTGCGAATAAGCTGATTAAGCAAGCCTCTGTCAAAAACTGTGCGATTAGCGATTTTCTACGCGCTCCCAATACTTTTCTAACTCCAATATCTTTTGCTCTTAAACTTGCTCGAGCTGTAGAGAGGTTCATGAAATTGATACAGGCGATGATCAAGACCAAAACCCCAATAGCTCCAAATAATTTAACCATTTGAATTCTACCTCCAGTAGTCTTACCATCGTAATAAACATTATTTAAATAATAATCACCATAGTTGATAAGAAACGCAGGCTTTCCCTGATATTCTGGATAAGCATTTTTGGTATAATCGTGTATTTTCTGATTTACTGAAGCGATATCAGCACCTTTTGAGAGTTTGATGAAAGTTCTCCCGTTTGCATTTCCTCTGTCAATTCTTGATTTAAATCTCTTTTCAAATGCCTGGAATGAGAGCACATAATCAAATTGAGATGAGGATGTTTTTGGTAAATCGCGATATACCCCAGACACCTCAACGGGCTCCACAAAACTGAACCATCTCCAATCAACAGATTCACCGATTACATTGGTTTTTCCAAACAATCTTAGAGCTGTGCTTTCAGAAATTAAGATGGAGTTTGGTTTATCAAGCACTGTTTCTTTATTGCCATGAAGAAGGGGGTAAGAAAAGAGATTGAAGAAATCCCTACTACCAAATTCTCCAGTTACAGAATAATAGTTCTCTCCGACTGTTAAGCTGGATTCTACTTGTCCCCAGGAGCTATTTACCATCATTTCGATCTCAGGAATCACTCCCTTCAGTTCTTTAGCAAACCTTGGAGATGTATTTAATAGAGTGGAGGCTCCACCACTGTTGTTGATCAATCTGCAGATTCTTTCTCCGTCCTCATGAAATTGGTCCACCTTCATTTCGTGATCAATCCACAGATATATGAAGAGCATAGTGAGTAGTCCACCAACTAAACCGATATAATTGACAAAGAATGAAGTTTTGTATCTGCCAAAACTACGAATGGAGGTTTTGATATGATGTTGAAGCATGTTGATGAAATTGTTGTTTTGAGTATTGACTGTAAATCCAATAATACCTGGCCGGAAGAGCTTAAGTATATCTAAGAATAAAAGGAGTTTAGCAGGCTTTTTGCGTTTCACCCTTTTGTAGAATCCTTCCACCAGATCTCCTTCAATGTCTTCTACAGAGTCCTCACGGCAAAACCATCGGAAGAACATCAAAGGCCACTTTGGAGGCTTTGGGTTCATATTTTGGCAAATTTCACGATGAAGTTTGGAATAGCTTCCCAAAGTCCAAGGCGTTGTTCTTTAGTGTCTTGAAGTATGCTCTTTCCTTCTGCGGTTAAATGGTAGAATCTCTTTCGTTTACCACCACGCACAGCAGTAGCTTCTCCAAGTTGAGATGTTAGGTAATTCTTCTTTTCTAAGCGCTTTAATACTGTTTGCATTGCACCGATACTTACAGAACGATTCAGTCGGTTTTCCATTTCTTCAATAATGGCAAAACCATATGCTTCGTCTTGTAAAATAGCGACCGTTAGCAAAACGATTTCCTCAAATTCACCTAGTTGACTCTTTCTCATAAACTTGATATTTACCTCAAATGTAGTAATAAGGAATATATTTACCACTTTTGTAGTAAAAATAATTTATTAAAGAAACGATATAGGGTTAAATAGTCTAAGTTATTGTTGGTTATGCGAAGCTAACTTCGTTTAATTCACACAGGTCTTTTACTAGTGGAATCAATCTCTCAACAGTCACGTGATCCATGATGATTACTTTGTACCACTTGGCTGCATGGTGATTATCAGGAACTAAGCCATATTTCTTAGCTATTTCTTCGTTCAGATACTCAGATTTGATTGTGATGATATTTGATGATTCGTTTCGGAAGTACGAAATTCCTGCTTTGTCGAGCTGTTCAGCCAGCCAGTTTGTTCTTTTAAGTAAGACAGCAATTTTCTCACACCAGCCATACCAGCCGTAAGTCATTAAAATCATCCAGACTGCAATCGCATTGGCACCAGATCTGCTTCCGATTAGAGTGAAATCTTCACCTTCAACGTAACTCGCTTCCTTGGTGTTTGTGTGTTGAATTAGTCCCTTTCTTGCCAGGAAAATACCTGTTCCATATGGAGCCTGGACCATTTTATGAGCATCGAGAGTGACCGAATCTACATGCGGGTTTGAGAAATCCAATTTAGATTCAACTCCTGTGAAAGGATAGAAAAAACCTCCATACGCTCCGTCAATATGCAATTTGAATTTGCAGTTGTTGGATTTCAATGCGGTCAAATAAGTATCCACATTATCAACCGATCCAAACATGGTAGTCATCATATTGGCTACTACTATGAAGTACTTTTTACCAGCTGCTAATTCTTGTTTGATTAATTCATCGAGACTAACAGGGTTTAAAGACCTATCGTTTTCGTGTACATCAACTTTTCTGATACCAATGCTGAGGACATTGGATGCTTTGTCCATCGAGTAGTGACTGTCGGAAGAGCAGATGATTGTAATCTCTTCATTTTTAGCCCCTTTTGTATTGATGAAGTAATTCCTGTACATCCAGATAGCTTGCATGTTGGCTTCAGTTCCTCCAGAAGCTACATAACCATCAAATTCTCCTTTTTCACTTTTGAGAATGTGCTCGGAGCAAATTTCAATTAGTTCTTTTTCAATCTGATGTGTTCCATGAAAGAAGCTCTCTGATTTTCCTAGTGTGTGGCATCCAATGTGATTTGGATTATTAATCAGAGAAGTAAGGAAAGGAGCGTCTTGTAGAAATGGTGCATCCTGATAGAAAACTTTATCATCCAGATGAGATCCAGGGATTCCAAGGATGTTTTCTTCATAGAAATTGATATTCTCTGCCAATGCGGAAAATACTCTTTTATTAATCTCTTTCTTCGTCAGTTTCGTCCATTTTTCCATACCAATCTTACTTTAAATCTTGAAATGAAATGATGCTACAAAATTAAGAAAGTGCTGATTGAATAGAGATTTTTCGATTTCATGGAATTCTTAAATTTTACCTTATTTGGTGAAAAATTAAATTATTGACACAAAATAAAGTCAATTTAACTTTTGATGCATGATATATGCGTTAACAAAACCAAATTTGACATGTTGACAAGCCTCGGGAATTTCTCCAATTATTTTGAATCCTAGCTTTTGCCATAGGTGAACTGCATTTTCATTACTCTTCAGTACAAAGTTGAATTGAATCGCACGAAACCCAAGATTGACAGCTTCTGTTTTTGAATGCTCACAAAGTTGTTTTCCAATTCCTCTTCCACCAAATTCCTGGGATACGATATAGGCTGCATTAGCAATATGATTCCCCTGATCAGGTTGATTTTCTACCAGCCAATAAGTGCCTACAATTTGACCTTCCAATTCTGCTACATAAGTAAACTTCTTTTGAGCCATCCAGTAGTCCATAATTTTTTGTTCAGAGGAATCTGGAGAAAAAACATATGTGTCTCCAGCTCTAATTACCGGCTTAATAATTTCCCAAAGCTCCTCACGATCTGTGTTGGATGCTTTTCTTATGACTAATTCACTCATATCAATATTCTTGGAACAGTAAATTGATGAAGTTTCATTATTCCACAAACAATAAGTTGCGATTTGTCATTAGATTAAGTGACGAATAACATGAATTTATGCCGTCAGAACAGGAAGTTTTGCGAATAAAACACAAAAACATACACAATGGTGCTTCAAAAATCTGTGGATTCTGCTTTAGAAGCGGTTTCAACCATCAAGTCGGATGATAATGTTTACATCCATACAGCAGGAGGGACACCTCTTGCACTAGTTGAGGCCATGACCTCAAGAGCTTCTGAACTGAGAAATGTTAATATCTATCAGATGCACACAGAAGGACCAGCACCTTACACTGAAGAGCAATACAAGGATAGTTTTACTACTAATGCTATGTTCATTGGAGGTAATGTCCGTAAAGCAGTAAATGAGGGTAATGCCAATTTTATTCCGTGTTTCCTTAGTGAGGTGCCAATAATGTTAAGAAAAGGAATCATTCCATGTGATGTTGCCTTGATTCAGGTTTCTCCTCCGGATAGACATGGATATTGCTCATTGGGTGTATCGATTGATGCTACAAAAGCGGCCATAGATGTTGCTACTACTGTAATTGCACAGGTTAACCCTCAGATGCCAAGAACTCATGGTGATGGTCTAATTCATATGAGCAACTTCACCAGATGTGTTGAGATTGAAGCTCCTATTCCTGAACTAAAACCTCATACTTTATCTAGAGAGGAGGAGTTGATTGGACAACATGTAGCTAACATTATTGAGGATGGTGCTACTCTGCAAATGGGTATTGGTGCAATTCCAGATGCTGTATTAAGTTGCTTAGGTAATCACAAAAACCTTGGAGTTCATACTGAAATGTTCTCGGATGGCGTACTGCCATTGGTTGAATCAGGTGTGATAAACAATAAAGAAAAGCCATTTCATAAAGATGTGATTGTGTCTGGTTTCCTTCTTGGGACCAGAAAGCTGTATGATTTTGTGGACGATAATCCTGTAGTAAGGATGCTCGATATTCAATATGTGAATGATACCGCTGTAATTCGTAAAATGCCGAAAATGACAAGTATCAACAGTGCGATTGAAGTTGATTTGACAGGGCAGGTATGTGCGGATTCCATTGGAACAAGAATGTACTCCGGAGTAGGAGGACAGATGGATTTTATTAGAGGTGCTTCTCTATCACAAGGTGGCAAGCCAATTATAGCCCTTACTTCTACTACTAATAAGGGACTTTCAAAAATCAGCCCAGTATTGAAAGAAGGAGCTGGAGTGGTAACAACAAGAGCTCACGTTCACTATGTGGCAACAGAGTATGGAATCGCAGATCTTTATGGAAAGAGTCTGAGAGAAAGAGCCAGGGAATTAATAAAAATTTCACATCCAGATCATCGCGAAGATCTTGAGAGAGCAGCTTTTGAGCGCTTCAAGAAATTTTAGTTTTTGTGAGTGAGGTTGTAAACACCTCCTTTAATTCTACGCCAAACCCCTCGTATTCCAAACCAGTTTCGAGGGGAGAATCGGCGTACTGTTACTCCTCCGACAACAAATTCGCCTATTCCTCCTAAAATTTCAGGCTCCATGGTAATATTAATATGTTGATTTTCGAGACCGACTTCAACCTGCTGTTCAATTAACCCGATGAATGAGAACTGAATGATTGGGCTCTTGGTTACTTGACTTTCGGGAATCACCAAAATGAACTTACCATCTATATCAGTTACCGTTCCAATGGTTGTGCCCTTGAGTAGGACATTAACCCCAGGAAGAGTATTAAAATCAGGTTCTTTCACAGTACCAGTGATATAGATTTTATCGGTTTGGTCAGCTGATTGGTTAGGTCCAGCCTTGGTGATGTCCATTTGTTCCGTGTTAGGTTTTTGTTGAGCAGGTAATTTCTCTGGGATAATCAACGCTGTAACAGCCAAAAAAATTGGAATCAATGCCCATTTTCTTTTAGGTTTTTTTTGATGAACATCATAAGTGCCTAATTGCGAAGTTTTTAATCTGCCACAAAGATTGGAGTTCCCATTTGACAGAAAGTCTATCAATTCCTGATCACTCATTTTTGTGAAGTCGATTACCTCTTTTGAACAAGCATCGCAGAAACCTCCAAGATTTGTTTTTCTGAAATCCAAATACTTTTCAGAGCAAGGTTTCTCGAGTTTAACTGTGATTTTTTTCATGGTCGAGTTTTTTGGAGCTGACAGTTGCGGTTCTTTTCACCCCCAAATGAACCTGACATTATTCAGTTTGGTGATTGAACAATGTCAATCAAATCGTTAAAAAGTGTCCCCAATTTTAGGATATAGGGTACAGTAGCCCCAAAACCAAAACCTTGCCCGACATGACCCATACAATGAAAACCCCTGTTGTTAGTTCAGATAAACAACAGTTTACCCATCACATGATGAACGACCTTAAAGCATTGGAGCAGATGCTTAAGAACGGTCAGATTGAAAAAGGAGTCACCAGAATCGGAGCGGAACAGGAGTTTTGCCTGATAGACTATAACCTAAGACCTTCTATGAAGGCTATTGAAATCCTGGATGCAATTGATGATGAACACTTCACTACTGAATTGGCTAAATTCAATATGGAAGCTAACCTTGATCCATTAGGTTTCTCAGGAAATTGCCTTTCAAGAATGGAATCTGATTTGGTTCAAATTTTGTCTATGGCAAATAAAGAAGCGCATGCTCATGATTCTAAAATCATCCTGACTGGTATTCTTCCAACTATTAAAAAGTCAGATATTGGGATGGAGAGTATGACTCCAATTCCTCGGTATAAAGCTTTGAATGATGCCATTTTAAGTGCAAGACAGAACGATTTTAAATTTCATATACATGGATTAGATGAGCTGGTAGCAAGTCATGATAATGTGCTTTTTGAATCTTGTAATACAAGTTTTCAGATTCATTATCAGGTCAATGCGGATAATGCTATTCAATGTTACAATTGGGCTCATGCCATTGCTGGACCGGTATTGGCAGCTGCTTGTAATTCTCCAATCTTCATGGGTAAAAGGCTTTGGAGGGAATCAAGGATTGCCTTATTTCATCAATCAACTGATACCAGAAAATCACTACATCCAATCAGAAAGGAAAGATCAAGAGTGACATTTGGACATGATTGGCAAAGAGGCTCTGTATTGGATATTTTTCGAGATACTGCAGGGCGATATAAGATTCTCCTTCCTGTACCAATTGAGCAAGATTCATTGGCGGCTTTAAATGATGGTATTATTCCAAAGTTACGAGCTCTTTCAGTCCAAAATGGTACTATCTATAAGTGGAATAGAATGTGTTATGGAATTACTGATGGTGTTCCTCATTTAAGAATTGAAAACCGATATATACCTTCAGGACCAACTATCGTGGATGAGGTTGCGAATGTAGCATTTTGGACTGGGCTCATGCATGGTATGCCAGCAAAATATAAAGACCTGCCAAATATAATGGAATTTGATCAGGCTAAGAACAACTTCATTTGCGCTGCAAAGTCTGGATTGCAATGCCAGTTTAATTGGATCAATGGTCAACTGATTACAGCAAAAGATCTGATCATCAATGAATTGCTACCAATTGCTAGAAAAGGGTTGCAAAAAGCCAAGGTGGACCATGCGGATATTGATAAATACCTTGGTGTGATTAAAGACAGGGTAACAAATGGTCAGACTGGTGCGCAATGGATGCTTGAATCATTCAATCAAATTAAGAAGACAAATTCTACGGAAGATGCACTTGTTTCACTTACAGAAGGGATTTATCAAAGACAAAAAATGGGTCAGCCAGTGCATACATGGTCATTTAGTGAACATCATGAAGCTGGAGGTTGGCAAAACAGGTATCAATTGGTAGAGCAAGTGATGGTCAAGGATTTAATTACGGTGCATGAAGATGACCTGGTTGAGCTCGCAAAAAATATGATGTTGTGGAGCCATGTTCATCATTTACCGGTAGAAAATATGCAAGGAGAAGTCTGTGGTATTATTACCTCAGATCAAATGCTTGAAATCCTTGGTAAAGATGATTATGACCCAAAAACGTTGACCGTTCAGCAAGTGATGAAAAAGAATGTTCTCACTGTTTCTCCTGATACCAAAACGGTTGACGCCTATCGAATGATGAAGCGGAATGAAGTAGGTAGTTTACCCGTAGTTGTTGATAAAAAGCTAGTCGGTATTATTACAATAAATGATTACATCAAGTTGATTGGGTATTTCTTTGAGCAATTGGACAATGATCAGAAATAGTCAATAAAATCACAATTATTGGAACTTAATTATCTCTTTCTAGTTTATTCACAGATAGTCTACATTAATTAATGACTCTTGATTATCTTTAAGGTTTAGGAACTAGCTAAGGATTTATGAAAAAAGTATTATTTGATCAACTTTCAGTCGAGGACCGTCTTAGACTTATCTTCTCTGAGGGCAGATTAATTGCCCAAAGATGGTACGAAACTCAGCAATTTGAACTGTATAAGCTCGATGGAACAATGTATCAGGTAATCTATAAACCTTTTAGCGACAAAGTGCTGAACGTTCACGAAAGAACACTTGATGAAGGTTGTCTTCATTTCTACTCCGTGGGTGTTTCCGATCAGGAAATGAAAAAGATGTTCGGGGAATTGGGTATCGAACTTTAATTATTCATCTCTCAAGCAATTAACCGGGTTTGTAAGTGCTGCATTAATAGATTTAGCTCCAACAGTTAAAACTGCCAGCATAGCTGATAAAAATCCCACTATTACAAAGACACCCCATTCAATACTAATTCTGTAAGCAAATCGGTCAAGCCAATTTGATGTGATCAGCCAGGAAACAGGGATCGAAATAAGGAACCCTATGAATACTAATTTGACAAAACCGGTAGTTAGCAATGTGGTAATTTGACTTACAGAAGCTCCCAGTACTTTTCTGATTCCAATTTCCTTTGTTCTCTGTTGGATAAGAAATGCCGATAGACCAAATAACCCAATGGAAGCAATGATTACCGCCAGGATGGTGAAGAAATTAATGATGTCCGCTTGTTGTCGGTCCACTTTGTAAAGTCGTTCAAATTGATCGTCGATGAAACTATAGTTGAATGGATATGGTGAAAATTTACTATATGAATCTTCCAGATAAATAATGGTCTCGTTTATATTTTCCGTAGAGATTTTTAAAGATAATTTCCATTCGTTTTCTCTATACCCGATCATTAAGGGGGCTATTGGTAAATGCATGGAATGCATATGGAAATCTTTGACCACTCCAATAACAGTTTTTGTAGTACCACCGTCGTTAACAAAAGTTTGTCCCACGGCCTCTGATGGTGACCAACCTAAAGCTCTGGCTGCAGTTTCGTTCAGGACTCTGTCTGTTTCCTTATTGTTCTTGTCTGGTTCGAAATAGCGTCCAGCTACTAATTCGATGTTGAATAAATTGATGAAGTCAGTATCAGTATATAGTCTGTAAATAAGGCCTTTTCTGTCAAGGGTTAAGTAAGTGCTTGATTGAATGTATGTGGGAGGGTTGCTTGAGTTTGACATGGCTAGAATGGAGGGTCTACTTTGCCATTCATTTTTTAGAATATCCATGTTCTCAAAGACATTTTTGCCTCTCAAATTTATTGTTAACAGCATGTCTTTATCATAACCCAATGGACGTTCTTTGATAAATTGAAATTGGCGATAAATCAAAATGCTGCTAATAATCATCGTAATAGAAATGGCGTATTGACCTACAATCAGCCATTTCTGAAGATTTAAACTCTTGGGTTGATTAATCAGATTGTTTTTGAATGCTCCTACTGCTTTTTGCGAAGAGATTATTACAGAAGGATAAAGTCCGGAGAAAACCCCTATCACCAATACAAGTAGCAATAGCCAAGGGAATAGCGATAACTCAAAAAGTGTCGAGATTTCTAATTCTCTTTCTATCAGATGAGAGAAATAGGGAAGAATCAAATAAACTAACCCTACAGCAACAAAAAGTGAAAGTGTAGTCATGAGAATCGATTCCATCAGAAATTGAAAAATCAACTGACTTTTTTTGGCGCCAATTACTTTTCTCACACCCACTTCTTTATTTCGGTTTGTAGATCGGGCTATTGCCAAATTCATGTAGTTGAAGCAGGCAAGGATGATTACTAGAATTGCAACAATTGAAAAAAGTGTAAGCTGATCACGGTTTCCTTTCACCGCAATATCCTCGTTAATATTCTGAGCAAGGTGCATCTCATCAATACGTTGAAATATGTACTTAACTTTGATGTCCGTATGTGCCCAATGCTTTTGTAGCAGTGTAGGCATTTTTGCTTCCAGATCTTTAGCTGAGTGACCCGGTTTCAATGTGACGAATGTGTTGTATTCATTGCCATTCCATTTGGTCTTTTTGACTTCCTGCTGATAATAGTTGCTTCTCAAAATGCTGAAGATTGCTGAGTATTTGATGGAACTATTTGCCGGAGGGTCTTTGATTAAACCAGTAACCGTAGCGGTCTTTCCCCAGAATTCAACTTCTTTTCCTAATATATCCTTTGAGTTAAAAATCTTATTAGCAAGAGATTCAGTTAGGACCAGGCCTGAGGGTTTATTAAGGGCTGTTTTTCTATTCCCGGAAATAAATTCCAATCGCAAAACATCAAAGAAATGTGGATCACCTCCAAGTGCTGGTTCCATGTAATGTTCATTTTCCACCGTGAAAAGAACGTTCATGTCCAACACGGATGTGGCATACTCCACTTCTGGATATTCTGCCATAAGAGTTGGTGGAAGGGCTCCAGGTGTAACTGCATATAAATCTGTTCCAAGAGAATGATTGCCCAGTTGCCTCTGAAAAATTCTATAGGTATTTTCAAGATTAGGGTAGAATTTGTCATAACTCTGCTCATGGCTGACATATAGGTAAATCATGATAAAACAAGCCAGACCTAATGCAAGACCTCCAATATTGATTCCTGCATATAACTTTTGCTGCTTTAGACTTCTCCAGGAGATATTTAGATAGTTTTTTAACAAGCCAAAATTGTTCAATCTGTACGTTCCACCCATTGGTTTTATAATTTCAGGTCTTAGCAACTTGATTACCTCTATCGCAAATATTCTTTTCGCTTTTCGAGTTGAGTAATCCTCAATATTTCGGTAGAATCTTTCAGTAAGATCTCCTTCAATGTCGTCTACATAATCTGGGTGACAGAACCATCTGAAAAAGTTGAGAATTCGTTTTGGGGGAGTTATTTCTTTCATCATGGATCATTGATTACAAAACTTGGGATGGCGTCCCATAATCCTAAACGCTGTTCCTTGGTGTCTTCAAGTACCTTTTTACCTGTACTAGTTAGTTTGAAGAAGCGCTTCCTCTTTCCACCCCTTACTTTGGTAGCTTCACCTAATTGAGATGAAAGCATGTCCTTACCTTCAAGTCGGCGCAATACTGTTTGCAAAGAACCAATACTGACTTTTCGTTTCAATCGCTTTTCAATTTCATCTATGATCGCAATACCATATGCATCTTCCTGCAAAATGGCTACAGTCAGCAAAACGATTTCTTCAAATTCCCCAAGGTGATACTTTCCCATAATCAAGATATTTACCTTAAATGTAGTTTTAATTAAGAATTGATCCTAACGAAAGTTGTAAATATTTACCTTAAATGTAGTTAATATACATTAAGTAATTGATTATCAATGATTATACTGATTAGTAATGATCAGTTAAATCTTTTGCTTGGTCAATAATGGATTTGATTAGGGCTAAGTAACCTAATCCAAAAGAAGTGATTCCAATACCTAAGTTCAATCTTTCTTCCCAAACGAACATTACCGCAAGCCCAACGAATAGGCTTATGATTCCCATGCTCATTGTGATTGCAATGAACCATTTAAATATTTTAGGTCTCTCGATAATGAACCTTCCCATTTTGTCAATTTTCTTGACATCTCGTAATGAAGTGAATGTGAGGCCAAACCCCAGAAGTATTAGAGCAATTGAAGCACCTTCAATCAATTCTTCTGGTTCAGCTAGTTGCACTAGTGGTTTATAGGCAAAATAAAATCCTACCAGAATAAATGGGATATTGAGGAAGGCAATGTATTTGAAAACTTTAAGAATGTTATTCAAGGCGATAAATACTTATTGATCGTCTAAAATAACCAATAAGTATTTATCTCAAAGAACGGTTACTCGTTTCTTAACTGATCTACAGGATTGATTTTTGAAACTTTCACTGTTTGAATTCCCACTGTTAGCCACGCAATAGCTAATGCAGCGATTCCTGCAACTGCAAAGAACCAGAATTGCAGTTCTATTCTTAAGGCAAATTCATCTAACCATTGACGCACAAGAAAATAGCTAATTGGAAGTCCAATTACTATCGCAGAAACCACCATTTTTGTAAAATCAGTCGACAGCAACACTAAGATTCTCCAATTGCCAGATCCAAGGATCTTCCGTATTCCTATTTCTTTGCTTCTTCTTTCTGCGGTAAATGAAGTTAGACCAAATAGCCCCAGGCATGATATCAATATTGCCAGGATTGCAAAGTACTTGCTTAGATATGCAACTTTCTCCTCAGCTTGATAAAGTGATTGATATTCTACATCCATAAACTCAAATTGGAATGCATACCCAGGGTTGAAGTCCTCATAGAACTTGTTAAGTCTGGCAAGAGTCTCTTTCTCCTGTCCTTCCTGCATTTTCACCACCATGTTTGGAAGAAAAGTTGGATCAAATCTGAATAAGACAGGACTTACTTTGTCATGTACCGATTGCATTTGAAAGTCTTTTACCACACCGATTATTGTAACATCATTTCCCCAAACTTTTATAGTTCTTCCAACTGCATTTTCATTCGTAAATCCCATTTCAGCAATAGCTGTTTCATTAAAAAGGACTGAGTTTCCCTCGTTGTTGAATTCTCTTGAAAATGAACGTCCATTAACAATCTCAAATCCCATCGCTTCAATGAAGTCGTAGTATGAAGCGACATTTTCAAATCTTGTTTCTACCTCCGGGTTTTTGCCTTCCCATTCCACTCCGGTAGTGAACCCGCTCTTTTGAACTACTTTGTGATTGGATGCAGAAGCATATGCTACTCCTGGTATATTTCGTAGCTCAGACAGCATTAGATCAAGGTTATCATTGGCTTTACCTTCTTTCGGGAATAGAATTACATTATCCCTTTCATATCCCAGTGGGGTGGTTTGCGCAAATTCAATTTGGCGATGGACTACAAGAACAGAAACAATTAGAATAACCGATAACGAAAATTGAAATACAACCAATCCTCTTCTGATCCAGAGCTCACCAAATTTGCTTTGAAGTTTACCTCTGAGAATCTCAGTTGGCTGAAAAGATGATAAATACAATGCTGGATAGCTACCACTTAATAAACCAGTAATCAAAGTGATTCCAAACATGATCAATAATGCAATTGGATCAAAAGACAGAGTCAGGTATTTGCCAGTGATTACATTGAATTGAGGTAGTAGAAGAATAACTATTAGCAGTGCAACAACTAAAGCGATTAAGCTTAACATAATTGATTCTCCTAGGTACTGGAATATTAATAATTTTCTATCTGCACCAATTGCTTTTTTTACTCCAACTTCCTTTAATCTTCTTGAAGCTTTTGCGGTAGATAGGTTCATGAAATTTATACAGGCAATTCCTAAAATGAATAGTGCTATCAAACTGAATAATCTCACATAAAAGATTCTGCCCCCAACCAGTTTTCCATTCTCGTACTTATTGTAAAGATGCTGATCGGAATATGGTCTCATGAATACATTTACATTTGAACCTTCTGCTTTTTTCTTAACAAAAGGTCCTAATCTCTCATTGAGAGAAGCAAGGTCGGTTCCCTCTCTCAGTGTTGCATAGGTCATTGCATTGTAATTTCCCCAATTCATTCCATCACCCACTAAATCTTTGAAATTCTGAAATGGAATAATAAAATCGAAGGACTCAGAGCTGTTGTTAGGAAGATCCTTGAATACTCCTGTTACTTTAACCTTGTCATTAAATTGCAGAAGATTCCATGTTAGCGTCTCACCAATTGCGTATTCAGGATTCTGGTAAAACTTACGCGCAAGAGATTCAGAGATTACCACGCTTTTTTTGTCATCAAGAACTATAGAAGCATCTCCATGTAGTAGTTCAAAAGAGAACATTTCGAAGTATTGGTCTCCACTGAATTTGCCTATTGCTTTAATATTCTTCTTATCATTTTCCAGGCTGAAGTTGTCTCCAAACCAAGTTGGATCTGTGTCTTCGACAGCCATTAAAACCTCAGGAACCTCTGACTCTAATGCATCTGCCAGAATCCCTTGTGTACTTGGTTGTGTATTGAGTTTGCCAGATTCCTCGTGGTTTAAGAGCACCTGATGTAATTGCTTATCGAGTTTGTGGAATTTATCCATTTGCAGCTCATCATTGACCCATAAATAGATCATGATAACACAGGCCAACCCTGTAGATAATCCACCCAGGTTAATGAGAAACGAGCTCTTGTGTTTCAGGAAATTCCTGAATGCCAGTTTGATAGTGTAGATAAACATAATTGAGTATTTTGAGTAGTTTGACTTTGTTTTTTTGATTGCAAAAGGCCGCATGTAAAGCAGGACTTGCTTCCAGTAATTGAGTTTAGCCTTTCTTTTATTTGACTTTGAAAGCACTGAGAAAAACTTCTCTTCCAGATCACCTTCAACTTCTTCCAGCAGATCATTACGAAGTAATTTTCTGAGAATCCAAACTGCTAATCTTGGAGGATTGATATTTTGAAAATCTTTCATTCTGACCTCAATCCTTGAACAGGATTCTGAAATCCTGCTTTAAGAGATTCAAAACTTACTGTGATTAATGCCACAAGGAGACCGATACCTCCAGCCATTGCAATAAAACCCCAGGAAAGCGGAATTCTATACTCGAAATCTTCAAGCCATTTTTCCAAATAGTGGTAACCGATTGGTGCGGCAATGACAAATGAGATCAGTACTAATCTGATGAAATTGGATGATAGTAATCGGAAAATACTATGAACTGATGCTCCAAGTACTTTTCGGATGCTAATTTCTTTTCGTCGCTGTTCAGCCATGAAACCTGATAGTCCAAATAGACCGGTACAAGCAACAAACACTGCCAGGATTGAGAATATGTTGAATATTCTGCTTGTTCGCTGCACATCCTTATACATTGCATTAAATTTCTCATCCATGAATGAATATCGAATGGCTTGATTAGGAGCGAACTGTTCCCAGATTTCAGTTGCTTTACTGAGAGTTTCATCAACATTTTGAGGGTTAAACCTTACTGCTGCAAGAGAATTTCCTCCTTGAAGTCTAAGACACAATGATAATATTTCATCTCTCATAGTTTCGTAGTGGAAATCTTCAATTACACCAACTATTCGATATGGTGGTTCAAATTTATTTGTAACCAGAACACCAATTGGGTCTTCCACTCCGAGTTCTTTTGCCATGGTTTGGTTGATTAAAATTGGATTTCCAGTGGTTAATGTAGGATCGAAATCTTTACCCATCACAACTTTGAAACCCATGGTTTTCACATAATCTTCATCAACTCCCCAAATTTGAGCTCCTACACCTTCTTTTGTGGTTGAAGTTCCTTCAATCCAGAATTGATTGTTGTTTCTCATTGTTCCCTCTACCGGCAATGAATTGCTATACGAAACTTCTTCTACACTGGAAAGCTGCTTTATTTCATTTTTGAAAGATTCGGCTTTTTGACCTAATGTATTGGTCCCATGGATAATTAGAATTTGGTCTTTGTCGAAACCTACTTTTTTCCTGGTGATGTAATTCATCTGTTCATTGACCACAACGGCTCCAATAATCAGAAGAATGGAAGCTGTAAATTGAAATACCACAAGAACAGATCTAAGACCAGCACTTTTGCTACCTCTGCTGGTATCGCCTCTCAGCACGCTTAATGGTTTAAATGCTGTCAAATAGAATGCAGGATAAACTCCAGAAATAACCCCGATAATTACAGCACTAGCAATAATCAGTGGAATAAACCACCACTCCAGGAATGGAATTGAAAGAGATTTTTCTGCAATGATATTGAAGTAGGGTAGGAGTATAACTGCCAGGATAATTGCTAAAATGAAAGAAACCAGGCTATATAAGATTGATTCAGTAAGAAATTGGAATACCAAAGTACTTTTACCTGATCCAATTACTTTTCTAAGGCCAACTTCCTTGGCTCTATTGGCAGATTTTGCTGTTGACAGGTTGATGAAGTTGATACTTGCCAATGCTAAAACTATAATTGCGATTATTCCAAATAGCCATACCATTGTGATATCACCTTTCGAAAACTCACTATGTATATCAGTTGATCTAAGATGAATATCGGTAACCCCTTGTAATTCAATACTGTAAAACTTTTCCAGTTCATCTGCCCAGAGATTCCCTCTTTGTCTGAAATGAGGAACCAGATGATTGTCTCTAATCGAAAGAAGTTTACTCTCTAATTGAGTTGGGTTGCTACCATCATATAGTCTGAGATAGGTATTGTAGTTGCTACAGCACCATGAACTTTGTTCACCCGGCCAAAACTCTTCACCAACCAACGTTAGAAGAAAGTCTGTTTGTAGATGGGAGTTCTTGGGAAAGTTCTTCATTACTCCACCTATTGTGTAATGTGCCGCTGTATCTTCATTGAGAATAATCGTTTTACCAATTGGATTCTCACCGGGAAAGTATTTGGAGGCCTTATCCTCGCTAATAAGGATTGATTTTGGATTACTAAGAGCATTTTCAGTTGACCCATAAACCATTTGCACTTCCAGTATATCCAACAATTCTGGATCAGCATACATGAAACCTTCCTCATAGGTGATGATATCTTGCCCTTCAGGTCTCATTTGGTTATTTCCTCCATTGAACCAGTCGAAAGGAATGAGTCTACCAACAGTCTCAATTTCCGGGTAATCACTTTCCAACACTTTCTTTATTGCAGGAGAAAAGGAGGTCCATCGTTCCGTATCGGTTGGATCATTCATATGATTGACCAGCCTGTAAACACGATGTTTTTCCTGATATTGTTGATCGTAGCTTAGATCATCGTTGATATATAAGAGGATGAGTAAGCAAACCATTATACCGATAGAAAATCCTCCGATTTTGATTGCAGAATACATCTTCTGGCGCTTCATCGACCGCCATGCAACTTTGAAATTATTGTTAAACATGATTGTGAGTTTTGAGTATTTTGACTTTGTTTTTTTGAGTGCAAATGGTCTGATGTAGTTAAGCACTTGATACCAATAGTTTCTATTGGCCTTTTTAGGATGCTTCTCGAGCACACTGTAGTATTTTTCATCAAGATCACCGAGTACCTCTTCTGCCAGATCTTCCTTTATGAATCTGAGTAGTAGCTTCTCAGCTAACTTCGGTGGTCTTGGATCATTCATTTTACTGATTCAGGATTCCAACAAATGACAATTGGGGATATTGGCTCCAAAGTGAGACACGGAAATCCTTAGCAGATTGAAGTGCTCTTTCACCTGCTGCAGTTATTGAGTAAATTCTTTTCCTTCTTCCACCTCTTGACGCAGTGGAGGCTCCCATTTCGGAAGTAAGAAATCCTTTGTCTTCCAGTCTTGATAAAGATGAGTGGACCGCACCAATACTGACTGATCTTTTGGTTTGAGATTCAAATTCTTCTGCAAGTCTGAATGCATAAGCCTCTTCAGCTAAAATTCCCACTAACAATAGAATTACCTCTTCAAACTCTCCTAAACCTGTTTCTTTCATGATGTTTCTAAATTGTAGAACAAATATACGGAGGAAATTTTTATTTGTTCTACGATTTAGTAATAAATAGTTGGGGTGGTTGTCAGTTGTCGGTTGTCTGTTATCAGTATTTGTATTTAACTGACAACAGACAACTGATAACTAATTACTACTCACACTTCAAAGAATCCACTGGATTAGCATTTGCTGCTTTAAGTGATTGAAGGCTCACCGATCCAATCGAAACTATCAAAACAATTAATGCGGCTAAGATGAATAGGAGAGGGTTAAGTTCTATTCTGTAAGGATAGGATTGTAGCCAATTGTCCAATGCTAACCATGCTATTGGTATTCCGATAACTACTGCTACAGATACAAGTATTAAGAACCTCTTTGACAATAGAATAATAACATTTGGAATAGAGGAGCCAAGCACTTTTCTTACTCCAATTTCTTTGGTTCTTCTCTGAACTGAAAGTCTGGTTAAACCGAGTAATCCTAGCCAGGCAATACCTAATGCAAAGATGGAAGCGGCATTAATTACCTTTCTCCATCTCTTTTCTTCAGCATATTGTTGATCTAAAGATTCATCTACAAAGCGATATTGAAATTGCTTATTGGGGATTGTGGATTTCCAGGTTTCTTCAAGGAAATTAACTGCTGGTGTTAGTTCACCAGGACCAATTTTCACAATCACCCTATAAAGATTTGGAGGCCAGTAATATGTACTTAATCCAGTTACTCCACTACTCACCGCTCCCTGATTAATTGATAGAATCAATGGTTCAATTTCATTATGCAATGAACTAAAATGAAAATCTTTCATCACTCCAATTATTCTGTGTTTAGAATCAAAATTCTTTCCCGGAATTTGTTGATTCAATGGGTCTTCCCAACCAAAGTGCTTAACTAAAGATTCATTGACCAAAATATCATTTGCTGTATTTCCTGAATTTGGATTGTAGTCGGTTCCCATGGTCAGTTCAATGCCCATAGTTTTCAGATAATCCGCATCAATTTGGTTGTAATGGATATTTTCCGTGTCGCCATTCTCCTGAAGAAACCCAAGTGTTGTCCAGGGTTCTGAAGCATTGTTCATAGAAGCCGATACCGATGAAATCTGGCTATTGCTAAGCGCTTCATTCCTAAATCTATCAACTAGCCTTGTTGCAGTCTCGGTATTTTCAGTGTTACCCAGAGTGAGCTCAACTAACCGATCCTCATCAAATCCTAAATTCTTATCCTGTATGTAATTGAGCTGGGATCGCATGACCAAGGTTCCGGATATTAGTATCATAGAGAAAGCGAACTGAAGAACTACCAACCCCTGGTTCAGAATGCTGTCTTTGTTTTTGATTGCAGAGTTTCCTTTTAAAGCTGCAACCAGCTTATGTTTTAATAATATTACTGCCTGAATACCTCCAGAAATCAAAGCAATCAATATGGAAATCAGGAACATCACTAGTATCTGAATAGCTGAAATGCCTAGAGTTAGATTTGAATCAATCAGGTTATTGAATAGAGGAATGAGTAGTAAAGCAAGAACATATCCCAGGGTTCCTGATAGAATAGTAATGAAAAATGATTCATATATCAGCTGGATTCTAAGTTGGCTTTTAAATGCTCCAAGTGATTTTCTTAGGCCTAATTCTTTAAGTCGATTAAGGGAGTGACCAGTAGAAAGCATGATGTAATTGATGATTGCAATTACCAGGACTAGTAACCCTAAACCTGCCATTATTTGTATTTTTCGGCTTGTTGTGTAGTCAGCTGTACCAGGTACATCTTCTTCAAGATGAATTGATGTGAGTGGTTGAGCAAAGATTTTGACTTCCGTATCATCACCTCGGGAAAACTTCTTCATCGCTTCCGTCATTGACCCTTCCAATAATGAGATCTCTTGTGGTGTCTCTACATAAATGTAATTTTCTACAGCGCTGTAGTTGTAGGATGTCATTGCCTGTTTACCCACCAGCAATTCGAATTTTTCGAAGTTTACGAGTATTGGAACAGATATACTGGATTCTTTTTCTTTAGCGTCAATTATTCCAGTGACTTGAAAATTGATAAGGCTATCATTCACATTCAATGATAAAGTTTGCCCGATTGGATCAGAGTAGCCAAAGTATTTTTGTGCTTTTTCTGCAGATAATACCATACTTGACTGATCTATCAATGCAGCTTTTGGCAGTCCCTGGTCCATCGGGAAATCAAAGAACCCTAGAAAATCGGGATCAACAAATACAATAACCTCTTCATAAGGAATGTTGTCCTTAACTAATGTCATAGATGCACTTCCAACTCTGGATTGTTTGGTAATGGCAGGTACTTCTTGCTGCAGATCCTTGCTGAGTGGTACAGGTGTAACAGCACTTTTGCTTAGTGATTCACCAGTTTCTTTCAATAAGACCTCATGAGCAAGACGGAAGATCTGATCTTTCTTCTGATGAAATTGATCGTAACTGTTTTCATGATAGATGAATGTTGAAGTAAGCAATAAAAAAGCAAACGCAACTGTGAGTCCCAGCAAGTTTGCAAAAGAATAGAATCGATACTTCCACATGCCGCGGTAAGCGACCTTTAAATGTGATTTTAGCATTCCCATATTTATAAGTTTTATGACCTTTCTGTTTTTAAGAATTATGGATGGATGAAGGAATCTAAAAACAGAATAAATAAACCTTCTCCTTGCGGCGCTTAAGCCATTGTTGTTGACATTATTATCGAATTCTTCCAATAGGTCTCCCAGGATACCTTCCAATAAAGCATCAGGGCAAAACCAACTCAGAAACTTTACAGCCCAGGCTGGTGGATCGTAAACCTCATTGGGATCCATATTTAGATTGTAGAGAATTTAAGAGTTGGTAGCAATTTCCAAAGTTCAGTTCTTTGTTCCTGCATATCATGTAAAAGGCTCAGTCCGGTATTGGTGATTTTGAAGTAGCGTTTTCTTCTTCCTCCCCTTGTTGTTGTGGCACCACCCATAGATGAATTAACCAGATTCTTATCTTCCAATCGATATAAGGTTACATGAACTGCACTAAGGTTTACTTTGCGATTTAACTTGGTTTCAATTTCCTGCACAATCGCATTTCCGTAAGCTTCCTCACCAAGAATACCTACCATTGTCAAAACCAATTCCTCAAACTCTCCCAAATAGTTCTTTTCCATTACTATATAAATTGTAAAACAAATGTACGGGATTAGTATATATTTTGTTAAACAAATAGGTTTTATTTTTATATAAATTGTAAAACAAATAGCTGAATACAGCCTCTTTTGTAATTCAGACTGGTTTTATATCGCTTTTTCGAGTTTGAAGAATTTGATAAGATTTGAAAGATACCTGGCTTGATCACTCATTTGTTGTGAGTTAGCAGCTAGTTGCTCACCTGAAGATGCGTTGGATTGAGAGACTGAATTAAGTTGTTGGATAGCTTGGTTTACCTGATTGGTTCCATGATTATGTTCGCCATTTGCTACGGCTATCTCTTGTACCAGTTGGGTGGTTTTTTCAATCTCCGGTATCATCTGATTGAGCTTTTCACCGGTCTCCTGACTTATTCGGTATCCATTTTGGGTTATTTCAATGATTTCAGAAGCAGCCTTTTTACTTCGGTCTGCTAGTTTTCTGATTTCTCCTGCAATTACCGCGAAACCTTTACCCCGCTCCCCAGCGGCGGCTGCTTCTACACTGGCATTGATAGATAACATATTAGTCTGACGAGTGATGTCATTAATGATTTGAATCTTATTTGCAATTAATTTATTAGCATCCACCGACTTACGAGCTTGATCGTTTACTTCCAGAAGACTGTCTTTTGCTTGCAATGAGATTGATTTTGACTCTTGAGCATGTTGGTCATTAAGTGAAATGTTGGCTGCCATTTCTTCCATGGTGGATGAGATTTCCTCAACTGTTGAGGCTTGCTCACTAGCTCCTTGTGCCAGATCTCTTGCTGTATTGCTTACTTGTAAACTTGCAGTTGCTAGTTCATCGGCTACTGCCTTTATGTTTCCAACCATTGAGCTTAATGTTTCAACCATGTGTTGAATATCCTTATACAGCCCAAACTGCTTGCCTGATGTGAAATCAATATTCAAATCTCCAGTTGAGAATTGCTTTACTATTGAAGCTGCTTCAGATGGGTCACAACCGAGTTGTCTTTTTACATTTCTGGTAATCAGATTAGCCATGAAAATTGCAACAACAATAGCTGCTCCTAAAAGTGTGTAGATGATCGTGAGCGTGGAATTCTTTACCGAAATGGTATTCTCATTGAATGTTATTGCTTTGTTGGCCGCATATTCCCGCAATGCCAGGATGGAGTTATTTAGCTTGGTTACCTGATTAGCCCCATCATTCTTGGTAATCGCAATGGCCTCACTCTTGTCATTTTCATCACCTGTAGACATTAGTCTAATCACATTATTTCTAATAGGGCCCCAATTTTTATAATCTTTCTCGGCAGTCCTTACCAACTCCATGTCACCTAGGAATCGTTCAGAAACTATCCTGAAGTTCTCAGCAATTTCTTGTTCTCTTTGATTTATCTTATTTGAATATTTCGCTATTTGTGAAGCATCAGAAGTTAATGCAATGTCCTTCATATCCCTATGGATTGCAGTCACATCTCTTTCTATACTCAGAACTGCAGAAGTAACAGTAAATGGGTGACGATACATTTTTGAAGTCAGATCAGAAAGTGCATTCATCTTTTGAATACTGACTATTCCTACAATCAGGAAGACCAGAATAACTGATGTGAACCCCAATAGCAGAAGCGTATTAAGTTTTAGTGTGCGAAACATAGCCTCGGTTTAGATAGTGCGTGTATTCAGATAAGAGGGTCTGATTTTTACTACGCTTAACAACAGTCATCAACTACCATTTTGTTATTAATTCAAGTCGAAAAGTCCTGCAACTGACGTCAATAAGTCTTGTTTTAGGGTAAAAACCTGTGTGCCGAGATCATTTTTATTTATTGTACATAAACACAACTAATTTATTTTGTGTACGTTTGTACAACAAATAATCGATTATTATGAAAGGTGAACACATAGGGGAGTTGGAAGAACTTGTGTTGCTCACGGTTGGCGCTTTGCAGAGTGAGGCATATGCTGTGACTATACACAAAGAGATTCTGGAGAATACCAAAAGGAAACTGGATGTTACGGCCATTCATTCAGTTTTGAGGCGACTTGAAAAGAAAGGATATGTAAAATCCACAATGGGTGGTGCAACTAGCGAACGTGGAGGTAGAAGAAAACGATTTTTTACTCTCACTGCAGCAGGAACGAATATTCTTGATCAGTTGATGTCATTCAAGATGGAATTATATCAAAAGATTCCAAGACTCAATTTCTCTTTAATCAAATGATTCCTTCGCCTCCAAAATGGGCAGACCGCTTTTTGGAGTGGTTTTGCGATCCTTTACTATTAGAGGATTTGCAGGGAGATCTATATGAAATTTTTCAATATCATCATGATCATGGTAGAATCAAAAAAGCGAATTGGTTATACATATGGTTGGTATTTAGGTCATTCAGGTATTCTGCAGTATCCAAGAAACGATTTCCAAAATTTGAATTCATGAACATGACCAGAAATAATTTTAAGATCGCATTTAGAGTACTGTGGCAGCAGAAATTGAATACTGTATTGAATCTGTTTGGTGTTGCTATTGGAGTGACATGCTTTCTCCTCATGGGGACCTATGCCAAACAGGAATTAAGTTACGATCAGTTTCAGAGTAAAAAGGACAGGCTATATAGGGTTTGGCTAAAGGAGGACTATGGAAATGATAAGATTTTCTTCAATTCGGTTACTCCGTGGCATTTTGAAACCACATTAGAAGATAACTTCCCGGAAATAGAGACAGCTCTTCAATTTCTACCCCAATCCTACCTTGTTGGAAGGGGAGAGAACCGTCTTAATGAATCTGTTTATCTGATCAGTCCGGAGACATTTAATATTCTGGATTTCAAAATGCTAAGGGGCAATGTTGAGTCACCTTTGGGAAACAATACTGATATCATTCTATCAGAATCATTTGCTGAAAAGTATTTCGGGGAGAATGAAGCAATAGACGAGAGTCTGACCTTGGAGATTAATGGTGAAATGAAGGACTTTGTAGTTTCTGGCGTATTCCAGGATATCAGAAAGGAATCCAGCATTAGTTTCAACATGGCCATTTCCAATGAAAACAACAATTGGATTTTTTCTGAAGGATTAAGAAGCGCATGGTTTAATGTAGGTCCTGAAACTTATGTGCTGATCAAAGAAAACACATCAATCACTTCTGTAGAAGCAAAGATGCAAGACATGGTCATGCAACACTTATCGGAGGAGGTAAAAAGAGGTGAATACAATATTGGTTTTCAGCCACTTACTGATATTCATTTGAATACAGAGATTCCAGCAGGGCAGGCACCCGTTGGGAACCCTGACTATGTATACATTCTGGGGATTATCGGGATTCTTGTTTTGGTCATTGCATGTGTTAATTATGCGACTTTATCGATAGGCCAGTCTATAAAGAGAGGAAAAGAAGTAGGTATTCGTAAGGTGTTGGGAGCATGGAGAAGCAATCTGATTTGGTTGTACCTGAGTGAGAGTATTATAGTGGCTTTTCTGGCTATGTTGTTGGGTATAGGATTCTCTTTCTTCTTATTCCCAATATTCAATGAATTAACTGGAGCGGATGTAGTCTTTACTTTTGAATGGTGGCATGCACTGGCATATTTTGGAATAGCGATATTAATTGGAATTATAGCAGGTATTTACCCATCTCTGGTTTTGTCAGGATATAAAATCACATCCATTTTAAAAGGAACCTCAATGGGAAAAGGAAGTCACCTGATGAGAAGAGGTGTAGTAGTATTTCAGTTTTTTGTTACGGCAATTCTACTGACTAGCGCTCTAATCATGCGATCTCAGTTTCAGTATATGCAGACTAAAGATTTGGGGTTTGATTACAACGCAACTATTAGCGTAAACCTTTATCCAGATCCTCAGTCAAATGGTTTTGTAGAAATTCTGGGTTCTACCTTTGAAAATGGAAAGCTATTGAAAGCAAAGCTGGAAAAATATCCAGAGGTTCAGGATGTTGGAATGGGATCGCATGTTTTTGGTACAAATGGCTGGGGTCAATTGGCGTACACAGATCCGGAAGGAACATTTAGAAGGTTCAGAATTCTGTTGGTAGATCCGTTTTATTTTGAAACATTTAATGTTGATATAGCTGAAGGTAGAAAGTTTGAAGTTGGAAATACAGCAGACGAAAAACAGTCTATTATCCTAAATGAAACGGCAGTCGAATATTTTGGATTGCAAGAGAACACTCTGGAAAAAAAGCTTCCTGGTAATGATTTTGGAGACCATAGAATAGTGGGCGTGGTGAAAGATTTTAACTTTTCATCTCTACATACAAGTATTGAACCTCTTGTGATTGTTCAAAACCCGGTTCCTATTGTTCAAGGTATCAGTGACACAAATTTCGGAGATTCTCCAATACCAAAGCTGGTCTTCAAGTATTCAGGTAGCCAGCTTTTACAAGTTAGAACAATGCTTAATGACGCATGGGCGTCTACTTTTCCAAATGAAGAGTTGGGATTCGATTTTGTGGATGAACGAATGAAGCTGCTTTATGAAAATGAAGCTCAGATGAATAAACTGGTAGTTGTGGCTACCATTCTTGCCATCATAATCGCTTCGCTTGGACTATTTGGGTTATCCCTAATTGTGATCAATAGCAGAACAAAAGAGATTGGAATAAGAAAAGTAATGGGAGCAAATAGCAATACAATTTTCAGACTTTTGGCGAGGAACTTTATTGTTCAATTGCTAATTGGAATTCTTATCTCAGTTCCGGTGACTTACTGGCAAATGAACAATTGGCTGGATGATTTTGCTTACAGAATAGACATTGGTTTTGCGGAATTCATCCTGAGTGCTTTGATTGCTTTAGTCATTGCAGTGGTTGTGGTTTCTTTTCACACATTCAAAGTGTCCAAGATCAATCCAGTGGAGTCTTTAAGGGCGGAATAGTGTTGTCGGTTGTCGGTTATCCGTTATCAGTTCATTACAAAGCTGACAACAGATAACCGACAACAGATAACTACAACAACATCCAATAAGGGAAAAATATCATCACATACAAAAAGGCCATCTTCCAATAGTGGTTACTCACAAACAGTCCTGCCAATATCAGGAGCTCATCATTTTCTTGCACTTCCACTGAGCCTGAACCTTGCCAGCCTTTGTATTTTAGTTTGGAGCCATTGTTATCAAAGATTTTCCAGCGAGTTTCCCAGAGGTTGGAGAATTTCCATTCTGCTACTTTGTCATAGTAGTTAATTGTTGCCTTAGGAAGCCAATGGCCAAATGAGATTGTTCCAATTTGGGCATTTGAATCAAGATCAATTATTCTGGCTTTGTGCCCCCAGCCATTTGTTTTGAAGGCAAACCTTTTATCATTTAGTTCAGCAGTGACTGATTGAGAAAACTCATTGTCTTTTAGTCCGCCAATACTTATTCCTTCACTAAGCAATTCGTAGGAACATCTGAATAGCTTTTTAGTCCATGTGATTGTCTTCATTTTTGATTGAGTTTAGTCCTTGATCTTTTTAACAAATTGGCTGATTCTATCGATGTTTCTTCTGTAGAACCAAAATATTAGTAGCCAAATGGCTGGTAATATTACAAATGAGGCAATAATTCCTTCACCAAACTTTTCCAGGTCGTCCAGCAAACTCTTCTCAAGTGTTAATGCTGTGAAAAGAGGAATAATCAGAAATGGCATAATGATGTAAATGACGATTGTGAGTTTTTTGTAGGAATTAAGGAGCTTTTTAAATGCTTCAAACTTCCTGACAATTGCTTCGCTTGAGTCATTAATAACATCAATTTTAGCGCCAGTAATAAAAATCAAAAATCCACATATTGCTGCGATAATTAAGATCACTACTGTTCCAATTCCAGCAGTTATATCTAACCAGTTTTGAAGTTTTCCAAAGTTGCCAATAATGTATCCTATACCAATCAAAGTGATCACTGATCCAATACCTTCAGCATACATAATTCGGTTTAAACTACTTACTGATTTTTTCTGAATGATCTTCAAGATCTCCACTTCATCTGGTTCTTCGGTCATTTTAAGTCCTTTGTCCATTTCGGACCAGGTGGTTTTCATTTCATCCAAATCCATTATGCACTGAGTTTTGAGTTTGACATTTGTTGTTTTAGCTTTTTCTTAATTCGGTTGAGTCTTGTTCCAACATTGGAGACTGTCATACCGGTTATTTCAGCAATTTCTTCGTAGGACTTTTCTTCAAGGAATAGGAGTACAATTCCCTTATCCAATTCACTGAGCATTTCAATACTTCGATAGAGATCTCTGAGTCTGTCTTCTAATTCAGGGTCATGGGATTCTGTGTGGTTTAATACCACCTGATCAATTGGAACTTTTATGCCTGTGCGTTTCTCTTTTCTCAATCTGGTAATAGCAGTGTTTAATGCCACACGGTACAGCCATGTACTTAACTTTGATTCATTTCGAAAAGAACCATAGGCTTTCCAGAGTTGAATGACAATGTCCTGATATAAATCCTTTTGATCATCCGAGTTATTGGTATAAACTGTGGTGATCTTAAAGATTATCCGTTCATTCTCTTTGATGATGCTCGCAAATCGGGTTTCATCTACCATTGAAGAAATTTACTGTTTACACAGTTTGTCGACAAGTGAATTGGAAAATCACACTTTATAGAAAATTTATTTTAATTCTTTTTCCAACAAGGAGATAAGTTGCTCTGCACTGCCTTTTAGGTTAGACATTCGTAGCTTGTTCTTCTTTTCAGAGGTTTGGTAAACATAGGTCATGGTCTCTAGCGATCGCCATTCTTTGGAGGTGTTCTTTGATAACCATGGGAATTCTGAATCGAGAATTTTTAGGTTACTTCTCAACCTGCGTTTAAGAAGCCAATAATCATTCATAGACTCATGATCCATATATTTTTTAACTCTCATATTGGCATTCTCCAGATAGTTATTCTCTCTTTCAACATTATTGTAGTACCTGATAATGCTGGTTCTGAGGTCTTTGTTTTTGGTGGTGTATAGTCTGCCAGTATTGACCATCTCTTCGTATGTTGTAGAATGTGGATTCATGGAATAGAAGTTCAAGAATCCATATGATATGATTTTTAGCTTTTCTTCTTTTGGAGAACCAGCTTTTAATTCCTCTAGTATTTCTGAACAATCCTTCAGGCTTAGGTTGTACATACTGTCAAGGAAGTGAAACCGCTCGAAATCATTTTTGACATCAGTAAGCAATCTTTCCAGGTAAAGCTTCTCACTGTCTAATAGTTTACGATTGTTGTTCATGTTATTGATTTGAACAGCAATCACGATACCAGTTACTATTAGTAATAGCTCTCCTAATATATAAAGTACATACTTACGTATGCTTCCTTTGGATAAGTTTTGGGATCTTAATTTCTTAAAAAATCGGAGCATCGGTTTTCAATGGTCAATCCTAAAGATAGCAGAATTGATCATTGAATTCCAATCTGTATGTTTTACCCTGCTTTCTTCAGGGTTTTGATATCTTCAATTAATTGATTGATCGCTGTTTTGTTGAGGCCGTTGTAGATTCCTCGAATATGTCTGTTTTGATCGATTAACAGGAAGTTTTCTGTGTGGAGAAAGTCGTCAGTACTCTTTTGTAAACCAAGGTCTTCTTCTGCGAAATAGTAGTTTCTACCCAAGTTATAAATCTCCTCTCTATCTCCTGTTACTAGATGCCATTTGCCAGGTATTACACCATTTCTTGATCCATATCGGTTCAATACCGAAACACTATCATAGGCAGGTGTCACGCTGTGGGACAATAAGAGTACTTCATCATCAGTTTTGAATTCCTCCTGAATTATTGTCATGTTGGCTGTCATTTTTGGGCAAATCCCTGGGCAGGAAGCAAAGAAAAAATCAGCTACATATATTTTGTTTTCGAAGCTTTTTTCAGTCACAGTTTCGCCACTTTGGTTAAGTAGTCCAAATGAAGGGATTTTATGAAAGTTAGAAGGTACTTCTTCTGCTTTAGTGTACCATTTGGGTGTGAAGAATGCATCGTCATAATATGGGAGAAGTTTTGTTTCTTCTTTTTGTGAGCATGACGCAGTGATGATTAATATAATAATTGGCAGGATTATTTTTTTCATTTTTCAGCGAGTTCTTCTGATTCTAATTGATAACATAAATTGGCTCTTTTCAACCCATATATTCTTCCATCACGAGCCTCATAATTGGTATAAATCTTTCCGTTTTCTCTCCAAGCCGTTTGAATTCCCTCTTCTTTTCCCTGATTGATATTTAGTACTTTGAATTTTTTTCCTGATTGATACCATTGTTTCTGTATGCCATGCAATTTGCCATTATCGAAATTGTTTTCTTTTCGCAAATTGCCATTAGCCCACCAGCTCAGGATTGTGCCGGAAAGTTTATTGTTGATGTAGTTTCCTTCATAGCTCTTTATGCCATTTGGAAACCATCTGGCAATGGAGCCATTCCGTTTACCGTTTATGTATTCTATTTTTTCTCTGATCGATCCATCAGAGTATAGATCCACGCTAAATCCGGTGAAGATCTTGTCACCAAAGTAAACAAGACCTTGCTCAGATTTAAGGGTGAGTTGTTTTTTAGAAACTTCTTCATAAGTCGTAGATTGAACAGGACCATCAGCACATGAAGTACTGATGATACCTATTATTAGAAGTAGATTAATTAATCGCATTTGGAGTTCCTTGATAATCACCTGGGAATAGTATGTAGTACTGGTTCAGGTAGAGTTCATTTTGAATATGGTAGTGGTAGATTTCCTCATTGCTGTGAGCAGTAGTGGAAGTATGGCCACCCGATGCGTCTAGATCATCTGGGTAGTCGCCAGTTGAAGTGCACTTTCTGCCATATAGGAAAAAGCCATCGGAAATAATTCCAATCAACTTATCATCATCCTGAGACCATGCAGTAGGTTCCAGGTGGTAGTGGTAACTCTGAGGTCCTGTATGAGCACCCGAATAGTCTAGTGAACCAGCTGCATTATCCAATGGGACATTTGGTCCTTCCTGGTCATTGTAAATCACAGATCCACTCACTGCAATACCAATTGCTCCCAATCCTGTAGTGGAAGTTGAAGACGCTAATTCTGGATTTGCAGGTACAGTTAGTGTGTAAGAGCCATTAAATTCATCAATAGTCCCAGGAGCCATTTCTTGTGTGGTAGTTACAGTAGGCTCTGTATATAAAGGATGATTTGTAGACCAATATGGAGATTCATGGTTTGGTAGTCCATTGGTTTCAATGATAACTTCATCTCCCTCCAGAACTATTGTAGTATTATCCGCATCAAATTCATCAAATGCGGCTGAAAGTGTCGCCTCGGATCCACCTGTTGTTGGTGTTGATCCATCATCTGAGCCCGATGTATCGTCATCTCCACAAGAGAATAAGATAGCAGCAGTCAGAGTAGTTAATAGAATGTTTTTTACTGTCATGTTTAGCTTTTTTAATACAAGACAGCCATTTTATGGAATTGCCCCCCTCTACAGCTTGAGTGAATATAGGATGCACTCTTTCAACCTTGAGTCATTCAGCAAGAGTGGATGGTCAAAATTTCTTAGCTTCTCCATTCCGATCTTCTTCATCACTGATTCAGATTTGGTATTTATTGCAGGTGCAACAGACAAAATCTCAGATAACGAGGTTGATTCTTTGGCAAATTTCAAAGTTGCTTTTGCTCCTTCAGTTGCATAGCCTTTAAACCAGTATTTGGTTCCAATTCTCCAACCTATATCAACACATGGTGTAAAGTCAGCTTCATAGGTCTGCTCAGCAATTCCAATAAAGCCTATCAACTCTTTGGACTCCAATAATTCTACCGCAAAATAGCAGAAACCATTTTTAGAGAATTGCTTTTGCATTCTATGAATGAAGTCCAGAGTTTCATCACGACTTGGACATTTGGGAAAGAATTCCATTACTTGCGGATCTGAATTGACCTCATAAAGAGCATCAAGGTCATTTTCTTCCCAGTTTCGGAATCCTAGTCTTTCTGATTTAAATAGGTAATCCATATTATTAGATTGAATAAGAATACAACGGTACTACTTCGAGTTCTCCTCCAGTATTTTCATAAAGTTTCTTGGCAGGTTCATTATCCATAGTGGTCATCACAAACATCACCTTTATCGAATTTTCTTCACAATACCGTTTGAGATGTTCGATCAAAGACTTTGCTACACCTTTTTTTCTATGCTGTTGTATCACCCCAATCTCGTAAAGAAATATTTCACTTTCTGAGCGATAAAACATAGGGAGCTGATATGCT
>JANSWY010000121.1 GCA_024743255.1 bacterium | reverse complement strand
CCAGACCTCTGGTAATCCCATTTAGACAAGCATTTGCATATGGGGTGTAGACCTTGCCATCTTTTACTATAAATAGATTTACGTCATTTAACTCTGCTACAAAACCTCTCTCATCTAACATTACAGCAGCATCCATTCCAGCTATATTGGCCTGAATTTTAGCAAGGATATTATTGAGTAGGTTGGCATGGTGAATCTTTGAGTCGAGGAACTGAGGGAGGTTTCTTCTAATGTGAGAAGAAATTACTTTAATGCCTTTTTCATTATCATATACCAATGGTTTCCATTCTGCCAGGACAATTAGGGTACAGCCACTCTGATTGAGCCTTGGATCCATACCTGAAGTAATCTTAATACCTCTTGTTAAAGTAAGTCTGATGTGAGTCTCATCAGTCATATTATTCGCTTCCAGAGTCTCTTTAACAGCGGATCTTATTTCGTCTTCAGTGGGGATGTTTTCAAAGGCCAGGGCTTTTGCTGAATTGATAAGTCTGTCAATGTGCTTTTTGAAACAAAATATTCCGTTTTTGTAAACTCTTAAACCTTCCCAGACAGCATCCCCTCCTTGTACTGAACTGTCAAAAACGGAAACGTGTGCTTCATCTCTGTGAAGTAGATTACCATTTACATATACTAATAGATCCTTATTTTTTGGGTTATACGTTTGTAGCATGATTAAGCTTTAATTGAGTGTTGTTGAAGTAAGTTGAAATAATGCATTGACTCCTCCAGGAGATCATTCAAGTGTGTTGGTACTATCGCTTTCTCTGTTTTAGGGTCAGCGAAACCCGTGGATTTATGAACGTTATTGTACCACCACTTTGCCCACGCACCATCTTCTGGTCTCGGACCAGCTTTCCATTGAAGCATATTGGTGTCGAAGAGTATACCCAATCTTTCACAAAGTTTAGCTAAAACTCCACTTGGGTTTTTTAGTATCTCATTGCTGTCCAGGACTGTTGGTTCTCTTCCGGAGTTTTTTAAATATTCATAAAGCTCCCATTCTTGTTTTAAACCAATGTCAGTCATTTTGGGATTGGGAATAACTTTTGAGAATGAGGAGATCAATTGATTTGGGTCTCTGATGAGCAATAGATTATTCCAGTCTTTAATGAATGAATAATCCTCCATAATCATGTGATGAGACATGTTTTTAAGAAACAATACAGGTGCATCAGAGAAGGAATTAACAGATTTTACAACAGATTGATAATTGCAGTCCATTGAATCCATTGTTTCCTGTTTGCCTGGATGATCAATATTGGTTTCCTTTAGGTAGTAACCATAAAATGGCTCGTCGATTACTGTTGTGTCACTTCTTTGGGCGAAAGAGTACATGAGGGCTGTAGAAATATTTCTTGGCCCGGATAATAAGTTTATAATCATGAACCGAACTCTGCTTGATAATCCTTTACACTTTGGTTGATGACTTCATATGCCTTTTCTCTTCCGTATATTTCAGGTATTTCAACGTTTACAGATTCTTCTCCAGGAATTTGTTTGTACGTAAGGAAGTAGTGTTTTAATCTATTAATTAAAGTGGGAGGACAATCCTCAAGATCCTTAAATCCTCCAAAAACTTCATCGCCTTTTAATATGGCAATGATTTTGTCATCGGCTTCTCCCTTATCAATCATTCTCAAACCTCCAATAGGAATAGCCGGAACCAATATATAACCTTGAGCAATATTTCTTTCAGTAAGTACACATATGTCCACTGGATCAGTATCACCAACAATGCCAGTTTTTCCTGTATTCTCCATGCATACTCTTGCTACACCTTCTCCGCAGTAAGTTTGGGGAACAAAACCATATAATGCAGGAACAATGTTTGAAAACTTCTGAGGTCTATCTACCATAAGAAATCCACTTTCCTTATCAATTTCATACTTAACAGAATCTGCAGGTGTCATTTCAATAAATGCGTTTACTACTTCAGGAGAGTTTTCACCTGGTTTCAGTCCATGCCACGGGTGTGGCAGGTATTTACGGGCATATTGATTCTTTTCCATTCGCTCAATATATGGTTAAAACTGTGTTTATTCAAATAATATATTTTAAGAAATAGAAACCACTTTGACATTGGTCGGTCTTTACAGTAAACAAAAACTTAAAATAACCGGCGAATGAAACGGATAGCGATAATAATTTTAATTTTTCTCACCCAGAATTCTATTGCTCAATCAGATTATAAGATTGGAAACTTTGACAAGGTTGTAGTGAGCCCACATATTAATGTGGTCCTTGTGAAAGGAAATGAAAGCTCAGTCAAAATAGAAGCTAAGTATGTTGATCCCGATCTGATTGTGGTGAACGTATTGAATGAAGTGCTAAGCATTTACCTGGAAGGAGCCAGGTATCATGAGAAGAATGATCGATATGATCATAATAGCAGAAGATGGAAAGAGGATTCCTATCAACATGCGGAGGTGACGGCATATGTGACTTTTGAAGATCTGAGAGCCGTACAGGTAAGGGGTGATCAGTTTTTAAGATGCATGGATATTCTGGATCAGCGCGAGCTTAAAATCACTTTGTATGGTGAAGTGGAAGCTACTTTTGCAGAGTTGAATTTGAGGGAATTCAAGATGTCATTATATGGCGATAATGAAATTGAGATCACGAAAGGTGTTGCAAAAGATCAGATTATCAGATGTTATGGAGATAATGAGGTAAATCTAAGTGGTCTAAAAGGAGATGATATTAAGACCAATTTATTTGGTGATAACTATCTGCAACTATTTGCTAATGATGAGATCAAGCTAACTTCTTTTGGAGATTCGGAGATTGAATTTTTAGGAGAAGCATACGTAAGTAAAGGGATTGTAATTGGGGATACTGAAGTAAGTCGGCTCAAGATTAATTGAGCCGATAAGATCTTAGATACGCAGTTACATATTGGCTGTCGATCAGTACTAATGGACCTTCATAAATTCCTGCATGACCTCCTAAATCCTGGACTCTCACAGCAATTGTATTTTCACCATTCTCTTTTATAATATCATCAGGAACCGGATATACTCTGGTTTCTTTGTATGACCAGGAGTTACCATAACGTTCACCATCATTAGTTTCTCCGATTAATACACCATTGATATATACTTCATCAAAATCATCAATTTTTCCTAGGATCAATGTGAGCTGCTTGTTTTTTAATCTTTGAGGAAGTACAAATTTCTTTCTATACCAACCGTAGCTTTCCCAAACCTTTTTACCAAGATATCTCCATAGACCAGGAGCCATTAAATATGACCACTCAGATTCATCGATGTTTGGTTCTTTCCATTTGAAATTATCTCCTTCCTGGAATTTCCAAAGGCCTTCAAGATTTAGAGCGTTATAATCCCCTCTGGTGTATTCGTAGATCCCAAGGTTGCCGGAAACCAAACCTCCACCAAGAACAGTGTCAAATACGCGTATAGCAATTACATTTTCTCCATCATAATTGATGTACTCTTCAGGAATATTGTATTTTCTGGAAGCGTTGTATGCAGTATGAAAATCTGGTGGGAACTTCCCGGAATAGCCAATGAAGTGACCATTAATGAAAACCTGATCTACATCATCGATGTATCCAAGTTTCAGGTAAAGACCTTTTTTGTTATCCAGATCAGCTCCGTTGAATTTTTTGCGGTACCAGGCATATCCATCGTAACCGTTGAAACCTTCGTTTTCCCAGGCAGATGGAGCATAGATGACATCCCAGTTTGAATCGTTGTAGTTTTTTTCTGACCAGTCCATGTTGTCCCCAATTTGGAACTTCCATGAACCTCTTAAGCTTCTTACCAGCTCCTGACTATTACTTAGGATTGGAGCGAATAGTAGTGCTGCTATTATCGTTATTTTAAGTTTTAAACCAGACATAGCTAATTATTTTACAAGGTAGTAATAAGGAAAGGAATGGAGATTGTAGAGTTGTAAAAAGATGTAAAAAAAGTCCCGTTCCAAAAGAACGGGAATTTCAAAATGTAGTAAAATGAAGAAAATCTTACAGCTCAAATTCCCTTGTTTCCAGGTTTGTTACAAGGCGTAATGTTTGAGCGCTTGTTATATTTTTATCAACTATGTAGGTTTTCATGAAACCATCAGTTGAAGTAAATCTATCCTCTTGAACAGTGTTGCCATTTTCATCTAATAGAAGCACTAATACTGCAGTCTTCTTCTTAGATCCATAGATCAACTTGTATCTGTTCTCTCCTTGATCAACTAGTGCAACGGGAGATCGCTTAATAAAGTTTACTTCTTTTTTAATCTGACCTTTCTTGTCCGACACTTCAAAAGTGTATACACCAACTTCCAATTCGCTGAAATCGTAATTCCTTAAAAATCCATTCGTGTTGCTAACGCTTTCTGACATGACAACCTTGTCATTGTCGTTTCGAATGGTGATGATGACTTTTTCAGCATCAGTGCTAGTGTACAATAGCTGGACAATCCCGTCTTGATTTTCCCGTAGCTGTAATTTAGCAGTTTCGTTAATCGAGGCGTAAGTTAATGAAGTACTAAAGACTATCAAAAGTACTAACAAAGTTTTTTCAATCGTTTTCATTTGAGTTTTTGACTTTAGGGTTTAGACATACCAATTTTACGACGGTTTCCAGCAAAGTTTGTCATGGGGCCGTAACAGGATGTCACAAACTGTCACAAGTTTGTAGCTTTTAGTCAATCGAGGTACTCAAACGTCAATTTGGGGGTCAAATCACTAGTTTGTACCCTATTCCGTGTACTGTGAGGATGAACTTTGGTTCGTTGGGATTTGCTTCGATTTTTTGTCGAAGTTTCAAAATGAAGTTGTCGACAGTCCGGGTTGTAGGTTGTGCTTCGTATCCCCAAACTTGTTTTAAAAGTTGTTCGCGACTTACAATTTCATTCTTGTGATCCCACAAATGATGGACTATTTCGAATTCTTTATGTGATAATTTGATAGGAGTGTCACCTTGGAATGCTTCATAATGCTGGAAATCGAATGTTAGATTCCCTACGGTGATTTTTGATTGAGAGGTATCTGAGGAACCTGTTCTTCTTAAAACGGCTTTTACTCGTGCTAGAAGCTCTCTCAGGCTAAATGGTTTTACGATATAATCATCAGCACCAAGCTCCAGACCAAGCACTTTATCTATTTCTTCACCTTTTGCTGTCAGGAATATGATTGGCGAGGTAATTCCTTTCTTTCTGGCTTGTTTACAGACATCAAACCCAGAAATTTCTGGCATCATTACATCTAATAGTATAAGATCATAAGTTTGGTTGTCGAGCATTTCCAATGCTTTTCTGCCATTTTCAGCCATTTCTACCTCATAAGACTCAAACTCTAAATTATCCCTGAGTCCCATTCTCATATGTGGCTCGTCTTCTACTATCAATATTTTAGCCATATTAATCCTGTTTTATTGGAAATAGGAGTTTAAAGGTACTCCCTTTTCCTAAGCTACTCTCAATTTCAATTTTACCATTGTGGGCATCCATTATATTCTTCACAATGGATAATCCCAACCCAGCGCCCTGTACATTATACAAGTCTCCTTCCGTTACCCTAAAAAACTTATCAAATATTAGTTTTTGCTTTTTAGGATCTATTCCAATTCCAAAATCCTGGACTGCAACAAAAGTATAATGTGACTTTGTACCGCTGAAAATATTTAATTTCTTACTTTCCCCACTATATTTCATTGCGTTATCGATCAAATTTATGATAGCTTCTGTGATCGCTTCCCGATCTGCATTAATAAATGGGCTTTCTTCTCCATACTCTACTTGATACGAAAAGCCTTTGTTTTCAAGATGGAACGAATAGGTATGGATAGTTTCTTTTAATATATCATTCAAATAATCGCTTATTAGCTCAAATGTCCTTTTCTTATTTTCCATTTGAGAGAAGTTCAGAATCTTGTTGACTATGTTCTTAAGTCTGGAAGTCTCTTTTGTTATAATTTCATAATACTCCTGTTTCTTCTCCTCAGTTGGGACTCTTTTAAGTAGTAGAGTTTCTGCGAACATATTAATAAGAGTGAGAGGTGTCCTTATTTCATGACTTACACTGGACGCAAAGTCTGATTTCATCTGAGCGAGTTGCATTTCCTTTCTCAGATTTCTGGCGACAACATAAAACCCAAGGAGTACCACTACACTCAAAATTGCAATCCAAACAAAATTCAATTGAATACGCTCTTTACTGATTGTTTCAAGAGAATCGCCTTTCTGGACTATCCCAATTTGATGATCTGGTAATAACCAAAAAGGAAGCGATCTGGCTTCTACATCAGAAATGGTGTCAGTAGAAAATATCAGAGCCTGGTCGATTTCGCTTCTTGCTGTAATGATAAAATTGGCACCAGAGATCTGTTGCATCTTGGGAGCCAGTGTGCCTTCAATAAAGTCAATAGGACGAATTACAATTAGCCCAATTGCTAAATCATCCTTTGATTTCAATACTAATATTAAGAGATTCAGTTGCTCACCTTGAAATGTAATTGGATCTAAGGGCTCAAGTTTTGTGAAATCCACCTTTTTATAATCAATGAGCTTTTTGACTTTGTTTTCATTTTCCGATAGAGTCTTTTCAAGAAGTGAAGTGTAGACGGAGGAATCACCAGACGCAGTAAATATTGGTTTTCCTGAAAGTGGTTTAATGATCACCTCGGCAATACCAGGGTAAGAAAGTAAAGTATTGGCGTCTATAGGATCACCATTCTCTAACCTATTTTCTATTTTATACTGAAGACTTTTTAAGATGTCATCAGAATATTGATTAACCGAAAAGATGATGGATTCCAACTGGTTTTTATAGATCTCACTTAAGATCTCTTCATTCTTATTGAGTGACTGAACCTGATAAACAGTGTAGAAAGCGATAGGAATAATAATCGCGAGGAAAAGAATAAGAATGGTCCTATTGGCTGAGTTTTTATTCAATTTGAGCTTTATGATTTTGCCTAATTTACTACAAAAAGCCTTTAAAGTTGCCAAGCTGTGACATCACTTGACAACTCTTCATTAATTAGTCAATTGGATATGGTATGTAAACGAAATTGGTGAAATCATTATCAATTACAAACAGGCAACAAAACTCATCGGGATTTTTATAGGTTTGTTTAAAATCATCTTCTTTTTCAATGATTTTTCTTTGGATAAACTCATCCAGATAAGTCACATTGTAATTCCAATCAGTATCTAATGCGTCCTTTGGATAGAGTACCTGCCCAACTGGAGATTCTTGCTTAGAAATTGGGAAAATAGGAAAATCAGAGAATCCTCTTTTTCTGATCTGGTAAGATGATTCTTTTAGTAAATCAGAAACTTTAAGAAAATCCTGGGAAATGGCTCCCATCATTTTAGGACTAAGTTCCGGGTCGTTTTGCATTATTTGATATTCGTTTAATTCTGCTTTGAAGGGGCAAATTTAAAATGATTTTGATTTACCGCCCTGAAAAGTTGACTCTTATTGATTTGAAGTCCCGAATACATTTGGTCGAGTTAAAACATCCTTCCAACGAATACGCGATTGAAAATTGAAAAATATATTCTTTTTTGCGAGTGGGTCATTTGAGTAGGTATCTATTAAACTAAAGCTTAGTTTCATTCAACCACCAGATAGCCTGTAGCCAAACTAAAAGAACACATTTAAATGATCAAGAAAATCATCTTATGCGGGTTGCTCGCTATTAGCTTCTCTTTTCTTACTGCACAGAATAAAACAATTGATAGCCTGAGAGCTGAATTAAGCAATGATTTACCAGAGCGGAAAAAGGTATTTGTTGTGATGAAGTTGGTGAAACAATTTAAACGAGTTAGCAGGGACTCTGTAAATAAGTATGTGTCGATAGCAGAGGAGATGATTGAAGGTAAATCTTATCCGCAGGTTGAAAGGGATCTTATGGCGATGTATGCTATCAACCATTACAGAGCAAATAGGATAGACTCTGCCATTTATTATTTTGAAAACGCATTAGCAGCAGCCAAACGGGACAGCAGTTTGATGGGGCTCTCATACGCTTACAGTAATTTAGGAGCGGCATACGCTAGCAACGGAGACTTTGAAAAAGCTCTTGATGCATTGATCAATGCCATGGAAGTTCAGGAGAAAATTCCTGGGCGTGCAATGGATGCGCATGTGTCCACCATGATGAATATTGCTGCCCTGAACGATGACATGAGGAATACCTCTGAAGCATTTAAATATTTCCATAAAGCTTTGAAGGTGGCTGAAACTCATCAATTACAAGAAAAGATTAGTAATATTTACTATAATCTGGGAGCCATACATAGAGCGGAAAATCCAGACTCTTCTATCTTCTATCTTAGGAGGTGCATAGACTTATCAAACGAAATGGGGTTTAAAAGGAACATTGTAGACGCTCAGGATATATTGGGAACAACCTATCTTGAATTAGACATACTGGATTCCGGAGTTTTCTATCTAAAGAATGCTATTGCAAGTTTAGAGCGGAGTGGAGATGATCAGCGACAATTGGCAGGGGCTTATGAACGTTTAGGGTTTGGGTACTACGAGATTGGTGAGTACCAAAACAGCCTCGAAATATTTTTGAAAGGAAAAGAAATTGCAGATGGCCAGTTGGGTCCCGGAATAAAATCTGGAATATTAAGAAATCTGGCACGGACTCAATTCAAATTGGGAATGGCAAATGAAGCTTATCAAAATCTACTTGACAGTAGAAACATAGAAGACTCTACTTATCGTGCTGAGAATACTAAGATCATAAGTGAAATGCAGACAAAATATGAAACCGAGCAAAAAAATCAACAGATCGCTTTGCAGGATTCTCAGTTGGAAGCGAATGAAGCATTACTTTCAAAGCAGACAATTATAAGAAACATTTCAATAGCGGGTGTGGTTGTTCTGGCTGTGCTCGTAGGTCTCATTTATCGCAACAACAGATTAAAAACCAAAACATCAGAAGAAATAGCAAATAAGAATAGATTGCTTGAAAAAGCGCTTACTGAACGGGAATCACTTTTAAAGGAAATTCATCACCGTGTGAAGAATAACCTTCAAATCATTGCGAGTTTACTCTACTTGCAATCAGATGAAACGTCGGACCAACAAGTGAAAAAACTTTTGGAAGAAGGTCAAGGACGAGTGCGATCCATGGCATTGATACATCAGAAATTGTATGAGAATGAAGATCTGAAAAATATACCTTTTCAGGAGTATCTTGAGGAATTGGTTGGGGAAATTAAGTTGTCATTTGGCGAGTTAGCCAAGGATGTACAGCTGGAGATAGAAGCAAAGGATATTTATTATGATGTGGATACGGCGGTTCCTCTTGGTTTGATTATCAATGAATTAAGTACCAATGCTTTTAAATACGCTTATCAAGAGAAGACTGATGGACTTTTCAAAGTGACAATTTTTAAAGAAGGAGATGAGTTTAAGTTGTCTGTAAGAGATAATGGGATCGGAATATCTGATGAAAAGTTGAATTCATCAACAAGTAAATCACTGGGACTGAAACTCACAAGGATGTTAAGTGACCAACTTGAGGGTGAGTATGAGTTTGGGAATCAAGAAGGGACATCCTTTGAACTTAAATTTGCTGTGTAATGGAAGGGACTAGAGTTCTTATTGTAGAGGATGAGGTAATTGTGGCTCAGTCCATTGTAAGTATGGTTGAAAAGATGGGGTTTGAATCTGTTGGCACTGCTATGCGTGCAACTAAAGCATTGGAGATGGCGAGATTGCACAAGCCTGATGTTGCTTTGTTGGATATTAAGCTCAAGGGGGAAGAGACCGGAATATGGTTGGCTGAAAGACTTAAGTCTGAGTTGAATATACCATTCATATATCTTACATCACACGGAGATAAGAGAACAGTAGAGGAGGCTACTTCTACTGTGCCTTATGGATATGTACTTAAACCAGTTGATGAAACTAGCTTATTTGTGACCATCAAGACTGCAATTTCCAGGTTTGAAGCCGAACAAACCGAACGCTCAGAGCAACCAAAAGTGATGGCGCCTGAAGTGGTAAAGGAATCGATTTTTGTAAAAGATGAATATCAATATGTTAAAATTTCACTTTCAGATATTACTTATATAAAGTCGGATGGCAATTATATTGAGATTCATGATGGTCAGAAAAGGGTTTTAAAAGAGACTCTTAAAAATATATTATCTAAGCTGGATGATTCCAGGTTCATTCAGGTTCACCGTTCTTATGTCATCAATATTGAGAAAATTGATAAGATAGGGAGCGCAATGGTATTCCTGGGAGGAGTAGAAATACCTTTGTCAAAAAATAAGAAGGATGACCTTCTTACATTATTTAATACACTCCATTAAGACTTAAATCACCCAGTATCAGTCGTTGATCACCAAAATATTGGCTGTGTTTTAGATTTGAATTTTCTTGCGTGGGATATAAACCCTGGAAGATCATTGAATAATTCAATCAGAAAATATTTACTCATTAAGGAGAAGGATCAGTACATTAAGATTTGTACGAAGAAGTTAAAATTCATATCAAGTAATGGCCTGAAAACAAACTTGGTTGGAGATGACTTTGAATATGAAACCCCATTTCCGATAGAGGCGTTTTATCACAAGCTGCCAATGAGTGACTTTTATTGGGCAAATGCCAACTGCCTTGTTAATATTTCATCCATAGACCAAATAGGAGCTTTCAATATTGTAATTGGTGAAAAACAAATTCCTATTCTGCCGCAATTGAAGTCTTTGATTTTAAAAAGATTGTCTTTGAGTTGATTGAAATTATTGATCGTTCAAATGATTTTTTAAATCACCCAAATAAGTTCAAACCTCACCCAATTTCCTTCATTCATCAACTTAATTCTTAAAAGTTTTTTCAATTCATTTCCTTAGAGATAAGAGAACATAATTTATTAAACTGAAATGATTTTAACCAGATTCACTTTAGCCTTATCCTTGTTGTGCACGATTGCGGTTAGTTGTCTAAATGGGCAGTCAATCGATAATACGCTATCTACTTCAAATAGTGATTCCAAGATTATGCACTCAAGTGCAATAGGGGAGAGGTATACCTCCAGGGGAAGCATTTATGTGTCCCCTGGTTTCCATCATTTACCATTTCCAGTTGAAGAAGTTGATATTTCAACCGCTTCGGATCTTAGTTTTAAAGTTAGTCTAAATCGCAATCCGCAAAGTGGACTTTTAATAATTGAAAGCGAGGAGTTAGTTCCGGTAGATGTTGATCTGGTAGTTTACAATATTGAGGGAAGGGAGATAAATATTCCTGCTGCTGCTGATGAAAACATAGCGCTTGATTTTGCAAAGCAAGAAGATGGTATTTACTATTTGGTTCTTGAAGACTACAAACGTAAAAAGATTGCGAGTTTCAAGATAGTTCTAATAGATAGATATCAAACACAAGCAAGCTTGTAATTGAGGCTTTTCTTCAGACATTCTACGTAGTTCATGGTATATTAATTCACCATCTTAAGGGTATGTTAGAAAGTGGTTTTTATGATGAATTTTGAAATAAAAACTACATCATGGCAGTTCTACTTTTTCTTGTGACAATTGTTCTTTGCTTACTCCTATTAATAGGTTTAGTATCTCCCAAAACAGCTCTTATGTTTATGAAGACTCCCACCAGAGCTAAAGTAATTTTGGTCTATGGCTTGTCAATTATTGTACTTCTGTTTAGCTATGGGATAATTCATGAATCAAGTTGGGAGTTGGCTCTCAAAAATCCAGCAGAAGCCACTGAGGTAAGTTTGAAATATAAGAAGCTGGAAAAGCTGCCAGATGAGCTGAAACAGATGACAAAGCTGATTGAGCTCGACCTAAGTAAAAACAGGCTTACTTCTTTGCCCGATTATATAAAGGACTTTCAGGATCTTCAGGTATTAGATTTGTCAGATAATCCCATTGCATCCATTCCAATCTGGATAAAAGACATGCCTGGTTTAATAGAACTCAACTTGAATAATACAAATGTCAATTCACTTCCTGATGGTTTAGAATTAGTGCGAGTTACCTATAACGACACTCCACTTGATTCAGCAGAAAACTATGTTGCTGTTGAAGCAAATGATATTGAAAATAGTGATGAAACTGACAAAGAAATTGAAGAAGACGATCGAACTGAGAGTTTCGGAGAATTTGCAATGAGGAGACTGTTGGGTAAGGACTATGGTTCACGAAGAAAATTCAAGAAAGGTGAAATCTACTACAATCAACCAGTTACGACAGAGCAGGTTGATAAAATTGGTGATTTTATGATATTGATGGGATTCTTTAATGATGACAGAGAGGCCAGTATGTTGCTGGATGAGAATGATGAGGGGGTTTTTGAATTAATGATTGTGATAGTGGGAGAGGAGGCACTTACAGAGGAAGTTGTGGAAGCTTTTAGTTCCATTGAGCAAGTGATACAAAATGATGTTTTCCCGGAAAATGAATTTCATCTGGTATTGACTGATGATGAATTTGACCCTATTAAGACTATTAAATAGCGCTTTAACTACTTGCTCAACAATGTAACACGTACTACATTAGAAGTGTGAGGCTTTGAATAGTGCCTTATTGAGTTCTTAGAGTGTTTTTTGGTCTAAACCTATCTTCACCTACAGTTTTGGACGAAACATGTTCGATTTTCAGTTTTTCCTGGATAAGTTGAGAATATGATGAGAATTCCACCAAACCTTTTAAAGAGCCACTCAATGAGAAGGAACATTCACAATCTATAGCTAAAGTCTCCTTTCATGTAAATCACATTTAAACTAATAATAGCTGTTCAACTTCAGCTATTATCTCTTTTATTTTTAAGCTTCTTCAATCCGTAAATACCACCTGCTGCCAGCAGGATAGAAAGCCCTCCATCAATAGGTGTAGCCGGGGGAGCTCCCTGAGCCATTGCAGGTAAGACGAATAATAGTGTGGAAATTGTAAGTATGATTCTAGTTATGCTCATGGTTTTATTTTTTAGTATTGTTGTTTCATGCTTGGATTAGGTATCTCATATGTAGTAAGGTTCCTTACTCTTACTAATCCTCGAAAAGTAAGATGATATGCCAATGAATGAGGTCTTATTTGAGTAAGACTTTATGCGTTCTGATACCATCAAAGACCAGGTATATTCCTCTGGCCAAAGCACTCATATCCACCTTATCGGCTGTCTTGACCCTCGTTGCAAGTACTTGATGTCCCTTAAGATTGAATACTTTATAGTCTCTGGTTTCTTGATTACCTCCATGGATATGAAGGATATCGTTGTGGACGTAAACAGATACTTCCCGTTGTTCGATCCCTAACACCTGAATATCGTTGGCCAAAAGCTCAAACCGATCAATATTAATGCCGGCTTCAGAGTGGAACGAATAAGATTCATTTCTTAAGTCCATGACCTCCCCAGTTTGATTATCTCGTAAAAACAATTCGGAAGGATAGTCTTCTAACTCCACCTCCAATGTATAGAATCCAGCTTCTGCTACGTTAACTTGTAGTTGTATAACTTTCCATGTTTCTGTAATACCATTGAGTGCCAGGCTTCTGCCTGCTTTTACGGTATAAATACCATATTCAGCGGAGGCACTAAATGCCTGTGCGTCATACGTTCTGTTCAGTGCTGTGTTAGTTGCGTCCTCCGCTAGACCGATTACAGCCTGCTTGAACATTCCCTTCTCATCCACCAGATTGATTCGAGCAATTGGCATTTCGGTCTTTCTAAAGAAATGGTCATCAGAGTTTCCGGTCACTCGCATATCTTCTCTAAACTCAATCTCTGTGTCCGTAGCACCACTTAACTTCACAAAGAAGCCCTGCATTGAACCCATCGTTTGGTTATATCGTGTTTGTCCACCCGCTGGGGTGGTATTAGTGGCCATGGTGCCGTTTGCTACGATGTAGTCAGCGTTCGTGCCTCTTTGCGTATTTGACCCGTTATCGTCCCAGATGTAGATAGCGCCGGAAATATTCGAATTGGTGCTCAGGAAGTCCGAAACATCTATTGAAGCAGGGTATGGGTTGGATACCAACATCCATCCTTCATAATCATCGTTGACATCTTCTGTGTAAGTACCATCAACGGTAATGGTTCCCTGATTTGGCATTCCAACAAATACGATCTCTTGCTGGTTTGCCTGCGTATAACCTTTACCGGGAATCAGCTCATCGCTGCTAGCATCTTCCCATCGGGAAAGTCCATCATCGCTTCCATATGGTGTGGCTTCAATGTATCTGTACACGAAGGACCCCAGGCCACTGCCAACAATACTAGCATCCTGCATTACTGGAGTACCAACAAAGCTATAACGTCCGTCCGCATATCTGGTGTTACGTTTAAAGGTGATGTCAATACCGGTAATACTCCCAGCTTCAAACACCATCAACGACGCTCCGGACATTACGCTCAATGTGCCATTGTTTACCAGGGTGTTTGCTACGGTAAGGGCTTCCTCTGTGTTGACATCAACAATTGCTCCTGAGTTTATCGTGAGATCATTCACAGTTAATGCTCCATTTGCTTGATAGGAGTAATTCCCATCAATTATTACATTATCTGTTCCATCACTGGCAGGACCAGTCCCGTTACT
>JANSWY010000075.1 GCA_024743255.1 bacterium | reverse complement strand
TTACCAGCAGAATGGGGAGTAGGAATCACAGGAAGCCCTGGAACGGTTACTGTTAAAATATATATAGGAGGCATTGATAACATTTCATCAAGACCTCAAATTGCTTCTGCTTACGATTTGTTAATTGATAACACTGGTAATTTTAATGCAATAAATGATGCAGTAAGTGCATCTACCCTTTCAGATGATACCTTAACTTTTAATAATGTTACCTTAACGGACGGTCAGGTATTTACTCTAAGTATTCCAACTGAACCAGACGTTACCGGTCTAACACTTTGGTTAAAGGCTGATGCCGGAATTGAAGAGGCTAGCGGCAATGAAGCGGAGAATAACGATCTTGTTGAATTCTGGAGAGATCAAAGTGGAAACAATAATGATTTTGACCAATCCACTTTTGCCAGAAGACCTACTTATAGCCAGGATCAACTAAATGGCAACCCAGTTATTAATTTCGATAATACTTTCACATACTTGGATTTGGCTTCTACTAACCTTAATCCTCGTAGTATGTTTATAGTTTACCGGGATCAATCAACTTCATCCAATACCACTCCTTTCACAAACGATGATGAAACAAATGGAATTGGACATGGATTCTCAAATGATACTCAAATTTTTGATGGGACTCTAACTCCCGCGGACGTGAGAAATGGAGATAACTTTGTTGATGGTACAGATATAGGAGACGGAACTTCAACTGCAAGACCAGACTCTTATTCACTCCACTCCAGAGTATTTGCATCAAACTTGTCTAACGCAGCACATAACTACTATGTTGGTGTTGATAGAGCTACAGATGATAGATCCATCGATGGAGATATTGCTGAAGTACTTGTTTACACCAGCGCCCAGACTGCTACTGAAAGAAGAGACGTTGAATCATATCTTGCGTTGAAATATGGAATAACACTAGATATAAGCGCTTTGAATTACACTTACAATAGTGGGACTTCAATTTATAATAGTACCTCTTACAGTAATGACATTGCTGGTCTTGGTGCAAACACTACATATAGTCTTTCTCAGACTAGTGCAGTTAGCAACAATTCTGATGCTATTGTAACAATGAGTAGCGCAAGTTCATTAGGAAATGGAGACTTCCTTGTTTGGGGTAATGACAATGGAGCTACCACTGAAACAACTTCTACTGTTCCGGCTGGTATCAGTAATAGAATGACAAGAATTTGGGGCGTTACAGAAACCAATGATATTGGTACTGTAACTGTTACCATGAACTTATCAGGTCTTGGTTATGGTGCTAAAACACTCACGGACTTTACTCTCATAGTAGATAGCAACGCAGATTTTTCTGATGGTTCATTGCGAAGTTACACAGCTGATTCGTACACTTCTGATATTTTAACCTTCTCTTCTGTAGACTTTACCAGCGCCACTCATTTTGGACTTGGTACTACCGTAAGTTTGTCAACTGATACGGATACTGATGGTATACCAGATTACTTTGAAGTAGCATACGGTACAGGTTACAATGATGGAAATGACCCTGTCAGTGGAGGTGCCGGTGGTACTGACACAGATGCTGCTACAGGTACAAATAATGACGGAATAAGTGATGCCTTAGAAAGCATATTAATCACGAATGGAGCTACAGCTCCTGTAACAATCGTGACCGATACCGATGGGGATGGTATTCCTGATCATATTGAAGTTGCTAATGGTACAAATCCATACTCTGCCTCTGCTCCAACTACTAATGGTGACTCAGATTCTGATGGAGACGGTATTCCTGATGGCCTGGAGGCTTTAATTAATAGTGAAGGAGGACCAGCGAACCCTGCACTTAACACGGATACTGATGGAGACGGTATACCGGATTACTTTGAAGTAATAAGTGGAACTAACCCTAATGATGTCAATGACCCAACAGCAAGTGGAGGGAGTGATGGTGATCTAGACGGAATTTCTGATGCTTTGGAAGCACTTTTAGTTACCAATGGTGCTACTGCCCCGATAGGAACTGACACAGACACAGACCTTGACGGAATTCCTGATTACATTGAAGCACAAACCTTTACTGATCCATTTAACGGTGCTAGCCCTGCTGCGTCAGGCACGCCTTCCCTAAGAGCATTGCAAGCAGATTATATCGCTTCCGGTGGTGGATGTACTGATGTAAGTGGATATGAATGGATTGACATTACAGACAATCTAGGTAATCTGGTATTCTCAATTAATCCTGTTGGTAACGACTTAGGTTCTACTTGCTGGGGTGTTAGAATATTGGATGGTAATGCTAATGTTCGTGATAATGCGGAAGATTGGATTTTGAATAGAAACTGGTACATCACACCTACTACACAACCAAGTTCGGTGGTGTATGTGAGACTTTATTCACTTAATTCAGAAAATACGGATTTACACACAGAACTTGGAAATGACGGTCAAACTCCTGGAGCAATAGCTGACTTTAATGCTGACAGTATTAAAATCACAAAAATATCTGGTGTAGATGATTTAGATCCTTTCGTGTCCGGAGGAACCAGAACGCAATTTGATCCGGTTGTAGCTGACTATTCTACAACAGGGAAAACATATACGATTGGAGTTTCTTCATTCTCCACCCTTGTAGCTCACTTTGATCCGGAGGATCCAGATGCTACATTGCCTGTAGAGCTAATTTCTTTTGAGGCTAGTATTGCTAATAATACAATCCTTCTGGATTGGGCTACTGCTTCTGAAATTGATAATGACAAGTTCCTGATTCAACGTTCTTTAGATGGGGAAATATTTGAAACAATAGGTGAAGTTGCTGGAAACGGAACTACAAGCGATTTGCAAGAGTATTCGTTTGCTGACAAATCACCGATCTCAGGAATCGCTTACTACAGATTAAAGCAGGTTGATTTTGATGGTAAGTTTGAATACTCTCCACTTGTTGCCGTCAATTATCTGGATGGTGCAAATGGTTTGAGAGTGCTGTTATTCCCTAATCCGGCCAAAGACTTTATTAAGGTGAGTTTTGAGGCTGACATTAATGTGAATAACATCACTGGCCAACTAATTGATCCATCTGGAAGAATAATCAGAACTCAACTAACCAGAGATGGACTGGCATACACGGTTGACACAAAACTTGTAAACAATGGATTGTATATCTTGCAACTCAATATTGATGGTCAAATCATCAAGCAAAGAATCAAGATATTGAGATAGGTAATCCATTCAAGCAATAATCAAAAAACCCTATCTCAATCAAGATAGGGTTTTTTAATAGCTTGTTCTGAAACAAGCTTTTGGTATCGTGGTACAGTTGCAAAGAAACTAATGAGTAAGGAATTTAGAAATACTACTTAGTTGACATTAAGGTGACAGGTATTGATTTGAATAAATATTTTAACATTCAAAGTTGAAGGGTAAGATGAATTTTAGATGGATAACCATACTTACGGTACTTTTTTCGATCTCAGTTACAATTTCTGACTCGATAGCACAATCAACGGTAACCAGTGAAATAGATAGCTTACTACATCTTGGCGACTCACTCAAAAAAACTGCCCCTAAGGAGAGCCTTGAATTATTAAAGCTTGCAGAGGCCAAACTTTCACCGGATCTAGAAGCAAGGGTATTCATTGATACTTATATAGAAATCGGACAATACTATTTTCATACTCAGGATTTTAGAAGTTCCTTATCATATCATCAAAAAGCCATCGAACTTAAGGATAAGGTGACCTCAATTGAAATGAGTCTTAGAATTGCCAAAGCGTATAACGACATTGGTATATTATACTACAATCTCAATGAACTTGAGAATGCCTTAGAAAGTCATCGTCAAAGCATCCGTATCTATAAAAAACAAAATGATTTTCAAGGCCTGGCCTGGAATTACAATAATTTAGGAATCCTATATAAAGAAGTGGGTAAGCAGGATTCAGCTATATACTCATATGAAAAAAGCCTTGAAAGTGCCATTGAAATATCTGATTCTTTGGGAATAGGCTACAACTCAATCAACATTGGTATACTCTATCATGATCAGGGAAAATTCAATGAGGCATTAAAGAATTTTCAATATGCCCGTAAATTCTTTAAATCACCTGAAAACGACAGAATCCTCGCTACGACCATGTCGTTTATAGCTAGTGTTTACATTAAGTATAAAGAATATGATTTGGCTCTTAGTCAGTATCAAAGTGCTGTCCTTCTACACCTTGCAAAGGGCGACAAAAGAGGTTTAGCAAATACTTACGAAAAAATATCTGAGTTGTACATTGCTCAGAATGAACTTGATAGCGCAAAAAGCTATGCGTCAAAAAGTTTAACACTGAATGATTCAATTGGACATCTTAGAGGAAAGGGAGATGTACTACTTAAGCTTTCAAACATTGCTGAAAGGGAAAAAGAGTTTAACACATCACTCAACTACGCCCTGGAAGCCTATCAAATATTTAAAGAATCAGGAAATGAGAGTTCTATAGCTAGTGCCGGAAATCAAATTGCAGATGTTTATATTGATCTTAATAAATATCCCCTGGCTATCACCTATGCAGATGAAGCACTTAGAATAGGATTTAATGAAAGAAGTCAGGTAAAAAAATCTACAGCTTATAAAAATTTATTTCGAGCACACCGAGCATTGGGAGACTCCAAAAAAGCACTTGACTACTTAACTCAACACCTGGTACTTAAGGACAGCATTTACAACCATGACAAAACTCTGGAATTCGCGCGTCTAGAAGCGAAATTTGCAACAGAAAAGGAAAAAGAATTATTAATCCAACAACAAGAAAAAGCCGAACTGCAATATCTACAAGAAAAAAAGACCAAGCAGTGGACATTAGTCATTGGCATACTGGTAGTTGTAATATTAATTGTCTTCCTAGGCGCGATATTTATTTTGTACCGCTCAAAAAAGAAACACAATCAGGAACTGGAGAAATACAATCATGAACTTGAATCAAAAAACCGTCAGCTTGAAGAGTTAAGGGAGATGGAAAAGAAATATTTAAATGAAAAGATTCAATTGAAAGATAGAGAATTAGCGGCCCTGGCCATGAATGCTCATGAAAAAAATTCGGTTCTTACAGAAATTGAAAATTTAATCTCCTACAACTCCAAAAACACAGAATCTTCTGGAATTACACAGATTCAAAAATTAATTACCACGCAAAAAAGACTTGATAACAGCTGGGACACTTTCAGCCAACATTTTGAACAGGTACACCCACAATTTTTTGAGAACCTAAAAAACGATTTTCAAAAACTGACAGTAAATGATCTGAAATTATGTGCTTACATCAAGGTGGGGATGAACAACAAAGACATTGCGCAACTTACTAGTATAGAGCTAAGTTCTATTAAAAAGAGTCTTAACAGACTAAAAAAGAAGATTGACCTTAAACCTGAAGATAGTTTAAGAGATTTTATTCTATCAAAGTAGCCTGTACGGAATCCTTTTGATTTGGTTAACCTGTATGAATATCACACGAAAAATGTCCACTTCTGGACGCATATGAACACTCTCTAACTACCAGCAAAAACTTAATCAACTGATTATCAGTTAATTATATTAATTGGCATGAGTTTAGTTTAAGTGTTGGCATAAGGTCAAAACTCAAACTCAAATGAAAACTTCAATTAAGAAAATACTATCTGCATCATTTGCGATAGCCATATTATTAGGATCAACATCCGTATTTGCAGTAAGCAACCCTACTTCTGAGAAGAAAAGTAAAGAAAATTCTTTCTCCATTTCAGAGGCAGAAATCAACGAAATTTTATCGAGCCTGGAAGATAACGAAACGGAATGGCTCGAAGATAAAATTACATACCAAATCTTTGATTCAGAGGATAACTTAATCATGGAAAAAGTGATACCAAGAAATGCTCCTATCAACGACGAAAGATTAGTAAAGCTGCTTGCTCAAAGTGATTTTATCATGACTTATAACAACTCTTCATATTATAGATTAAGTGAACATTAATTATTAGTAGAAATCACAATGTTATTAATTGGTAAATACCAGCTCATCTTGGGCTGGTTTTTTATTTAAATGAAATTGAGAATCTTTATATTTCTTCTGATAAACTAAGAAACTATGAGATTCTGGAAGCAACTGCTAGCTATTTTATGTGCATTAATTCTTACATTAAGCCCCTACTCTATTCTATGCCAAAATAACAAAGACAGTCTTTTAGCTAGGGTTCAGCAGGTAGAGGATCCTAATCAAAAATTCCAGATATATCTCAAATTACTTAAAAACTCCAGCCCAAAAGAAGCTGCAAAGTATTTCAAACAAATTGATGGTCTACTTGAGAAAATTGAGAGTGATTCCCTTTTAATGACTTACTACAATAGAAAAGGCATCTTTTATGGGCAAATTTCCAATGACTCCTCCTTTATAATGTTTAATAAGGCACTGGATATTGCTTTAGAAAGAAATGATTCAACCTCTATCTCAAGTACATACAATGGTTTGGGTAATGTATCCAGAAGGAATGGAGAATTAGATAAATCGCTTGAATACTTTATAAATGCACAGAAATTCTCCAGCACTTCAACCAATTTACTCTGGTTAGGAGACTTAGAAGCTAATATTGCTGGAGCCTATTATGGAATGAGGGATTACGACAATTGCCTTAAACACTCCAGAAAATCTTTGGAATATTACAAAAAGGATGGCACCAGCTGGAACCTCTCTTATGGATACACCATTCTGGGTATAGTTTTTAAAGATATGGGTAACTACGACAGTGCGGTTCATTACAATGAAAAAGCGCTGACGTTTCTGGCTGAATCTCAAGATACTATTCAACTCATATACAGCTATATGACGCAAGCAAACCTTCTTGAAAAGAACAAAGACATATTAAAATCACTGGAGTATGTTGACCTCATTATCGATTTAGCAACTGAGGTGCAATCCTTTGAGCCGCTACTGGAAATTTATAATGTCAAAGCCAGATTATTCGTTCAACAGGGTAATTACAAGGAAGCGGAATCATTTGCCAAAAAAGTAATCAAACTTGGAAAAGAAAAGAGCCTCCCCACTCCCACTATCAAAGCGTATGAAATACTCAGCCTTGTTTATTCAAGACAAGGGAAACCTGAGCTCGCATTCCGACAGATTGAGATCTCAACCGAAACCAGAGATAGTATTCGAAATGCTGATGTAGGAGAAAAAATGGCTGAATTAGATTTGAAATATGAGACAGAGAAAAAGGAAGCTGAAATCACACGACTTGCACTTGACAATGAAAGGCAATCTAATCAACGTAATATTCTAATATTCTCATTAGGAATACTCTTGTTGATAATTGTGTTTGTCTCATTCATAATCATCAATAAAAACAGGGCAAACAAATCATTGAGTGAGAAAAACGAGGTAATAAGTAACGCGCTTGAGGAACGGGAAATATTGTTAAAGGAAATACATCACAGAGTTAAAAATAACCTTCAAATTATTTCCAGCCTACTGAACTTGCAATCTGAAGAAGTGACTGATCCATCCGCCATTGAAGCAGTTAAAGAAGGTCAAAACAGAGTTAAATCAATGGCCTTGATACATCAGAAATTATACATGAATAATAATCTGGCTGGTATCAAAATTAAGGAATATCTGGAGACACTTACTTCAAGTCTAATGTCTTCCTACACGGATTTAGCTCAGGACATTAAAATTGAAAACAAAGTAGAGGATATCAGTCTGGATGTGGATACAAGTATTCCATTAGCTTTGATCTTAAATGAACTAATCACTAATAGCATTAAATACGGCTTCCCTGAATCGAAGAAAACAGGTGTAATTGAAATAACACTACAGAAGAAGGAAGAGCAATTATTTTTAGAAGTGAAGGATAATGGCGTAGGTATGAACGCAGATAACAAGGAATCTGAAAATAGCACTTCTTTCGGTCTAAGACTTGTAAGGTCTCTTTGTAGAAAACTAAAAGCAGATTTAAGCTTCGATTACTCCAACGGAACATCTATTCAATTGAGCATCAATAGGTTTAAACTAGCGTAACCGTTAGGCATAAATTATATAATTTACTAACTTAGGAATCCCCAATGTAAGTCCTCACCCGAGGAACTGTCTAAGTATTGACTTAAACAATTAATTCTAAATGTTAGTAAAATGAAAATGAAGCAACTTTTGCTTGGTGCAATACTATGTGCCATGTATTCAGCATGTTCTAATGAAGAAATGCTGGAAACGAATGAATTCCAAAACCCTGAAACAGACGCACGATCAATTTTCGAGGGGCAAACTGCAGAAACTGTAACTCGATACTACAGAGGACGCGAAATCACAGTTGACAAATTTGGAGACAAACTATTATTCGAAGGTGATATTGTGCTTAATGAGTCTGATGTATCCGAATCTCCTACAGCTAGTGGTCGCGAGGAGTCCGTGGGGCGGATACACCGAAACTGGCCCAAAAACGAGGTTTATTATATCATAAGCTCAGAAAACCATGAACAGAGAATATTGGATGCAATCGCAGAATTTGAAGCAAATACTCCCTTAAGATTCTATGAAAGGACAAATCAGCCAAACTATATAGAGTTCCTTGGAGGAGGTGGGCTCGCAAATTACTCCAGCTCAGTTGGAATGAATGGTGGTAGACAAACCATTGTTTTGGGGCTTAGTACAACAGGTACCGTAATCCATGAAATTGGTCATGCGATAGGTTTGTGGCACGAACACACAAGATCAGATAGAAATAACTATGTTGAAATACAGTGGCAAAACATTAGAGAAAACGACTCAAATGGATGCTACACCTGTCAGTTTGAAATCAAAAACTCTTCCACTGACCGAGATCTAACAACAGGCTTGGATTTCGGGTCAATTATGATGTATTCAAACAAAGCCTTTTCCAAAAATGGGCAACCTACAATCACAAAAATCGATGGTAGCTCCTATTCTTCTCAAAGGTCTGGTCTTTCCACACAGGATATTAGCGGCATTAATCAATTGGTGCAACTCACGCATATCAACTTAGATGACAGCTATCCTCAAATGGGTGAATGGGTACAAGTTATTAGTACACCAACACCATTTTCACAACCTTACACTGTAAGAATAAAATACACCAGTTATGGACAAGTTCAATATCAAACAGTACATACTAACTACGGACCAAACCCTGCAATTTCAACCATTCAACTTTGGTCAACCCCAGGACTGGAATACTCCACAATGGCCATTGAAGTGGTAGAAAATGGAGTTGTCATGAACAGTAAAAACAGAACTTTATTTCCTCCGGCATCTATTGGAATTACACTAAATGATAGCTATCCAAGATTAGGTGAAACTGTTTCTATAACAAGTGTTCCTAATGGAATTGATTATAGTGTAAGAATAAAATACACGCTATATGGGCAGGTACAATATCAGCATGTTCATAACAACAGCGGTTCAAGCGAGAAAACTACAAATGTAACATTGTGGACAAACCCAGGATTGGGGTATTCCACGATAAAATTGGAAGCAGTGCAAAACGGCTCAGTAAAATCATCTTATAGTAGAACCATTTTCCCATAAACAAAAAAAAGGGAGGTCAAGTGACCTCCCTTTCATATATTAGATTTTGCAGCTTAATTCACGGATTTTTTCATGATTGTAACTCCATTCGACTTCACTTCAACTATGTATGATTTCGTATGGTAGTTAGCAACATCATATCTTAACTCTCTTACTCTTCCTGGCTTCCAGTACTTATACTTCAATTGCTCACCAGTTTTCTTATCATATAGATAAACCGCTAATGGGCCATCCAAATCTTCACCAATGCTTACACGGATCATTTTGTTTTGAACTTTACCAATATGAACTTCATTGTCTTTGCCAAACGGCTTAGCAGAAAGTGAATTTAATGTTACTAGAGTGAGGAGTAATACGAGGATAAATAGATGTCTCATTATTTCTTTTTTAGCTTGATTGAGTTACTAAATTACTTAGAAAACGGCCCCTATTCCATTTAAACGCACCTTATTCGATAAAGCTCAATTTTGAGCCGATCAATTCGTTCTTTTTCCCGAAGAACTACTTACAGGAAATATTATCTTTGTGCAGATGGCAATTCAGAAATACGATAAGCTTATTGAGTGGATTCTCAGTGATGATTTTGAACTCACACAATACAAAATCTCTTCACTAATTGCAGAGTCTAAATTTGAAATCGTTGATATCAATACTGTCACAATGGAGGATCATCAATCCTGTACATGGACATTCAGAGAAGGAATGCTATTCATTAAGAATTTCAGTGTCAACCCAAAAGTCTTTTTGGAGCTCACTTCCTTTGATCACGAAAAATATCTGGATTTTGTAATTCGCTTGAAAAACTATCTACTGGATCTTGCGATGGAAGAGAAACGCTAGTTTCTTACAAACTCAAGATCAATCTCAATGTAAATACTCTTATCAAACTTAATAGTTCTTTCCTGCAAATGGAAAAGGTGAGGTTCCGCCCAGGTAGCTAGATAAAAACCGGTTCGTTCCATACCGTTACTATTGTGGACTACTTTTCCTTCAAATTTACCATTAAAGGAAAGTTCCTCACTGCTACCTCCAAACTCAAGGTTACCTCTCACCCCATATTGAGTAACAGAAAGCTTACTTACTTTTTCTGATGTGAATTTAAGTGCAGGAATCTTCAATACATTTAAGAAGTCTTCGCTATGAATGAACTTGTCAAACGCTTTATCCCCGGAATCCGCAGAATCGATTGCCCACTGAACTACAAATTTTGATTCTTCAAATTTATCTTCCATCATAAGAGACGCAGCTACCTTTCGAAAAATCACTTTTCTTGGGTTCTCTCCATTTAAATGAAATGTAAATTCGATGTAACTATGAACAGGATCAAGTGTCCATTTCTTTGTTGGAGATGTTTCTTGTTCGCTCATATTCAAAAATTACAATTGTATCTGAATTAAGGCAATATCTTCTAATGTGTTTTTTCCTGCCCATTTCTTAACAACATGATCCATATGATCAGCTCTGTCCTCCCAGGAGAAATTCATATTATCCTGAATCACTGCGGCAGCACCTTTTTTTCCAAGTCTCTTTCTCTGGCTACCACCATGTTGCATGCTAAGCTCTTCATTGTGAATCACCAATTGGTCACCAGGGTTAAACTTAATCTCGTGATCAGTAAGTTTACCAATATTGTAATATGGATAACCAAGGGATATGTTAGTTATTGAGAAATACTTCCCGCCCTTTGGGTTAATCAACCTAACAGCCATTCTTGCACTGGCAAAAAGAGCAGTTCTTGTTTCAGGGTCAACTATGACGTACGCCACATCCATGGAAAATCCACTCTTCTCATTGAAACTGTAAGCCAGGAACGGATCGTGTTCTACAAAATCGTGTAGTATACGAAGGAATTGAGCCGGACTTTCTATATCCGTATATTCCCTCATTGTATTCTCAATGTGTTGTTTAACTTTTACAGCTCTGTGCTTGGTCTCCTTTGTATCACCGGTGCAACTTCCAAAAATCCAATGGTTTGCTTTGCCTGTATTTCCGTGCCATAAAAAGGATCCATCGAGATCACCTTTATAAGTAGTGTATATGAAATGCTTTTCTTGTGTTAAGGTCTTGTTTCCAAAACCTAATGATGGTGGAATGTGAGGCTTTACGCTACCTTCGTTCACCAATTCCATGTTACCATCAATCTGAACCTTATCACCAACGAGAGCCCAGTTCTCAGTTACCAGCACCTTATTCCAATCTAAACCATAATCGAGTCGATTCAAGGTCATTTCAAAATTGAAACACTTCCTAGTGACTCCATGACGATCTGTGACTATTTTACTCAGTGTCGCCATGAACTCGATTTCTTTAGTTACATCCTTAATATTTAAAGTTCCTGTTACTAAATATTTATTATCATCCTGCTCTTCAATTTTTTTACTTTTGAAAATAATAGAAGGATGATTTGATGTATCAAAAAAGTCCTTACTCTTAAGATGTTTGTCTCTCTTCTCTGAATTCGTATTGATAGATTCGGTATCAATTACGAAATCTATATTGGCTGTGGCAAACTTCTCCCCTTCAGTTTCAAAACCTAATCTATATTCAAGGAACTCTCCCTGAACATTGGCAATCATCATATGCTTGACTTTAAATCTGATATGACTTTTCGCCCGATCTACAATCCACTTGGTATCAGTCATTGACCACTATTCATAATTCGCTCAAATCTAAATAATAATATGGTATCACGATGGCATGAGAATCACTATTTTACCCACACTTTGACGGGATTCCATGTATTTATGGGCTTCCGGAAGGTCTTTGAATTCAAATGTCTTTCCAACTACCGGTTTTAAACCATTTTCTTCAACAAACTCAGACATGTCTTTCCACACCTCACCAGTGAGTTGTTTATTTGCCGTCAGGTACCCAATGTGAGTAGCAAAAACACCGTAAGACTTCTTGGCTAAGTTCATCAAATTAACTTTCGGTGCATCCATCCAGGTTTTAATATAACTGAAAGGATTCCAGGGTTTAATACTGATACTGGCAAACCCTGCTATCGCTACTCTTCCAAAAGAATTGAGTAACTCGAGACTTTTTCGGTACACATCAGCACCAACAACTTCAAGCACCACATCTACCCCACCATACTTTTCCTTAACCACTTCATAAAAGTCATCCTTACGGTAGTTAATGGCTTCATGTGCTCCCAAATCTTTTATTAACTTCAACTTCTCATCACTTCCGGCAGTACCAATAACAGTAGCTCCTTTTGCTGCCATAATTTGAACTGCAGCTGTTCCTACACCTCCTGCTGCTGCATGTATCAGTACTTTTTCTTCTGGTTTGGCCTTAGCCAATTGCACTAATCCAACCCATGCTGTCACAAAGTTGACCATGAATGCAGCATTCTCTTCTAACGAAAACTTAGAAATTGCCGGAAATACAAGATGTGATGAAGCAACCACCTTTTCAGCATAGCTACCTGTCTGACCTCCTACTATTACCTGATCACCAACGTTAACATGACTAACTGCACTTCCAACTTCTTCTACAATCCCTACGGCCTCCATGCCTAAAGTATAGGGTCTTTTTGGAGCCCATCTATACTGTCCTTTCCGAGATAAAACCTCAGCGTAGTTAAGACCTATCGCCTGAACCTTCACTTTTACATCTGTATCCTCTTTCAATACAGGTTCCTCTACCTCCTGGATCTTCAGTACTTCAGGTTTACCAAATTTCTTAAGCACATAAGCTTTCATGACTCCTCAGTTAATTCGAGGGCTAAATTAGGCATTGTCAACCAAATAATTGCCATTGAATAAAAATGGCTTAAAAAATCTAATACAATCAAAATGTCTTGACCACAACCTTATTCAGCAGTTTTATTACCTGTTAAGCCACTCCCGCATCCATTAGGGATGTTTGTGCGTTATATGTAAAACGGATTTGTTATTTTTACTTATCGAAAGAATTGTTATGAGTATTTTGAAAGGTTTGAGAGGAATTTTTGGGTTAGTAATCTTACTTATTGTATCCTCATTCAGTGGTGCTGATTACCCCAAGGGAGAGACAGTAGAGTGGATTTCGTGGGAAGAAGCTGTCAGAAAAGTGAATGAGCCAGGCAACACCAAGAAGGTATTTGTAGATGTCTATACAGATTGGTGTGGTTGGTGTAAGGTAATGGATAAAAAGACCTTCAATCATCCTGAAGTAGCAAAATATATGTCGGAGAACTTCTACATGGTGAAGTTTGATGCTGAACAAAAAGAAGATGTTGAATACAAGGGAACAACCTTCAAATATGTTCCTTCTGGAAGAAAGGGATATCACGAATTAGCAGCGGCATTACTACATGGTGAGCTAAGCTATCCTTCTGTATTATTTCTTGATGAAGACATGAACCTAATAACCAAAGTTCCTGGGTTTCATCCTCCAGAGGATTTCTATCCAATTGCAAGGTATTTTGGAGATGATAAATATTTAAATGAGGAATGGGAAGAGTTTAGAGAATCTTTTAAAGCTCCGTTTTAAAGTTTAGACCGATGAAGAATTTTAAGATTTCAATAATTGCGTTGTTTGGATTTATCCTTTTGGGAGCAAGCAATCCTGTTAATCCTGAAGCTGAAATTGAGTGGATTACATTCGAAGAAGCGATTGAATTAACTAAAAAGAAGCCTAAAAAAGTCTTCATTGATGTGTATACTGACTGGTGTGGTTGGTGCAAAAGAATGGACGCCACTACATTTAACCACCCAGAGGTAAAGGCCATGATGTCTGAAAACTTCTACATGGTTAAGTTAGATGGTGAACAGAAAGCTGATATAGAATTCAAAGGGAATACATTCAAATTCGTTCCAAACGGGAGAAGGGGCTATCATGAACTAGCTGCGGCTTTACTTCAAGGAAAATTGAGCTACCCTACAGTGGTATTCATGGATGAGGATATGAACATGATCCAGGCTATCCCAGGATATAGAGGACCTCAGGATTTTTATAAGATTGGAAAGTACATTGGAGAAGATCATCACAAAAAGACTCCATGGCCTGAATGGGAAAAGTCAGTAAAGCTGCCATTCTAAAATTTTATCTGCATTTAAATTATCCAATACAAAGAACACTCATAAAAATTATGAGTGCTCATTTCTCGGTTAGTTGTAAAATATGAAATCTTAAAAATGGACCCAGGTTCAATTTGCAAAACCCAGGTCCTGGAACATAGTGATGTCTGTCAATTCTTGACAAACTGCTTAATCAGCACATACCCATCGACAGTAACTTTCAATAAATAGCTACCTCTTGTCAACCAGCTAGTATCAATTATTATATGGTCACCTTTTTGCTTAATATTAATATCTTGATATACTCTACCTGTCATATCGACAATTATGAGTTCATCATAATCACTAATTGACGCCCTAAGATTATTTCCTGCTGGAACAGGGTAAATAGTAACATCATTAGCCATCAACTTTTCAGTAATTGATTCATTTTCAAATCTGGCATTAGATCCGCAGTTGTCTATTGTAAACTGATGTGGATTAGCAGCTGTATTCCTTTCCCCACCTTCGGGAACCGAATATGTGTAGTAGAAATATACTGTTTGGCCAGAGTTTACACCTGATAACGTATGTGGGTTATTTGGTGATACTAAATAGCCTGGATATGGTCCTGATGGTGAGGTTCCGTAATAGAGGATAGTAATGGCATCACCTACTCCGGTATATCCAGGCTCAAAAGTGATTTCAGGATTATTTCCATCAGAAATTGTGTATGTATAATCTCCATTTTCCGGACCTCCTGAACAATTTGAAGAGACATTAGATGAAATAGCTTCCAGATAATTAAGATTTAAACCAGATGCATCGAATGCCACTCGTAATACATGATTACCAGAACTAATAGAGATATTCTCAGCAGTAATAGTGGTATAATTTTGCCAACCTCCGGTATTTGGAACAACCAAAGTTCCTGAGACATCCACTCCATCAATTTCAAGATGAAGTCTGCCATTTCCATTTGGAGATGCGACTCTGACCTGAAAGTCGTAATTCCCTCCTGTGGTATTGATATCATACTCCAACCATTCTCCTGCTGCTATCCATCCAACATTGTACAATCCTCCGTTTGAATCAGAAGTATTCTGGATATCTACATCTTCCGAAAGCCTAAATGCACCCCCGGTGTTTCCTGTACTTGTATCGAAATAGCCAGCTCCTTGTCCTCCTCCATTGAAGTTTTCTGCTTCAATTCTTCCTGGAATTGACCATCCAGTAGCAATAGTGTTTACGGATACATTAGAAGTGCCACTAATAGATCCGTTGGAAGCGGTAACTATATAATTCCCTTCATCAGTAGCTGTATACAAACCGCTTGAGTTTATAGTTCCTACAGATGCTGACCAGTTTATCGTTACAGTCATTGGATTACCATTTTGATCATAACCCTGAGCTGTGAATTGCTGAGTAGCACCTTGATCAATTGAAACCGATGATGGAGAAATAATTAGAGATGTTAAGATTTGAGTCTGTGATTCCGAAATATCTAAATAATTTAAATTGAAACCAGCAGCATCAAACACAACTCGCAATTCATGACTACCTGGATCAATAGAAATATTATTTACTGATACAGTCGAATAGTTTTGCCAGCTACCTGTGTTTACTACTGAAATAGGACCAGTTACGTCTACACCATCAATTTCGACATGGAATGACCCACTCCCACTTGGAGAAGCTACTCGAAATTCTATATCATATAGATTAGTATTGGCCTGAGCATTAATATCAAATGCCAACCATTCTGTGGCTGAAATCCAACCAACGTTATATCCACCTCCAACATCACCGGTATTTTCAATATCTACGTCATCATTTCTAAATTCCCCACCGGTATTTCCTGAGGACAAATCATAGTATCCAATTCCATTTCCTCCTTCATTGTAATCTTCTGCTTGAATGATTCCTGGTAATACAATTCCAGTTGAGATACTGTTAACAGCTACATTCGCAGTGCCACTTACATTCCCGCTTGAAGCAGTGATTGTATGATTTCCTGTGGTAGTTCCGGTATAGAGTCCGGAATTAGAAATGGTTCCAGCAGATGAGTTCCAGGAAAATGTTGCCGACATAGGGTTACCATTCTGATCAAACGCCTGAGCGTTAAACTGTTGAGTAGATCCTTCATCTATTGTAACAGAGGATGGATCAACAGTTATTGATGTTAAAACTGGAACTACATCTCCATTGCCATCATCCCAAACAATATCATCGATCGCAAACTGAAAGGTAGATGACGGTATATTCGCATCATCACTTACAATAGCAAACAGATAATTCATATCCTGAAAAGCAATGATACCAGCTAAATCAGCAATAGGAATCTCAACTTGTCCCCATTCTCCGTCTCTAGTAAGGCCATATGTTGTTTGTCCTGCCGGAAAGTTCACATAGCTTTCGTTGGTAAAATTATCTGTAACACCAATTCTAAATGAGACATCACCAGGAATCTTGATCTTAAATCTCAAAGACCCATTCTCCACAAAATTTGACATATTCTTTCCATACAAGGAAACAATACCACCACCAAACCAACTATTTGGATTAGTAGTCTCCCAGGCAATCACCTCGGTTCCTTCATAAGCTGGAGTTGTTCCATCCTGAACGGTACCTCCCCATGCATATATTGCCCCATCATTTGCAAAGTCCAGTGCATTGTTTGTTGGCGTGATTTCGGTGTATATTCCAAATGTCCCAGATTCCGAAGGAATTGATCCGTCTGAAAACTCTACACTTCCATGCCCATTGTATTGAGAAACTCTTACATAGTCGACATACATTTTACCTGGTAAGGGAGCGGTTACTTGTGAAGGAACAGCCGCATCAGTGAAGTTACCTCCCACTGCAAGGTTAAGCAGCATATAAAATGGTTTAGTGAAAGCAGCTGTTTCTCCTTCCGCATCAATTGGTAATGGGTTCGTATACATATCATACTCAACCCCATTGTCAATCACGGTAAAGCGCATGGAAGTTGGTTCCCAGTAAAGTCTGTAAATCACAAATCTGTCATTTAATGCTTGTGGTGCAACATATGGTTGATTGTAGTTCACATCCCAGGCTATACTTGCGTATCCACCATCAGCGGATTGCCAAATTGCATTAGCTCCTACATAATCATTCTCAGAAGCTCCAGGATGGCCTTGCCTTTCTCGTTCTTCATATGCATGTCCCATCTCCATCATATCGATTTCTCCTTTTGCTGGCCATGGGAGATTAACATCTCCTAACAGCCACGCAGCAGGCCAAAGACCAGTTTCAAGATTTGGAACTCTCATTCTCACTTCAATTAAACCATAGTGTATTGATACTTTTCCATCTGTATCTACTTTTCCTGAGGTAAAAGATTGAGAACCCGCACTTTCATTTTTCGCTTCTAACACAAGAGCATTATTTCCAGGTTCTCCGGGTACTTGTTCAATTGTCACGTTGTTTGGACTGTAATACTCCAACTCTGCATTTCCCCAGCCACAGAGCCCTATATCACAGCCATCACCAACATTAGGAGTCCAATAATCGGTATTTAAACTATTAAAATTTTCTTCCCACAAGACATCTCCAACTTGAGCAAACAATGAATTTGCAGTGATCATCAGAAATGCTGTGCAACAAATTAGCAGACGTATCTGCCCTGATAGGAATATCAAGCAATTGGATATTCCATTTACATTAATCTTCATAAAAAATAGTGGTTTAGGTTTTGGTTAATCCAAATGCAAACGTCAATCAATTACATTTTTCATAATTAAATATTGAAATTGTATTCTTGTATTCAAAAATTTGCAGTACATCAAAAACTCATCATATTGTAGAGTTCTTGTTAAGTTAAGTTCTGTAAAAGCACCTCCAAAAGCCTTTGAAGGTGCTTTACATACTTCATATTTACATCTATTGGTTATTAACTATTGCTTTAAGAACCGTTTGGTAATTTCACCGGATGTAGTAATAATGCTGAGTAAATAATGACCTCTAGCCAAATCACTTACATCAATTATGTATTGATTCTCATCTTCATTGATCTTCACGGATTGTTTTCTCCCGGCAACATCGAAAATTCTTATTGTGCTGTTGCTTTCAGCACCACGTAGGATAAGTCGTTTAGAAGCAGGAACCGGAAATAATTCAACAGTAGATTCTACTATTTCAAGAGGCTCGTCAATTCCACTTCTTGCATTCGAGCCACAGTTTCCTACAACAAAATCATGCCTATTAGCAGCAGAATTTCTTTCGCCTCCCTCAGGCACACTGTAGGTATAGTAGAAATATATTGTTTCACCTTGCGTCACATTTGTCAAAGCAAAAGGTGTGTTAGGAGCTACTACGTAACCTGGATAACCACCAGTTGGATTTGTTCCATAATACAAGATTACAATCCCTGAACCTACACCAGCGTAACCTGGTTCAAATGTGATTGAAGGGTTTGCTCCATCTGCAATTTGATATGAATAATCATCATTTGGACCAGATCCTGTACAGGTTGTACTACTTGCATTTACTATTATGTTCGCACTTCCTGCTACTCCAGAACTTGCTGCTGTGATACTAAATGCACCACTATTGGTCCCTGTAAAATTACCATTACCATTAATTGTCCCCCCTGTTGAGGACCAGTTATAGGCGGCAGTCATGGGGCTTCCATTTTGATCATAACCTTGAGCTACAAATTGCTGTGAAGCTCCTTCTTCTATTGATACTGAATTCGGACTAACAACTATTGATGTCAAAACCTGAGAAGCGACCGATGATGCTTCAAAGTAATTCAAGTTGAGTCCAGATGCATCAAAGACAATTCTAAATTTATGATTTCCTGAAGCTACAGCAATATCAGATGTGGAGATAGTGCTGTAACTCTGCCAGGATCCTGTATTTGGCACAACCATTTCTCCAGACACATTTACGCCATCAATTTCTATATGAAATCTTCCAGCCCCATTTGGTGAAGCCACTCTAAAATCAAATTTATAATTTCCTGTCTGTGAGGCTGTAATATCAAATTCCAACCATTCCGTAGCATCAATCCAGCCTACATTGTAGGCGCCATCCTGATCACCTGTTGTTTCTATATCAACATCTTCATTTCTAAATGCACCGCCAGTGTTTCCAGCAGTTAAATCGTGATAGCCAGCTCCTTCTCCTCCGGAGTTATAGTTTTCAGCTTCAACTCTACCGGGAATCATCCACCCCGAGCTAGATGCGTTGACAGTAACACTTGCACTTGCTGAAACTGAACCGCTCGTAGCAGTAACCACATAAGAACCAGATATATTTCCAGTAAAAAGCCCATTGGAATCAATAGAACCACCATTTGAAGACCAATTGACTGATGCATTCATTGGATTTTCATTCTGATCATACGCTTGTGCGGTAAACTGTTGAGAATCGCCTTCATTGATCGAAATATTATCTGGGGTTATCTCAATAGAAGTCAAAATTGGTGAAGGGTCTGAACCACAATTTCCAACCTCAAAATCATGCATATCAGCTGCTGTATTTCTTTCGCCTCCTTCCGGTACACTATAAGTATAGTAGAAATAGACTGTTTGACCTTGAGAAGCATTAATTTCAAATGGAACTCCTGGCAAGACAATGTATCCCGGATATCCACCTCCAGGTGTGGTTCCATAAAAAAGAATTACTATGTTATCCCCTACTCCGGTATATCCAGGGTTAAATGTGATAGATGGATTATTTGAATCAGAAGATATCGTATAAGTATAATCACCGTTTGAAGGACCACCTGAGCAAGTAGCTGTAGTGTTTGTTATAGAAACGGTAGCATCTCCTGACACAGAGCCGTCTGAAGCGGTAATTACAAATGAACCAATAGCATCAGCAGTATATAGTCCTGTTGAAGATATGCTTCCTCCACTTGAAGCCCATGTAACATTAGCACTAATAGGATTACCAAACTGATCAAGACCCTGCGCACTAAACTGTTGGGTTTCATTAAGAGTCAGGTTAGAATTTGAAGGCGTAACCTGTATGGAAGTCAATACTGGAGGGTTATTGGAGCTTACCGCAATTGTTGCCTCTCCACTAATGGAACCTTGTGTTGCTGTGACGGTGAAATTCCCATCAACAGTTCCTGTAAAAAGTCCAGAGTTATCTACGGATCCACCATCGACTGACCAAGTTGGAGTGATTGCAAATGGAGATCCAAATTGATCAAATCCCTGTGCAACAAATTGTTGAGTTTGCCCTTGATCTATGTTTGCATTCGCAGGAGTTACTTGAATGCTTGACAATACTGGTGTTGAATTACCAGTAAATTCAAAGGTCATTCTTCCTAAATTAAATCCTCCACTTCCGACAGCCAATCGTAAAACCTGCTCTCCCGCGGATAAACTAACATTTTCAGCGACAACATCCTGCCAAGCTCCCCAATCTCCTGTTGTTCCAACCAAAATATCTCCACTTATTTTAGTCCCATTACTTTCAAACCAAAAAGGTCCACCTCCATTGCTATTTCCCGAAGCAAACCTTAGTGTGATATCGTATTGTCCGGTTTGCGCCACATTAACTGTATACTCGAGCCATTCTCCAGGATCAATCCAACCTACTGTTGCACCTTCACTTGTTGTTGCACTAGCATCAACCCACTCACTCGCTCTAAAATCTCCCTGGTTGAACTGATCATTATCGGAATAAGCAATACCCTGCCCTACGCCTGCTTCAAACACATCAAAATGACCAGCTTCGATTGTTCCTGGAATTGGAGATGGAGTTCCAGAGTATGCCAATTGGGAGCCTACCTGGACCGCAACAACATTAGAAATACTCAAGTTAGATCCCTGGTATGCTTTTGCGTATAGTTGAGCAAATCCAGAAGGCAAAACACCACTATTTATATTGTAAGGAGCCGAATTGTCCGATCCAATTAAGTTTCCATTTGCGTAAAACTCCACATTAGTTACTCCAGAACCTGCATCAATTGCTGCTGATAAATTTACATTTCCGCCAATTGGAACTTCTAATTCGCTAGATGTCAAGGAAATCTGTACATCCGAATCGCGGTTAGTTGCCATGCTATTTGGTGGGACTGTTAAAGTAAAACCATCACTGAAATTCACAACCCTTGAAGAGTTTGAATAATTGTGAGCCACATATGTCATAGATCCATTCTGAGAAAATGCTGCTGCTATCGGGTAATCCGCAGTAACTTGGTTCTGAACCTGCCCCATTGCAGCCATAGCATGAAGCCAATGATAGGTCTGAGCATCAGATACTCCAAATTTCAAGTCACGGTCTGTATAATTTCTGTAAAGGTTGAGAGCTTGCTGAGGGTCCAGAAATGAATAAAATTTCCAATATGTATCATACCACAAGTTGACATTTGGAATGTTGTTAAGCACATCCGTGTTTTGGGTCATTTCAGTCCAAACACGATTGATGTAATCTGTTCTATGCCCGAGATAAAGTGAACCTGCATGAATAGGATATAGCTGAATTCCATAAGATGCTGCCACATCATTCGTCCACCAGGTTCCATTATCATATCCGCCTGACCAAACTCTGGCAACCATTTCATAGGCATATTCTGGTTGAAAGCTCCTCTCTTCTACATCAAACCAATATTCTTGGATTGTAGATAATTCTGTTGTGTACAAGTACACACCTAAGTCACGGATTTCATCATTCCCCGTAAGTGTTCCCCAATGTATAAGTGCGGAATTGAATTGCATTGATTCCGATGTGGATTCCTGGTCATTACCATTTGGCTCTGTTGCAAAACCATTTGCCCAACTATGACCTCCATACGGACTGAAATTTCTTAGAAATGGAAACATGTCATCAGTCCTGGATGGGTTTGCAGCGTCTCTAATCAAAACATTAATCATATCTCCCCATTGATTTGTCCATCCTGGGAAGTATTGTTCAATTGCAGCTGCTGCGTGAATAAAATAACCCCAATGAAAATGGTGATCATTCAGGTTTTCGTCTTGTCTGTGACCCGCGGGATAGCCAAGAATTGCACTCCAATCAGAATTATAATAAAATAAGAATGCCACTTCTCCACTCTCAGCAGTAAGCCAATCTTCCAGTCTTGTCCGAACAGTATTTACCATTTGATCTCTAGCTTCAATATTGCCTAATTGATCAGCTATTCTTGCCGCCTGAATAAGCCTGTTCATTGCCTGCCCCTCATTATAGGAGTCTGTCCAGGTTGCCAGACCATCATTTTTAATTAAATTGATCATTGAAGAAAGTGCGCCAGGGTCAAAACCATCTGTATATTTCCCAAGATCAGGCATTGTTGGTAGTATACCACTGAAGGTATTTTCTACTATAAAAGTATTTGATGCTATCATTTGTAAAGTACCCCTTACAGTTGGATATAAATATCCTGTTGACGGTTGTGGAGAGTTGGATGCCAAACGATCCCAGTGGTGTGGTAACAATCCTTGTAGAATAGTAGAATTAGCTCCTTCTTTGACATCAGGCGTAACAGAAAAAGTGGTTCTAACGGCACCTGTCGTTTCATTGTAGTCCCAGTCCACTCTTGTGTCTGATGGAAACACATAAGCGAATTGCTCGAAATAATTTATTGCTGTATTTAGATCACTTCCAGGAGGCAGCATTACCATAGACCAATAATTTTCTCCATTTAAACTACTTGTAAACTCACCCCCAGATCCCGACCAGGTGGATCCCGTTGGTCCAAATACTACATAATTGGATTGGTTCATATTGCCTTGTATGATCAGCTTATTACCATCTACTGTTACACCTGGTGAATTAAAGTTCACATCAATCTTGGCATTTGCACTTGTATTCTTTTCAAAATAAACAAAAGGAGAACCAGTATTAACCGTGGCATAAAAATCATCATTCCAATTAAATGTAACTCCCCAATCGGTATGATCCGATGCTGTGGAATTTGAAGCTGAAAGTCCTTCTGTACCAACCACAATTGCATCAAAAGCACTGATGGGCTCTCTGTAATCAGTTGCAGTGGATGCTAAGGGAATTGTGTAATTAACTACCAGTCCTTCAGGTTTCGACCTGAATGATAAAGGATAGTTAAAAGCTTTTCCTCCATGACCTGATTTGATAAAATCTGACCACCAATCATTAGTTGGAACCGGTTTATTTGCCGCAGAACCTGAAAGATAAGGTGTACCAGAGGGAAATGTGTTTCTTCCTGCCTCATCAACACCTGGAAATACTGTGGTGTATGATCCATTTCCAACAGGAACAGTTTGAGCATTTACATTTAATGATATACAGGAAATAACCACAAAAAAAATGGCCATTACCCTGTATAAAAAGGGTATAAAAATCTTCATAAAACGTATGGTTTGGTTTTGGGAAAAATTGAAATGAAAACGAATGTCATTTACATTTCACACAACGTAATATGAAAATGATTTGAAGTTTTTCAAAAATTAGCAATACATCAAAAACTCATCAAAGTACATGAATAGCTGATGATTCCTATCTCATAAAGTGCCTTTAAATGGGTATTGAGCAGAATTCGGTAGTAACTAACTACATCAACCTGGTTATATTATTTCACAAAACGGTACGTCACTCCAAGTGTAAGTCCCAGACTAAATGGCTGAATATGAAAAATTCCTCCATCTTTATTTTCAGACAATAATGAATAACTCAATGATGGTTGTGCGAAAACGGTCCATGGTGATTTGGTTGTATAGTAAGCACCATATCCAAATTTCAAAAACAGCTGCTGGTTATCGATGTAATTCAGTTCCTTCCCATTTAATGCAGTTGTACCAAATAATCCGATGTTGAATACATTATTGAAGTTCCTGGCTGGAATCAAATACTTTAATCCAGACTCTAAGCCAATGGAATTAACTCTTTGTTCCAATACGTCATTCTGTTCAACAATATTTGGTGTGGCTGTATATACTCCATTTTCTAAACTTACTGACAATGAGTCTGCCGTTCTGTTTTGATAGCTATACTCCACCTTGGAAATATATGTTTGATATACCAAACCGGTATACCATGATAACCTTGGTGTTATTTCTTTGTGAATACCGGCACTAATATTGAATCCAACCCTCTCATTGAATTTATTGTTTTTTAAAGATGACACTAATACATCATCGTTTTGATTAGGCTTTATTCTGTTATAATTCAGGAAACTTTGGGCATCCAGATATACTCCGGTAATTACATAATTTTTTTCCTTAATCGGCTCTTCCTTTTCCTCCTCTTCAACTTCTGTTGAAAATGCAGCCAATGCAACTTCTTTAATATCTGCTTTTAAGAAGACAGCCTCTTCTTCGAATGACTTTGGAAGTAAATAGAATATCGGATTATTACTTTCAACATTTTCTTCAAGTCCAGTTTGGTCATCTACAATAAGATTTGATTCTTCATTTGAACCAGCCACCTGGATGTTGTGAGAAATTGAATTCATTTCTCGGTGATTAACAACATCTGCATCCTCGTTTTGCGCCGTGTAATTATTCTTTTCAGAAGACACCTTGCTGTTAACTTTCGTAGTATTTGGGTTTGTATTTAATATTGAAGCTGTTTGAACTATAACCGGTTCTTCAGCTTTGTCAGAATTGATTTGACTTTTATGCGTTACAGCATAAACTTCATCCTGAATGGGAACCTCATAATTGCTGGAAGAAGATGTATATAGATACGTCCCTACTCCTCCTAGCCCCAGAAACAGGACAACAGCAGTGATTATCTTCCATCCAGCCACCTGACCTCCTTCTCCCACCTGGGCGGAGATATTCTCCCAGCCATTAGAAGGTGGTGGTGTGTTGTTGGAAAGCAGTTTCTCCTTTATGATTTTATCAAACTCCTCGTTTTTCATACGGCGCATTTTATTTGATTGGAAGTTTGGATTTTCTTTTGAAGAAGCAATCTAGCTTTCCTCAATTGTGTTTTGGAAGTACTTTCAGTTACTCCCAACATATCTGCTATCTCATGATGTTTAAATCCGTCAACCACATATAGGTTGAAAACAATGCGATAGCCATCCGGTAGCTCGTTAACCATTCTCAAAACTTCTTCAGCGTTTAGCTGACTAATGATGTCCTGGTCTTCTTCCTTTAATTGTTCATTTAATTCATTTATATCTTCATGGAAAAGTCGGTTCTTCTCTTTGTGATAATGATTTATCGCAGTGTGAATCACCACCTTTCTAATCCAGAAATAGAGAGACCCTGGCTCCTTAACATTTTGAATATTCTTAAAAACTTTCACAAAAGAATCCTGAAAAATATCTTCTGCCGAAGCTCTTGAATCCGCATACCTCATGCATAGGTTGATCATCTCCTGCTTATACTTCTCATAAAGCATACGCTGGGCTTTGGGTTTCCCCTTTTGACAATCTTTTAAAAGCTTGAGGTCTCTATTCATATAAAGCATTAAAGTCCCTCCAAAAAAGAGGGACTTCATATTGTATTCTAAAAACTTCTATTCACACCCTATTAATATTAGAGCTTCGCTACAATTATTTTCACTATCACACAGACTATAAGTTGCCTGATCCGTGGCAGTAGCAGGATCTGCTCCTTCCCAGTAATTTGGATCTGGCTCATAAACAAATACTGTATTGCTCAACACATAAGTACCATGACTCGGCTCATTCACTATGGACACAGTATAATCCAAAGAGTCACAAGTGAAATCATTCAGTATCACATCTACGGAAACACTTAAGGTATCTGTGTTAACACTATCCATAGCAAACCATAGTTGGTCATCTATTGCCAATGAGGTACATTCTCCACCATTCTGGTTGTAGTCTACAATTACCCATGCTGTTGCACATTGGTCATTGTCTGTACAGACCATATATTCTAAATAGTCGGATTGAATAGCCACAGTTGCATCTGTTGGGAAATACTCAATCTGATTTTGATCAGCTTCATTTCTTACTTCTGCATATCCAAACTCCGGTGGAGTAACTATTGAAACAATTGGGAATCCGCCATCACATAGATCATCATTAGCAAGCACATCAATTAGTATTGATTCAACATTTGCAGAATCTGCTGGAGGTAGAGACACAAAATCATCAGCAGCCCATAAACAGGTATCAAGGTCTATAGTGTCACCACCAATATCAAATAGGTTCACAATTCCATATATAGTAACAGGTTCATCAGAATTTCTAAATGACACACTATCATCATCCGCATCATACTGTAGAACTACTTTATAAATAAACTCATCAAAACCTTCAAACCCAGTTCCCACTGTATAATACATAAATCTTGCTGAATCCTCATCTACAACCTGTACACTTCCATATGATGGATCTTCATATACAGAGAACTCAATGATTTCTCCACCGCATAGCTCATCATTAAACAATACATCAAGATGCCAGTTCGCTATTTCCTGAGAGAAATCGTAGAAGAAACAATCATAATGAGCTTGAGGATAGCATACTGAGTCTACTGGATCTCCAATGTCAATAGTGATTGTATCGGTATCAGTAGCGTTGTTTTCTACTGAAGATGCTGTATAAACAAAGAAGTCAGTACCAGCATCC
>JANSWY010000119.1 GCA_024743255.1 bacterium | reverse complement strand
TCCTCCCCTCGTAATCCACTTCGGTCTTCCTCCGCTCCTACTTCATTATTCCATACTCAAAACACCCGTTTGGTTTGTTAATGCAATCGTTATCCCGTACTTTCGCATCAAAATTAAAACAAGACTTCATCGATGAACATTCACGAATATCAAGCCAAAGAAATACTGAAAGGTTACGGTGTTAGAATCCAGGAAGGAATAGTAGCAGATAACCCAGAAAAAGCAGCAGAAGCTGCAAAACAGCTACACGCAGAAACTGGAACTGACTGGTATGTTGTAAAAGCTCAAATCCATGCTGGAGGAAGAGGAAAAGGAAAAGTTAAAGAAACTGATTCCAACGGTGTTGTTTTGGCCAAAAGCCTTGATGAGGTAGCTCCTAAAGCTGAGAAAATCTTAGGAGGAACTCTTGTTACTCACCAAACTGGTCCGGAAGGAAAATTAGTAAACAAGGTATTGATCGCACAGGATGTTTACTATCCAGGTGAATCTGAGCCTAAAGAGTACTACTTAAGTATCTTATTAGACAGAGCTACTGGATGCAACGTGATCATGGCATCTACAGAAGGTGGAATGGACATTGAAGAAGTAGCAGAATCTACTCCGGAAAAAATTGTTAAAGAATGGATCGATCCTGCAGTTGGACTTCAAGGCTTCCAGGCAAGAAAAGTTGCTTTCGGTTTAGGACTAGAAGGAAATGCATTCAAGGAAATGGTTAAATTCATTTTCTCACTATATGCGGCGTATGAAGGAACTGATTCTTCCATGTTTGAAATCAACCCGGTCCTAAAAACGTCTGACAATAAGATATTAGCAGTTGACGCAAAAGTTAACCTTGACGATAACGCACTATACAGACACAAAGACCTTGCTGAACTTAGAGATCTTTCAGAAGAAGATCCATTGGAGGTAGAAGCAGGTAAAGCTGGTCTTAATTACGTAAAACTAGATGGTAACGTAGGATGTATGGTAAATGGTGCTGGTCTTGCAATGGCTACTATGGACATCATCAAACTTTCTGGTGGTGATCCTGCAAACTTCCTTGATGTAGGGGGAGGAGCAAACGCAAAAACTGTAGAAGCAGGTTTCAGAATCATTCTAAAAGATCCAAATGTTAAAGCTATCCTAATCAACATCTTCGGAGGTATTGTAAGATGTGATAGAGTGGCAAACGGTGTTGTAGAAGCTTACAAGAATATAGGTGAAATCAATGTACCAATCATCGTAAGACTTCAAGGTACAAATGCTGAAGAAGGGGCTAAGATAATTGAAGAATCAGGATTGAAAGTTTCTTCCGCAATAGTACTGAAAGACGCTGCTGAAAGAGTAAAAGAAGTACTAGCTTAACAAAAGCTACTAATAAATAATATTGATGACCACCTCGAAGATAGTTTGAGGTGGTTTTTTTGTGCCTAATTAGTTTACAGTTCTCAGTTCTCAGTTCTCAGTTCTATATTAATTTGGATAGTGTTTGACAAATAAGGTTACCCAAAACCTACAAGTTCGTCGTACATAGATCAATCACTAATAAATACAAACCCTGTAAACTACAAAAACAAAGAACCAAGAACCAAGAACAAAAAAGCTTTCAACAATATCATTTGATTTTCAATCATCTTAATATATTTGCACCACGATTTTTTAATGCACCCATAGCTCAACTGGATACCTGCCTGCCGGCAGGCAGGGAGCGCTAAGGAATGCGAAAACGTCACCATCATGTCTAATATTATATATGCTATTCAAAGTAAAGTAGATAACAGAATATATGTTGGCTTCACCAAAGATCTAAATAGACGGCTAAAAGAACATTATCAGGGTAAGACCAAATCTACAAAGGGTTTTCGACCATGGATTTTAATATACCAAGAAAAAGCACCTGACAGAGCCTCAGCCAGGAAAAGAGAAAAGTACCTCAAATCAGGTATTGGTAAAGAATTTCTTAAAAGCCTTTAAGATTACGAAAAAGCTACCAACATATCATCTCAATTTCAATCATCTTAATATATTTGCACCACGATTTTTTAATGCACCCATAGCTCAACTGGATAGAGCGCTGGATTTCGGCTCCAGAGGTTGAGGGTTCGACTCCTTCTGGGTGTACAGAGGCCACTGCTATTAACAGGTGGCCTTTTTTAATTTTCAATCAAAATATTAGGCAACAAAACACCGTTAAGAGCTATAAAATGATTGGAAATTATTTAACTTATTCTCAAGAAAAACTTTTTATTTTCCATTTTTTTAGCTTTTTTTAAAAATTGTTATGCATGCATAACTAATTTTATAATTCAATATTAACTGCGTAATTCGAATTAGCTAGCGTGAAAAAGATATAATCAATCCCTCACTTAATTGAATGGCGTCAGAACAATATTAATCTAATTGTGTTATTATTTTTTAAATAAACCAAAACTGAAGTATTCTATGAAAATTTTAAACTTACTAAACGGAAGGTTACTTGCAATGGTATTTGCACTAACTGCATTAGTATTTATCACTAGTTGTGGTGATGATGACGGTGGAGATGATGGCGATACTACTCCTACGCCAACAAGCAACCTTTACGACACGTTAGTAGCATTGGGTAATTTCACTCAATTAATCGATTTTGTTGATGGTGACGCTGAATTATTAGGTTACCTTCAAGGAACAACTGAGTACACGTTATTCGCACCAAATGATGCTGCTTTTGATAAATTGAAAGCTACCTTAGGTGTTACAGATCTTAACACTATTACTCCAAGTGTAATTGGTGGTGTTTTAAGATTCCACTTCATCACTGGAACATTAACAAGTGACGATCTATTAGGTTCTTCCGCAACCACTCTACAAACTGAGAATGTATCAGTTACTGAAGCTGGATTTGTAAATGAAGCAGGTTCTGATGTTGATGGTTCTGAAATCCTTACTGCTGATATCTTAGCAACTAATGGCGTTGCTCACGAAGTTGAAACTATTCTAATTCCACCAACAGTGTTCATTCAAATTGGACTTAACCTTGGTACTTTAGCTCAACCAGTATTATTAGGAGCTGATTTCACAGATGTTGTGGGAATCATCGGTGTTGCTGATAGTGATGTTCCTGTTGGAGAAACTGCTGTTGCTAGTGTTCTTGCTGACAGAACTGGACAGTACACTGCATTCATCCCAACTAACGACGTACTAACTGGTGTTGCTGCTGCGTTGGAGATCAGCAAAGAAGACTTAATCGCTTCTGTAACTCCAAATGCTGCAACAGCAAGAGCATTCTTATTAAACCATGTAACAGATTCTAAAATCTTAGGTTCAGACTTAGAAAATGGTGCTCAGGTAACAATGCTTTCTGGACTTACTATTCAGGTTGTACAAACTGAAGTATCTGAAGCTACTCCTCTTGGATGGGTACTTGTTAGCTTAAATGAAGGACAAGGTCAGGCACCTCTTTATGCTGCTGACGCATATAAAGCATTTGATACTGATGGTAATGAGCTTGATGGAGCACTTAACGGAGCTCTTCACGTAAGTTCTATTATCCAATAATCAGAATCATACATTAACCCAAAATCAAAGGGCTGAGAAATTCTCAGCCCTTTTTTAATGCACTATTATTTCTTTAAACTATCGTGTTGCTAATAATTGATCGTGGGGTGCTGCTTTGCTAAAAACTGTGTCAACATTTCTTTGCTTGTGAAATTTCTCCCCCAACTACCAAGCCCTTCAATTAATAGCTTCACTTTTTCGGTATCGTAAAGGTCTTCTGACCATGCAAATACTTTCCCATCCAAGAAACTTATTACCTGCCGAAAACCATTCTCTGTTAAGCCGTACACGTTGAAGTTCTTATTGTATCGGAATTCTGATTCCACATTCTCTTATATTCGGGTTATCTGCTCCCCTACCAAATTCTCGATTATGATTCTACCCTGTTCCTCGGTATCTAATTTCTTCGAGAACAGAGTAAAGCTATTAAAAACGGGATTTTTACTATCAAGCTCCAAATAAAATATAGATACACCACGTTCAATCATCACAGATCTTCCTGGTGTGTTCCTTCTAGAACTGTTAAAAGTTAAGACTATTTTATTCCTTTTAGTATCGAGCACAAACCTAGGTCCCGATCTAAAATATTTCATACCCTTTTTCTGATAATGTTTCCCTAACTCATCACAAAAGGCTTGAAAGATTTCAGCTGGCCTGGTTCGCTCATTATATGTATATAGTATGCTGTTTTCTTCTCACATAGACATTTACTATTATTGGATGAATCTAAACAATCAAAAGTAAACCATAAAAAAAGGCGAAAGATCACTCTTTCGCCTTCCTGTATTTATAATGCTTGTTCTTAGTTCATTAACTCATCAAAAGTCACGGAGAAGTAGTAGATAGCACCAATATTCGGACCACCAATACTCTGATTGTAGTACTGATTTAATATGTTACTACCACCTAATTTAAATACGGATTTAATCTCCTTCATTCTGTAGCTAATCTGAGCATCCAATGTGCTGTATGCTGGAACATCTCCAATACCGAATGAAGACTCCCATCTAAACTCATCTTGCCATCTCCAGGTAAGCGCAAATCCGATTCTATCAGTAACCTTACGATTAGCAAATTTCAGGTTCATCTTGTGCTCTGGAGTGTTGAAATCATTCAATTGGTTTTCTGTGAATCCTCCGTTGAATGTATTCCAGTTATAGTTACCTCCAATTGTATATCCTTTAGGTAAAGAATATGTCAAGCCAATTGCCGCACCTTGCGAAGTTACTTCCTCTTCCACGTTGGTATAAACCTGGAATGTGTTAGTAGATGAACCATTAAGGATACTAGAATACTGAGGATCTCCAGCCGCCACAAGATCAGCACCTGCCTGGGCATTAACATCTGCAGCATCTGCAGCAGTTAACTCATTCGCAATAACTACTCTCTCTTGAGTGATGAAGTCCTGGAATGTATTGTAATAATAAACAGCATCAACAAGAAGTTTATTACCAATCAAACTCTTATATCCGAATTCAAAAGATCTGATTTTTTCAGGTTGTACTGGTTTTGCTTCTGTGAAAGGTTCCAACAAGCTTGTAGCAGAAGGGTCGTAAGGACTTAATCCAGTAAATACCTGGTTTCTGAAAGCTTGTACTGAACCACCCGTAAAGGCTAATGGAGTATTAGTTGAACTTCTTCTAGTCAAGTCGTAGAATTCATAAAACTGAGGCAAACCACCTAGAAGTCTTGCCGAAACAATATCTAGTGAAATGTACTGTCCTTGCGTAGTTGGGTTTCTAAAACCAGTCTGGAATGAACCTCTGAAGTTATGATTAGAACCCACAGTATATACAGCTGAAATTCTTGGGTTAACCTGCCCATCAAAGTTTTCATTCTTATCAAATCTTACTGAACCACTTAATTTAAGGGCATCATTGATTCTCTTACCTGCTTGCAAATAAGCTCCATATTCGTTGATGTTAATATCGTTTCCAGTAGTATCCGGGAAGATAGTACCATTAGAACCAAGAGCAAATTGTCTGATACTTGCTCCAACCATTAGCTCCATGAAATCAACCTGATTTTTGAAGTCATACTGGAATTCTCCATGATACATTGCAGACTGATCATTGAATTTTGGTCCGATAGGAATTACTCCTTCATTTAATTCCTCAGTTAAAGCATTCCATTCATCTGATCCAGGAACGATAGGGCTTGATGAATCCATGGAATTTCTAGCAAATTCGTGTGCTGCGATTTGTTCTTCCAGAGTAACTGATCCTGGATTGTCGGTAGGTCTGTAACCCAGGTCGTGTAAGTATTGAAGATATCTTAATGGGTATGTTGTCAGGTAATTAGTAGTACCTCCGAATCTATTATCATTGACTTTTAAAGCTAAGAATTCTGCAATATAGGAGTCGCCTGAATCTTCTATCGTGCTGTAAGCTCTTACAAAGAAGTTATCTCCTCTTAATTGAAGTCTATGTTGCTGGATGCTAAAGTTCTTTAGAGAATATCTTTGAGCTCCTGTATAGATACTAGTACCAAATCCTCCATTATATAGGTAACTAAGCTCCAATTTGTCATTAATTCTGTAGTAAAGACCTCCATTAGCCTTGAAGTTCTCAGCTCCATAATCAACCAGATGTCTTTCTTCATAACCTGGTGCAGCCACCACGTGGTTTGGCAAGAAACCATTCTGAGCATATTGCCAAGCTGTTGCTCCAGAGCTATATGCAGTAATTGATGCTGATGTCTCCCATCCCAGAGTACCATTTGCAGGATCATTTCTACTGAATCTTAGGATATTAAGATTCAAAGAACCTTCATCTCCCATTATATTAACTCTATCTGCTCCAGGGTTAACACCTCCAATACTTGAAAATGGATTTCCATCCGCAAGTCTATCCTGCGTTGAAGTACCATGCCAATCATCTGCTTTCATGTAGCTAATATTCAGTTTGAAAGCAAGCTTATTATTAAATGCTTTTGCATATCTGGCAGAGAACTCATATAACGGTGCTGCATCTTGATCTGCGTTGCTACCAACATGGTTCACTCCTACCTTTGCAAATGCACTTGCACCCTGATATTCAAATGGACTCTTACTGTTAACTAATAGAATACCATTGAAAGCATTTGGTCCATAAAGTGCAGAAGAAGCACCTGGAATCAATTCAAGACTCTCCACATCCAATTCTGATGGTCCGTTAAGGTTACCAATCGGGAAGTTTAGAGCTGGAGCCTGAGTGTCCATTCCATCTGTCAGCTGAACGAAACGAGTATTTCCTGTGGAAGCGAAACCTCTCGCATTTATGATTTGAAAGTTGATACTACTAGTAGCTACATCCACTCCTTTAAGATTGGCAATAGCCTTATAATAGTTATCTGATGCTGTGTTTTGAACAGCTAGAATATCCATTTTTTCAATAGAAACCGGAGATCTTAAAATGCTTTCCTCTACTCGACTAGCAGAAACAACAACCTCCTGTCCCAACAATACAGACTCATTCATTGTAATGTTGAGGTTATTCACTTCAGCATTGGAAATACTTAGTTCCTGTGGTTCATATCCAATGCTGGTAAATACTAGTGTAATAGGTGGTGGTGAGCTTACACTTAACTCAAACTGTCCATCTAAATTGGTGATAGTACCAGTTACAGTCCCCTTCACCAAAATGTTAACCCCAATGAGAGGTTCTCCTCCTTCATCCTTTATCGTTCCTGAGACCTTTGTCCCCTGAGCGAACGCACCCGTTCCTGCAAAAAACAGTGCGAAAAGCATTAAATAAATCTTTGTGTAATTGTTCTTCATGTGATTCGTTTTTGGGCGAATATTTTTCGACACTCTAATATTACAGATTTTAAATTTACAAACCAACGAAAATTACTCTGCATGCATAATATTTTCTTAGAAATTACGCAATGAGCAAACGTTTCCAGAGAAAATTTGGAAATTTATGTAATCTGCAAGACCAGTTAATTAAAAATTTATCACAGAGAACAATAAGGGATATTATTGATTCAGTTCGTCTTGTAGGTGTTTGATTAGTTTATCGCAAACTGCATTCAATTCAGCATTAATGTACTCATCTCCTGTACTGTTCAAAGCACTCTGAGCAATACCTCCAATACAATCGATATAGAACCTTTTCATTTCATCTACCGGCATGTCCTTACTCCAGAGGTCAATTCTCATCGTATTCTTCTGATCAGCGTCCCAAAGTGCAAGGCTCATTGATTTGGTTTCTGTAAGCCCCTCATCTCCTTTTTCATCTGCATCCCATTGAATTTTCTCTGGAATGTTGTTCTCATCCAATTCTACTTCTATCCAAATCTTAGATTTTTTCATCTTTATCTAGGTAAATTAACTTTCAAACTCAAAAATGATTGCTGATTGACCTGGGCCTTCCCTGTGCAAGACGGAAATGTCCCAGCCAATGCACTAATATCTTCCACCCTATCTTCTGGGTCCGGATGTGTACTTAAGAATGCAGGTTGTGAACCTGTTAATTCTTCTTCTAATAACTTCTCAAAAAATGACTTTGCTCCATCACATTGATAAGGAGTACTTTCTAAATACCTGACTGAGTACTCATCAGCTTCTGATTCATGATTTCTGCTAAAAGTCAAGCCTGCAAGGTTACCCGAAATGGTTCCTACGACTTCAGACAACTTATCCGGATCTTCACCAAGTGCAATACTCAGTAACGTAGAGATTCCAAGCTGTGTTTGTAGTTGTCTCACACTGTGTCTTCGGTCTGAGTGAGCAATTTCATGACCTAAAACTCCAGCCAGGTCATCTGATTGTTCCAAAAACTTGATGAGTCCTGTATATACATATATGTATCCTCCGGGTGTTGCAAATGCATTTAAAGTCTCATCGTCATGAATGATATAGATCTCCCATTCAAACAATGTATCATACTGTATTTCAGGTGAGGCCAGAATTTCGTCACGCATTGCATTCATAAAATTGTATGCAAAAGCATATTGCTCAGGATCTAGTATTACGAAAGAGGTATCCTCCGCGATCTGATCTCGTACTTGTTTTCCCAAGGCTATATCGTCTTCAATAGAGAAGAATACAGGTCCATCATCGCCACAGCTCATTGCAAGAACTATAGACATCAATAATCCAACAAGTACGAATTTTTTCATTATTAATCGATTTTCATTTCAGGAATTTCTCCTTCAACTATTAAAGTTCCTTCTGTGGAATCCTTTATTTCTTGTACAGAAACACCAGGTGCTCTTTCCAACAATTTAAATCCTCCTTCAGACAAAACATCAAGGACCGCCATATCTGTAACGATCTTATTAACACAATTGATACCCGTAATAGGTAAAGTACATTCTTTAAGCAACTTAGAGGCTCCTGATCTACTCTTATGTTGCATAGCTACAATGATATTATCGGCAGATGCCACCAAATCCATCGCTCCTCCCATTCCCTTAACCATCTTACCAGGTATTTTCCAGTTTGCGATATCACCATTCTCAGAAACTTCCATAGCGCCAAGGATTGTCAAATCAACGTGACCACCTCTAATCATAGCAAAGCTTTCCGCCGAACTGAATAATGATGAACCGTTTAACATACTAATTGTTTGCTTTCCTGCATTAATTAAATCAGCATCAACATCCTGTTCTTTAGGAAAAGGCCCAATTCCAAGCAGTCCGTTTTCTGATTGCAATACAATATTCAGGTTATCCGGGATATAATTTGCGACAAGAGTAGGTATACCAATTCCCAAATTGATATAATAACCATCCCTAATTTCCTGTGCTATTCTTTTCGCTATTCCAATTTTATCTAACATGGGTCTGTTGTTTAGGGTTTAGGGCGTTACAGTTCTTTGTTCAATTCTTTTCTCATATCCTTCACCCTGGAAAATTCTCTGAACATATATTCCTGGAGTATGGATTTGGTTAGGATCTAATTCGCCAGCTGGAACCAACTCCTCTACCTCTGCAACAGTAATTTTTCCTGCTGTAGCCATCATAGGATTAAAGTTTCTGGCTGTCCCTTTGTAAATTAAGTTCCCTGCTGTATCACCTTTCCAGGCTTTTACAAGGGAAAAATCGGCTCTCAACCAGCTTTCGAGGAGATACATTTTACCTTCAAACTCCCTGGTTTCTTTTCCTTCAGCAACTTCAGTACCATATCCGGCAGGAGTAAAAAACGCTGGTATTCCGGCACCTCCAGCTCTAACTCTTTCTGCTAAACTTCCTTGCGGTATCAAATCAACCTCTAGTTCTCCTGACAACAACTGTCTTTCAAACTCAGCATTTTCACCTACATAGGAAGATATCATTTTCTTTACCTGTCGGGTCTTAAGCATCAATCCAATACCGAAATCATCAACTCCAGCATTATTGGAGATGCAGGTTAGTCCCTTAACACCTAATTCTACTAAGGCCGATATGCAGTTTTCAGGAATACCGCAAAGCCCAAATCCACCTAACATCAGAGTGGCGTTATTTGGGATATCCTGAACGGCTTCAGTAGCGTTCTTTACAACTTTATTAATCATTGGGGTAGGTTATTTATTATAGCTAATGCGTTCTGTTTATCTCTTGCTAATTGGGCTTTCAGCTCTTCCAAACCCGGAAATTTAATATCTCCTCTAAGCTGATCCAACATGATTATTTCAATCTGTTGCCCATAGATTTCCTCATCAAAATCAAAGATATTAACTTCTATAGATTTACGTTTTCCAGATAAGGTCGGTTTATTTCCGATATATAGCATACCATAGTAATCTCTATTCTTCAACCTGGTCTTCACAGCATAGACACCATCTCCGGGCAATACCTTATAGTGCTCAGTAGGTTTTATATTGGCAGTTGGGTACCCTAAATTTCTTCCCATTTTCTCTCCATGAATGACTTCACCTGTAAAATGATAAGGGCGACCTAAGTACTCTGTTGTTGTACTAATATCCCCTTCCATTAAGGCTTTACGTATTCTGGTGGAGCTTACTCCTACATGATCAATATCCTGACGAGGGATTTCCTCCACTTCAAAACCAAATCTCTCAGAGTTTTCTTTCAAGTAATCAAAACTTCCTTCCCTATCCTTTCCAAAATGGTGATCATATCCAATTACCAACTTGGAGGTACCTAAGCTTCTAATGAGGGTATTTTGTATAAATTCTTCTGAGGTAGTTTTCGAAAATTCTAATGTAAAGGGGATTTTCACAACTACATCGATCCCAATATCCTCCAGAATTTGAGCTTTTTCCTCAAACGACGTGAGTAGTTTTAATTTACTATTTGGACCTTCTAAAACAAACCTTGGGTGAGGCCAAAAGGTCACCACCACACTTATTCCATTATCCGCTTTCGCTTGATTGATAATCTTTTTAAGGATTTTTTGATGTCCAAAATGTACTCCATCAAATGTACCGATAGTGACTACTGTATGATCGTGCTTTTTGAATTTATCCGCTCCTTCAAGTACAATCATGTTATGGCCTTATTGGTTATTTAATGTTTTGATGAATTGATCTATATCATCGGCATCATCTACTGAATACTCTCCGATTTTTGTTCTCCTAAGAGACTTAAGATATGCACCAGATTCTAGCATTACTCCAAAATCTCTCGCTAAACTTCTGATGTAGGTCCCTTTTGAACAAACTACTCTAAAATGGACTTCTGGCATTGAAATTTTTGTAATCTCAAATTCGTGGATTGTTACACTTCGAGGATCCAGCTTAATGTTTTCTTTTCTTCTGGCTTTATTATAAACTCTTTCTCCACCTACTTTAATTGCCGAAAATACCGGAGGAACTTGCTGGATTTCCCCTGTTAAGGCTGTCGCAGCATCCATAATATTCTTCTCCTCGATATGTTCAATCGAAAATTCCTTGTCAAATGCGGTTTCAAGATCATATGATGGAGTTGTCTTACCAAGCTCTATTATTCCAGTATACTCCTTCTCCAGCCCCTGATAATGCTCTATCCGTTTTGTGAATTTTCCTGTGCAGACAATAAGTAATCCCGTAGCTAAGGGATCCAACGTACCTGCATGTCCGACTTTTTTGATCTTAATATTGTTTCGGATCTTTTTAACAACATCAAAGGAGGTCCAATCTAAAGGTTTATCTATTAGAATTGCCTTACCTTCCGCAAATTGTTCCTTTAAATCCTCCACGTGATTATAATTGAGTAACAATTGAGATTATCCCTACAACGAAACAGTAAATAGCGAAGTAGATCAGCTTTCCTTTTCTAACAATACCCAACATCCATTTACATGCTAAATATCCAAATACAAAAGCTGCTATAAAACCGGCAAACAACACTATACCTCCGATTCCCTGGTCAGCAGGAGGTTGTTGTAAATAGTCCCTAAACTTCAAGATTGAAGCCCCTATGATTGGAACTAGTACCATAAGAAAAGAGAATCTGGCTGCTCTTTCTCTATCAATTCCAAGAATCAGGGCAGTTGCAATAGTTGCCCCAGATCTGGAAACTCCTGGAAGGATAGCTATTGACTGAGCTATTCCAACAATGAGTGCTGATAGATAAGTCATTTTCCCATCGTTCGACTTCTGAAAATATGTGAATGATAGTAATAATCCTGTTAGAATTAACATTGAGCCCACCAACAACACATTTCCTCCAAACAATGCCTCAATTTGATCTTCAAAAAACACTCCAACTATAGCTATTGGTATAATCGAAATAATAATTTTCAGGACAAATTCCGTAGATTCATTCCATTTGAATTGAAATAGCTCATCGAGAATATGAAGAATATCTTTCCTAAACACCAAAATAGTACTCAGAGCAGTTGCAGCGTGTACAACCACAGAAAAAAGTAAGTTATCTGTAGTTTGAATGTTTAATATGGCAGTTCCAAGCTCAATATGCCCACTACTACTGACTGGTAAAAACTCAGTCAATCCCTGGATAATCCCTAAGATTATCGCTTCCAATAAATCCATTGATTACTTTTTCGGTTTGTACATGATGGCGAAAAACTCAGTAATGAACCCAAGCATTACTACAATTGGCCCAAGTGTTAACCCCATAAAGCCAAATCCATAAGTTTCACTATCATTGGCCATAATGATAAAACCCAACATTAACACCGCAATTCCAACCAACATCAATACATAGTTGATTCTTTGAAAGGCAAACTTTTCTTTATTTTCCATCATTAATACAATTCGTCAAGAGACATTTTTAAATACTTATTTACAGCCCTGTAACTACTACCGAACCCAACCAACATTCCAAGGACAATAATAGAGGCAAACAAAATTAATAGACTTTGATTACTTTGAAGCGCTTGCAAATCGGGAAGCTCATTATTCAAATAAATAATAATTGAATAAAGAACCCCGGAAGCTATTATAGCTGAGAAGAATCCATACAGTACTGCCCTTCTCAAAAAGGGTCCTTGAATAAACCCAGATGTTGCTCCAACCAGTTGCATACTTCTAATCAAAAATCTTTGAGAGAATAACGCCAGTTTGATAGTATTGTTGATCAATATAAGTGCAGCTAAAAGTAATATCAATGCAAAGCCTAATAATGTCGCAGATATAACTTTCAGGTTATCATTAATTTGCTTAACCATATTTTGTTGATAATCTACTTCAAATACACCTGTACTTTTACTGATTTCGGTTTTGATTTTTTGAAGACTGTCTGGGTGATGGTAATCACTTTGAATGTTTAATATGATTACGTCTCTTAATGGATTCTCTCCCAGAAACTCCACAAAATCTTCTCCGAGCTCTTGTTTATATTCTTCAGCAGCCTGTTCTTTTGAAATTGTTTCAACTTTAGGTTGACCATCTTTGATGAGAACGTATTCTTTCGCTGAAAGCGTCTTGTTAAACCGAAGCATTTCGCTCTCTGAAACGTTTTTTCTCAGGTAAACCTGCAATTGTACACTTTCTCTAATTGTTTTCGTAATCTGTGTTGCATTGATCATCAGATATCCAAAAACACCCAGTACAAACAGGGTTATTGAGATACTGAATACAACACTGACAAATGGATAACTACCTAATTTTTTCTTACGATATTTTTTCTCTGCTGCAGCCATCGCCTCAAAATTAATAAAATAACCTTAGCAGTTGTGAAGAGCTCAAAATAAAAAATCCCGATTTCTCGGGATTTTAATATTAGTCAATTTTGTTTTTTCTTATGATCTCCAGTTCGCTTATTAATTCCTTATCCCTTATTGGTTTCAGCGGAACAACGTTCTTCTCGAACTGACTCAACTGGTAGTAAACACTATCATGGAATAAATAGAGGTTTCTACTTGCTCCAGAATTTATTTCCAATAATTCATATGGGATACTGTTGAAGTCACCATATAGGAAAAGTTTACCACTAAAGAATTTGTAATGTAAGTCGTACTTAGTTTGTCTCACATTCTCTATTTCGATCTCCTTGCTAGCCTCTTCCTTAGTGGTAATAGGTTGGTTACTGTCAGGGAGTGTAATATCTATTCCATTTAGAGTTTCCTCGTCATTACCAAGTTCATCCATACTTGGTACATTAAAGTTTGCTTGCTTTACTTTCTCCGCAATTTCTACTTCCTCAGAAATTCCAAGTTTTTCTTTAGATTCTTCTTCAGCAACAATAATGGAAACTTTTGTAGTTTCAGTTTTAGCTACTGAGCTTGTAATCTTATTATTTTCTGCAACGTGCTTCTGCTTCTGTTCATTAATGTCTGCAACGTCTTCATTTAATGGCATTTCAAATACAAAAGTCTCTCCTGAAAACTCCTTCGGAGAGTCAATAGAAAGATCAAGGCTTGAGATAGTTTCTGGAGTGTTTGTACTGTTGAGTTCTTCAACAATAAAGTATGATCCAACTCCAATAAAGCCTATAGTTCCTACAGCAGCCAAAACTTTTGATAAGCCTGAATTTAGTAATAGACCAGTCACACCAACACCAATGGTAATTTGGTTAAGTCGATGTTTCATTTGATCTCTCCTATACTCTTTGATACCATTGACAATCTCTTTCTGAAACATGAACTCCTCTTTTAGAAGCGGATCAGAATTGAGCATGTGCTCAAACTCCGCTTGCTCAGAGGTACTCATGCCGCCGCTCAGGAAGCTGTCAATTAGGTCGTTATGATTCGAATGTCCCGTCATTAATCAAAAAAGTCTCTGGTCGAATATTTGCTTTTTATTAAACTGTCTAATCTTTTCTTGCATTTATATTTTTTCGTCTTGGCCGTATCCTGATTTGCAAACTCTAATTTCTCTGCAATATCATTCATTGACAGCCCGTCAAAATAATAGTAAGTCAATATCTTCTTACAGGTATCACCAAGCTCCTCTATGCACTCACGCACAATCCTTACCTTCTCCTCCTGCTCATGAGTCTGATACTCCTCACTATCTTTTACTTCGCTGGAAAGTCTACTTTTTCTATCCAGCTCTTTTCGCCATAAGTTGAGACAAATGCTGTAGAGGTATGTGCTTATCTTACTTGTTAGTACTAAATTTCCACTAACAGCTTTTTGCCAAAATGTTAAAAGCGCTTCTTGAAAGATATCTTTAGCTTCGTCTTCTGTACCGCTATTAGTGAGGACAATCTTTGTCATCATCCTGTAATATTTCTTGTACAGGTAATCCAAAGCTCGTTCGTCACCTTTCCCCAACCTTTCAAGGATAACACTGTCTTTCATAACACCTTCAGGACCACTGTCCTCCTTTTAATACCATAAATTCTTAAAAAGTAACCTTTTAACACTAAATTATTTTCTAACATACAAAAGATTACAAGAAGACTGGCATTGATTAATTCCTAATTTTCATGATTATTTCAGTGTATAAGTTAACTAAAAAAAATTATAGAATAAAGTAAAATAATCTTATGCGGTAAGGTGCAACACCTTGTTTTTAGTTAAACCAAACACTTCATCTCCTTTTACAACCTTGATATTAACAAATCCAGTAAACACTCCGAATGCGGGTAAAACAGCTGCATTGCTGGAAAAATGAAAGCAAGGAATCTTTACCGACTGTCTTGCAGTTCCCGACAATCGAACAGCCGGATGAATATGACCTGAAATATTAAAGTCATTTG
>JANSWY010000115.1 GCA_024743255.1 bacterium | reverse complement strand
TACTTGTCGATATTTGCCTCGTATATTTCAAGTAGTGTATCATGTTTCACAACTTTTCGAAATAGGCCTAGATACTTCCAAAAAACTCTTCGTTTTTGATGATTGCTCGAAATGGTATCAATGTTTGCAAAGAGTAAATGCCCCTGCTCTAATGCTTGCCCGGGATTCGCTTTTGAAAGAGTCCATATGGAATCAAGGTAATCATCTTCCCCTGTTATTGGATTTTGGGAATATGAAATGAAGCAGCTTAGAATTAAGCAAGATAGTATCAGTGATTTCATAACGTGTGTAGGTGTCTCGACTAAAGATACTACAAACACAAATTGCAAACAACGGAGAGAATTAAATCAAGCCTTCAGCTTCAAGCAGCGACTTCAGCTCATTGTGATCATCCCAAAAGTTCTTTTCAAGCGTAGCTTTGATCTCCTTATATCTGGGTAGTTGAATAAACTCATCCATAATTGGATCTGTCTCCATGAATACCAGAATCCAGTACATATAGTCTCTTTCAGATGAAAACGCTTCAAAATGAGTCATGGCTTGATCGTAATCCTTGTAGTAGACGTAATAAGTAGCCAGACTCATTTCCTTGTAAATCGAAGGATCTATATCACAATACGATTTGTATTGTTGCATCAATTTTTCAGATAATTCAATTTCCCCTTTTTCTCTAAAAACTGTGGCAAGTTTGATATCTTCTGCTGGGAATATATTTAGGTTGTAAGTCACTACAGCATTATAGTAAGCTTTGTATAATCTGTACGCCAAATCGTAATCTTCCTGGAAATAAGACACCTTCGCCACTTCCTGTAGAATGTCCAACCGTGTTGTATCTTTCGCTAAGGCCTTAAATAAATCGTCTCGGAGTACTTGCAAGTCTTTATGTCTTGCATAGGTAATGTATGCTTTTACATATGTAGAAAAGAGATTGGCACTATCAAAAGCAATTGATTCATTAATCATCTCTTCAGCTTCTTTTTGGAATCCCGTTTGAATCAATGCATTTGCAATATGTAATCGACTATAGCTCACTGCTGAAGAATCACTTACTCCTTTTTCTATGGCCAATCCCATCAATGCATATTTAAGATACTTCTTGGTATTGGGTCTGTAATTAGTATAGTAGTTCGCAATCGTATGAATGGTTAGTGGGTCATTGGGATTGTATTTAAGTGCCAATTCCATTGGGGAAAGAGCTAAATCATACTCTCCTCTATTGATATAGTATAGTGCTTTTGCAATGAGCGCTTGAGGTAATTTCGGATCTGCCAAAAGTGCTTTATCAGCGTAATCATTGATCTTATCAGTGTGTTTTTTATCTGCTAGTAGTACATCCAAATAGTAATATGCTATTGCTATGTTTCCATTGGCTGCCGCAAAATCTGGGTCCAGTCTTAGTGCTTCATGAAATAGATTAATTGATTCCTTCATTCCTGCTTCTGTGCCTGCATTCATTAAATCAACTCCTTGCAAAAAGAAGTCATATGCAATCAGATTATTCGTGGGCACTTTGTTTAGTTCCTCTTCCTGCTCCGGTGTTATAATAACCTGAATTTGATCAGCAATGTCCCGAGCAACTTCTTGTTGTAAGCTGAAAATATCAGTGACTTTTCTTTTGTATTGTTGGGACCAAAGATGTCTGTCATTTGGAGCTTCAATCAATTGAATAGAAAGTAAAATCTGATCTCCTATTTTTTGACCACTTCCTTCAACAAAATAATTTACATTTAATTCTTCTCCCAATTCGGGTATTGACTTTATTGACTCCCTGTATTTCTCAACAGATGTCCGACTAGTTACTCTTAACTCATCAAATCTTTGAAGGTTATTTAAGGTAGATTCCATCAATCCATTAATGATATGGACATTGGAAGAATCATCACTATCATTCTTAAAAGGAAGTACTGCAATTGTCTTCTCCAGGGTGATATCCCTCTTACGAAAAGGCTTTAGTACTAGGATTGAAATAGTAATCCCAATAACCATTGTAGCCACAACCGGGATCCAGATTTTACTCGATCTTGAAGTTTTAGCAGGAATCGAATCATCAGGCTCAGTCTCAGCTTCTTGTTTTCCGGCCTCCCCTGGTGGATATCCGTATTCTTCTTTAAAACACTTTATGAAATATGAAGCACTTCCAAACCCTACTTTATGCGAAATCTCGGAAATTGTGTAGCTATTCAACTGAAGTAACTCGGTAGCTTTTTTTAATCTCACCCGTCGAATGAAAAGACTTACCGAGACATCAGTGGACTTTTTCACCTTCCTTAATAAGTTGGACCTACTCATATTTACTGCTTCCGCTAACTCGGAAACACCAAATTGGTCATTTGAGATGTTTTCAAGAATAATACTCTCTAATCTCGATAGGAACTCGTCTGATATTTCGTTTTCTCCTGACATTCTGTTAATAGACAAATCGAAAATAGGAGATTTTTACCCATCTACCTATTTCAATTTCATAAAAATTGATTGCAAACCAATTATTAAGAAAAAACCTTCTAAACACTCAAAAACTGATGATTGCAACACCGTTTGCGTCATAGTTTATATAGTTGCATCATAATTTTCATGCTATCCGCAAACTTTAAATCATTCGCATCATAGCTGATAAACCTTGCGTCAGCATTTGGCAGATCTTTGCTTTATCGATTTTGAAAACAAAAACACTTAATAATAAAACGATGAAAAAGATCAAGTTAAACTCAATCAAACTAGTAGGTTATGTGATGATATTAACCATTGCTTCCATTGCAGTTTCGTGTTCAAATGCACAAAATAAAAATGAAGCAAGTACAGATATTAAAGTTGATATTCATACCGCAGCTCTAACAGGAAATCTGGAAGCAATTAAACAACATATAGCAGCAGGCACTGATCTCAACTCAAAAGAACCAATGGCAGGTTCAACCCCAATGATTACCGCTTCGGTTTTCGGAAAACCAGAGGTAGTAAAAGCATTGGTAGAAGCAGGTGCTGATATTAATATTCAAAACAACGATGGTTCCAGTGCACTGCACACTGCTGCATTCTTTGGTTACCAGGATATAGTAGAGGTATTAATTAAAAATGGAGCGGACCAGACACTAAAAAACAATTTTGGAGCTACAGCCAAAGAGTCGGTTTCAACTCCTTACAGCGATGTAAGACCTGTGTATGATTATTTCATTAACACATTAGGGCCAATGGGACTTGAGATCTCTCATGATGAACTTCAGACAGTCCGCCCAATCATTGCAGAGATGCTTCAATAATCAAATCATAAGAAGGACATCAAATCTCGAAAATATGAACACTTCAAGAAGATATGATATAGACTGGCTAAGAGTAATCGCTATTGGGTTACTCTTAATCTACCACATTGCAATTGTTTTTCAGCCGTGGGGAGTTTTTATAGCTTTCATTACCAGTAAAGAGAGCCTGGAAAGTATTTGGATTCCAATGTCCTTGCTCAATGTTTGGAGAATTCCTCTACTTTTCTTTGTCTCTGGAATGGGAGTTTGCCTTGCGATGAAGAAACGAAACTGGAAGCAGCTAATTGGAGAAAGAAGTTTAAGAATTTTCCTTCCTTATATCGCGGGTATTTTCCTGATTGTTCCACTGCACCTGTTCATTTTTCAGGACTATTATGGAACTTCATTTGCGTATTCACCAAATCCCGGACACTTATGGTTTTTGGGGAATATTTTCAGCTATGTTCTGATATTGATTGGAGTCTTTTATCTTTTAAAACACAAAGAGAATAATCTGCTAAAAAAGGGACTTCAAAAGCTGTATAGTAATCCTCTAAGTCTGCTACTAATTGCAATTCTATTTATTATTGAAACACTACTGACCAAGCCAGCTGATTATGCCATGTATGCTATGACAGCTCATGGGTTTTGGCTCGGACTTCTAGCTTTTTGGTTTGGGTTTACCTTTATCTACACAGGAGACGTATTCTGGAAAACTGTACTTAAATGGAAATGGCTCTACCTTGGTTTGGGTATAGTATTATTCACAATAAGGTATTGGTATTTCAATCTCAAGGCACCTGATTTTCTTATCCCGATCGAAACAGTTGCCTGGATATTAGCAATTTTTGGGTTTGGGCACCAATATCTTAATAAGGGAGGAAAGGTTTTATCCTATTTGAGCGAAGCAGCATATCCGGTATATATCATTCATATGGCTTACTTGTATTTAGGGGCATATTTGATTCTTCCTTTGGAAATCAATATTATACTGAAGTTTATTTTAGTTAATCTATTTACAGCGGTTGCTTGTCTGGTTACTTATGAATTGATCATTAAAAGAGTCTTCTTCCTGAGGCCTTTGTTTGGGTTGAAGGTTGATAAACCGAGTCTAAATAAACTAAAGCTATCATCAGTGAGGTAATAAATAATAAGGGCCATCATGGATTGGTGGTCTTCACCTCCCCCGCCGTTTTTGGAGTTTTGAATTTTGAGTTCTGAGTTAAGATAAGCTTCAAATTGCTCAAATCTATACTCTAACATCCTTACTACTGTCTTTAGCGTTGTGTACTCAAGCTTCGATTTTCCTACTCCTAACTCAAAATTCAAAACTCAAAACTCAAAATTCCCACAAAATTTCACTACCTTATAACTGACAAACAGCTAATTCCAAGTCTATCTGAAAGTCGGTAAAGATGATAGCGGGAATAATTATGATTGGTCGGCTTAAGTCATAAGTTTCTTTAAATAAATGTTCAATCAGCAGTTACATTGATTACGCAATCTCCTATGCTTTTTCTAGTGGTTTGTTGCGTGCAATGCTGCCAATTAAATCACATATCTAATGAAAACTATTACGCATTTTATTCAGTTTTTCTTTCTTACTGTCTCTACAACATGCCTGGCCCAAACTGGTCACATGATGCAGGGAGTGGGAGCATCTAATATGACTATGGGTGGGGCAAGTACAGGCCAGCCGGTGGACATCTCTGGTGCATTACAATGGAACCCTGCATCCATTTCAGCATTCAATGAAAATCAATTTCGAGTGGATATAGGTCTACTTTTTTCTTCTCCGGAAGTCTCTTCAACTGTTCCAGTTTTAGACGGATTTGGACAGCCAACCGGCACATTTGTAAGTGGCACCACCGAAGATGACAGAGGTCTTTCCCCATTACCTTCACTGGCATTTGTGTGGAGTAAACCGGAAAGCAAACATACTTTTGGAGCTTCTGCATTTGCTGTGGCAGGTTTTGGTGTGACCTTTCCTGAGAGTAACACTAACCCAGTTAACTTTCCTCAAAGTATGGGAGGATTCGGGCGAATAGAGTCGGAGTACTTTCTGATGCAGGTTGGTTTTACCTGGGCTTATCAGTTGTCTGATAAATTATCAATTGGTTTGTCACCAACATTCAATTATGCAAGCCTTATGCTCATGCCAAATCCAACTGCTAACCCAACAACTGCTGGATACCCATCCACAGATGAAACCGGCACCACAGGGTTTGGAGGACAAGTCGGGATATTCTTTGATTCCCAAACAGGCCTCAAACTAGGAGCCTCCTACAAATCCACACAATTCTTTAGCGATTTTGAATTTGACAACACCTATCTCGATAATTCAACTGCTACCAGCACTTTCAATATGGACTTTCCGGCAATCTTCAGTTTTGGTGTTGGTTATTCACTGGAGAATTTTGATTTGGCAGTGGACTATAGAATGATTGATTATGAAAATACTGATGGCTTCTCGGAAGCAGGTTGGACACAAACAGCTTCAGTCCAAGGTTTTGGCTGGGAAAATGTATCAGTTATAGCTGCTGGCCTTCAATATAAAGGAATTGAAAAATTACCGTTGAGGGTTGGGTATACATATGGATCAGCTCCTATCACGGAAGATGTGGCATTCTTTAGTGTTCCTGCTCCCGCGGTAATCAAGAATGCATTTCAGTTTGGACTGAGCTTTGTAGCAACCGATAACTTATCGATAGATGCAGGTTATCATAGAGGAATGAGTGATGGTGCAACCAGCGGCGCGATATTGAACCCTGGCTTGATCGAAATAGCACCGCCATATGGAGCTATTCCGGGAAGTGAGGTTTCTTATGAGATGACAACTTCAATGTTGTTGCTCGGAGTGAATTATACGTTAACCAAAAACTAGGAAGGAAAGTACACCCTTGTTCAAGGGTGTACTTCAACTTTTATAGCTCACTTAATTCATTATTCCTATCTATTGCCCACTGAAAAACAGTATCAGTCCCTTTTGCTAAGTCATCAATTGACTGTTCAATCAAATGATCTACCGGAAGATACTTTGCATCACCCAATTCCTCATCTCTAATTACCATTTGAGTTGAAACAGTTACCCAAAGCTTTTTATTAGAAGTTGTAATATCTCTACCCTCACTTGGATTATTAGGTTTACCTCTGGGCGGTTCTCCAACTGTGATAGCACCTATTTTTCTCAACTGAGCTGCATTCGTTAGCGCTGCTGAAAATGTTCTTCTACCAACTAAAACATATACATTACCTGATTTCACTAATTCTTCACTGGTCTTCAATTCTTCAATAAACCTCTCTGCAATTTTCGGTTCACCTCCAGAGTTCTGGCGAAGGTCAATGATTAATTTTTGAATGCCTCTCTGATCCATTTCCTGTAACATCTGGGAAGTAAGCTCGGTAAAGCTTGGACGATTCTTCTGGTCCCAACAAGTATTGTACTGCAGAAAAATTGTCTCATTATCCTCCAGCACTTCATACCAGTAATATTCCCGATTTACTAAATGAGGAAGTGTTAATTCAGAGGCAAAGTGAAAGCTTAATCTTTGACTTGGAGATTTACCACTTTCATAAATTCCATTGAGTGTAAACCATTCAGCGTCTCTCCATTTTTTTAGAGCTAAATACGGTAGTTCGATGGTCGTTCCATCATTAAACTCGAAGCTTATTTCCTCTATTGATTTAATCACACCTAAAGCTTGCAACAAATCTGGTCTGGTCATGTCAAATGATGCGGTATATTTCTTTTCCATATCATTATCGGCACCAATTGTACTATATACCAAGTCATTAACCTTATCAATAGGCATCCCATTTATTGATATCAGTTTCTTACCTATAAGAGTTTTGAACTGATAAGTGGCTGAATATACGTAAGGAGCATCTCCAAAGTACCAGAGCTTTACAGGAAGAAATTTGAACCAAAGTTTCTTCTGATTTCCAGCAACAAAACCTGTATGTCCATCCCCTACTAAGGCAACAAACTGGGCAAGCCTGGTAAGAATCTGCTGATCCGTTAAAGATGGTAAATCGGAAATCAGGTCTTGATAGGTTTCATCAAGTTTTTCCTTAGAAGATGTGTGGTACAAGTCAACATGTCTTTCCTGTAATTTGGTATAAACATGACTAATATCTTCCTTCCATTTTTGCTGTTGTTTTTTAGATTGTTGAGCAAATGTAAGTTGTGTGATTAATAGAATTAGTAGTGTGATTTTGAGTCTTTTCATTTTGTTTTTTTTATAGGCAAGACGACTCAAAAATCACTTTCCTGACATCAGATTATTCTTTTTTCTTTAATTCTACTTTACCCTGAAAGGTTTTAATAAATAGAGGGACTCCACCACCGTTTATATTTCTATAGTAATTATAATTACCTTCCTGATAAAGAGGAAAAGTCTTTGGATCCATGCTTCCCAATCTGAAATCCGTTTTAATCTTATCAAAGTTGTTAACCATTTTGAGCCGCAGTGAAACTTTGTCGGATTGATTTAATGACACAGCAATATTCCCATACATGGAAGATATTATATTGGGGTAATTCTCTGGGAGATTCTTAAATGATAAATCAATATCTCCATTATTTGTACTCAGAATTGGGGACCCTAAAAGATTCTCAACAGAGATGTCTCCTTTAAATGTATTAATATCAATATCTCCGGAGACATTAACACATTCTATATCCGCATCACTCGACTTGATAACCAAACCTGATTCTACAAAAGAAACAGAAATTTTTGATGCAAAAGGAGAACTGATCTTGATATGACTGGTTTTTGGAACCCATATCTTCATGAAATGGTTTTTGGTCCAGGCCTTACTGTGAGTAATGATAATTTGGTTATCATCAACATCAAATCTTACTGGAGGTGAAGAGTACTTCGATTTGGTTAACCCTTTATATAACTCAATAAAAACTTTGTTCCCCTCTATCCCAATAACTTCAAAATCGGTATAGCTCTGCCTGATTTCAATATCTAATCCTTCTTTGATTTCTATTTCAAAAGCTTCCTGAGGTTGAGCAATTGCCAATCCTGCAATTAGAGTAAAACATAAGCCTAATAATGATTTCATAATTTCTTTAGATTTTGTGACGAATGTATCTTCTCAATTTCTGCCCTTACAATACTGTCCAAATCAGTATTCTCTAAAAGCTTTTGCAGCTGATCATTGACTTGCGTATCATTAAATTCAGATAGAACCCGAATCGCCTCCATTTTAATGAATGGATCATCATCAGAAATAATTGAAGCCAATAATAGATTCTTGATGCGCTCTGTTTGCTTCTTGGAAATCAAAAATTCCAAAGCAACATTTTTGACTATCGGGTTACTGTCCACTTCATAAACTCTGGTCACCTGCTTCATTAATTGGTCAGACGGTTCTGCAAGTTGTGTTGCCAATACCATCGCCTGGATTTTCTGATGGGACTCTTCTGATTCCAATAATACCTGAACCGTGGTTTCCTTGAGTGTTTTAATCTCAGTGCTAAGCAATGCTACCTGAGAGGTGAGGTCCTTGTTATCATTCTTCAAAAAATATCCGATACTGAATGAGATCACTGCAATTAAGAAAACTGCTGCATATCTTACAACCTCCTGCCACCAGGGCCTAATGACTCTAACCTCTTCATTTTTATAGGAAATTTCAGGGGCTTGGATCTCCCGAAATTCCTTGTAATGCAAGAATTCTTTCTTGAAAGAAATCAAATCTTCAGGCACGTCATCACTTTGAAGAAATGCCCGCAGTTCATCTTCTTCCCCCAATGAAGTTTTGCCTTCAAGGTACTTATCAAAAAGGCTCCTAATTTCTTTGATATCTCTTTTCATAACCTTCTCTTATCTTTTTTCTGGCTCGTGAAACATTTGCTTCTATGGTATTTACCTTCTCATCCATGATCTCTGCAATCTGTTGCATACTGTATCCCTCCACCATTCTTAAGTGAATAATGATTCTCTGCTTTTCAGGAAGCTGGTTGATTATTTCCTGTACTATTTCATGTTTGGATTTATGTTTAAAAACTCCTGGATTCTTCGCAATAGAGGTCTCTTCAGAGTGGAATTCCCTTAATCTCTTACTTTTCCTCAACTGATCAATTGCATGGTTCTTAATGGTCTGAACCAATACTGCTTCAATGCTCTCATACTTGGACAAAGACTTTCGGCTCTCCCACGCTTTAGTCATGACAAACGACAATGCATCCTCGGCATCTTCCGTATTGCCCAAAATACGAAGCGCTATTCGATACAACTTATCTGCCTTACTATATACCTGATTGCGAAATTGCAGATCCTCCATTTGTGATTATTTGCTTCTAGACGGACCAGTTTTCAAAAACCTGACTCATTAAATGAAAAAATTTCAACTATTCAAAAATATCCTGATTTCCAGCAGCTCAAAAAGTGATATAAATCATACTCACTATGTAACATAAGTAACAGAAATACAATTAGTTACTCCCGTATTTTGAGGCATCCAAAGAATCAAAAAATATTAAAATGAAAATAGAACAAATTTATACTGGTTGCCTTGCTGAAGCAGCATATTACATAGAATCAAATGGTGAAGTAGCAATTGTGGATCCTTTAAGAGAAGTAGCTCCATATATTGAAAAAGCGAAAGCCAATAATGCTAATGTAAAATACGTCCTGGAAACTCATTTTCATGCTGATTTCGTGTCTGGACATTTGGACTTAGCTAAAAAGACAGGAGCAACGATAGTGTATGGTCCAACAGCAGAACCAAATTTCGAAGCTCATGTAGCTAAGGATGGAGAAGAATTGAAAGTGGGAAATATCACAATAAAAGTTCTTCACACGCCTGGTCATACCATGGAATCATCAACATTCTTACTAATCGATGAAAACGGTAATGATCATGCACTCTTCACAGGAGACACACTGTTTATTGGTGATGTAGGTCGTCCAGATTTAGCAGTTAAAACCGATCTCTCCCGAGAAGACCTTGCTGGGCATTTATTTGATTCATTAAGAGATAAAATCATGCCTCTCGGAAATGATGTGTTAGTTTACCCAGGTCACGGCGCGGGTTCAGCTTGCGGAAAGAATATGAGTAAGGAAACCTTCGACACACTCGGTAATCAAAAGCTATTCAATTATGCCTTGAAAGCTGACCTTTCCAAAGAAGATTTCATTAAACAGGTAACAGATGGACTAGTAGAACCACCGCAGTACTTTCCTAAAAATGCGGTGATGAACAAAATGGGTTACGCAAGTATCGATGAAGTTCTAAAAAACGGAATTCTACCTTTGGAACCAATCCAGTTTCAAGATGTTGTCAATAGAAATGAAGCACTGATACTTGACACAAGACCTTCCAAAGATTTCCTAAAATCTCATATTCCTGGATCCCTATGGATAGGAATTGATGATAATTTCGCTCCATGGGCCGGGGCATTAATTCCTGACTTGACTCAACCAATCGTATTTGTAGCAGATCAAGGAAGAGAAGAAGAAGTAGTTACAAGACTTGCAAGAGTTGGTTATGATAATACTCTAGGTTTCTTAGAAGGAGGAATTGAGGCATGGAACAAAGCTGATTTTGATACGAACTCTATCCATTCCATAGGAGCAAATGATTTCGTGGGATTATATGATACAGAAGTGCTGAATGTCTTAGATGTGAGAAAAGCTTCTGAATATTACTCCCAGCACGTGGAAGGGGTAGTCAATTTTCCTCTGGATTTCATTCATAAAAACCTTGGTCAATTGGATTCAAATAAGAAGTACTACATACATTGTCAAGGAGGCTATAGATCTGTAATTGCTGCCTCAATACTCAAAGCAAATGGATTCAAAAATCTGGTGAATGTGGAAGGTGGATTCAAGGAAATCCAGAAGTCCTGTGTGAAAGTTACGGAATACAAGGAACCAGAAACTATGCTTTAATGATGTGTAACAGTTGTTACCAAAAGTGTCCTTGAAAGTTCGAAGATTTGCACATATCCAAATTTTCAAGATATGAATGAATTAGAAAAAGCAATAAAAAACGGAGCTACCATCATTGATGTAAGAACTCCAATGGAATTCATGACAGGAAATGTTGCTGGATCAAAGAACATTCCTTTAAATGAAATTCCTGAAAGGCTTGAAGAACTGAAGTCGATCGATGGAAAAGTAGTATTATGCTGCGCAAGTGGAGGAAGAAGTGGACAGGCCAACCAATTCCTGCAATCACATGGAGTAGATTGCCTAAACGGAGGATCATGGTTTGATGTAAATTTTGCAGCACAGCAAGTATTGAACTAAAATAATGCATAGGTGGTATCAATTTAGATAGAGATATCACCTATGCATAATCTTTTATTCCCGTAGCTATCATTGTGTCTAAAAACAGTCAAATCATTTATTCATCATTTCAAAAGATTCTTAAATTGAAGATTGATGAAGGACTACTATCAAATTTTGGGCATAGACCAACTGACTTCAAAACCCCTCGTGCGAATTGCATATTCTGTTGCCATTGAATATGCTTTAGCTCACAAGTTGGGAGAGGAAAGTACCAAGGACATTAATACAGCCTATGCGATTCTCAAGAGCTATAGACTTAGAATCAGATATCAAAATGCAAAGAGTACCAGAAAGACTGATGCCAAGATCCAAAGTATCATTGAAGGAATTGATTCAAATTCGAATAGTGGAAATTTAAAACTAACCAGGACAGCTTCTAAACGGATACTTGAAATCAAATACATATTAAAGTCACTGGTCTTTGAAATTTATGTATTCATTCTTTATCTAATATCCTCTACACTAGGTGATATATTGGGAATCATGTCAAGCGGTGTAAGCTTCTTTTCCAGCGTAATATTTTATTTTGGAATATTAAACCTTTGGGCTAATTGGCTAAATCCTGCTTATTCAATTCTTGCAATCCTACTATCAATTGGAATATTGGTGTGGTTTCTTAGCTCTTTCCAAAGGAACGTTATTAGAAGTATTACCAATAAACATAAATCTCAAAACCAATAAATTATGATTGTCTTATGTTATCCTTACATAAATACCTTATCTACTAACTAACAGCATATTAATACCAACCATGTAAGACTTCTGGCTTTAGTCTAATGACAACAATATATTCGCTTTGTCATAAATTAACCTAGAATGAAAAAACTACTTTTTATCGCAACGATAGTGCTTTTAGGTGCTTGTCAATCACAACAAGAACAAACTGAAATGCAATCTTCAGAAAACCCATTTTTTCAGGAATGGGATACCCCATTTGGTATTCCTCCATTCGATAAGATCAAGGATGAACACTACATGCCGGCATTCGAAAAAGGTATGAAAGAGAACCTGGCGGAAATTGATGCGATCGTCAATAACCCTGAAGACCCAACTTTCGCCAATACTCTTGAGGAATTGGAAAGAGCTGGAAAATTACTCACAAAGGTATCTCGTGTTTTCTACAACATGACTGGTTCAAATACCAATCCAAAAATTCAGGAATTGCAGCGTGAATTAAGCCCAATTGTCTCTGCCCATAGCGACAAGATCACACTGAATGAAGGTCTGTTCAAACGAGTTGAAGCTATTTGGCAAGCTCGGGAAACTCTTGATCTTACTAGCGAACAACAAAAGCTATTGGCAGACACACGCAAGTCTTTTGTTAGAAGTGGAGCTCTCTTGAATGAAGAGCAAAAAGCAAAAATTACAGAAATCAACTCTCAGGTTTCAGAACTAACAACAGCTTTTGGTCAAAACCTTTTGGCTGAAACTAATGGTTTTGAACTCATCCTGGAAGAGGAAGACCTGGATGGATTGTCGGAAGGTACTATTGCCGCTGCGGCTGAAACAGCTGCTCAAAAGATGGATAGAGCAGAGACGGAAGAAGAAAAAGCAAAATACAAAGATAAATACGTATTTACCCCACACCGAAGTAGCATGTATCCTTTCTTAACTGAATCTAACCGAAGGGATTTACGCGAAAAATTGTACAAGTCTTATGTTCAGAGAGGTGATAACGATAATGAAACGGATAACAAACAAGTAGCCGCGAAATTAGCAAAACTGCGTGCTGAGCGTGCCCAATTGATGGGCTATGAAACACATGCTCACTTTGTTTTGGAGGAGAGAATGCTAAAATCTCCTGATGAGGTTTATGGCCTTTTGACCAAATTATGGGAACCGGCATTAGCCAGAGCAAAAGCAGAAGTTGCGGATATGCAGGCAGTAGTTGACATGGAAGGTCACGAATTCAAACTGGCCGGATGGGACTGGTGGCAATATGCAGAGAAAGTACGTAAAGCAAAATACGACTTAGATGAAGCAGCCATAAAACCATACTTATCCCTGGATAACGTCCTAAACGGGGTATTTGAAACAACAAACAAACTGTGGGGTCTGACCTTTACAGAATTATATGACGTCAATGTTTATCATCCTGATGCTCGTGTTTGGGAAGTGAAGGATAAAGATGGAAGTCATCTTGGGATATTCATTGGTGATTACTTCACTCGTTCCAATAAGCGTGGAGGCGCCTGGATGAGTAGCTTTAAAGGACAATCAAACCTCGATGGAAGAGAGCGACCAATTGTTGTAAATGTATGTAATTTCCCTGCTCCCGTTGGTGACAATCCTGCTCTGCTGAGCTTTGAAAATGTCACAACGTTATTTCATGAGTTTGGACATGCTATGCACGGGATTTTAACCAATGTCACATACGGTAGCATGGCAGGAACATCTGGTCCACGTGACTTCACAGAGTTTCCAGCACAAATCTTGGAGCACTGGGCAAGTGAGCCCGAAATACTGAAGTCTTTCGCAAAGCATTATCAAACTGGAGAAGTTATTCCTGATGAATTGATAAATAAGCTTTTAAAGGCATCCAAATTCAATCAAGGGTTTGAGAATACGGAATACCTTGCAGCGTCTCTGCTTGATATGGATTGGCACACTGTTAAGGCAGATGAAGACCTTAAAGATGCGGATGCTTTTGAAGAAGCTTCTCTCAAGAAAATAGGTTTAATTGATGAAATCGCACCTCGATACAGAAGTACTTACTTCTCACATATTTTCGCAGGAGGTTATGCATCTGGTTACTACAGCTATGTTCACTCAGCAGTACTGGATTCAGATGGCTTTGAAGCATTTAAAGAAGCCGGAGATGTATTTGATCCTGAATTGGCAGCAAAGCTTAGAACTCATGTTTATGAAAAAGGCTCCACTGAAGAAGCAATGGATTTATATACACAGTTTCGTGGACGTCAACCAGAGATTGATGCGTTACTGAAAGTAAGAGGACTTGATGGTTCCTCAGATTAAAGAACAATAGAATTAATCCATAAAACAGCCCGGGTCAATCCGGGCTGTATTTTTTGATAGCCAATTATATGTCGCTTCCAAAAACATTGCTTTTCTGCATCTTCCTGGTCCTTGGCTTTTCTGCTTTCTCCCATCCCGAGGATGAGCTAATCATTTCAGAAATAGAACAAGGTCAGCTTTCTATGCAAGACCAGCAAATGACTGCAGAATACGAAGCTGCCTTAAAAAGACAAAGGATGCGTCGTTTAGCAGCTATGTCCTGGCAACAAAGGTTTCTGTTATTCATTAAAGCAGGAATAGAACATATAATCCCCAAAGGACTGGATCACATACTTTTTGTTTTAGGATTATTCTTTTCAAGCCTAATCATCGGTTCTTTGCTTTGGCAAGTCACTTCTTTTACACTTGCCCACACTGTAACATTAGCGCTTGCTGCATTAGGAATAATCCAGGCTCCCGGCAATATTGTTGAACCATTGATAGCTTTCTCTATCATTTATGTAGCAATCGAAAACTGCTTTTTCAAGGAAACCAACAAATGGCGACCGCTTATTGTCTTTAGCTTTGGCTTATTACATGGATTAGGTTTCGCCGCTGTGCTAAATGAATATGGATTGCCTGAAAATGGATTGGTTCCTACATTATTGGCTTTCAACATTGGAGTAGAACTAGGGCAGTTAATTGTCTTGTTTTCAGCTGCGGCACTGTTTTGGATGATCAGAAAAAAAAGCTGGTATCGACAATGGGTTCAAATTCCAGCATCGGTGATGATTGCTTTGGTTGGCTTGTTTTGGTTTATTGAAAGGACTATTTTGTAATGCATTCATTCCGAATTTGTCCATATATCAGCAAGAAATATTTCTTCTGCACCAGTAATGGAAATATATATTGGGTAAGCACCAAAGTATTTAAAGATTTAAAATAAATGGCTGCACACTTATATGTATAGATGATACTTTTTAGGTAGAAAAACTAGTTTTGGATTTGATGGTAGATAGAATATTGGAAATTTCTGACCTTTTGCCATTGTCCTATGATCGGAATTGGTACTAAATCTATAGCTCAAAGTCTTTCCACTGGCTTCATATTTCAATGTGAATTCTCTGCTCCAGTTAGAATCAGAATTATCAATATTTGTGATATTTGAAACAGTTGCCACTGTTTTCTCCCCATGTCTCATCACATAAAGACCGTATTTAAAAATCTTGATTTTTCTATATATAATGATTGCCCCTATAACTGCAAATAGAAGTCCAATGAATCCCACTTCATTTGGCAAGTTGAATACAGATGCTATTAATCCTATCAAAAAGAAGGCTTCTCCAACCATTGGCGGTGGTATTTTCATGTAAAAAGCCACAATCAAATCTCTAGTCAGAATTCTCATTTAAAAAAAATATAAATAACTCATGGGGGTAAATCCAAACTTAGTTTCCATAAGACTGAAAACAAACAAAAAGGTCAATTATGAAAACTAGATTACTTTCACTTGCTACAGCTTTACTTCTTATCGTTGGGACAACTCAAGCCCAGGATGAAAAGCCAGAAAAAGAACCAACTTACATGCCTGCACAAATATCTTTTATACCAGGATTTGGAACAGCGGGAATTCAATCAAGATTGGTAGCTACCAATGTCTCTTTAAATATTTTAGGAGGCTATGTATACAGCGTTCACGGTGTTGAGATGGGTAGCCTTATCAACATTATTCACAATGACTTAAAAGGTGCCCAGCTAAGTGGACTTGTAAATGTTGTAGGTAATGATG
>JANSWY010000110.1 GCA_024743255.1 bacterium | reverse complement strand
TTTAGTAAATATTACGTCTTCCTAGTGTGAAATGAGGCTTTAGGAGGACGTACTTTTTTCAAGAATTCATGATTAAAACTAAAACCCATCAGGCATCAAATCGCTTGAAGTTATTGTCAAGATATGGCCAAATCAATCTTGCCAAGATTATTGATTTATTTTACCGGAAGAATGTGTGTTAATGTTCTTCAGTTAGTTCTGAATTAATATCTCGAATTATTTTATCAAGCCTTCTAATAGTCACATTTAAGTACTTTACTAATTGTTTTTCCTTTTGACCAATTTCGCTTTTGTTTAGAATATAAACGATACTCATCAATGTTGATACAGGACCTCGCAAGTCATGGGAATTCCTATATATTATTTTTTGTATTACGTGCTGTGCTTTCTCTAATTTGCTATCAAGCTCTTGTCGTGATAACTTCTTCACTCGTTGATTCGTTCTCATTGCGTATTTATTAGTTATTCCTTCAATTTGAACCTTTAGTTTTCAAGATTTATTTGTAGTTATTTGTCTATGGAGTAGAGTTGTAACCGACCAGTTAGTTCAAGCAATTTTATTTCAGATTGCTTCACAGAATAAGTAAGGTTATTTATTCTGTTCTTTGCTGAAGAAAGATTTAACTGTGCAATCCGTACATCTGACGCAGCGACTATTCCCAGTTTGAAGTCTTGAGAAGTTTTCTCAAAATTTAGTTGGAACGTATTTAAATTAGCCTTCTCAATTCGAAGTTGCTGCTGGTTATTTTCATATTGAGAATAGGCATTTTGTAGTTCTTTTTCTATTTCTGTTTGTACTTTTTGAAGAGTAACTTGCTGCTGTTGTAAGCCTATTTTAGCATTTTTTATATTAATCTTATTTGCACCTCCATTGTATATCGTCCATGACATTCTCAAACCGACATTTGGCCCACTTACTTTTTGACTTTGAAGGAATGCCGCGTCATTCTGAGTATCAAGAAATGAGTAATTGGCATATCCACTTAATGTTGGGCTAAGTGAAGATTTGGCTATTTTTGCTTGATAAGTTGAGTTTTCTCTCGAAAGTATTGAGATTTGTAAATCAGAATTTTTCTGAAACAATTCCGTCTTTAAGTCATTGTATGACAACTTCTCGGCAAGAGCAATTTCTTGTTCTACGACATATTCTCTTTCGGAAGGTTGTGCCATTAAGAAGTTTAAGTTTCGCCTTGTATTTTCATACATTAATAGTGTGTTTCTAAAATCTGAGGAGTCCTTTTTTAAATCTACTTCAGCCTGAAGTTTCCTTAGTGAGTTAGTCGATCCATATTGAGCATCCTCTATAACTCGTTTAAATCTATCATTAGAAATCTCAATAATTTCTAAATTTATTTTTAACTGCCCTTGTATCCTTGCTAGCTCAAGATAAGTTGAAACTGTGTTGCTAATAGCTCTTTCAATTGCTTTATTTAATAATTGAATGGACAAATCACTTTTTACAACTAATTGTTTAAACTGATACTTATTTCTAAAACCTGAGAAAATTGGAATCGAGATTTCAGGAGTCATACTAAATGTTTGCGCTGATCCATCTAACTCTAATGGAGGGTTACTTTCACCAGGAGCTACATTTAATGTTTCAATTTCGGCATTGGAGTAACCATATTGATAACTTAGCTGATATCCCAAATTTGGTAACTGACCAGAGACCGCTCTGGAGACATTGTTTTCAGCAATTTCGACATTATACTTTTCCAATTTAATGTCAAAACTGTTTGTTAGTGTCAGATCAATTGCTTCTTCAAGACTAAGTAAATCTTGAGAATGGCTTGAATTAACAATCGCAAAAACTAAAACAAGTGATTTTGTTATTTGTATCAAATTCATAAGGCTTTGTTAATCTTTTATTAGAAATTTTAATTTTCTTACTGCTGGTTCTACTTCCTCTGTAGATAAAGCTTTCCCCCTTATAGAATTGTACCAAAGTCTTCTCAGTGAATTGAAAGCAATTAATATCATTGGTAATAGAATAAGTACATTGAAAATACCAAACCCCAATCCATATGCGATGGCAATCGCTGGGCCTTTCAAGAATTGAGCACTTAAGCTTGATGAGGTGATCAACGGTGCGAGACCTGCAATTGTAGTAACAGAAGTAAGTAAAATTGGTCTAAATCTCGAGCTTGCAGTTTCCGACAAGGATGCTAAAAACCCTTTTCCTTCTTTAAGGAGATCATTTAATGTGGAAATGAATACCAATGCATTATTTACAAAAACTCCAATTAATGCTATCGTTCCTATTAAAGAGAATATACTTAATGATGTGTTGTGGACCCAGTGGCCAAATATTACACCAATAATTGCAAAAGGGAATAATGAGAATATCAATATACCCTGCGAAAAGGAATTACAATTAATTATGATAAGTGCCAGAATAAATACAAGAATTATTGGACCTATAAATGATATGGCTTCTAGAAGCTTGAAAGACATTCTATTTTGTCCTTCTATGGTGTAAGTCACAGATGGGTATTTATTTAGTATTTCAGGTAACAACTCTTGTTCTATCTTGGCTATTGCTTTTGGGGCAGATACATAGACGTTGGCTACATTTGCTTCAATTCGTATTTCCCTTCTTCCTTCAAGATGGTTGATCGTCAAGTTTCCAAAACCTTCTTCTATTATGGCAATTTCGTGCAAAGGATATTCGCCTTGATCAATTGTTCTAATTCGCATATCCAGCAATTGATTTTTTGATCTTCTTCCATCAAGAGGATATCTCACCCATATCTCGACTTCTTCACTTCCTCTTTGGATACTCTGTACTTTTATTCCAAAAAAACCTGCACGGACCTGGGACATTACTTGTACTAAATTAAGACCTAGCAATTCTGCTTTAGGTTTTAGTTTAATCTTATACTCCTGGATTCCTTCCATATCATTATCCGAAACATCTTTTATTAAATCTGGTAGTGCATTCATACCAACTTTAAGGTCATGTTTAGCACTTCTTAGTTCATCAAGATTTTTACTTTTTAATGCAAATGATATTGGAAGGCCAAAAACTGCAGATGTGGCACCTAACCCATATATCAAGCGAGTTGCTTCAGGGATTTGTGGAGATTCATGTCTAATTTTGTTAGCTAATTCAAAGGAACTAACACCTCTTTGTTCACCTGATAGAAAGGTGATTTTTAATTTGCCTTGATTGTCTAAAGGTCCTGTAATTTGTTCCACAAATTGGACGATTTGGTTACCGTCTTTACGAACACGGGAGTAGTCATTGTTAACTTTCCAAATTGCTCTTTCAATAAGTTCTAACTTCTCCTGTGTGACTTCTACTGATGTACCGGGAGGAAGCTCCATTTCTATAAATATTGCATCATCATCTAAATTTGGAAAAAAAGTAAAATTGATAAACCCAAAGCGTACAGAGGCAATTGAACAAACTAACAAAACCACAAACCCAAAGACGGTTAAAATTTTCATCCAACTCCCACGAAATATTGCTTTGTTGAGAACAGGGAGATATACTTTGTTTTTAACCCAATCCAAAGAATTGGTAAACCAAATTTCAAGTTTAGTAAGTTTTGTGCTTTTTTCTAACCCTTTAGAGTAAGCCAGATGAACTGGTAATACAAAGAAGCTTTCAATTAGCGCAACGAATAATACAGCAATCACAATAAATGCAATCTCACCAAAGAACTCGCCAGCTTGCGTCGGTAAGAATAAAAATAGTGAAAATGCAACAGCGGTAGTTGTCAATGAAATAATGACTGGAGTAATCATTTCTACAGTACCATCTAGGGCAGCTCTCATCGGACTTTTCCCCTTTTTTTTAGCATGTTGGTATATATTTTCACCAATTACTACTCCGTCATCCACGAGAATCCCAAGGACTAGAATGAACCCAAATAAGGAGACTACATTGATCGAAGCATCATAAATGTCAATCAAGCAAAACATACCTATCATGGCCACAGGAATCTTTAACGATACCCAAGTTGCCAGATATCTATCAAGAAATAAAGAAAGAACTACTAGAACCAAAATAACTCCTATTACTCCGTTATTTAGCATAGTTGAAATTCTATTATCAAGATTTACTGTACCATCTTCGAGAATTTTCAATTCTATGCCATCATGATCATTGTTAAATTTTTGTATGTAGGATTTTACATTCGTGGCATTCCTAAGAATGTCTTCAGAATTCAATGTATATGTTTCTATTACAATAATCTGATTTCCTTGAAGATACCTTGCTTCTGGACTGTCTTTGAACTTGTTTGTAATATCTGCTACATCCTTTAAATAAATAATTTCTCCATCTTCAGAAGCATGAATAGCAATATGAGCAAGATCCAAACCATACTTACCTTCATTTTCGGCCTTGATATTAATTTTTTCAGTTTTGGTCTCAATATTCCCTCCAAAAGTTTCAAGGTTGGAGTTCTCAATCGCTTCTTTAACTTGCATTAGGCTTAAACCAAATGCTCTTAGATCATTTTCTCTAACACTTATTTCGATTTCTTCTTCTGGGGCACCTCTAACGAAAGCTTGTGATAATCCTTGAAAAAGCAAAAGTTCATCTTTAATATCTTCTGCATAGTCTTTCATGGTAGTCAATGGCAGATTACCAACCAAACCCATACTTATTGTAATGTCTTTTGGTTCTCTTTTTGCAACAATTGCTGGTTCCACACCACTAGGAAAATTGTTAATCTTATCAACAGCATTTTTTACCTCTAATAATAATATACTTGCGTCGGCGGATTCCTCTAATTCAACTTCTATACTAGCCTTATTTTCATTGGAGGAAGAGATGACACGGTCAATTCCTTCTATACCATCTAAGTTGTCTTCCACCTTAATCGTAATTCCCTGTTCTACTTCACTTGGACTAGCCCCAGGATATGGAATGATAACATCGATGAACCTGATTTTTTTCTTTGGGAAATTGGTGTTTTGAGTGTTGGAAAGCTTAATGAATCCGATACCTAAGATTAATACAATTCCAAGGTTTACTAAAGTTGGGTGTTGAATACAAAATTTTATTGCTGCCTTCATAATATTTTTATTTAGACTTTGGAATTGCTCTTATTCCATCTATAGAGTTGTAGATAGGATCAACTATTATGTTGTCATTTTCGGATAGTCCAGTAATCACTGCTCTTGTATCAGATACATCAAGAATTGATACATTTTTCAGGCGAACTACTGAATCTTGAATAACATAAATTTGATTCTCTTTTGTAAGTAGATCTTTGGAGATTTGAATAGCGTTCCGAAATTCTTTAGTTGCAAGTTGACCTTCTAAGTATAAACCCTCTTTTAAGTCAATACCTGTGACTTTCATAAAAACGGAAATAGATTGAGTCTTTTTATCAATACTCTTTCCTATGCGAGTTATTGTTGCATCATAATTGTTTTGGGTCGCAATACATTCCAAGTTTACACTTTGCCCAATTTCTATAGAGTTAATATCTCCAACAGGAATCGCAGTTTTAACTTCATAAAAATCAGTTCTTATAAATTCACCAATTTTGATACCTGGTCGAATTAAATCTCCAGGTTCAACTATGGACATAGTCAGTGCTCCATTAAAAGGTGCATGTATTTTGTAATCTTGAAGAACTTCTTCTTGTGATTTGATTTCATAATATTGTGTGAAAATGTTGTTGGCAACAAGATAATATCGCAGCTTAGTATCATTTACTACAGGCATATCCGGAAGTTTATGATCGAAATCGATCATGCTCAAGTAATTGCTCCAAGAATCATATTCGTTAGGGAAATCAATCTTTATATCAGACATGATTCTTATTAAAGAGCCCAAGAAACGACTTTTCTGCGCTGACAGTTGCTTCTTAAACTTTTCATCCTCAATGGCAATCATTAATTCACCTTTTTTATAAGAAACCCCTTCTTTAAATGAGCTTCTCAAATTCATTGATTTGCCTTGAACTTCAGATGTTATATCAACTTTTTGTATTGGGTAGACTCTGCCAGTAATATTAACGACACTTCTGATATTCTCAATCTTTATCTTATAAGTGTTGAATTCAGCTAACGTAGTTTCATTGGTCTCTTGTCTTGAGTTTTGGTTAGCTTCCTGATCTGCGCATGCTAGTGCTATCAAAGAAAGTAAACAAAGAGTAAGAATTTTCATTAGGGGACTGTTCATCATAATTGATTAGTTAATTTGATTGTATGATTTAATCATTTGATTAAATGGATGACAAATTTTTTTCTAGGGTTGTTCATAGTACAAAAAATTAATCATCATGTCAGGAATGAGCTTTTTTCTATTTGCTAAAATCGATACATAGTCGTTATCACTTAAATCCATTTTTTTAGAGATCAAAGGCTTAGCAAGAAAAGGGAAAGCAGTTAAACTTATCAAATTTAGAAAGAATTGAGCGGGCTGTATCTGCCTGATAACTTTCATTTCATGCAACAATTCCAATTCCTTTCGTAAATTCATAATTGTCTGATCGTTTTTCAATATTTTATTAATTTTATCCGGATTGTTTTGAGATTCGGAAACGATAAAAATCGGCAGGTAAGGATTTGCTGAAAAGAAATCTATGTATTGAATTACAAACTCTTTAATTTTCTCATGCAATGGAAGTTCACTGCAAAAGATATCGTCCATAATCTGAGAGAAAGTACCTAGTGCTTCGCCAATAACTATTTGAAATAACTTCTCTTTACTCCTATAATAGTAATGGAGAGATGCAATATTAATATTTGCTTCTTCCGCTATATCTCTTGTTTTAGTGGCTGCATAACCCTTTTTAGTAAAAACCTTTGCAGCTGCAACCTTAATTTTCTCTTCTGTTGTTATTTCTGCTTTCATTCTTGTGATATTGAGTGTAAATATAGTTAAATCAATCTATTTAATCAAATGATTAAATATTTTTTTACCAAATGCGGTATCTAGTACTTATAATTGCTATTAACAATAGTTATAGCAACAAACAAAATGAGTTCGTTTTTAGATCAATCTGCAGGATACTTAGTCAATATGGCTGCACAACTCCTAAAAAGAGAGTTGAGTAGGTTACTTAGGAGCAGGAAAATAAATGTTACAGCGCAACAATGGGCTGTATTAAATAGACTAAATGAGAATGAAGGGTTGACTCAAAGTGAAATATCTGTGCTTACTTTTAAAGACAATGCCAATATAACTCATATTGTAGATAAGCTTGAAGAAAAGAAATACATTGAAAGAAGTATAGACCCGAATGACAGAAGGACATGGAGGGTTAATATCACATCAGAAGGAAAGGTGGTAAGAGATAGAATTGAAATATTAGCTAAGGAAGTTCTACAAAAAGCAACTAAAGGTGTCACTAAAGAGGAACTAGGTATCTTCAATTCTGTCGCAGAAAGAATATTGAAAAATTTGGGAAAATAATTTTTTTTCATTTATTTGTTATAACAAATATTATTGTACTTAATATTTGTATAAAAAAAATATGAGTAATAAGTAATTACCTAAATCATGAATTCGAATTTGGAAAATGATTTAACTAACAAATACAGCAAGTGGACCATTGTAATTCATTGGGCCTCTGCACTTCTTATATTAATACTATTTCCGCTAGGAAAATATATGACTGAACTACAGCCTAGTGATAAAATGGGATTGGTAAGAATACATATGATTCTTGGAATTTTGATATTTATTCTCACTTCGATTCGAACCTGGCAATTTTTTAAAGTACCCCGTCCTCCGGACCTGAAAACAGGTTCAAAGTTTGTTGATAAGTTTTCTGTTTGGGTCCATAACTTATTCTATTTCATATTGCTTGGTTTGAGTATTTCAGGAATTGCAACAATGGCAATTGGTGGTTATGCAAATGCACTTCAAACTGGTGATTCTGACTTAGTATTACCTAGAAATCAAATCACTCCCTTAAATGGACATAGCTTGTTAGCTATGATATTGGCGGTCTTATTATTTGTACATGTTGTGGGGGTAATAAAACATATTTTTCTGAGGAAGGAAAATCCATTAAAAAGGATTCTGTAATCAAAAAAAACTAACCATATACTGATGAATTATTTACAATCATACCTTTCAACAACGATTATATCTTCCCAATTTAAGTACTCATTGATCATTTTGACATTTTTCTTTATTTGTTCCTGTGATAACTCAACACAAATAAAAGATGCACCTGTGGAAACATCACAAAATGATTCACAGGCAAGTGTAAATAACTATGGAATAGTCTGGGAATGGACTACTACTAATAAAGAATCAGTTGAAACTAACTTGGTAAGAATATCTGAAGAAACCAATAAGTTATGGAAAAGTGGAGTAATAGAAAATGCATATTGGAACAGCAATGCAGATATTAATAAGTTCGAGTACTTTCCTAACATATGCTATTTCATAAAAGCAACTTCACAAGAACAGGTAGCTTCAACCTTAGATGAATTAGTACTCGTAACAGAAAAAATAGCAGATTACACGGTATATCCAGTTGGAACTAAGTGGCTAGGAAGAAATACTGAACTCATTAATAAACGTACAATAACAAACTCTTTTGCAATTGTTTGGTCTACAGAAGAAAAAATAGATCCAGTAGAAAATGATTCTTTGATTGTTCAGCAAGCAAACGTCATTCTTGATTTCTATGGCAATGGAATAATAGAAAATGTCTACTGGGATTTGAAAAATGCATATTCTACTGAAGGTTCTGATCAAGTAACTGATTTTTTATTCTTTGTAAATGTTAACACAGAAGAAGAGGCAAGGCAAATATGCAATGAATTACCATTTACGAAGCATGGATTTGTTTCTTACAAAATCTTCCCAGCTGGCGTTTTTTGGATGGGTAATTTCGATGAAGGAGCAGGATAAATATGAAAATACTGATAAATTATTTACAAGTTGCTTCGCTAGTGTGTTTATCATCTTTTATTGGTGTCATGATATGTGTATACACTTCCCACTATTTAGTATGGGTTCAGTTGGAAGCAGATGAATTCTTTCACTTATTCGCAATCTCTTCGAAAGGGATATCATATGCAACTGGAGCTACTGGGATTGCAAGCCTGTTAATATGCTTCATAACCATATTATTTGCTTGGAATAATAAAATAAGTAGAATCTATTGGCTAGTCTCTTACATCCTTCTACTATTCATTATTCTAATTACAGCATTTTACTTCGTAGATGTTAATAAATCATTTGCGGCCAAATCAATTCCGGTTACCAGCCTTATTTTAACGCTAGGTACATGGGGGCAATTGCATGTTCTCAGAATCTTTCTAGGTGTGATATCAGCCTCTTTTGCTGGGTTTGCAATAGTGAAGTCACTGAAATTTGATTCAAAAATTTAAAAGAAAAAATTAAACTGCGGAATTATGAAAAAAAGATCTATTATAATTTCATTAATTATTTGTTGCCTTGCCATGAGTTGTGGTCCTGGTCATCATCTGGCATTCAAGCAATTTGAATCCCCATATTCAGGTGGGCTGCTATCCGTTCAAGGTTATGTAGTTAAAGGGTCTGATGGTGAACAATTATCCAAAGATTGGAATAGGTTGTTGGTAGATATGAGTAAACAACCTGGATTTATCTCAGGTTTTCTAAGCAGTGGCGTAGGGGAGTCTAACCTTTGGCTTGCCCATTCGGAATGGAGAAGTTTGGAAGACCTTAGAAACGCCTTCGCAAATCCAAAAATTTTAGAGCTTGAAGCAAAATTACCCAAAAAGCAGTTCGAACATCTGTTTGAGCTTGGGTCGGAGGCTAAATATTTTAATTCAAAAAATTAACATGTCACAGTTAACAAGTGATTTAATTGTTTTATGAAATGAAAAGACGATTAAAAATTTCAGGTATTTATTTGATCATTTTTTTGTTCGGAGTTCTTTCGTGCCAAAGAAAGGATACCAATGAGCTTAGTGATAAAAATAAGCAAACTAAGGAGGTTATAGAATATACAACATTGATCAATTCTTTTGAAGTTCCAAAGGATAAATTAGAAGAGTCAATTATTTACTGGGAAGCATGCCGCGACTATCTTAAAACTCAACCAGGATATATATCAACTAAGCTTCATCAATCTCTTAGTGGTGATGCAAAGTTTCAACTGGTTAATGTCGCCAAATGGGAAAGTCCAGAAGCCTTTATGAATGCTTCTAAGAAAATGAATGCTGAACTAGGGGTAGATCCCCCAGAAGGTTTAATGCCAAATGCATCATTATATAATGCCATTAGGGAGTAGGTATGTGGTATAATATCTAACACACAGTATTTGGTTAAAGCCAAATTAAGTTAGGAAAGGTAGATGTACAGTGTGTAGATTGGTCTCTTGATTGAGGCCAATCTCTTCTCTAAGAATCATCAACTTATATCGAGAAAATAAGAAAGATGAAACAGATAAATAAGGATATTCTCTTCTGGAGTTCTATTGCTATTGGTTATTTTGTTTTAGCAATACTTATTAAGGGATCAACAATTGATACTTATTACAAATACTTAGAATCGAATAATTTCTTCAATTGGTTTACTAATTATTCATCAGGAATAGAACAAGCATTGACTCTATTGGCAATAATTAGTCTAATATTTCCCCTGATAGCAATTGTTACTGTTTGGGCCATCAGGCATATTTTCAGAGGCTTTTAGTAGTCCAGAACAGGAACTTTCAACTCCATCAAAAAAAGATGGTTATTTACTTGCGACGAAATAGATTTTCAAAGTAAACTTTTGCAATAATAAATCTAGGTAATATCAAAACCTCAAAAGAAATATTAGAAAATTTTGAGAACAAAATTTTAAAAATGGATTTGGAAGAAAGGAGTCGATTCAAAGCCTTAATGAAGCTCCATTTTATTTCACTTGGGGTTATTATATTGATTCTTGTCTTACTAATGATTTTGATGGCTGTAGAACACTTTTAGGTCTTAGTTATTAACTTAAACTTCACGTCTAAATTCCGTCTTTTATGGTGATGGATCATTTTGCATTACAAACAAGTAATATTGCAAATAACTGTTTATCTTTGCACTAGTCACCGCCCGGTGACTAAAGACAGATGGTTGATGAATAAAGCAGACTCCAATGAAGTCTGCTTTTTTTATATCTGCCTCATATCGTAGCTACCCTGTCACTGGGCCAATTGACTGATGAAATTGAAGCACAAGTGTTGATCTCATAATACTCTTCTCAGATTCTATATAGGTCTCAGGTGAAAAGTTCTTGCAATCTTTCCATCGTGAATTTTGATTTACATAGTGAAATTCACAGATTATATAAAATCAATAGTTACACAAAGAAGAGAAATTGATATCTGTACCGCATAATGTAAATTGTTTCGTAACCCCTTGATTTTGGCGTCTAAAATGTTGCGTATCTCTGGTAAGTAATCATCTAAATGTTTCGTGCCAGATGAAGTAAACCAACTTTAATGTTAATGCTAGATAGGTCTTTTCATGCCATTTCTATCCAGGGATCTCACGAAATACTGGAATTTCGATACAAACTGAGGTAAAATGTATACGTGAGCATCATTGCAAATGATAAACTTTAAATCATGAAAGTTCTATCCAAACTTTATATGATTTTACTGCTAGTCGCAACAACAGGGATGCTCCTTTGGGGTTTAGCTGGATTTCTAGAATATTTTACAGGAATTGTTCCATTTGTTAGGTTGCAGAATGACGCCTATCCTGATGGTGTTCAATTTGTGCATTGGTTGTTGATTACCAGCACTGGAGCTGTTTTTCTGACTGGCTATTTAACTAAATGGAAGTGGACCCCATTTGTGATGGTGATGTTGTTTTCGAACCTTGCCATTCTGTGCACTATTGAAACTTTCGACTTTATGTCGGCTCAATGGAGTTTTTCGGCATATGCCTCAGAGATAGTATTTTACCTTATCCACTCCCTGTTTCTACTCTTTTCTTCGCTTTCGAAATCACATTTTCAACATTTCAGAATATGAATAAGAAGGTATTAATAGCGGGAGCCTCAGGAATGATTGGTCAACTTATTCTTGACCAGTGTCTTTCATCACTAGAAGTCACGAAGGTAATTTCCCTTGTGAGAAGGAGCTCTTCTATTGTTCATTCCAAATTGGAGGAAATAGTAATTGAAGATTTTAAAGATTACTCCTCAAGTATCAAAGCGTTTGAAGGAATCAGCACTGCCTTTTTTTGCATAGGTGCATATTCCGGTAAAGTATCCAAAGCACAATTCAAGGAGATAACGATCGACTTTGCTTTGCACTTTGCCGAGGCTTTAAGAAAAGAAAGTCCCCAAGCGACTTTATGTCTGCTGAGTGGAGCAGGAGCCGATAGGACAGAAAAAAGTCGGGTAGCTTTTGCTAAGTTCAAAGGAATTGCAGAAAACAAAATATCACAACTAGGTCTAGAATTTTATGCTTTTAGACCTGGGTATATTTATCCTGTTCATCCCAGAAAAGAACCAAGTGTAATGTACAGTTTTTTGCGATGGATTTACCCTCTCCTTAATCGAATTAGTCCAAGTAGTAGTATTACCTCAATAAAGTTGGCAAAGGCTATGGTCAATGTCGGTTTTAGAGGTGCAAGAGCTGAAGTTTTGGAGAATGACCGTATTCTGGAATACACCTATTAAGCCTGAGCAGACAATTTGTATTCCCTCAATTAGATAAACGTAACTGAAATAAGATGAAAAAATTAGAAAATAAAGTCGCTATTATCACCGGTGCTAGTGGCGGCTTGGGTAAAGGAACCGCAATCGCCTTCGCTAAGGCAGGAGCTAGTGTCGTAATCTGTGCTAGAAGATTGGAAAAGCTTCGGGAAATCGCTCATATCTGTAAAGAACAAGGTGTTGATGTTTTGCCAATTAAGTGTGATGTAATGATAAAGGAAGATTTAGAAAATTTGGTGGATCAAACAATTGACCATTTCGGCAGAGTAGATATTTTGGTTAATAATGCGATCTCTACCAAACAGGGGGTTTCCATTATGGATCACACGGATGAAATCTGGAATAATACATTATCCAGTGGTTTCGAAGCGGTTTGGCATTTGATGCGATTATGCTACCCTTATATGAAATTAAATAAGCAAGGAAGAATCATAAACATTTCATCAGGTGCGGGACTGATTGGTGCACCTGGGTTTGGAGTGTATGCGGGAGTAAAAGCTGCTGTACATGGAATCACTATGGTGGCTGCAAGAGAATGGGGTGATGACGGGATCACATGCAATAGTCTTATTCCTGTCTTTTACAGTGATCTGTCAAACAAGTTGTTTGCGGGCGACTTCAGCGAAGAACAGATGAAAAGTATGATTCCTTTGGGGTATATAGGAGATGTAAATAGGGACATTGCTCCAGTTCTCGTTTTCATGGCTTCTGACGATTCAAGGTATATAACTGGGCAAATGATTAAAGCAGATGGAGGGGCAGATATCCATTTCTAAAAATTAAAGTTCCTGCATTATTTTTAAAATAGATCAATATGAATGACGCAAATGAGAATTTAATAGCTGAGAAGATCAAAGCTTCTCACCGAGCTATATATACAGATATTGAAATCGATGCAACAGCACAACAAGTTTGGCGTGTTCTTACCGATACTGCCTCATATAGAAACTGGGCTTCTTTCTTGATAGAAATTCAAGGTGAAATTAAAGATGGAAAAAAGATTACTACAGTTTTTCAACTTGACCCAAAAAAAGAAAAAAGAAACAGCATTGAACATACAATTTCAGTCACGGAAGGGTCTGAATTCAATTGGGCAGAAAAGGGCCCTGGAGGTATTTCGGACAATCATCACTTTAAAGTAGAAGCATTGCCAAATGGTAAAACCCGGTTCATTCAATCTGATGAAATCAAGGGCGGGGTTACCTGGCTCATGGGTGGTAATCTAACAAAATTGTATTCGAGAGGCTATCAGGCATTCAACCGGTCTCTGAAAGCTGAAGTAGAACGAAGATTTGAATAAAACTATAGATCAATGAATTTTAATATAACTGATATACCAGATCAAAGTGGACGAATAGCCTTGGTCACTGGTGCCAATAACGGTATTGGCTTTCAAACTACACTAGCCCTTTCAAAGTATGGTTTTAAGGTTGTAATGGGTTGTAGGAATAAGGAAAAAGCTGAACTCGCAAAATCACAAATCATTAAAGAGTTTCCAAAAGCAGATTTGGAAATAGGCATTCTGGATTTGAGAAATTTTGATAGTGTAAGAACTTTTGCAGATAAGTTTAAGAAGGATTACAAAAAGTTGGATGTGCTAATAAACAATGCTGGTATTTTGGTCTATTCCGGCAAGGAGAACGAAGATGGAATAGAACTGCAGTTTGCTACAAATCATTTAGGCCACTTTTTACTGACTGCACTATTGCATGAAATGATACCGAATGACCACTCTTCTCGTATTATAGCACTAAGTAGTTTGGCCCATAAGGAGGCAAAAATTCACTTTGAAGATTTAAAATGCGAGAAAGCCAAGTCTAAGGATGCGGCGTATGGGCAATCTAAGCTAGCAAATTTGATGTTTGCAGATGAACTCAATCGGAGATTAAAGAAAGCGAATAAGAAGTTTGTAGCGCTTGCAGTGCATCCAGGGGGATCGGATTCGGGACTTTTTGACGAAATGCCAAAAATGATCTACTACATTTTTAAGGTTCTAAAACCATTTATAATGAATACTCCTGCTTCTGCGGCTAAACCAAGCCTTTTTGCAGCTCTTAGTACGGAAGTCAATGGCGGAGAGTACTTCGGTCCACAAGGATTCAATGAATTTAAAGGTAAGGTAGGAATCGCAAAACGTAGTGATTATTCTAAGAGGGAAGATATAGCAAAAAGGCTATGGGAACTATCTGAGGAGCTTACAGGAGTACCTTTTTTATCTACAATTTAGGAAATGCAAGTTCGATATTCAAAATGGTTGGTCGTATTGTCCATTGTTGCAACTGTTATCATAATTCTATATTCGACTGGTCGAAAATCTGTTCACTCTGAGATTGTGATTGAAGTAAAACCAAATGTGATTTGGGATATTTTGATGGATGAGAAAGCTTATCCAACCTGGAACAATGTTTTGTACCCAGTCAAAGGGGAAATAGCACAGGGAAACAAGTTAAACTATCAACTCGTGCCACCAAATGGTGAGATCATTGAAGTAACAATGAATGTAAAAGCGCTTATTCCGAACAAACTACTAAATCAAAATGGTGGCGTTCCCGGGCTATTCACCTATAATCATCGCTATATTCTTGAACAATTGGATGGAAAAACACGAGTTGTCATTCATGAAGATTTCAATGGAATTGGCGTTCACTTTATTGATTTGGAATGGATCCAGGATTCTTATTCTACACTTATTAGTTCTCTTAGGAAACATTCACTTGGACTGGCGAAACAAGAGAAATGATTGTGTTCTTCAAAATGAAGTCTGACATGCATATCTAAACTCTTAAAAATCATTATGTTTAAACCTATCAATTCGAAAGCAATGAAAGAGATCATTCCCATCGATAGCATATCAAAAATGCATGATGTTTTCGGTTTGCCAAAACCAAAGCACCCATTGGTTTCAGTGATTCGTTTTAAAGACTTGCAAATTCTATCTCAATATCACCATGTCCGTTGTTCATTTGGTATGTATTGTGTTACGCAGAAAAATGAAACAGAAGGAAGTATGCGCTATGGTCGTAATTCATATGATTTTCAAGAAGGCTGTTGGTTTTTATTAAACCAGGTCAGGTACTTACCTATGATGGTCACCAATCTGCGGCAGAAGATCCAGGTTGGGCATTATTGTTCCATCCAGATTTAATCAGAAAATCAGAGTTAGGAAAGACCATTGATGAATACTCATTCTTTTCTTATGAAATTACAGAAGCACTTCATATATCTGAGAGTGAGAAACACTCATTAAATGAGATTCTTGTAAAAATTGAAGGTGAATATCACCAAAATATCGATCGTCATAGTCAAAAACTCATAGTCTCCAATATCGAATTATTATTGGATTATTGCACCAGATATTATGATAGACAGTTTTACACTAGGAGCAATTTGAATAAAGATATTGTAGTCAAATTTGAACAATTACTGAAATCGTATTTCGAAAATCGAGATCAATATGAAAAGGGAATACCGACTGTAAGCTATTGTGGAGATGCATTATTTATGTCCCCAAAGTATCTTAGTGACTTATTAAGGAGAGAAACCGGTCAAAATGCTAAAACACATATCGATGACTTCATACTTAACAAAGCGAAGAACCAGTTACTTAATTCCAATGATTCAATTAGTCAAATTGCCTTTAGTTTAGGATTTGAATATTCACAGCATTTTTCAAAGTTATTCAAAGCAAAGTCTGGAATGAGTCCCAGTGAATATAGAAATGTGAATTAACTTAATTTCTTCCTTTCAACTGTAAATTACAAAAGGTAATGCGGGAATATAATACTGGATGCGAAATTTAACAAAAGGTATTGCGATAACATTAAATATGTTATGAAGATGATTTAGGATCGGCGTCGCAACTAAAATTCATGATCGAAAAAATCTTGATGAAACTGTACCAAAATGAAAATAAGAATGAATTGTTCACTATTACTGTTATGTTGCTTAGTCTTGTTGTCAACAACATGTATATGGGAACAAAAATACACGAATGCCATATTTGTTTATCAACACAGTCAGCCATCTTCTGTTGAAAGCAATGATAGTATTAGCATATTTTACTATGCAATTCCGGAATTTGTAGAAGAGTTAGATTCAATCCAACTAAATATATATTGCAATAGTAATGATCCTAGTGACACATTGATTTTGACAACCCTTAAAGAAACAAAAGTGTTTAGACATGAATATCCGAAACAGAGGATTTACTTTTCAATTACCCCTGAGAATTCATGTGAACCATTCTACGAACTGTTCATATATAAAGGAAGGAGAATTGGTCAATCAGCATTGATGAAGGTACCGGAATTCGTAGAAGATAGCTAAAGGGAGGAGCAAAATAGCTCCTCTTTCTTTGTTAATTATTACGTCCTCTTAGGGTGAGAAGTGGTTTAAATAGGACGTAATTGTAAAGAATCAATGATCATTACGTACTATTAAGATCAATAGAATTTTGAGAATACATTATCATCTATAGTGTATAGTAAGACTTCAAATAAGTGTTGATGATTTGTCACTTAGTTCATCAACACAGTCAATCCAAGCGTTCATATTTTCTCCGTAGTAGTCTGGGAAATTCATCACTTTCTTAAGTTCAGAGTGAAAGGTTTTCCAGTTCTTTATCTTGTATCCGTTGATTCTGTAGACTCTCATATCGAGTTGTAGTCATTGCGTATAACGACCCAGCTAATATGAGTATGCACCAAAGCAGCCAAATCAACTAAAATCATAAGATAGCAAATGCCTTTGAGAAAACTAAGTCTGCATAGTCATTTTAGCGGCTGTTGTAGCTCGCTTCTATCAAGTGTCAGTTTCTTTCTTCTCCTAGGTTATTTATAAAATACTCGAATGATGGAGCAACATAATGCATTGTATTCTCTTCGCCCGAATCAAACTTGTTAACCCATATTTGACCTAGAGACTCTTCTTTGATTGAAATGTTATAATCCCAGCCCCCAGAATCTATCGCAAAAGGAACGAATCCATAGTTACAGTAATACTGATGACCTTCATATATTGCTTCTATAGATGCA
>JANSWY010000151.1 GCA_024743255.1 bacterium | reverse complement strand
TGCCGAAATGTTACCTACCATCGAAGATGTTTATGCAACAGCTGAGATGATCGTTAAGGTAAAGGAACCAATTGAGCCAGAATATAAATTGATCAAAAAGGATCAGTTAGTTTTTACATACTTCCACTTTGCATCTCATCAACCTCTAACTGAGGCAATGATTGAGAGTGGTTCTGTTTGCCTGGCATACGAAACGGTAGAAAAGGCTGATAGAAGTTTACCGCTATTGGTGCCAATGTCTGAAGTGGCAGGAAGAATGTCAATTCAGGAAGGTGCTAAATATTTGGAGAAGCCATTGAAGGGAAGAGGAATTCTTCTTGGAGGTGTTCCAGGTGTGAGGCCAGCTAAAGTATTAATCCTTGGTGGTGGTGTTGTAGGAACCAATGCCGCTAAAATGGCTGCTGGAATGGGAGCTGACGTAACTATCATGGATTTAAGTCTTCCAAGACTAAGGTATCTGGATGATGTAATGCCAGCGAATGTTAATACAATGATGTCTAATGAGTACAACATCAGAGAATTAATCAAGACTCATGATCTAATTATTGGTGGTGTACTAATCCCAGGAGCAAAAGCACCAAAGCTTATCACAAAGGATATGCTTAAGGAAATGAGACCGGGAACTGTGTTGGTAGATGTTGCTGTAGATCAAGGAGGTTGTATTGAAACTTGTAAGCCTACAACGCATGAGGATCCTGTATTTATTATTGATGATGTGGTTCATTACTGTGTTGCTAACATGCCAGGTGCTGTACCATTTACATCTACTCTAGCACTTACAAATGCTACGCTTCCTTATGTTATTGAACTGGCTAATAAAGGATGGCAACAAGCATGTGCTGAGAGCAAAGAATTGAAATTAGGATTAAATGTGGTTCACGGTGAAGTAGTCTACAAAGGAGTAGCTGACGCTTTTGGACTACCATATACAGAGGTTGACGAGGTTCTTCAGGGTGTAAGCATCTGATAACTCGGAATCTTATCTAAAAAGTTAATCTGATGGGTTGAAAAGTCTGTTTCGTAACAGAAGTGTTTCAACCCATTTGTTATTATAGAGATTTTTGCTTTCAATTCTTTATTATAAACCGATGCTTGATTAAACACTTCCTGATTAATCGGTTGATTTGGTGCCTTACACTCCACCAGAACTAAAGGGTTTCCATTGTTGTCACAGAACAGAATATCAGCTCTCTTTAGTTTTCGGTTATATCTTAAACCTTTTTCCACTCTAAACAGACCTTTACTGTATCCCAGATGATTTATCATAAAATGCAGAAAATGCTGCCTGACCCATTCCTCAGGGGTGAGGAGGACATATTTCTTTCTTAAAATATCAAGTACGTAGGTTTTACCATGATCCTCCCGGAATTTGAGCTCACAATCTGGTAGATTGAGCTTAACCATTGGATTTGCCAGGTTTCGGCATTTTTACTTTCATTAAGAATACAAGACCAAGTATGAAAAATACAGCTAAAGCCAAAGTACTGTTTCTCATTGTTCCAGTAATCTGGTTTATTAACCCATAGCTGAACGTACCAAGAACAACACTAACATGGTAGGTTACGTCAAAGAACGAAAAGAATGAAGTGTGGTCCTCTGTTTCTTCAGGAATCAGTTTGGAATATGTTGCTCTCGATAATGCTTGTATTCCACCCATAACAAGTCCAACCAAGACAGCAATTGCATAAAATTGGTACTCAGTTGTGATAAAATAGGCATAGATAGTAATGCCAATCCATATGATAATCATTACTACAAGTGAATAAATATTTCCCTTGCTTTCGGAAACCCGAGCAAAAAGATAAGAGCCCAACATACCGATCAATTGGATAATAATAATCACAGGAATCAGTTGCGCAGAGCCCAATCCTAAAACGTCAGTTCCAAACAAAGTGGCTAAAAGCATCACCGTCTGAACCCCCATATTGAAGAATAAAAACGAAATGATGTACCATCTGATGTTAGGGAGCCCTCCCAATTGCTTAAAAACCGATTTTATTTCACGATAACCATTTAGTAAAATTTGACCTGTAGGTTTTCGATTATAAACATTTGAAGGTAGAATTTTGAATGGGATTTGGGCAAATCCAACCCACCAGATTCCTACCACGACAAACACCCATTGCATAATCTGCTTAACATCTTCCTTTTGTGTAGCTTCTTCAGGTAAAAACATAATCGCAGCTGCACTAAAAACAAGTAGTATGGTGCTACCTCCATAGCCAAAGGAATACCCTTTTGCGCTGATTCTATCTGTTTTTTCAGGTGGTGCAATCTCTGGTAAATATGCATCATAAAATACAAGGCTACTACTATATCCAAGTGAAGCGAAAATAACACAAGCTATTCCCCAGTATAAGTTTGATTCATTGAAGAAATACATACTCATACATGATATAGACCCAATGATCGTGAAGATTTTCAAAAACATCTTTTTCTTCCCGGTGTAGTCCGCTATTCCAGATAGGATTGGTAAGATGGCCGCTGATAACAAATATGAAAACGAAAGTGCATATGTATAAAGCACAGAACTTTGTATTCTGAAACCTAAAAAATCCTCGTAATCGTTGGTAACCAAAGAGTAGTAAATAGGAAAAATAGAGGTGTTAATCACCAGGTTATATACCGAGTTGGCCCAGTCGTACATGCACCATGCATTGACCGTTTTTTTATTCATTACAAGCATGGCCCAAATATAGCAGAATTATGTAAACAGAATTGAAGGAAATCATGTTTTAAGAGGGTGGTTGATATACTGGTGAAGAATGCATTTGTGACGACATTTCATTGTTGGAAAATATCAACTTATAGAGGTCAAAAAACGTATAAATAAAGAAAAAACGACCATTGGAAACTGTAATTGAAAGAAACCCCGTTTCTCAGCAAATTTCTCAACATATTCCTGAGTCAAAAGACCCGAGAATTGTAATTATTGGAGGAGGTTTTGCTGGTATTGAATTGGTAGCCAGATTAGCAAATTTACCTGTACAGGTGGTGCTATTGGATAAACATAACTTTCACACCTTTCAGCCTCTGTTGTATCAGGTTGCAACAGCAGGATTAGGGCCAGGAGATATAAGCAGCCCTTTGAGAGAGTTCCTTAGAAATAAAAACAAAAACTTCCATTTCCGACTTGCGACTGTAGAACACATTGACCATGCTGCAAAAAATGTGATTACAGACACAGGATCATTGCACTACGATTACTTAGTAATTGCTTCCGGAGCTATTCCTAATTATTTCGGGAATGAGGAACTGCAACGAAATGCACATTCCTTAAAAAGCATTCCTGAGGCTTTGGAGCTTCGGAATTCCATGATCGAAAATTTTGAAAAAGCATTATTGATCAAGGATGAAGAAGAGTTGCAGAAGTTCATGAATGTAGTAATTGTTGGAGCTGGACCCACTGGAGTGGAATTGGCGGGTGCCATTGAAGAATTACGCCGAAATGTACTTCCAAAAGATTACCCCGAGCTAGATTTCAGCAAAATGCAGATACACCTTATTGAAGGCCAAGATCAGGTATTGGGTGCTATGTCGGATTTTGCTGGTAGGAAGGCAAAGAAGTATCTGGAGAATATGGGGGTGAATGTCCAGTTGCAAGATATTCTGGAGTCATATGATGGTGAAACTGCTGTATTGAAGAATGGTGATGCAATAAATACTCATTGTCTTATTTGGGCAGCAGGTGTAAAAGGTAACGCCATAGATGGAGTAGGGATCTCCAATGTCAAAGGAGGAAGAATTGCAGTTAATCATTTCAATGAAGTGACTGGCATGCAAGACGTTTTCGCAATAGGAGATGTGGCATTAATGTTGGATGAAGATAACCCTAGAGGGTATCCAATGCTTGCCCCGGTTGCGATTCAACAAGCAGAGAATCTTGGGCGAAACTTTGAAGTATTTATCGGATTAAAAAAAGATGCTGATTTAAAACCGTTCAAATATTTTGATAAAGGAACAATGGCAACCATCGGAAGGAACAAAGCTGTGGTTGATGCGCCGTTCGGAATTAAGTTCGGAGGCTTCTTCGGATGGTTTGCCTGGATGTTTATTCATTTAGTTTCGATCATAGGATTCCGTCGAAAATTGCTTGTTTTCTCGAACTGGCTTTGGAATTATTTTACATACAACAGGGGTAACCGGTTTATAATTAAGAAGAAGAATTAATTAGTTCCCAAATATTATTTCATAGATCTTAAGAAATGCCAATGCAACCATTTTGGAGTAGGGGGTGTCTCTACTCTGATTGTTGTATTATTTTATGGCTTGGTATTATCAAATGATTAGTAAATGTCATTTTTTTAGACCAGCTTTGCAGCAGATTTAGGTAGAGCAATAATCTGATATTATAGAGACGGCCATGTCTCAGAGGTCTTTCCTTGTTGGTTTGGTTAGCAAATATATAAACCATGAGCATGGCCTACCTTTCCTCTATTCTTGTAGTACAGGTAAACCCTGAATTACCCTCCCGATTTTTTTATATTTTTTTTATTGGTTGTTACCAATGTTATTTCTCGAAAAAATTTTCGTGCATGAAATCGATTGCAATTTAACATTATGTAAAAATTGATAGAAACCTCACTGATTCAGCATTTTATGTTATCGAAAAAAGTATAAATTCGAGCCTTAATTACTATCGATACTTATAAATATGTCTGATTATAACAAGTGGTTTCACCCTTATAAACCAGCTAAAGAATATTCAAAAAAAGTTGCTTACTTCAGTATGGAGTTTGCAATTGATCAACCATTAAAAACTTATTCGGGAGGTTTAGGGTTTTTGGCAGGATCGCACATGAGAAGTGGCTTTGAAAAGAAGCAAAATCTGATTGGAATAGGAATGCTGTGGAAATACGGTTACTATGATCAAGGCAGACAAGCAGATCAGTCCTTGGATATCAAGTTTATTGAGAAGAACTATAACTTTCTGGAAGATACTGGTATTACTGTTTCTGTGACCATCAAGGAAAATGAAAATGTTTTTGTTAAAGCATATTGCCTGAAACCAGAAATATTTGGGACTGTTCCAATGTACTTTTTGTCGACGGATTTACCAGAGAATGACTTTATTTCCAGAACTATTACCGATAGACTATATGATGCAAATGAACTGACCAGAATAGCTCAAAGCATTGTATTGGGTATTGGAGGTGCAAAAGTAGTTGAAGCATTAGGAGGAGCGGATGTTTACCACCTTAATGAAGGACATGGTTTACCGGCATTCTATTATTTGAAAGATAAAGGGGTAAAAAAGGAACAATTTGTTTTCACTACTCACACACCTGAAAAAGCAGGAAACGAAGAGAGAGATGCTCAACTGTTGAATGAGATGGGTTTTTATGGTAAAGAACTGACTCATAGAGAGATTCTTGCTATGACTGACAACACCGGGATGCTTAATTATACAGTAGCAGCTTTAAGGCTATCCAAAATAGCGAATGGTGTATCAAAGCTGCACGGCAAGGTATCAAATGATATGTGGAAGTCATTTAAAAAGATTTCTAAGATCATTTCCATTACCAACTCTCAGAATAGAACATATTGGCAAGATGATGCGATTGCTAAGGCAGTGAAAAAAGATGATTACAAAGCACTGGCTAAACGCAAGAAAGAGTTAAAAGCTAAGCTGTTTGAGCACGTAGCTAATGCAACCGGTAAAATTTTAGATCCGGATGTGCTTACTATAGTTTGGGCTAGAAGATTTGCTGGGTATAAAAGAGCGGATTTACTTCTTTGGGATATGGAAAGATTTAAGAAATTGGTTTCTGATACCAAGAGGCCGATTCAAATTATTTGGGCAGGAAAGCCTTATCCATTAGACGGTTATGCTGTAGGTGTATTTAACCGATTGATCAAAGAGACTATGGATTTGCCAAACTGTACAGTAGTTACAGGATATGAACTAGCACTCTCGAGATTACTCAAAGAAGGATCTGATATTTGGTTAAATAATCCAAGAATTACTCGTGAAGCGTCTGGTACAAGTGGTATGACCGCAGCTATGAATGGATCGGTTAATGTCTCTACAGATGACGGATGGATTCCAGAGTTTGCAAAGAATGGAAAGAATTCTTTTGTTCTTCCTGCTTTGGATCATGAAATGCCTCATGAAGAAATGGACGACACTGATGCTCAAAATTTATATAAAATTCTTGAATCTAAGGTTTTGAAGCTTTATTATGACAAACCAGAAGAATGGGGTAAAGTTGTGATGGCAAGTACAAAAGAAGTTCTACCTTATTTTGATAGCGGAAGAATGGCTGATGAATATTACCAATTGATGTACAACAGTTAAGACTGTGGCTTTCAATAAAAGATTATTTTGTTAAATTAAAGGGACGAATTAGTCCCTTTTTTTGTGCAGGAGAAGTTTAAGATACCTATTAATACAATTGCGGTAGTTGGGATATTGATCCTGGTGGCATTCACGGTCATTTTTATTGTTATTAATAAAAGATCCAATGAAGCTACTGAGGAGATAGCAATTGAGTTAGCCACTAACATGACAGCACGTCATGGTGATGAAATCAAATTTATTTTTGACCAGGCCTTAATTTCTACAAAAGGTATAAATCAAGCCATTCTGGAGACAGATATGGATCATGGACATGGTAGAGAGTTTATTTTGCGGTTGTTAAAGTCGCATCTTGAAAATAATCCGGAATTTTTAGGAATTTGGGTGGCTTTTGAACCTGGGGCATTTGAGAGTGATGAGAATTATCTAAACAGCCCAGGTACCGACTACACAGGCAGATTTGTTCCATACTATCATAGGTTGGATGATAACATGGAATTAGATATTTGCTATAACCCGGATAACTACGACTATTACAAAAAACCAAAAGCCACATTAAAAGACCAATTACTGCAGCCACTTACCTATACTGTTGAAAGGAAGAAAGTGACAGTAGTAACCGTAAGTACTCCGATTATTAAGGATGGCGAATTTAAAGGTGCGGTTGGAGTTGATTACAATCTGGCAGATCTCCAGGAAAAAATATCAGGTTTGAAATTTAATGAAAAGGGTTACGCCAGCCTTGTTAGCAATGATGGTTATATGGTGGCTCATCCTGATTCAACAAATGTTGGTAAGTTTTTTAGCTTCTTTAGGAACAACCCGAAAATATACTCTAGCCTCCTACTTGGTGAATCATACTACGACAAAGTTTATGACGAAGGTGTTGATGAGGAGATATATCGATTCATAAGCCCTATTTAC
>JANSWY010000089.1 GCA_024743255.1 bacterium | reverse complement strand
ACAGAGATGGCATATTTTGGATTGCTACCAGTGATAAGGGACTTTCTTCTTATGATGACCGATATGAGGTATTTACTAATTACAGAGCAGATAAAGAAAATACTCAATCACTCAGTGGAGATCGGGTAAATGTAGTTGCTGAAGGACCCAATGGCAGAATTATAGCTGGTACTATGTATAGTGGCATTTCGATGTTCAACAAAGCAAAAAACAGCTTTAAGAACTATAAAATGTCCAATCCAATAGACAATATGATCCTAGACATCTATGTCAGTAAGAATAGAGAAATCTGGATATTAACAGCACTTGGTTTAATGAAATACGATGTACCATCTGACTCATTTGTTAGAAAAATGCCATTAACTAAAAGAGTTGCAGAAGGAAATGATCGACGGTTGAAAATTTCTGAAGACCAGGAAGGTAACATCTGGTATGGCTCTCTTGATGGGATTTGGAAATATAATCCTACTATTGACACACATGAGCATATTGATATTACCAAACTAAATGGTCAACTAAAGAGCCCAGCGATTTACCAGATGTTGCAAACAAAAGACGGAAACTATTATCTGGCATCACCAAACGGAATCTTCACTTACCTACCAAAAGATCACAAAGCCTATCTCATGGTTTCTCCAGAAAATAACAGCGATGAAATCATTTATGAAGAGGTTAATACAATCTATGAAGACAAGCATGGTCTTTTATGGGCTGGGACTCAATACGGTGGTTTACTCAAAATCAATCTCACACAGCCTGGATTTGTGTACTTCGGTCACAAGAACAAATCTCCCGTTACGCTATCCAAGTCCGTTATTCGATCCTTACAGATAGATAATGATGGAAACTATTGGGTTGGGAATCTTGAGGGTGGACTCATAAAAATTGATCCATCCAAACAATCCGCATATCCATTTGTATACGATGACCCAAATTCTATTACCTGCATATATCAGGATTCTAATCAGGATGTATGGGTTGGTACCTGGGGATCTGGACTTTATAAAGTTGGCCAGTCTAATAGGCTAGAAATGGTACCGGTGAAATTTTCAGAAACTGTTAATTCTTCCAACAAAAAAGTCCAGTCAATCAGAGAGGACGGATTTGGAAACCTGTGGATTGGAACTGAGATGTCATTGAATTTATTCAATCCTGAATCAGGAGAAAATAAGTTATTCTTGTACAACCCAAAGAACTATCACGGCCCATACAACAGCGTTCAATCAAATGCGATAGACATAGATCAAAATGGCCATATATGGGTGGGTACTTTTGAAGGACTCTTTAGAATCATACCAAAAGACCAAAATAAAGACCTTTTTGAATCTGAATTTGAAGTTCATCAATACACTACTGAGCTTGTTGACGATAGAGTGACTTCCCTCAATTATGATAAAGAGTTCCCAAATCAATTGCTGACTGGAACTTATTCCAAAGGCTTTAACATCATCCATTTCACTAAAAATGATACCAAAATCAAAGTTGAAAATTTCAATTCCTCAAATGGACTTTGTAGCGATGTAGTTTATGGAGTCCAAAGAGATATCAACGACTATATCTGGGTGAGTACTAATCATGGGCTTGGAAGATATGATGTAGAAAACAACAACTTTACTAACTACTATGAAAGTGATGGACTCCAGGGGAACCAATTCTTCTGGGGAGCCTTTGCGAAAGGATCTAACGAACAACTAATGTTTGGTGGGCTAAATGGATTCAATGTAATTGACGCTCAAAATATTAAAAGAGATACCAGTAATGCGCCTGTAGTATTTACCGGATTAAGAATATCAAATGTACCTGTGACCACAGGTGAAGTAGTAAATGGTAAAACGATCTTACCTGAAGACATCTCGTATCTGAAACAGATCACACTTAACCATGATCACGATATGTTTTCACTGGATTTTTCTTCTCCACACCATGTACTTCCTCATCAAAATCAATATGCTTATCGTATTTTAGGTTTTAAGGATGATTGGATTTACACTAATGGCAATGACAGAACTATAACCCTAACCAATTTGGATCCGGGAGAATATACAGTTGAGGTGAAAGCATCCAATTATCAGGGAAAATGGCTCCAGCAACCTACTCAACTCACAGTAATCATTGATTCCCCATGGTGGGAGACCTGGCCATTTAGAGCCTTAATGCTTGTTCTGTTAATTATTCTCGGTTACGGTATTGTCAAAGTAAGGTTGAAATCGGCAGAAAACGCCAAGTCAAAACTTGTGGAGATTGTAAAAGAAAAGACTGAGGAGATCATGGAGAAAAATGATCGACTAAAAGATCTCAACCAGGAACTGATTGACAATTTAGATGAAAAACTAAAGGTAATTGAAAAACTGAAGCTCACTCAAAATCAGCTTATAGAATCAGAAAAAATGGCATCCATTGGTGTACTTACTGCAGGGCTTGCTCATGAGTTGAATAATCCACTCAGTTACATTGGAGGAATTGTTGACCCCATTAAAATGGATCTTGCAGAATTAAAACCTGCGTTATCAAAAGCAGAATTTGAGAAAAATAAGGAGATCTTCGATGAAATAGAAAACCTTCTGGAAGGTATGCAATTTGGAGTGGTAAAAGCTTCAGAAATCATTCGAAATCTCCTGGAGATATCACCCAAGAACAAAACTGACGTAAACAGTGTCATTGATCTTAATGAAATGATCAGTGCTACAGCAAAATTGATTAACAACGCCCAAAAGGACATTGAAATCTCTACATCAGTTTCAGAGAGTCTGGAAGTTCACGGTAACAAAGTAGAACTCAATCAGGTACTGATCAATATCATTCAAAATGCCTGTGATGCTATCCCTGAAGATAGACCGGGCAAAATCAATGTCTCTGGTTTTGCGGAGAATGGAAATGTAATCGTAAAAATCAAAGACAATGGCACAGGTATAGATGATAAGCTAGCCAACCAAATCTTTGAGCCGTTCTTCACTACTAAAGGGCCAGGTAAAGGAACCGGATTGGGATTATATATTTCATACAGTGTTATCAAAAAACACAATGGAAAACTAGTCGCTAAGAAGAATAAGGAAGAAAATGGGACTACATTTACCATTACAGTACCAAGAAATGTGAACGCACATAACCAACCCACTTAACCATAAAACATGTTTTCATTTTTCAAAAGCAAGCCAAAAAGAACACCTCACTCCTACCACACTTACATGACAGATCTGGAAAAGTACTGGATGCTGATGGAGGACTTGAAAGTGATTATTTCAGAATCTGAAGTTGCGTTGATACACTACTTTGAAGATACTGGCATGGAATTAAAAAAACTGATGGATAAATCTTCATTGAATTACAAAGAAAACGAGTTGGTTCTGGATGCAAATACCAAAATCACATTATGGTCCTATAAAAATGCTTTGAAACAAAGTTTTAGTCCCGATACTGAAGTAATCTGTGCAGAAGTTTTTCCTACTAAGTCAGCAACAATAGCACTGCTGGATGCACAGAAAGAGGCAAGTGAAATCACCTTCTATTCTTCAATGGACAGCCCTTTTTTTGAGCTGTTTGGAAGTAGCCGAATAAAAGAAATCATGGTAAGAATGGGTGTGAAACAAAATGAGAAGATTCAACACCAAATGATTGACAAATCAATAGAAAGGGCTCAGGAAAAACTGGAGAAACACGCAACTAACCCAGATATTTTCACATCATTCGAGGATTGGATAGCCGCAAACCCGAAGCATTAAGCCAATCGATTTTTCAAATCCTCCAGGAGATACTCAATATGACCTAGGTGTGTCCTAAACAAAACTACTGCAACTCTAATCCAGAAAACATCATTAATTGTAGTTGAAGATAGAAATACAGTACCGTCACTTTGAATCTCGTTTATTAATTTCTGATTGAATTCATTGGGATCTGAATCTTCGGGTAAAAAACGGAACATGGCAACTGACAATTCAGGAGCTGGACCTACCTCAATATTGGGAATTTGCTGAACTTCATTATAAAAATATCTACATAACAATAGTTTCTCTTTCAAAGCAGCTCTAAACGGCTCCAAACCAAATAACTTCAAAGGAAACCACAACCTAAGACCTCTGAAATGTTTTGTAAGCTCCGGAGATACATCCGCAGGAGAAATTTCTTCCTGTGAGTTTGTAGTATCCTGCATGTAGTCGGCCAGATAATGATGAGATTGATAAACAGACTTCACATCTTTCACTAATACGGCACCAGTTCCAAAAGGCAAAAACAAGGTCTTATGTGGATCCAAAGTAATAGATGAAGCTCTGTTAATGCCTTCAAATGCCTCTTTCATTTCAGGCAACAGCTTAAAAAATCCACCATATGCAGCATCCACATGAAACCACAATCGATGCTTCTCAGCACTGTCCGCTATTTCATTAATTGGGTCAATTGCACCTGTATTGGTAGTTCCTAGTGATGCGTTGATTAGAAAAGGAATCAAACCATTTGATTCATCTTCACAAATCATGTTTTCCAATTCCTCAACCGACATCCGTAGTTGAGTATCTAAAGGAATATATCGAATCACCGCTTCACTTAATCCGGCAATTCGAATTGCTTTCTGGATGGAGTGGTGGGCTTGCTCAGAAATATAGATAACTAGCTTATCAAAATCTCTTGCTTTTACTTTGGCAGCATCTCTGGCAGTAACAATGGCAATCAGGTTAGATATTGAGCCACCAGAAGTAAGGTTGCCTGCTGCATTCTCAGGAAAACCCATCAAACGACACATCCATTTGATCAGCATATTTTCCAGCTTAACTGCGCCTGGGGCAGCATAAAATATTCCTGCATATCTATTACTTACAGCAGCCAAATAATCACCTAGTGCGGAAGGATAAACTCCCCCACCGGGAATGTAGCCCATATGACCACCAGATGCAGGATTTATTCCTACGCCATCAATGGACTTTTTACAAAGTGCCAGTAATTGATTTAGCGAAGCTCCATTATCTGCAATATCGAATTCCTCAATAGCATCAATGGGGGAATGATCCTTGTTATAAGCTTTATTATTAGGCAAATCACTTAAAAAGCCAGTAACATATTCATCTACTTGCTTGAGCCAATTCTTACGAATTGATTGGTCTGGATCCAATAACCGGGAACTCTTTTCAAGCTCCCTAAGCTCTTCTAAAATTTGGGCACTGTTGATTGTCATTGAACAGCAACTTAATAAAATGACACGAAGCGCCCAATTATTCTATTATGCTACAGCTAATGCAGGTTCATCGAACTTGGTAAGAAAATCTGTGAGGTTATCTTCAGTAGCTAACCCCAGCTTCTTTCTCAATCGATATCGTGCTGTTTTTACAGAGTCCACAGATATTCCGAGGACACTGGCAGATTCTTTCAAATTCAGGTTCAATCTTGATAATGCACAGATCTTAACTTCAGCATTTCCAAGATTTGGGAAAGCATTTCTTAAATTGATAAAAAAGCCTCTGTGCACTTCCTCAAACATCAATCTAAAATTTTCCCACTCCTGATCAATTCTGAAGTTGCCATCAATGATACGATTTAGCCTATTCAGCTCTTTTATAAGAGATGGGTCCGCTTTCTTCTTAAGGTCATTAATTCCCTCAGTTAATTCGGTCATCAATTCATTTTTCTGAATAAAATTCAAAGTGTAAGATGTTAGCTCTTTGTTCTTCTGCTCAAGTTGAGTGTTTAAGCTACTCTCCCTTAATTTTGAATGTCGGACTCTTAATCTCAAAGTGTAAATGGCAATAATTGCTAATACTAAAATGGCAATAGAGACAATAATGAGAATTGTATTAAATGCTTCTTTCTTACTTTGCTCCATCTCCAGTACTGCCAATTGTTTGGCTTTCTTCTCATCTTCATACTGTAACTGAAGAACTTCAGCCTGCTTCTGAACTACCTCTCCTCTGATTTCTTTTTCAAGTTCTGCCTCTAAAAACAGGTTATCATATGCTTTGGCGAATTGACCTTTGTCGTAATAATGCTCTTTCAAAAATGAATACACCACCTGCTTAGGGTGCTTTTGCTTGATCTTATCTGCTATCACCATTGTAGAATCAAAATAAGCCATACCCAAAGATTCCTGACCCATTTTGAGGTAACTCATTCCAAGACCATTGTAGATATCGCATCTTAGTGATTCATATTTATCCTGGACCCAATTCCTGGCATTTAAATAGTTTTCCAATGATTCTTCAGTTTGTTCAGATTGCTCCTGAATTGACGCAATATTATTGTATACCAGCGCTATTCCGAAAGTGTCTTGTTTAGCAAGTCTGTAGTCCAGCACTTTATTGAAGTAATACAATGAAGAATCGAATTGATTTAAATAAAAATGGACAACCCCCAGATTCATTTGGCTTCTGCTGATTCTGCTTTCATCTCCAAGTTTCTCAAATTCTGCCAGACCTTTTTTTGCATACCCCAAGGCCTTTTGATGTTGACCTAATTCATCATAGATAATCCCGATATTGACTGAAAGAACTGCAGCACTTTTAACATCCTTGATTTCATCAACAATCGACAGTGCAATCAAATAATGTTTCAAAGCATTGTCATAATCATCACTTGTCCAGTACGATGTTCCAAGGACATTATTTCCTTTCGCAATACCTTTTTTATACCCAATTTCCTCCGACCATTTAATAGCCAAATTTGCATAGTAAAATTGACTGACATTGTCACTGGTATTGAGCTTGTCAATACTCTTCAACAACCACACTATGGTCTCTTCATTTCGAGGCATGTCATCAAGTTGATCGTCAATAGAATCTATTTGAGAAAATCCTTGTAGGTTACAGCACATTAATGCACTGATAAGTAGTAAATGTTTTAGCATGATCCCGAGTGTTTTGAGCCCCCGTTCAAAGGCTTGGGTTTTAAAATAAAATGTACTGGTATAATTTGTGTCCCGAGATTCTGGTGATACAAACAACGGAATGTTTACCTTCAATGGCTAAGAAAAAATCAACAAATTAGGTGGCTGTTCACCAATTGTTTACCCCATTAGAGCAATTAAAGCAACATTTTTTATGATTTGATACATTTACAGGTAAGCATTGGGTTAATTCAAAAATACTAAAATGTCCACCTGACCAAATCTGAGTGACACGATTATTCACTAATAAGTTACGAAAAATTAATGTTAAATTCAGCATAAATTGATCGATCCCAATGGCCCAGGAAATCAACATAAAATCTATTCTCAACAAGCACAAAAAACGTGACTCCTGGTTCATTACTGATTACTCAATTAACATGTATAGCGGCTGCTCATTTAACTGTCTCTTCTGTTATATCCGCGGCAGCAAATTTGGGATTCATATGGAGCAAAAGACTTCTGTGAAAATCAACTCACTAGAAGTATTAGAGAGACAACTTTTTAATAAGTCCAAAAAAGAAGAATTTGGAATAATAGCTATTTCATCTGCAACGGATCCCTACCTGCATTTTGAGGAAGAATATAAGCTAACAAGAGAAGCGTTAAAACTGATATTAAAATATAGATTCCCTGTTCACATATTGACCAGATCGCCATTGATTGAACGGGATTTTGATTTGATTGAACAAATAGACCGACAAGCATTTCTCCCAAATGACCTTACACCAGATTTACAACGTGGAGCAATGTTGACTTTCTCCTTCTCAACAATACGGGACGAGATTGCCAAAATCTTTGAACCAGGAGCACCTACTCCTACAGAAAGGTTGAAAACCGTGAGTAATTCATTGAAAAGTCAGTTATTCACGGGCATAAGTCTTATGCCACTTATTCCTTATGTCACAGACACCACCGAATCCCTGGAGGAGCTTTTTACTGAATTCAATAAACTTAGTGTAGATTATATTTATCCAGCAACAATCACCTTATTTGGAGAAGGAGTAGCAGATAGCAAAACTCTCATGAAAAGGGTAATCGCAAAACACTATCCTGATCTTGTACCGAAATATGATAAGTTCTTTCAAAACTCAACAGAGATGCCTAAGTACTATCAAAATGCGTTTAATAAGAAAATGAAAGAAATGTTGTCGGAATATCAGCTTAGTGGGCATATATTAGAATCTGAAAATAGATTTAGACAATGAGTGAATTAACACCCTTTCATTTAGCAGTTCCTGTGGATGATATTGAAGCAGCCAGGGCATTTTACGGTGGACTTATGGGTTTTCCGGAAGGTAGGAGCGATACAAACTGGATTGACTATGACTTTTACGGACATCAGTTTGTTGTTCATTATAAACCGAAATCAGAATCTGAAGAGCATTCTAATGCAGTGGATGGTCACGATGTGCCAGTTCCCCATTTTGGAGTAGTGTTGAACTGGGATGATTGGCATTCATTGAAAGACAAGTTACAAGCAGCGAACATTCAATTCGTAATTGAACCTTACATTAGGTTTGAGGGACAACCAGGAGAACAAGCTACCATGTTTTTTAAAGACCCAGCCGGAAATGCGTTGGAGTTTAAGTCATTCAAAGACTTTAATCAGCTGTTTGCCAAGTAGGAATTATTTTGACGATTTCTTAAATTCATAAGATGGGAAGATTGGTCACAACATTCTATCACAAAAAGGAAAATGTAGAAGAATACATTAAAATCTCAAAGGGATTTGACGGTTCTGATTTGATAGAAGAACTGAAAAACCATTTGGCAAGCGACAGCAGTTTGTTGGAACTTGGAATGGGTGAAGGAAAAGATCTGGATATTCTTGCTAATACATACAAAGTAACTGGTTCTGATTATTCTGATGCATTTCTGAACTTGTATAAAGAGAAAAATCCAGATTCAGATTTGGTTCAATTGGATGCAATTACGCTTCAAATCAATAAAAAATTTGACGGAATTTATTCCAATAAAGTGCTTCATCATTTACATGAAGATGAGCTGAAGCAATCTATCTCCAGACAAGCAGAAATACTTAATCCAAATGGAGTAATACTTCACTCATTTTGGAGAGGTTCTGGAATTGAGGAGTTTGATGAAATGTTTGCTATGCATTACATGGAAAACGATTTGATTCCTTTGTTTGAGAAAGAATTCAAGATTCTTGAGATCCGATCATACAAAGAAATGGAGGAGGATGATTCTTTATTTATAGTCGCTCAAAAAAGATCATAGAATTCCGGAACGAAAACTGTTTTGGATTGTTAGTTACTAGTGGCAAGTAAAGCCACACCAACATATATATTTATTCCACAATCGATTATGCAAAACTTTGAATTCAAAAACCCAACCAAAATTCTATTTGGAAAGGGACAAATAGCTTCATTAAGCAAAGAAATACCTCAAGACGCTAAAGTGCTAATGCTTTACGGTGGAGGAAGTATTAAGAAAAACGGTATATACGATCAGGTAAAAGCAGCATTAGGAGATAAAGACATTTTGGAATTTGGAGGAATTCCTGCCAATCCTGAATATGAGGTACTACTTAAAGCATTAAAGGTCATCAAAGCAGAGAAGGTAGACTTCCTTTTGGCAGTTGGAGGTGGTTCAGTAATTGACGGGGTTAAGTTCCTGGCTTCTGCAGCGCTTTATGAAGGAGATACTCCTTGGGACATTCTTACTAAAAGAATCAGAACTGAAGTTGGAATGCCATTCGGTACGGTCCTGACATTACCTGCAACCGGTTCTGAAATGAACTCAGGATCTGTAATTACAAGAGAAGAGACTAAAGAGAAATTAGCAATGGGAGGACCTGGTTTGTTTCCTCAATTTTCTATTCTTGATCCGGAAGTAGTTCATTCCATACCACCTCGACAAATTGCAAATGGTATTGTAGACGCTTTCAATCATGTTTTGGAACAGTATGCTACCTATCCAGCAAATGCCAATCTACAAGATAGATTTGCTGAAAGCATTCTTCAGACATTAATTGAAATCGGTCCGGAAGTATTAAAGGATCCTAAAAACTATAATGCTGCCGCCAACTTTATGTGGTCATGCACAATGGCGTTAAATGGACTTATTCAAAAAGGAGTACCTACGGATTGGGCTGTCCATGCAATTGGTCATGAGCTAACTGCTCTATATGGAATTGATCATGCAAGAACACTGGCCATTATTGGTCCAAGTCATTACAAACACAATTTCGAATCCAAAAAAGAAAAGCTTGCGCAATACGGTGAGCGAGTTTGGAACATTACTTCAGGAACAGTTGAAGAGAAAGCACAGCAGGCAATAGATAAGACAGTGGAATTTTACCACCAACTAGATGTTGCCACTAAACTTTCAGACTACACCGACAATTACAACAATACCGCTCAAATTATTTTTGATCGATTTGTTGAAAGAGGCTGGACTGGCCTTGGTGAACATCAAAATGTGACTCCAGAAGATGTCAAGACAATAGTTGAGATGAGTTATTAAACAATAAATAATCCCTGATTTAAGCGATCAGGGATATTTTTTAACATTTATTACGAAATTTGTCGTAGATAAATTTTTTATTACGACACATGTCGTTTACATTTGAATTGTCAAAAGTTTAAAATACTCAAAATGGATCAACACAAGCCTTCAGAAGCAGAATTAGAAATTCTCCAGATCTTATGGGAATCCCAACCTTGCACAGTAAGAATAGTGCATGAGAAGATCAGCGCTAAACGAGAGATTGGTTACACCACTACACTCAAGCAGATGCAAAGGATGCTGGAAAAAGGATTGCTTACCAGACAAGATGGATCTGGAAAATCTCACAATTACAGTGCTGCTATACCTGCAGATGAAATGCGAGGTAATTTATTTGATAAGTTATTGGAGGGAGCATTTGGCAATTCAGTTGGGCAACTAGTAATGCATGCTCTTGGAAAAGGAAAAACCTCAGATGAAGAGGTTGAAGAGATCAAAAAACTCCTTTCAGAATTAGAGTCTAAAAAGAAATAAGATGGACATGATCAATCCGATTGTAATCGAAAACATTGGTTGGACGATTGTCCACAGTCTTTGGCAGGTCACACTAATTGTGAGTTTAACTGCATTAATATTAAAAGGAATTAAGGAGTCTAAAGCTGCTTTGAGATACAATATTTCATTTGCTGCTCTTGTGGTTTGCTTAATTGCAATGATCTGCACATTTTTTATTCTACAGGGTCATAATCAGGAAATCTCTGAGCCTTTTAGTCTAATGATTATACCTATTCAAGAAGTTTTTAGTGGTGAAAAGAATTGGTCTAAAGTGATTACTCAAACTTGGGTTAATTGGGTAGCCGCAATTTGGATTGTGGGGCTTGTTGTCACCAGTCTCAAGAATTTACTGAGTCTATTAATGGTCAACAAGTTAAGACGAAAAGGCCTGCAAAACCCTTCAATTGATTGGATGAATAAATTCGGGGATTTGGTGATTCAGTCAAAGATTTCCAGAAAGATTCAATTTAAGATTTCACAATTGATTAGTAGTCCTATGACTATCGGAACTTTGAAGCCAATTGTGCTTGTTCCTGTTGGATTTTTCAGTGAATTATCACCATCAGAGGTTGAAGCAATTCTTTTACATGAACTGGCTCATATCAGAAGGAATGACTATTTATTCAATATCATTCAGTCATTCATCTCTTCCATTATGTTTTATCACCCAGCAATCTGGTACTTAAATACTCAAATAAGAACTGAAAGAGAAAATGCTTGTGACGATTTCTCAGTGAAGAAAATAAACCATGCGAATAGCCTTATTAAAGCTCTTGGCATGCTTCAGATTAAATACTCAAAAACTCAAAATAAAATGGCAATGAATTTATTTAACAACAAAGGATCCGTTTTGGATCGAATTAAAAGGCTTTCACATTTTGAAGGAAAGTCGAAGGTGAATAGAAATGGAAATGTTTGGGTTCCAATGACCGTATTATTCATAGGAATTCTAATGGCTTCATTCAGGTATAAAGAAAAGGTTTCTGATATATTCCTGAATGATAAATATATGTCTCTGCAAGATGATTCTGCAAAAACAAGCAAACCAAACTTACCTCCTCCTCCCGAAGAAGAAATAAATAATGTAATCAAACAAGAGTCTGAAATTGATTCTCAAACTAATCAAATCCAGAAAACGCAGCAAGTTGCTTTGACTTATACTATTCCTTCTGATACAACAAAAAATAAGGACAAGGATAAAGACAAAGACAAGGATAAGGACAAGGATAAAGACAAGAATAAGAATAAAAGTCAATTAGAAGAGGAGTTAGAAGTGCAAAGACAAGCATTGCTCAGAGAAAGAGAGCAACTAGCCATGGAGAGACAGAAGTTGGCTTTGCAACAGCAACAAATTGCTGAGCAAAAACAAATGATGGAATTGCAAAAGCAAGAACTCGCTGAATTGAGGAGAGTTAGGGAATTGGAGCGATCAGAAAGGAAAAGGGAACGAGCTTCGAGAGACGCAAGAACAGATGTTAGAACAGAAGCCAGAAGAGCCGCATTGGAGCATGAAGAAGCAATGAGGATGATTGAAGAGAAAATGAAAGCTCAGGAACTCGAACTTCGTAAGCAAATGGAATTAGCAGAACAAAGTCAAAATCAAGCCCAGGCCCAAGCTGAAATTGCTAAAATGAAAGCTGAAATTGCAGCACAGCAAGCCGCACTTGCGAAAGAGCAAAGCAGATTAAGAAGAATTGAAGCCAATGAATTCAAAAAGATGGAAGAATTCAGAGAAAAGGTGGTTGGAGAAATGATAAAGGACAATATCATCAAAGAAAATGCAAAAAAGATCAAAATAGAATTTCCTGATAAAGGGATCTCAATCAACGGGAAAAAGATCAATGATACGCTTCTCCCTAAATACCTGAAGCTATTCGAAGAATTTAAAATGCGTCCTGATAGAAACAGGGTAATCACTATTGAAGATTAAGGTTAACAACTCAAAAAAAGAGACTTGAACCAAAAGGTTCAGGTCTTTTTTTATTTAACCAAATCTTAAAATTCCTAACTCGTCCACACGCAACCCGTTATCCCGCAACTCGCAACCCTCTCACTTCCACATCTTAATTTCCTTATGCTCATAACAATACGCCCATCTTTCATTAGGTTCAGCAGAAATTGCCACTGGATGATTATGAGACATAGCATGTTTGGTTGCATGTTGGTTTGGGCTGGAATCACAGCAAAGTGTAACACCACAGGTCTGACAAGTTCTTAAATGAAGCCAGCTATCACCTGTCTTAATGCATTCTTCACATTCATATCCCTTTGGGTCCTTGCGTTCAAAGTTCTCTAAGTGTTCACAGTTTACTTTTTTTAGCGGCATAATACTATTTGTTAATTACTAGCTAGATATTCATGCACAAATTTGATCGCCATAGATCCCTCCCCCACTGCTGAGGCTACCCTATTCATAGCTCCCGATCTTACATCTCCTGCAGCAAATATTCCAGGACTACAGGTTTCCAGTAAAAATGGCTCTCTCTCCAGCTTCCAGATCTTTTTGAAGTTCTCATATCTGGTAAGCCCATTTCCTGTTTCCAGGAATCCCCTTGGGTCCTTGATCACGTCAATATTAAGCCACTCGGTTTTTGGTTTTGCACCAATGAAGATGAATAAAGCTCCTGCGTTAACAGTTCTTTCAGTACCCTGCTCATTGTCTTTCAAAACAACCTTCTCCAACCTTTCATCTCCCAAAGTCTCTACTACCTCTGTGAAGCCTAGTACTTTTATATTTTCTGTATCACCTATCTGATCAATCAAATACTGAGACATAGAGGAGCTCAAATCAGGTTTTCTGATGATGATGTAAACATTGGAAGCAAACTTTGACAAGTACATAGCTGCTTGTCCTGCAGAATTCCCTCCACCAACTATGTAGACCTCCTGATCTTTTACTGCATGAGCTTCTGTAGTGGCAGCACCATAATAAATTCCAGCCCCTGTGAAATTATCAATTCCTTTTGCAGGATGTTTCCGGTAGTCCACACCTGTAGTAACAATGATACTTTTGGCATTTATTTTACTTCCATCCTCAAGCTCCAGGATTTTATAGTTATCGTGAAAAGATATGCTGTTGACCTGTTGTGGAGAAAGAAATTCAATACCGAATCTTGTTGCCTGCGAAATTGCTCTTCTTGACAACTCTGCTCCGCTTAATCCTTTTGGGAAACCAAGATAATTTTCAATCCTTGAACTGGTACCAGCTTGTCCACCAGGTGCTCTTTTTTCAATTAGGACGGTATTTAATCCCTCTGATCCTCCGTAAACAGCAGCAGCCAATCCAGCTGGACCTGCACCAATTATCGCCACATCATACATCGTTTGAGATGCCTGAGATTTCATTCCTGCTTTATCACCAACTTCTTGAAGCGATGGATTTACCAAATTGGTTCCATCCTGGAAAAACACGGCAGGAAGTTCCTTGTGATCAATATTGTTTAGTTCCAATACCTCTCTTCCCTTTTCACTGGTTTCTACATCCAGAAATTGATAAGGAATTAGGTTTCCGGAAAGAAAGTCTTTGATAGCATGAGATTTTGGGGACCACTGGTATCCTACAATTCTTATTCCTTCAAACTCCGGTATATAAGAACTTTGCCATTCTTCCAATTGATCATTCAGTACAGGATATAATTTCTCCTCCGGAGGATCCCATGGTTTCATAAGGTAATAATCAAGCTGCACATCATTGATGGCTTTTATGGCAGCATCGGTATCTGAATAAGCTGTTAAAAGAACCCGTTTCGCTTCCGGATAAAATACTTTAGCCTTCTCTAAAAACTCGACACCCAGCATTTCAGGCATTCTTTGGTCGCTAAGAAACAATGCCACAACCTCTCCTCTTTTCTTAAGGTCTTCAAGAGCTTCAAGCCCTTCATTTGCTGATTGCGTGGACATGATCCTGTATTCCTTTCTGTAAATAGACTTAACATCCCTTGTAACTGCTTTCAATACCGCCGGATCATCGTCTACTAAAAATATAATTGGTTTTTTCATGCGAAGTTGATTGTATTCTTAAGGTTGAATTTATTGAGTAATTGGGAAGCAAATTTTAAATACTGTACTCCCAGGTGACGATTCTACATTTACTGTTCCGTTATGCTGCTTAGTGATAATATCATGCACCACTTCCAAGCCTAGTCCCGTTCCTTCTCCAACCGCTTTAGTTGTAAAAAATGGATCAAAAATCTTGTCTTTAACATCATCCGGGATTCCGGAACCCGAGTCCTTTATATCAATATTAATAAACTGTCCACTTTGCTTGGTATCAATTGTTAATACTTTGGTGTCACTGGTTTTCATGGCGTCAATTGCATTATCAATCAAATTAGTCCAAACCTGATTGAGTGCGCTAGCCAATACCATCGGTTGAGGTAAACTTTCCTGATAATTCCTTACTATCTCAATATTGGACTTTCTTAGTTTATGATCCAGCATTGTCAATGTGTTTTCGATACCGACATGTATATCCGTTTCCTTTCTCTCAGGAGCCTGATCCATGTGAGTATAACTCTTCACAGAACTTACCAGGTCATTTATCCTTTGTGAAGCTTCTTCAATTTCCGTCACTAATCTTTCTGTAGTCAATACCTGATTCAGCCAATTAATAACCGGAGAAAGATCTTCCTCTCTCAGCAAATCACTGATATCATCCAAATCCTGTTCTACAAAACCATAGTCCACAAGATTCTCAGCAATTTCATCTGCATCTTCCACTTCGTGATCTTCCAACCAATCCATAATCTCATCCTCTCTACCACTCTTATCCATCAAGGATAATTGTTGGATTCCCGCATCCACTTTATTGAATAAGATCTCATTCACAGCATCAACATCCTCATCCTCCAATTCGATTTTGATGACATTTTTAAATCCTTCAGGAATTGCTCTAAGATGTTTATTTAATGTTTGCGCACTTCTTACAACAGCAGATGATGGATTGTTCAATTCATGAGCCAAACCAGCTGAAAGTTTACCCAGGGCCATCATTTTATCGTTTTGTTGTTCCTGCTTTGTGAATGACCGAATCCTACTACTCATCATGTGGACAAGTGCGGTAGTTAGTTCATCACAATTAGACTTCATATGAGCAAAGTGATCTCGATGTAGTTGCAGAATATGTGCTGATCCGGAGGCTTCCGAATATCCAATCGCTTCTTTGGCTCTACTGTATGGTAATAGTCCTGTAATAGTTGGTCCTTCAAAGTTTGAGACCACCCGGTAATTACCAGCCTGTTCTACTTTCAAAACAAAATGACCTTCTAAAATGATCAGCATTTTATCTATTGGAGAACCTTTTTTGAATAAATATTCACCCTGCTTGAGCTTCAATTCATCACTTTGTTCAATTAACCAATTCAGCTGATCATCTGGTACTGTATCCAGTTCATTAATTTTTCTAAGGGTCTGTAGTATATCCATGTTTAGAGCTTAATTGCAATGCATAACAAGGTCACCTTAATTTAGTTCCATTTGCAGAAAGATTAAGTGACTACAACTAATTTTCCTTTGGCCTTGCTGGCTTCCATTATTTCATGAGCCTCAGGTACCTGATCAATGGTCAAAACCCGATCTATATTCAAAGAGATTGCTCCACTTTCCACAGCATCAATGAATTCCTGTAATGATTCCGAAGAAAGGTTTTCAGCATCTCCCATGTAGGCAGTTAATTTCCTTGTTGATGGAATGTCACCCATTGGAGTAAATTCAGGCATTGACCAGGAGTTACCAAGAATTCCGGTCATACAACAAATCCCTTTTGGTGCCAGGCTGTATAATGAGTCCTTAAGTGTTACAGTCCCTACTAGCTCCAGAACCTTATTAACTCCGGCAGGAAAAATTGCCTTTACTTTATCCTGTATTGTTCCATCATCAATAACAACATGATCTGCTCCATTATCAATTAAGATGTGAGATTTCGATTCATTTCTGGTAGTAGCAATTACAGTAAGCCCGAGGTGTTTAGCAAGCTGACAAGTAAGCATTCCTATGGAAGAAGTTCCACCTCTGATAAGTAGGACTTCTCCACTCTTCACTTCCAAAGCCTCATGAAGAGAACCGCTCACCGTCTGGTACATTTCTGGAATTGCACCAAGTTTATCCCATGACAATGAGCTATTGAATGCAAATACAATTCTTGAAGGAACCACTGTATATTCAGCATACCCGCCATCAAATTCTCTTCCCATTTCTCCCATAATAGCAGCTACCTGTTGGCCCGGTTCATACTTACCGGTAGTATCATGCTCTACTATTCCAACACATTCAATTCCCTGAATCCTGGGAAATTTAACATTGGGAGAATGTCCTTGTCGTGTATACATCTCAGACCTGTTAAGTCCAAATGCTTTAATCTGTATTAAAACCTCACCCTCCTTAGGAGTTGGTTTATCCCTTTCCTGGATTTCAATGACCTCTGGTGGACCAATTTTGGTAGTGACTGCCGCTTTCATTATTTTTCGTTTGATTAATGAGGAAATTCAATGCTTCTCAAAAATTAGTCAATCAGTTCTAAATATGAATCAAAACAACGATATTAGTTTGTTTGGAATACATTAAATGCGACTCGGGAAACTTACATCTACGCAACAGACGGTGCTTTTCGTTTTTACATTGCTCTTCGGAAGCTTTGTGATATTTTCTGTTGGGCAGATTATCAGGAAAAATGAACGTGCAAAAAGATGGGCCCAACTTGAAAATGTTAATAAAAGGGCTGTTAATGTATTTAAGAACTCCCTGCACAACTTCTCTACACTAACGGCCGGTTTGAAGTCATTCGTAAACAATAGCGAGCAAACCCCCGGACCAGATCAGATTAGAAATTATTTATTTGAGCAATTCGAAGAACTAAATATTCAGGATTCCTTAATCATATCATTCATTGATACAGAAGGAATTTTTAAATATGTCTTCACCAGAACTCAAAATGATCCAGCAAAATTGGTTGGAAAATCACTATATGATATTCGTAGAATTCCAGAAGGAGAGGATGTAATGAAATGGCTTGATTTTCCAAATCTGTCAATTGCTGAGCCAGTAAATCTGGTTGAAGGCTGGGTGGGAATTCCAATAAATTTCGATATCACATCGAACGATGAGAAGATTGGTATTATTACTGCGGTAATCAGCTTCAAAAGTTTGATTAATGACATCTATGACACAACAGTAGTTAAGGATTATGCTTTCAAATTCTCAACGGCCTCTGGTGTCACGTTTGACCGGGAACGTGTGGATGACGGCAAACAAATATTCAATGAAAGAGTCGATCCCGAGAGTTATAAAAACTTTAACATTGACCCTGAAGAAGAATTTTCCTCAGAAGTAGATGTTTTAGGCACAAAGTTCATAATCACAAGCGCATTTAAAAAAGCGGATGCCGCCGCTGGATGGTGGATATTTTTTATATACAGTTGGTATGTTTTGTTACTTACTTTTCTAGCACTTATTCTTTTCCAAAGCTATAGATACAGACGTGTCAATGAAAGTCTGAAATCTTCAAACAAAATTATCACCTCCCAAAAACAGGATGCTGAAATTCAAAACACAGAATTAGAAAAACTGAATTCTACAAAAAACCGATTCTTCTCTATTATAGCACACGACTTAAAAAACCCATTCTCGGCAATTCATTCTATTATTGGTTTAATAAAAGAACATAATCTTTCTCCAGAAGAGTCCAATGCTATGATTGGAAATCTGAGCGACATCACCACAAGAACTCAAAATCTACTTGAAAATCTGCTAAAATGGGCGCAGGTACAAACTGGAGAACTGGAGTATCAATTCAATGTGATCATTTTAAGTCAGCTCGTTGAAGATATTGTGCAAAGAATGAGATTCCAGGCACAAGCCAAAAACATCACTATTAATTGTGATCTCGAAAAGGATCTGGTCATCAATGCTGATTACGAAATGTTCTCAACTATCCTCAAGAACCTTATATCGAACGGACTGAAATACAGCCAACCAAATGAAGGTAAGATTGACATCACTACAAGGTCTGAAAATGGGCAGATTCAAATCACCGTCAAGGATAATGGAGTTGGTATTGCGGAAGAAGAAAAAGAAATACTATTCAATCTCGATAGAGGCCCATCATTCCAGGGAACTCAAGGTGAAAAAGGAACTGGCCTGGGATTAACTTTGAGTAAAGAATTCCTAAGGTTACACAATGGTCAAATAGAAGTTGAGTCCATTAAAGGTGAAGGATCTACCTTTACTGTGATTGTTCCAAAAGCTGACATCAATTCCAACAAGCAGGAAAAAAATTAAACAATCATCTCAATTATTTCCTAACTAACTGAAAACCAACAAGAAAAAAATTTTGTTAGTGATGCAACTTCAGGGCATTTATTTGCATCTTGCCTATGAACTTTAACTAATGAAGCTGAGTATTAACAAATCGATCACCGAAGAAAAACTGATAGACGGCTGTGTCAAGGGTAAATCCTGGGCTCAGAAAAGCCTCTATGAGAAGTATTCTCCATTGATGCTCGGGGTTTGCATTAGGTATTTAAAGGATAGAGATGATGCCGATGATGTGTTGGTACAGGGCTTCATGAAGGTCTTTAGCAATATATCGAAGTTTAGAAATGAAGGAAGTTTCGAAGGGTGGATTAGAAGAATAATGGTGAATGAGTGTCTGACATTTATTCGTAAAAACCGATCTATGTACCTGGAAACAGATATCGAGAAAGCAGAAAACGATCCAGACTATAGCGTGCTGGATAGCCAACTGGAAGCTGATGATTTAATAAGAATGATTCAGGAATTACCAGTAGGATATAGGACCGTATTCAACTTATACGCAATTGAGGGTTACTCCCATGCAGAAATAGCGGAGCAGTTGGGTATTAACGTAAATACTTCCAAATCACAGTTGAGCAGAGCAAGGGCATTTTTGCAAAAACAACTGTTGGAGGCAGAGAAAAAATTGAACAGTAAAATTATTGGCGATGAGTACTAGAAATGAAATCGACCACCTATTTTCTAAGAAATTAACTGATTTAACAGTAGAACCAAAAGCTGCTAGCTGGGATCAACTAAATGATCAGCTTAATAATCGTAAGAAGCCAATCTGGTTATGGACCAGCATCGCAGCAAGTGTTGCTATTCTAATGATAGTTGGATGGGGTTGGATGACACAGAAGGACATTAATGCTATACAATATTCAAATATCGGAGTAGATGCTCCATTTCCAGAAGTTGCTTCGGTAACTACATCTGAATTAGATTTTTCGGATCTTCCAATATCAGAACCTGATGCAAATCCGATAAATTCTAAAAAAATTATTCAGGTGATGCAACCAGAAGAAAACAATTCGCATCTAGCCAATAACAACACTAAAGAAGTTGAAAAAGTAGAAGTGATTAAAACTCAAATGATAGCACAGGAAGAAATAATAAAACCAATGAATCTAGAAAAGATCAACAAAAAAGTTGAGACTTTGGAAGAGGTGCTTATTCCTGAAACCAATGTGGTAGCTATCGAAGAAATACAGGAAACTGTGGAGGAGCCGGAATTACCAAAAATAACGATTACATATGCTCAGGTTCAATCACAAAATCCGGTAGTCACTGCTGACACTGCGAAGTTCTCTCTAAAGAAAATGTTTGCATCCGCTAAGAAGAATATTAAAGAAGGTGGTTTAATGGCAGACCTGAGAGGAGCAAAAGACAACTTCATTCAAGGTGGAAGAAATAAATAGAAACGAAAGGTCAAAAACTCAATAATAAAATCTCAAAATGAAAATGAAAACTTCAATAATAGCCGCATTCTTAAGCATACTAGGATATGTATCTGTGGCAAATCATATGGTCCAGGAGGATACCGTTGTAATCGAATTTGGTAACAATAGTAAGATTGTAATCTATGTTGAAAGCAGTGAGGATCTTAAAAACTTGGAGTCTTACGACATCAATGAAATCATCAAAGATTTAAACATGTCTTTAGATTCGTCAAACAACGAAACCAATTTGGTGATACAGGACGAGAGTGGTTCTAAGTATTTAAAGGATACAACTATTGAAGTCAGACAGAATGATGATAACGACAACAACAACGAAGATCTGAATGATTCAAAATTTGTCTGGAATGCCGATTTCGATAGTAGCCGTGACGATGATGATGACGATGATGATAAGTGGAACCGAAAAGGCTTTAAATATGGTGTTCGAAAAACAAGACACTACATGAATTTTGATATTGGGGTAAGTAATTGGTTTGAAGGAAGTAGTATACCAAACAATACTGACTATGCGTTAAAAACATGGCCTTCATGGTATGTTGCAATCAATTCCATCCAAAAGACTTCAATTGACGGCCCATTGTTTATTGAATGGGGTCCTGGTGTAAGTTTCTACAATTGGAAATTCCAGGACACTAGTACAAGAATCTTAAAAGGAGAAAACGAAATTGAATTCTTCAACGCAGCACAAGAACCGAACATCAGCTTTGAAAAAACTAAGCTAGCTACAAGCTACTTCAACTTCCAGGTGATGCCAATGTTGGACTTCAGCTATGGTAAAAAAGAAGTTAAGAAAGCTGATGGCTATAAAAAGTACACAGCAAAGAAAAGATCAGGAATCCGAATAGGTGCTGGTGCTTATGCCGGAGTAAGATTAGGAGGAAGAGCAGTTGTTGTTATCGAAGAAGATGGCGACAAAGACAAGTCTAAAGACAAGAGTGACTTTTACTTACAAAACTTCAGATATGGATTGAGAGGTCAGGTTGGATATAAGGGATTTGACTTCTTCGCTACTTACGACTTGAACGAGGTATTTACATCCAATAATGGACCAAAACTAAACGCTTTCAGTTTTGGAGTGATATTCTAAAAAGTTTTACTCTGTTGGTAAAACGTTAAGCCACAATCAGAAATGGTTGTGGCTATTTTATTTCAAGCTTGTCATAAACGAGCTTTCTTTCCTCCTCATTCAGGGCCAACTGATCCATCATCTTTCTAACTTCCGGTCTTCCCAACGAAAACATAAATAGAACTATCAGGTAAAACAGGCTGAAGATTCCATGAGTATTAAGAAGCAATCCAATCATTGCACATAATGAAGCTCCTCCGAGATAATAATAACGTCGCACTGAAATATCATAATAGAAATCCATTTTCTCCCGAAGCGCCATTTCCTTTGAATATTCCTTGAAGGAAATTTTGAATCCGTGGTGTGATTGATAGGTCAAATAGATCGCCAAAACCAAAATAATCACAGTAATCACAATTCCAATTGTTCCTTCTAGCAGAGCAGGAAACATCTCTTTTTGTCTCCCCAAAAACAGAATACCAAATGGCAACAAAGTGCCAGCAATAATTCCATTAAATAAGAGATTCAATTTGTTGAAAAATTGCATCGATGTTTGATAGCTCACCTTCATGCCACAAAAGTACTTACATTTTGAAATGCAACCCAAATAATTTATTTTCGTATTAATATGATATCAAAATAATATCACTTTTAAAAACGCAGAAATTATGTCAACTCAAACATCAAACGTCTCAGCTCTGGAGAAATCCCATAGGCCATTGTCTGGTTATGTGGGATTCATTTTATTCTTATTCTTCTTACTAGGTGGAATTGGTTTTCTTATCGGACGACAACCTATTGGACTGTTAGGCATTATCCTGGCTGTCTTCATGGCTCCAGGTTTCTTTTTTGTAAATCCTAATGGTTCAAGAGTCCTTGTTTTATTTGGAAAGTATGTAGGAACCGTAAGAGAAAACGGATTCTTCTGGGTAATCCCCTTTTACACCAGAAAAAGCATCTCACTTCGTGCAAGAAATTTCGATAGCGAGCGGGTCAAGGTAAATGACAAATTAGGAAACCCAATTTTGATCAGTGTTATCCTGGTATGGAAAGTAAGAGACACCTTTAAAGCTGCTTTCGAGGTGGATGATTACGAGAGCTTTGTTAGAGTACAAACAGATGCGGCAGTAAGAAAATTAGCAGGAAGCTATCCTTATGATAACATGGATGATCAGGAAGCGGATATCTCTCTAAGATCAGGAATGGATGAAGTTAATACTGTTTTGGAGAAAGAACTTGAAGAGAGATTAGCAATTGCTGGGATTGAAATTTTGGAGGCTCGTATTGGTTATTTGGCTTATGCACAAGAGATTGCTGGTGCCATGCTCAGAAGACAACAAGCTACAGCGATCATCGCGGCAAGACAAAAAATTGTAGAAGGTGCAGTAAGTATGGTTGAAATGGCATTGGAAGAGCTTTCACATAAACAAATCATCGAATTGGATGAAGAAAGAAAAGCGGCCATGGTGAGTAACCTAATGGTAGTGCTATGTGCCGATAAAGATGTAACTCCGGTCGTCAATAGCGGAACATTAAATCATTAATCATGAGTATTTCATT
>JANSWY010000180.1 GCA_024743255.1 bacterium | reverse complement strand
TCAACAACCTTCCACTTCACAGTCTCACCGAAACCCGAAGAAACATACAGTGTATTAATCATTGGCGTAAAAGTTGGGTCCTTGCCTACCCAGCTAAAGTCATTATTCATCATCCAAACCTCTGTGAGTGGATTAAATGTTTCAGCATACTGAGTGATTGCTCCAGAATTAATCAGTTCATTTTCAATAATATTAGCTTTGCTATAATGCTCTGAGGATGACATAGGAATAGAAATAACACTTTCTCCATCGTACCCTAAAGGTCTATTAAGTGTGTGGTCTATTTGCTGAGAAATTACTATAGTCCCAATAATCAAGGCGATAGATATCGAAAATTGAAAAACAACCATTGCTTTTCTAAAAATAGCCGCTGACAAATTAGTCTGATATGTACCTTTCAATACCAGAAGAGGTTTAAATGATGATAAGTAAAATGCTGGATAGCTCCCTGCTAAAATCCCAATAGAAATGACACACATTATACCATAGATCCAATATTGCGAGGTATCCAAAGGAACTGAGATTTGTTTATCTGTAAGTAGATTGAAATAAGGAGTAATTAAGTAAGAAAGTCCTGTCACAATTAAAAAAGACAGAAAAACTAACACAATAGATTCAGTCATGAACTGAATAATCAATTGATTCCGAACTGATCCAATGGCCTTACGAATACCCACCTCCTTTGCTCTTCTTATGGATTGAGCGGTACTTAAATTCATAAAATTGATGCAAGCTAAGAACAGAACCAACAAACCAATCAAGCTAAACCAATGCACATAGACAATCCCACCACCAGACTGAACACCATTTTTCCATGAGGATCTTAAATGCCAATCTTTCATTGGATGAAGAAAAACAGCATTCTTTTCATTTTGCTTGTCAGTAGGTAAGTGTTCATTTATGATAGTCTTAATCTTATTATTTACTTCTTCAATAGTTACGTTTGAAGAAATTGTAGCAAATATTTGATAGTTATTTGACTCCCAATTTACATCTCGACTATCACCAATCTTAGCTAGAAAGCCGACACTTTTAAAACTACTGGTGTTTGGTAGGTCTTTATAAACACCTCGTACAATCATGGTCTCTTCATTCAAGACAACAGTATTGCCAATAGGTGAATCCTCACCAAATAATGCATATGCTGTGCTTGCTGATAACAGTATTGTCTCCTCTTGCTTTAAGCTTTCTCTTGTTCCACTTATCATTTCCAGCGACATAATATGAGGAGCTCCAGGTTGTGTTCTCACACCTTTCACATTAACCCCATCATCTCCTTTTGAAATAAGTGCATCCCAATAAAATGATGAAAGAACTACATGATCAAATACATCATGGTAATTCTCTTTAAGTTCCGAAGCTAATGAAACTGGTAAAGCTTTGATAGCCATTGGTTGCTCATCAAAGACTCTATTCTGCATTACTCTTACTACACTATCATAATTTTCATTATTCTTATCCCATGACAATTCATTTTTAACCCAGAGCGCAATCATTAAAGTAACCGATAGACCTAGTACAAGGCCACTAATGTTAATGAACGCTGTACTTCTTTGTCTTTTAAGATTTCTGAAAGCGATTTTTACGTTGTGTTTAAACATTCCTGTGTTGTTGAGTTTTTGAATTCCCTTGTACTTCTTGATGATCCCTGGTCTGCAAAACCTAATCACATTCCATGTAAATCTTCGTCTCGCTTTTGCCAAACCAAATAGCGCAATATCTTCCTCAAATTGTTCCTGAAGATCACCCAGAATTTGCTCTTCTAGTTCGGGATTACAATACCATTGGAAAAACAGCTTAGATATTTTTGGAATGTTTGGCACTTATAAAGAATTAAAGTTTAGTTGAGGAGTGAGTTTCCATAAATTCATCCTTGCATCCTTCATCTCCTGAAGTAAGGCTTTTCCAGCATTAGTGATTTTAAAGTATCGTTTCTTTCTGCCACCTCTTGTTTTCGTAGCTCCACCCATATAGGATTCCAAAAAGCCCTTTTCTTCCAGTCTGTAAAGCGTAATATGAACAGAACTTAAATTCACCTCACGGTTTTGATGTTGTTTAATGGCTTTAACAATTGTATTCCCATAAGCCTCGTCTTCTACTACCAAAACCATTGTCAAAATCAATTCTTCAAACTCACCTAAATAACTTGTTTTTCCCATTTGTATTGAAGTTGTAAAACAAATTTACGCAGTATTTCTATTTAAGTTGTAAAACAAATAAAATTTGTCATTATATTAAGGCTATGGCAAACGCAAAAGTGAATAGCAAAACAGTAAAATAAATCATTGAAAATCGAAGTGGGACCAATTGAGGTATGACCTGCTAATTGTGGTAAAGAATTGTTCCATTAATCGGCGTTGATTATGTGAATTTGCTTAATTTTCATTTAGTTCAAAAATTATCAGTTTCATTCCAATTTATTTTCCAACATCAATTATGATGAGTCAATTATTCCATTATCAACCGGCTATAAAATCAAAAAGTATCTGGGAATCTGTTCTGGTCAAAACTAAATCAAGTATTGTTTTCTCTGAGATAGAGGGACCTGGAGTAATTAAAAAATTATGGTTAACCACTTTTCCAGGTAATGATGAAGAAAACATAGAATTTGCAGACAAAGTATTTCTCAAAATCTATTGGGAGGGAAGTGAGAATTCAGCTGTATCAGTTCCTTTAAGCGACTTCTTTTGCCAAAGCTTAAGGCTCTTACCCATTGAGAATCATTTCTTTCAATCTCCCAGCAATCAGGTACTATTCAACACCACCATTCCAATGCCCTTCAGAAGGTTTGCTAAGTTGGAAGTCATGAATACTTTAGATAGGGATTTTGAACGGTTCTTTGGCATTGATATTGAATTTAAAGAGGTTGGCCAAGATGCAATGTATTTACACACACATTGGCAATCCCAAAAAGATTTACCCCCTGATCAACCATTTGAATTACTCCCTGAAATCAAAGGAAGTGGCAGATATTTAGGAACTCATCTATCTGTATTTCAAAGAAAAACATTTAAAAACTGGCCATGGTATACTAGACCGATCTCAGTCAAGTTAGATTCTGAATTGGCCGAAGATGAACCAGCATTATATATTAAAACTATAGATGATTATTTTGGCTCAGCATGGTGGGACAGAGAACCCAAGCACGATACATATACCTACCAACATTTTGGTAGACCATTGGCAGATATTGATAAAGATGGGAACCTAAAGATTTCATTGTATAAGTATCACATCCATGATTCACTTTGGTTTCACAACAACATAAAGGTTGAAATTGGTAATAATTGGAATTGGGGAAATCAAGCAATTGAAACTGGAGATTGGAAGAGTACTTGTTTCATTTATTTCAGAGAACCTGCTTTAGAGTGAGAATTTATGGGAATAGGCATAAAAAAAGCCTGACACTTTCCAGTATCAGGCTTTGTAGTCCGTAGGGGACTAGTAATTGTCATAAATGACACTTTCAGGGAATAAAAAAGTTGGTTTAACGCTATTTTAGAGTTACTTGACATTCTTATTTATTCAGTTATTGTCTTAGATTTGTCATCATCGGTGTCATTATTAAGTA
>JANSWY010000125.1 GCA_024743255.1 bacterium | reverse complement strand
AATTTTTCACATGAAGTTTGCTGATTAGATTTTTTTTGTGAGTATGAACTGTATGTGCACTGATAAAAAGCAAATCTGCTATTTCTTTGGCGGTGTATTCCTCTGCCAGGTATTTGAGGATCTCTTTTTCCCGTCTGCTTAGTTTTACCTGACCTCCAGATTTTTCTTCGCCATGAAACACCTGATTCATGTAGGCTTCCTTTACATCTCGGGAAAAGTACTTGTTGCCAGCCTGAATGGATTCTAAAGCTTCCAAGAGTTCGCCTTTTTCAGCGTTCTTCAGTAGGTAACCATCAACATCTTTCTTAATTAGTTTTTCAATTTTATCAGGATCGTTGTGTGTGCTGAGAACTAAGGTTTTGACCTTTGGAAATTGCGATTTGATTTGAATGTTTAATTCTATTCCATCTATTTCAGGCATACTGATGTCGGTCACAATGATGTCAATATCATACTCAGTTAGGTGATTTAGAATCTCTTGAGCCGAAGTGGCTTTAAACACAACATTGATATTACCTTCATTATCAAAAATTGCAGCCAGACCATCCAAAAACATGGCGTGATCATCAACAAGAGCAATATTTATTATTTTTTTACTCATTAAACCAGTGGAATGTCAAGGTTAACAATTGTGCCTCTTTTAGGAGCAGAATCTACATTCACAAGACCGTTTAATTGATCTATTCTGGAATAAATATTTTTAAGCCCCATACCTTTTTTTACAGTTTTGATATCAAACCCATTACCGTCATCCTCAACTATAATATTGATGCTTCCATCAACTTCATTGATGCTAATTTCGATGAACCTGGCATTAGAATGCTTTACAACATTATTCATCAATTCCTGCAAAATCCTGTATATCTCCAGCTTGGTATGGTCATCCATTAATGAAAATGCTGTTTGGACGGAATGATTAAGTTCAATTTCGAATGAATGAAGTTTCTGAAGATCGCTGAGATAATTCTCCAGGAAGGAAATGAATCCGATTTCCTTTGATTTGATAGGAGACAGGTTTGCGGAAATCGACCTTACTTCATCATAAGTCTGATCAATATTTTTCTTGACCTGCTGTAGTATTTCCTGATTTCCATTTACGGCAGATAATCTTTCCAATCCTAATTTGATTCCCGCCAGGTTACCAGCAACACTATCATGTAATTCCTTTGCAATTCTAATTCGCTCACTTTCCTGACCAGATATACTGGCTCGGATTTCTTTCATCTCATTCTCCCGAAGCAGCTCTTTTGTCTTTTGCTGGTTGATTTCATCGGCTTGAATGGATAATTGTTTAGTGGCCTTTTCCTTTTGCCGGTATACCACCAATAGAATCAATACCGCCAAAATTATTAGCCCCGCAACCAGAATAGTAGCCAATTGAATCACCTTTTGACGATCGACTTCAGCTTGCTTTAATTCTTTTTCTTTTTCAAGAAGTTGAATCTGATTTTCCTTTTTCTCCTTCTCAAACTTCTCTTTTTGAAGCGATACATATTGAATTTCATTGGTCGCTTTGAGTTGTTCGATTCTGTTTTCAATAGCCTGTGCTTCCAACTGCTCTTTCAACTGATTTTTTTCAAATTGGCTTTGCTGGTTGATGAGCTCCACCTTTTTTAGATCATTTTCTTTTTGAAGTAATGCAATCTCCTGTTCTTTTTCTCTTGCCTCATACTTTATCAAAAGATCCTCAACCTTACTATCCCGATTCGCCCTGTCTATGCTATCTCTGAAATCAAGATGATACGTCATGAAATAATATGCCGAGTCAAATCTTCCCAGTCGCTCGTATGAGAAAGCAAGGTTTGCAAGTAGTAAATGGGTACGATCAAAATTTAGTTTTTCAGCCAGGTCCAGACTTTTTCTGAAGTTGAGAATTGCCTTCTTAGGTCTGTTCATGTTGAGGAAGATCAAACCTCTTTGGTTATATCTTACCAATAAATCACTTTCCAGATTGGTTCCTTTATACTTTTCAATCAAAAGATCACTGTATTTCAATGCACTATCCAGTTGGCTCTGTAATTGATACATCATGGTAATATGACTTAGAGGTGTCAATGTGCAGTTTTTGTCTTCACTATCCTCGCATGTAATCATTGCTCTGTCCAGATATAGAGAGGCACTATCAAACTCCTGCTTTTTCATAAATGCCAGTGCGATGTTTCCTAAAACAGCTACTTTCACATCAATAGATGGTCCTCTTTCCAGACTTCTGCGATAATGTTTTATTGCTTTGTCATACAGACCTTTGCTATTAAAAACTACAGCTAGGTTATTGATGAGAATTGTAATTTCTTCTTCCAGTTCCAATTCCAGAGCTAACTCATAGGCTGCTAAATAGTATTCAGTACATTTGTTCATTTGGTTAATCAGATTGTAATAATTACCAAATTGGCGAAGATTAGATACCATATTCACCGAATCACCAAGACTCTGAAAAATCTCCTGACTTGCTCGTAATTCCTGGAAAGCCTCCGAGGTATTCTCATTTGTAATGTAATGCTCTGCAAGTTTTAACCTGACAATGCCTTCTTCCTGATACAATTTATTGGGTAAACACAAGGATAAAGCGAATTTCAAATTCTCAAGATGTGTGTCTGAATTTGGTTTCGAAATGAGGGTTTCTATTTGTTTTTTAATGTACGATTGATCCTGTATATCCCTTGCATTTAGGCAAAATGCGCTTGTTATCACCAGTAATAGTGATAGGACGAAATAATGGGATGGAATAAATAAACGCCTCATAATGTGCTTGTTGCCGCTAATATAGTACGAAGGTGCACTTTCTTCATGAATAATCTTATCACTAATTTTAGGTATTTTTTTCTTTACCCAATTCTGGCGATGTATTCCACATAACGCCTCATCTACATTTGTCTCAACTATTTAAAACCAAAAAACATTTTAAAAGATGAAAACAGTGAAACCACTTATCATGATGATTGCTATCATAATGATGGCATTTGGAGTACAAGCTCAGAAACTAGGGAAATTTGGAAGTTCTATCGAAAAGCAGGTAGGACCTAAAACTGTAAAAGTACCTTACACAGACGTAGTGAGCTATTTAGGTCATGCAGCGCCAGGTAATGAAGATGAAGTAAAAGATGGCAAAAAATTCTACTACATCTATGTTTGGATTCCTGCAGTTGCACCTGAATTAGGAGTTAGAATGATGTCTCCAGTTCCAAAGGGCTTCAAAGCAAAAGGAGCAATCAACGGTACAGGATACAAAGATAATGCTGGATCAAAGGATTATTTTGATACTTATATCACAATCGAAAGATCAAATATTATTGACAAATCAAAGATCAATGCAAGCGAAGTAGCAAATGCAGAATGGGTAGTGCTGGAATACAATGATGATAGCAGCGAAATGCCAAATAACCCTGGAGGATCTTCTTACAACTCTTTATTGAGATATAAGAGTGAAGTAAGCAACCCTGCAAAAGCTTTAACAATCGGACTTTACAGAATTGGTTTTACGACCTATAAGAGAGGTGAAGTGAATGGAACATTTTTAGCTGAAGTAGCATCACCGATCAAATTACCTGGTGTAGCTATGGCTAAGACTGTAGAAGAATTGGCTGAATCACTAAAATAATTCCAAACACAATCGGTATTGGGAGTCTCATTGAGGCTCTCAATCTGCTTTACATCACAATTAGGTTCGAAAAAGAACTTTAAAAACTGTCCTACTGAAATAGCAATAATCTGCGTAAAACACTTGGTTTAATCGTAGTGCTATGTCGGCAAATTCTAAATTAATTGGTTAATCGTAGCAGGCTGACAGGCGCTATGGTTTAGGTAGTGTTACCCGACTTCTGGTGTGAGTCGGGTTTTTTATTGCAGATATGATCACCTCATAAGCTTGAATAGCGTTCTAGCTTTATTGTTACAAACTTTACTAATTCCTAAGTAATTCATTTCCTGTTTTAATAGATGTCGTTAGATTAGAATGCAAATGAATTCAATAAAGCGATATCACTTTCATGAAGGAGATGAAGACAGCCCTCACTTTGAAGTATTTGATGCAATTCCCTATTTAAAGCATCATGGAAAGAAAGCATTTACCGCACATAGGCACAGTTATTATCAACTAATTTGGTTCCACGAAGCAGGGACTCACTACATTGATTTTAACACTTTTGATCACCCTGCAAATGCATTGTTCTTCATAGATAAGGGTCAGGTGCATAAGTTTTGTAATGTCTCTTCAAATTCAGGTAGCCTCTTACATTTTAATGATACATTCCTTAATAGATTCGACTTTAATCATGAGAATTGGATTGTTTACAAAACCTTCAATGAATTAAACCAACCATTTATTGTACTGGATGATACCAGTCGAAATCAACTTGAAAATTTTTATAGCCTGATTTTACAGGAGTTAGAATTAAAGCACTTCAACTATAAGGAACAACTTTACTTTCTCTTCAGGTTGATGCTTACTACTGCTGAAAGATTGAGATACAGCCACAGTAAAATTTCTATAAATACATCTCCCGGTTTGGATCTGGCTGTTAAATTCAAGCAATTGGTTGAGGATAATCTTCAAAAACCCTATGATGTTGTTGAATATGCAGAAATGTTAAATATGTCGGTAAAGCAATTGTCTTCTTTAGTGAAAAAGTATCTTGGAGATTCACCGGGTCATTATATAAACGAGAAAAAAGCGATTGAAGCAAAAAGGTTACTATCCAATACTAATCAATCTATTAAAGAAGTTGCATACTTTTTAGGGTTTCAGCAGTCCACATATTTCACGAAATTTTTCAAAAAATACACTGGCTTTACGCCTAAAGAATTTCGTGAGTCTAATTTTGAGGGATAAATAGTACCATTTTCTGATTGCTTTTGGTTAGAATTTGCCATTATTATTCTGTTTATTGCCATTATTAGCCTTGATTGAAGTCGTTTGAGTTAACTGTAACAAACTAGTAACAGTTAACATAATGACTACACAAGAGAAATTTAAGAATGAAGTTGCCTTAATTATTGGCGGAACAAGTGGAATTGGCTTAGCAACAGCTAATAAACTTAAATCAGAAGGAGCTACTGTTTATGTTGTTGGACGAAACACTGAAAAGGTTGAAGAAAATTCAAACATTCATACTATCAAAGCTGATATCACTAATCAGGATGATGTGAAACGCGTGATTAACGAGATAGGCCAATTTGAAACCTTGGATTATTTGGTAAATGCTTCTGGAATCTTTGGGCCAAAGTCGTTTTTGGATCATTCAGTAGAAGATTATGATTCCTATCAAGATTTGAACAGGGGTTTCTTTTTTATAAGTCAGGCCTCAGCGCTGAAGATGAAAGCTACAAATGGCGGATCAATAGTGAATGTTGGTTCTATGTGGGCGAAACAAGCCATAAAGGCGACTCCTTCTTCAGCGTATTCCATGCAAAAGGCAGGCCTTCATTCCCTTACTCAACATCTGGCAATGGAATTAGCAGATTACAATATTAGAGTTAATGCGGTTTCACCAGCAGTTGTTCAGACACCTGTTTACAATAGTGTATTTGGAAGTAAGGATGCCGCAAAAGAAGCTCTGAAGGACTTTCATAGATTTCATCCAATAGGAAGGTATGGTTCTGCGGATGAGGTTGCTTCTAGTATTTTATTTCTACTTTCTAAGGAGGCGTCCTGGATCACAGGAACAATACTTGATGTGGATGGAGGAGTAATAGCAGGAAGAAATTGATTAATAATTTTGAGTCATCTAATTACCCAGGTGACTCAATTTTCAAATTTAGTGATTAGCGTTCTTCGAATTCATTGAAACTACAGCCCTCTCAATCCCAGCAGGAGTCAAGGGAAACATAGGAATGACTTCTTTAATAGCTTGAATGGTATATGTGTGAGGCCAGTACTTTAATGGCTCAGGATTCAGCCAGACGGATTTTTTGAACTTTAATGAGATAGCTCTGAGACTTTCAAAACTTTGCCGGTTGAGCTCATATGGAGCCATAGCAGCATCACCAATAAAGAATACTCTGTACTTCTTGTCGTGTAATAGAAGCTTATCCATAGTAATCCATTGAGACCTTCTCTCATTGGTATAAACCCGGTCGTAAATGGTATTATGGAAATAGAATACTTCCAGATCATGTGCGAACCTTGTTTTCATTTTACGAAATAGCGCTTGCACACTTCGAATATATGGAGCCATGGAATAACCTCCATTATCAATCAATACAATCACTTTCAGCTCCTCATTCTTTTCGCTGGTTAATTCCGGAATGAACAAGCCACCTCTTTTAAGTCCGGTTTTGATTGTGAGCGGGACATCTAATTTTTCAATGGCACTTTCTTCAATCACACCTTTTACAGAAGCTAAAGCTGCATCAATATTATCATCATTTAAAAGTGCATCTCTGTCAATAGGGAAATAATTCTGGTCTCCCATTACTTTTCTGGCCATCTTTCCACCTCCTTGGCCTCCAACTCTGATTCCATTTTTCGCGGCTCCACCATGACCATATGGAGAAATTCCTCCAGTACCGATCCAATGGCTTCCTCCACCATGTTGAGTTCTTTGTTGCTCACGAACCTTTTCCATTCTTTCCAAGAGCTCATCCAGAGTCAGGTCGGAATAGTCAGCCATTTTATCCAATACTCTTTCCTGAGCTTCGCTCTCATTGTCTACCGGATCGTCATCTTCCAAATCCGGATTGTCTTTATCCCAGATTTCCTTTCCGTTTATGACTTCTTTGATATCATAGCTCGTGAGATGCACCTGGTCCAGAAATGTATTCACTAATTCTTCGTCGGTAAGATCACGATCGTTTTCTTCAATCCATTGTGTCTTCCATTTCGCAAATGTTTCTGACCTCAGAATGGCATCTTCCAGAGTTTGTCCTGGCTGTATTGGAACATGTAGAAAGTATTCATAATAGGCTTTTGTAAATGGACCAATGTCTTCCGGTTCTTTTACAATGATTCCTTTGAGGCAATTGTGGACATCTCCCAGGGTTTTGATGAGCCCTTTTTGCATAGCTTTTCTGAACAGAAGTAAGGTTCTTACATCTGCCTTTAAGCCATGAGCTCTGAATTTTTCTGGAAGAGTTGCAAACATATTCTTAATTTAATCCACCATAAGGGAAATTACTAGCACCCATCATTCTATTAACGCGTTCCATGTCATTCTGGGTTTTAATCAATGCTCCAATTCCCTGGAGCCCTTCTATTTTTTTGACAGCTTCTTCAGGAGCAATCTCACTCATGTATTTTAGCCAATTTAATATCTCCCGAGTTGTTGGTGCTCTTTCTAATCCCAGTCTTCTAAGATGATAAAATACATCTAGGGCAACTCTCACAACCTGAGCATCAAGTCCAGGATGATGCTTTTCTATGATTTTACCCATTACTTCCTGATCCGGGAAATCAATATAGTGATAGATACATCTTCCTTTAAACGCCGTTGGTAATTCCTGCTCACGGTTGGAGGTAATCACAATAGCCGGCATCTCCTCTTCAGAAATTTGAATAACCTCTCCAGATTCAGGCATGATGAATTTTCTGTGACTTAATGCGTATAGTAGGTCATTTGGAAATTCTCTAGGAGCTTTGTCAATTTCATCAATTAATAACACCGAATTTGGCTTACCATAAGCTACAGCTGCAGGACCTTTAACAACGTAATCTGCGAGTGATTCCGGGTTTCTTCCTCCAGTTGAAAGTCTGGCTTCAAGTCCTTTTTCCTCTCTTTGCGCATTGAGAATTTCTATTTGTGAGTCTCTCAGGTATTTCACATGATCAAAACGGGCTACAAATTGTTCTACATTACTTTTTGAACCAACAGGGTATACTTCAAGATCAAGTCCTCTGTCATTTGCGTAATGAATTGGAAGGTCTGTTTTTCCTGTACCTGGTTCGCCTTCTATTAATAAAGGCATCCCCAGTGTTCTTGCCATATGAAATGCTTGTGCTAATGCAGGATCGCATAAATATTTCTCAGATCCTGTCCAATGAGATGTTTCTGCCATAGAATAATAAAACTGATTGATGCAATTTTAGTTCATTTTTAGCAGATATGCTTTTAACAAAAAAAGTGACCAACCTAAGTTGAGCCACTTCCATTAATTGAAATTATCTTTCTTCTACTCCTTCAATACCATATCAATACACATTACAGCAGCCATTATCAGAAGTCTGATTGGGTTTTCTGGTTGTACTTGTTCGTTGATGCTAAGCATGTAGTTGTCAGCAGTAGTAAATAATTCTTTGCCAATTCCGGCCCATTTTTTACTTACATGAGCAAACTCATAGTCGTCTTTGATGAATTTAAAATCCCAGCTGGTCCACTTTCCTTTCAAAGTACAGAGTATCTGATCATTTGCGTCCAGTACATCAAATTTTCCGCCAATTGAGAAGAACTTCTGTTTGAATTTCCCGACGAGTTGATCATTCTCATCAAGAACTTCAACAGTAGAAAGGAAAATTGCAACACCTCTTTTAACCGTTAGGACTTTCTCTCCAGATGGAGTTGTGATGTCAACTTCAAAAGGAGTCATTCTTTTGTAATCAGTAAACCGAAGCATTTTGGTGAAGAATCCCAGCTTTTCTTCCCGGCAGTTCATAAGTGTTTCCTGGCTGTCCGGATCAAGGATATCATAGTTGTTGGCTGCTTTGAACATGCCTACATGTTCTTTGACGAAAAAGAGATTTCGACTTAAAATAGAGTTCATAGTACGTTAGATTTAGTTGGTAATTATTATATCGGAATAACTATTCCTGTGAACAGTTCTTAAAATGTGTTGTAGATGGATCGGTAATATATGATTTCGGTTCATTAAATGAAAGAATTCAAGATTGTCAAAGCATAAAAAAAGCTCTGAATGATTTTCAGAGCTTCAAGAGTTAGTTAGTGAGTTGAGGTTTTTGAGATTCCTCAAGTTTTGCTTTTTCTTCGGCTTTTGCCTTTTTATATGGATTATAATGCTTTTCAAAGAATGTTTCTGTTGAGTTATTATAACTCTTCACTCCACCAATTGCATAAAGGAATCGAATGTAGTACCACGGTAAGTCAATCTGAGTTGGCGTGAAACCATTTCTTGCGCTGTTTGGAAATAAGTGATGGTTGCTGTGCCATTCTCCAGCTACTATTCCCGGCCAATATTGATTCACAGAAAGATCATTTTTGCTGAAATCAAATCCTTCTTTTCTATTGTCTTTTCCTTTTCCGTGACCTTCAAAATTGAAAGTCCTGATTCCTATTGCCCAGATATGAGCAGAACCAAAAATGCAGAATGCTAACGCAAATCCACCAATCAGATAAAATACGCCAAACCAGAATGCCCAATTAAGAGCCATGTGCAACCACATGTAAAACGGGTGTGTTATCGATCCCCATTTCTGATATTGTTTGTAGTTATTGATATAAACACCAGTGTCTTTTAGCAGTCCTGCTGCCTTTTTGTAATCCGTTTCATCAAGATCTTTTGCGATTGGTTGATGATTAGTATCTGCGAAGAAGCAGTACCAAAAGCCAGCCTGGGCATTGTAAGGATCGCCAGGTTTATCTGACAGTGTGTGATGTACATGGTGTGAAATCACATATATTTCTTCCGGAACTACTTTAACTACCAAATTGGCAGTAATAAAGCTCCAGAATTTATTGCTGAATTTGTAAGCTCTATGTGTGGCATATCTATGATGCCAGATCGTTCCATGAGTACCCATGGCTACCATACTATAAAGAAACCCTACTATCGCTAGCCACCAGGTGAAATATTTAAAAACAAAGATCAGTAGAAATGGTATCAGCATTAATGTCCAGGCCCAGCTGGTAAACGCAATCCAATTCTTTTTGGTCTTGAAAATATTAACTCTGGAAAACACCTCGGAAACTAGTTGCTTAAATGTAGGTGCGATAAGATTCCCTTCTTTATCGGCCCATCCGTAGGCTGGTATTTGCAGAACTCTTTGGAGAAAGGTCATGTGTATTGTGAAATAGGTGATTCTTATAGATTAACCCGCAAGATAATTCATAATAGTCAATAAAGTTGTTTTCATTACCGTTAACTAATAGAATGGTATGATTATCGCTTAATCAGATTATTGAATAAAGATTATAGTTATGCAAAGAATACTTATTGCCATTGCTGTGTTTTCATTGATAACCCTCAGCACTTTGGCTCAAAAAGATGACAAAAGAAGAATAGGATTTCAGTTGATGCAGCAATATAGTCCAGAAAGCCTCCATTTGATCAAGCAAGTTGAAGAGCTAAGCTCGCGGAAAGTAAAGGGAGTGATGATGATGGGTAACAGTGATTTTACTTCATGGCTATCTGGTAACACTGAGGAGAAGATTGTTGAGGATATCGGGACAGCTGTACATGAGGTTTGTCATTCATATACATTCAGGCATCCTATTATGACCCAAAGTGTTGCATTTGGGGCTGATGCATCATCATATTATTTAGATAGTGAAAATACTATTGTTGTTAATCACACTGAGGTAGTTAATAGCTATAAAATCGGACAGAAAATACCTGCAAATCTCAGAACTTTCAGGTTTGATGTATACCTGGAACCAAAACAAAGTCTCAGTGCTCAGAAGGATGGGGTTTATGGACTACTGAATGAATGGACTGCCTACTATAATGGTAGCAGAATGAATGTTGATTTATTCGATTACTATTTGGAGAGGTCCAAAGAAGAAGGGGTTCAGGTCATGTTGGATTACATTTCGAATTTGAGTAGCACTATGATGGCTCATTATGAATTTAGGTTTTATACTTTGTTTTATCTGAAAACAGTAAAAGCTACTCATCCAGATGTTTACCGGGGGATCATGCAGAATCAGGAATTTCTTGAATTATTTCTGGAGGTGGACAAAAGATTCAACGAGTTGATTCAACGCCACGAACAGAACAAACGGAAGATTATAGAAAGTGCCAATAAGCAAGGAATAAACGTATCCGCTGATGATGATTACTTTTTTATTGGTGATAGGGGTGCAGGTTTATTTATGGAAGATACCTATAAGTTAATCCAGGAAATGGAAAAGCTGGAGTACCAAAGGGTATTGAGTAGTATTTCAGCTAGTCGATAAAATTTCATCAGTTTCTCAATGCCTTTTTCCTCCCAATAAACATTACATATTGGATGAAATTAAATTCCAGATGATCAAACATCATTTTCTCTCCATTTATTTTCATATGGAGGTTCGGGTAGTAACGAAGGTTGGTTCTAAGTAGTGCTGTTTCGGTCTTTGTCACTCTTATATCCCAACCAAAAGTAATCCCCGCAGCTATTTTTTGATCTTTATATTTAGTACCATTCACATTCACACTTAGGTTTTCGGATGTTAAAATTGGACCAACAAATGGAGCAAATCCAAGCCAGTTAAACAGGAATTTGTAAGTCTCTATGCCAAAAGATGTGCGTCTTGCTTTAATCTGATCACTAAACCCTTCATATGTTTCACCATAAGTCCTGAATGATAACCCCGCATTCATATCAATATTACTGAAATAATAACCTGCTGATAGGTCTGGTAATATGGCAGCAGAGTAATTATCGAAGAAATATCCAAAGTTTTCTCTCAAATATGGTGACTTTGAAACCTGTAAAGCTGCTGATGGGCCAACCCCTACATACCAGGCGCTTATAAGGTTGTTTTCTTTCAATTTGTGGTAGTCTTCATTAATCTTCCTTACCACCTTTGGGTTTCTCATACCTCTGTCAGAATCGATATACTTCAATAGTTGTAAATCAAAAGAAAGCGGATTGATCTCAACATTTGTTTGGGCATTTGGAGTAATGAAGTGCTGAAATTCATTTTGATGATTGTAGTATCCAGACAAGCTAATATGCCAATTATTAGTGGTATAAGTTACACCTCCCTGAATAGGGTGGATCATTCTGCCAAAGTATGGAACTCCATTGTCGGTATCCAGATCATTGCCCTCCTGAAAGTACCTAAAAGCTCTGAAACTCATTCCTACAAATGGACTGATTTTGCCTGTTTGTAGTTTAACAGGATATGCCCTGATGCCTGTTTCAACACTATGGAGCAAAAAGACTTCTTTCAATTCCTCCGGAGTATTTTGCACTTTGAGAAAGGAGAGGGGGAAGGAAACATAAAAATCTACATGTCCCCAAAAGTGAATTCCTCCAATTGTTAGTCTGGGAAGAATGGTAGGCCCAAAATTAAGTTCTTGTAATGATCCGTTGCTGAAATAGTTGGTAGTTCCACCATTTTGAATATTCAGCCCTCCACCATACGTAAACCAGGCAAATGAAGTGCTTTTGTTGAGATAAGATTGTGTGTAAACGGTATCAGTTTGAGCATAACTAGTCATCCCAAACAGAAGTATAAAAGCAATTGTAAGACGTTTCATGATCGTAAGGATAGAAGTTGATTGATTGAAGATAACATTGTACCTTTTAATTAATACCCCAATGGATCATTTAACCCTCTATTTTGGTTAATGTTTTTGAAAATTATGATGTAAATAAAAAAAAGCAGCCTTTTGCAAAGCTGCTTTTTCAGATACTGGTAAAGAATCTTAATTCTCTTTCAATTGCTCAATTTCATTCTCCAGAGATTCAATCTTTTCAAAAGCGCTTTTTAGACTTTTATTCTGCTCAATTTGATGAAGCGTCAATTCCTCAATTTTCTGAAGCAACATCAAATTCATTTCTTTCAAATTCAATCCTTCAGACTCCATCACTTTTGCGGAAGGAACTTCCGGTAAGTGCTTGTTTGCTTTGATGTATTCTTCTGTTTCTTCAAGACTTCTAAGATTGTAGTCTTCTTCGAATACATAGTCTGGGCCTTCACCGGCGTTTACTTCTACTTTTATTTCTTTTGATTTGATGTTTACTTTT
>JANSWY010000071.1 GCA_024743255.1 bacterium | reverse complement strand
TTTTTTCTTTTTCTTCTTCCGATATATAGTTTGCATCAGTGATGTATGTGAAATCATTGATTCTAAACCCAAATACCGGAAGTTTATAGTGCATCACTTCAATTGGAGTAATCTTCACGTCCTGGATTTCAAATGAATCATTGACAATTTCATTTACCTCAATCTGCGGTACTCCAGGGTATTTAAATTCTGCAAAAACATAGGAAAATTCTCTTTTCAGTTGCTCGATAACTTCTTTGGTACCATATATTGGCATATCCATTTTTTGTTTGAAGTTGAAGCTACGAACATCATCCATTCCGGCAGTATGGTCTTTGTGAGCATGAGTGTATAAAATACCATCCAACTTTTTGATACCCTCTCTGAGCATTTGTTGACGAAAATCCGGGCCAGTATCGACTACCAGACTCAGATTGTCCACTTCAATATGGATTGAGGATCTTAGTCTTTTGTCACGAAAATCTACAGATCTGCATACTTCACAGTCACAAGCAATAACAGGGACTCCCTGGCTGGTGCCAGTACCTAGAAAAGTTACTTTCAAAGCTGCAGATTGGTTTGGGAGATTTCTAAAAGGAATTTTCTGTTCTTCTCACTTAGTTTGGAAGTGTCTAATTCAACTGATTTTAGTATTTCTACAAGACAATTGATTTTTCCGTCCAGCGGGAAGTACTTATTTACGATTGCTATTTTGGTGTCTTTAAGAATGCAGTAACCAGATTGGAAATTACCTTTTTCATACCTCAACACATATTCAGATTCCGAAAAGATATCTTCTAGTTTATTCAATAAGTGCTTGGTATACTTCATTAATGGCTTAGTTAATATATTCTTTCACTAATTCAACCATGGCATCATAATTCAATGGTTTTGGTAGGTAATCATTAATTCCAACATCTTTGAAGTCCTGCATTGAGTAGTTCTTGGCATTACCTGTAATAGCAATGATTGGAATGTTGCTCTTAGCATCATCATCCATGGATCTTATGGTTCGAGCGCATTCCATTCCATCCATGATTGGCATGTTAATGTCAAGTAATATCAGATCGTAATTGTCTTTCGATAATTTGTCCAATACCTGTTGACCATTTTTAACTGAGGTGATTTGATAGTTCTGGATACTTAATATCCTCTTAGTAAGGTTTTGGATTACCGAACTATCCTCTGCTACGATAATTTTCTTTGTCATCCGCTGTAATTAATTTTCCAGTATGTTCTGGTAGTTTTCCTGGAATTCCAGATATGCTTCTCTAAGCTCATCTAAATCTTCCTGAATATCTGTAAAGTTATTCTCTTTTAGCTTTTTTTCAATATAGGTTGCCTTATTTGCAATCCTTTCTATCCCTAAAGTTCCAGCATTTCCTTTCAAGGTATGCAATTCCTTCCTAATTCCCTCAAAATTCTCTTCTCCAAGAAAATTCATGCTGTTATCAACCTGCTCTTTTGTCTCAACATTAAAGTCTTCCAACACGCTTCTAATCAACTCAGTTCCACCATATTTAAATAGTTGATTCAATGTATTCTGGTTAATAATCAGGTCCTCAGATTTTTCTTCAAATACACCAGTTTTCACTTCTTTAGGCTCAAATGAGATCCAGTCTTTCACTTTGTTGATCAGTAACTGTGCCTTGATCGGTTTGGACATGTAATCATCCAGCCCTTGATTTATGAATCTTTCTCGATCTTCCTCCATTGAATATGCTGTCATCGCTACAATGGGAGGCGTAGCAGTCAAATTTAGTTTTTTCACCTCCTGAGTAACTTTAACACCATCCATTTCAGGCATTTGAATATCCATAAATACCAGATCGTATTTGTTTTTGGTAATTAATTCCAGTGCCTCAAGACCATTCTGGGCTTCATCCACGGTACAACCTGATTTCGAAAGGATTTGAGTTGCTACTCTTCTATTAACACTATTATCATCTACAACAAGAATAATAGGTTGAGCTCCTTTGAATTCTTTAGATATTTTGGAGTCATCCTTTTTAACCTTTTCAACTTCGTCTTCTTTAGCAATATCAGCCTCGAAAGTAAACCAGAATGTGGAACCAAGCCCAGGTGTAGAAACTACTCCTATTTCTCCATCCATGGATGCCACAAGCTCCTTGGATATTGCAAGGCCAAGACCGGTACCAGCATAATTCTTGGTACTACTTGTGTCTAATTGACTGAAGCTTTTAAACAGTTTACCTTGATCTTCTTTTGATATTCCAATTCCGCTATCCTTAATCTGGCATTTGAAAAAGTGCTTGTTGTCCTTTGTCTCAACAAGCCTGATACTGATATTAATGTTACCTTTTTTCTGAGAGAACTTAATGGCATTTGAGGTAAGGTTTGAAAGTACCTGCATTAGCCTTGTCTCGTCAACCATCACTATTCCAGGAGTCTTCTCATCAATGTGATAGAATAGATTGGTATTATTAAGAATTGCTTGTTGAGAATATAGGTCATATAATTTCTCGAAAGTCTCTACAAGGTTGACTGGCTGCTTACGAAGTTCCATCTTACCTGCTTCGATCTTCGATAGATCCAGTATATCGTTAAGGATATTGAGCAGTGTCTCGGAAGATTTCTGAATAGTCTTGATATATTCCAATTGCTCCTTATCAAGCTTGGTGCTACCAATCAAGTCTATCATCCCAATAATTCCATTCATCGGGGTTCTGATCTCATGACTCATATTGGCAAGGAATCTTTCTTTTACCTTTAGAGACCTTTCAGCTAGTTCTTTTGCTTTTTGTAGTTCTTCATTAGTTTTCTTGAGCTGGGTGATATCACGTGCTACACCTTCCAGTTCAAATATATTTCCTCTTCGCTGGATCAGTCGAACGTTTATAATTACCTGAAGAATTTCTCCTCTCTTGGTCTTTACAGATCCTTCAAAGTTTCTTACACTTTTATGTTCAAATAACTGCTCCAGTAAGTGATCTGTATCTCCTTTTGGTGTGAAGAATCTTTGTACTTTTTGACCAATGATTTTATTTGGCTGATAGCCCAACATCTCTGTAATGGAAGGACTGACCATAGAGATCTTTCCATTCAAGTGGCACCTGAAATAGATATCCTGAAAACTCTCGAAAATAGTCCTAAATTTCTCTTCGCTCTCAGCCAGGGCAATTTCAGATTGCTTTTTCTCAGTGATGTCATTGGCGATTACTGAGATCTCCTCAATTCTTCCGTCCTGAAGATAAATTGGGTTTAAGAATATATCTCGCCAGATCTTTCTTCTGCTTTTTGTGATAAGGCTAGTCTGGAAATTCAATACTCTTCCAGTGAAAGCCTCATCGTATTTGTTTGTCCAGAACTCCTGAATCTTTGCAGGGAATGATTCCGGGGCGTGATCCTGAAAGCTTAATCCAAGTTCAGCATCTACTGAATAATATTCTTTTAGTGCTTCTGAATAGTTTTGATTGAATGAAGTAAATCTATACTTCCTATCAATAGACCAAATTTGGTGAGTGCTACTCTCAAATATCGCTGATAGTCTGGCTCCCTGATTTTGAATTTTTTCTTCCTGAATCTTTCTCTCCATTGCCAAACTAACCTGGCCAGATATGAAATCCAGTAGTTCAAGATCTTTGTTGTTATAAGCAGCAGAATCATGATTTGAGTGAATGGAGAGTACCCCAATAGCTTCACCACCAATGCTGATTTGCACGCCTAACCAAATCTGAGGTATTTCTTTAGGTAGTCTTACTTTCTTGGCAGAGCCTATTTTTTTTATCCCATCCTGATAAATAATCAGAGGTTTTCCGATCTCCAGAGTATAGTTTCCTAAAACGGTCTCTATCTTCTTTTGCTTCTCTATTCCAGTATCATCAACATACTCATTGATAAAGAATGGAAAAGAAAAATCAGATCCCTCAGTTCCCTTGATCATTAAACTGAGATTCCTTACTTCCAGAATTCTATTCAATTCATCATAAATACTAGAGTAGAGAAGATTCAGATTTGAGCTGGTGATGGTGAGGTTGGCGATTTTATAGAAAAGACTTTGAGCTTTTTCCGCTCTTATTCTTTCTGTAATATCATAAAATACAGCCCTGTATTCTTGTGCTTCGCCATTTTCGATCACACAATTCACCCTACCTGATACATAAATATTCTTCCCAGATTTTGAAATGAATACGGTATCGAATTTCTCAATTACTTCACCGCGGCTTAATTGGTCTAACTGATCCTTTGTGCTGGCCCAGTGGTCTTTATGTATGAAATCTGAGAATTTGAGATCGAATAAGTCTTCTTCTGTGTAACCGAGTTTGTTTTTACAGATTTGGTTCACAAAACGGAATTCTCCGTTCATTCTAAAGACCTGAATTAAATCATAGGAGTTATCAAAGAGTTTCTTTAATTCTACGTTGGTTCTTTCAACCAAATCATAGTAATCCCTTTCAGATTGTGCCAGTTGCTTTTTTAGTTCAGCAACCTGATTCTTTAACGCCTGTTCCTTTTCACTCATAAGTATGAATAATCCAATCTAAAGATACCTAAATTTTAATTTTTGAAGGAATAAATAATCTTTGCAATAGAATCAAAACAGCCTAATGAGCTCAAGAAAAAAATACCTGATCCTTGTGGTGGGTCCAACAGCAGTCGGAAAAACAAGTTTAGCCATTGAATTAGCCCAAAAACTGAATACTGAAATCGTATCAGCTGATTCAAGGCAATTCTTTAGAGAAACAGAGCTTGGTACAGCTAAACCAACAATAGAGGAACAGGAGATGGCTAAGCACCACTTTATAAATAACCTGAGTATTGAGGAAGAATACAATGCGGGCAAATATGAAGAAGATGCACTTCAGTTATTACAAGAGCTTTTTCTAAAAAAGGATCATGTTATCATGGTGGGTGGCTCAGGGCTTTATGTGAATGCTGTTTGCTTTGGAATGGACGATATGCCAGAAGTTCCCGATTCTTTTAGAGCTCAATTAATTAAGGAGCATGAAGAAAAAGGACTTGATGTACTTACTTCCAGATTAAAAGAGCTTGACCCTGAATATCATGATCAGGTTGATTTGAATAATCCGCAAAGAGTAATTAGAGCTTTGGAGGTGATTGAATTTTCCGGAAAGAAATACTCAGAGCTCAGGAAGCTGAATACTAACAAACCAGAAAGGCCTTTTGAAACTATTTGGATTGGTTTGGAACTTCCAAGGGAGCAATTGTACGAACGCATTGATTATAGAATGGATTTAATGATAGAGGAGGGTCTATTTAAAGAAGCTGAGAGTTTATTTGATAATAGACATTTAAATGCGCTACATACAGTTGGTTACTCTGAAATCTTCAGATATATGGAAGGTCAATATGATTATGAGGAGGCGGTGAGGCTACTGAAGAGAAATTCCAGGAGATACGCTAAAAGACAGTTTACCTGGTTTAAAAGAAATGAAAAAATCCGGTGGTTCACACCGGATCAGTTCAATGATATTTTACAATATGTGGAGAAATCTTTAAGTATTTAAGATGTCCACAAGTCTTAGTAAATCTTGATTAAGGGGCTTGTTCTTTGAAATTGCCAATTTGAAATTAGTGTAAACAACCTCGTTATTGACAACACCTACCATTACATTTTTCTGGCCATTTACAAGACCTTCAACTGCAGCCAGTCCTAGTCTTGATGCAAGAATTCTATCAAATGCAGATGGATCTCCACCTCTTTGGATGTGACCAAGAGTTGTTACTCTGATATCCAGTTCTGGTACATGTCCCATTACCTTACCAGCAATCTCATGCGCATTACCTTGCTCATCACCTTCAGCTACAATTACAATAGAAGAAGTTTTTTGATTATCTCTTCCTTGTTTCAATGTGTTGATTACATCATTGATTGTAGTGGAAGTTTCTGGTACCATTACAAGCTCAGCACCACCACCTATACCACAATTAATTGCGATATAACCTGAATGTCTTCCCATTACTTCAATGAAAAACACACGGTCATGCGAGTTTGCAGTATCTCTGATTTTATCAATAGCATCTAAAGCTGTGTTAATAGCTGTATTGAATCCGATTGTGTAATCAGAGCCATACAAATCGTTATCTATAGTCCCAGGACAACCTACAACAGGTATACCATGCTCTTCATAAAATATATTGGCACCAGTAAAACTACCGTCACCACCAATGGCCACAAGACCTTCAATTCCTTTTTTCTTTAATTGCTCATAAGCCTTTTTACGACCTTCTTTCGTCATAAACTCCTTGCTTCTGGCGGATTTTAAGATAGTTCCACCACGCTGAACAATGTTGCTAACGGAATAAGATTTCATCTTGTAGATGTCACCTTCAATCATTCCATTATAACCGTATTTTATACCGTATACATCAATCCCCAAGTGTAAAGCTGATCGAACAACCGACCTCACGCAGGCATTCATTCCAGGAGAGTCTCCTCCCGACGTAAATACACCAATACTCTTCATTTCCAATAATTATAGTTCTATGATTGCGAGAATCATTTAGGGGTGAAAAAGTTTATTTGAAACCGAGGCTCAATATTAAACAAAAAACTGTTCCTTTGAAATGTTCTTAACATTTTTGCTATATCATTGAAGAATTCATTAAAGTTTTGACATGCAAATACCATTTTTTACACTTGATAGACAACATTTAGGGCTTCAGTCTGAGCTTGAAAATGTTTATGCTCGTGTGATGGAAAAAGGTAGGTTCATTCTTGGTGAAGAAGTAGAGAGATTTGAAAGTCGGTTCGCTTCTTTTATTGGTGTGGATTATTGTATCTCATGTGGCAATGGTACAGATGCTTTGGAATTGATTCTTCATGGATTAGGAGTAAAAACGGGAGATGAGGTTATCATTCCTGGTAACACATGGATGTCGGTGGCAGAGGCGGTTGTGAATGTTGGAGGGATTCCTAGAATAGCTGATATGGACCCAACATCATTATCAATGGATTTGGACCATATCAACGATTTAATTTCAGAGAAGACTTTTGCTGTAATATTTGTCCATCAATACGGAAATCCTACGGATGTGAGACCTCTTAAAGAGACCCTTTCGAAACAAGGAGTTTTTCTTATTGAGGATTGTGCGCATGCTCATGGAGCTACTATTAATGGGATAAAGTGCGGAGCTATGGGACATGCTTCAGCATTTTCTTTTTATCCGACCAAAAACCTTGGATGCCTGGGAGATGGGGGAGCAGTACTGACAAATGATGATAAGCTTGAATCAAAACTTTCACAGGTTAAGAATCATGGTCAGGTATCACGTGATCATCATGTGGTTTCTGGAAGGAATTCCAGATTGGATGAATTACAAGCGGGATTTTTAAATGAGAAATTATCTCATTTGAATAATTGGAATCAGAAAAGAAGAAAGAATGCCAACTACTATTTATCTCATATTTCATCTGATTATGTATATCTCTATCAGTTTGAGAATTCGATATATCATCAATTCGTGATAACGAGTGATGTAAGAGATCAGGTAACCTCTTTTTTATTGTCTAATGGCATTTCTACTGGAATACATTACCCAAACTCGATCAATCAGATGGAGCTTTATGAAAACATAGATCCTACTCCCAAAAGTGATATTTTTAGCAAACAGGCACTTTCAATTCCAGTGTTCCCTGAGTTAAATCAAGAGGAACTAGATTACATAGTTGAGACGATTAATTCGTTTCAACCTTCTTAGTTTGGTCGTCAACAATTAGTCGTGCCAGGTTCAGATCGTATTTAGTGAATATCCCGTGGGATTCCCGTTGACCAATTACTATGTGGCCTACTTTTCCACCTAAAAGTTTCTTCTCCTGATCAAAGAAGGAAAGCTTTGAAAGCATTATTCCACCTGTGTATTTGTAAATAGCTTCACGCTCAAGCCTGGTAAACTTCTCCATATTCAGAATCGGCTTCATGCCAGCTCCATCATGTTGAAAGAACAAGTTGGTTTCTGGTCTGACACTTATCAACGAGTCGGCTTCAAAAATTTGGGCGCTATTAATGGAATCGTTAATTGTATTTTGGCTGATGAATGGAAATTCTATCCCAAGAACCAGTAAGTATTCAATTGATTTTTTATTGATCCTTTTGTCCTTTAATAGATCCGTGATGGTCTCATGTAAATCTATATTTAGTTGGGCCAAGGACTCACCTCTATTATGGAAAATTACTCTTTCATCGGTGTAATTAGATTCAATATGTTTTTTTACCTGTTCGGATGGAGAAGTAACTAATACCTGATCAATTCTATCGGATTTAAGCAGCTCCTGAATTTTCCAGTCTAGTAAAGTCTTGTCTCCAATTTGTTCAAAAGCTGTTGTATGGTTTTGGCTGTTCTCTCCTCTTATGGGAATGATAGCCGCGGATTTTGTTTTCGTTTTGGATTGATCCAGATAATCATCCTTGATTTTGGCCCTTGTTGTAAGAATTCTTTCTTCGTTACCAGTAAGGTTAGCGCCATGTCTTCTGTAAAAGAATAGTGCTGTATTGATGTTTCTTACTTTGTAGGCACTGATAAACTTAATCCATAACTCATAGCCATCCTGACAGCTATAGTCTTCATTGTATCCATTGAGGCTTAATAAAAAGTCTCTCCGAATCATGGTACAAGCACCGTGCGCAGGCTGATCCAGTAATTCCACTTCTTTAGTGAAATCATGTCGCTTTTCAAGCCCAAGAATCGTATTTTCCTCGTCTACAAGGTAATAATCCGGGAAAATCATACCCAACTCTGAGTCCTTTTCCAAAAGATTGCTCATGACCAAAAGAGCATTATGATCAAGGTAATCATCAGCATCTAATCGCATGATGTATTTACCTTTTGCTGCTCTTAATGCAATATTGTTAGTCACATTCAACCCTTTATTTTGCTGGAATATAACTTTAATTTTAGGGTTGTCCTGATAAGTATTGATGATGTCTCGGGAGTTGTCTGTTGAGCCATCGTCAATAATAATCAATTCAAAATCCTGGATGGTTTGATGTAATACACTCTCTATGGATTGTGTGATGTACTTTCCATAGTTGTGATTAGTAATATATACCGAAATAAGTGGTGTCATATTTTAGTCTTTTATCGGTGCACCTACTAATGTAAGTCCATCGGAAAACTTCATTTCATCAACGTATTGTTGTAATTCCATTTGTAACTCACCGGAATTAGCGAACGCTTCATAGTTCTTAACGGAGTTTCCTACCTGCATGAGTGTTTCATATACATCCATTCCATAATACCAAGCAGCAACAGGTTCAAACTTACACTTGTGATACAATTCTGCAGCTGATGCATCAGTAAAACACATGATATGCCCCATTGGGTCAAGATGTCTGATAATGGTGGATGTGTTTTCTCGTTGAGCTGCTGCACTTAAAGAATCCCATCTTGGTATTTTTGAAATGACTAATCCTCCATTTTCGCTTTTAGAAACTATGTCGTAAGCAGTCTCAAGAATCTTACCCGGATTTGGAGTGTGCTCGAGTAGACCCCAGAATGTTACAATATCGTAACCTTCGTAATCAATACCAGCCTCAATAAAATCTCTTCCATCCAACTCAATACCCCAGATTTCCTGAGAAAACTTTCTGCTGGATTCGCTTAATTCAATTCCATCAGCCTTTAACCCAGCTCTTCTACATGCTTCCACAAAGTGTCCTGCTCCTGAACCAACATCTAGAATTCTTTCTGGCTTTTTACCATGCGTTTCTTCATAAACTTTGATAGTCCAGTCTCTCCATGGAACTGCAATCGCATTCAACCTAGACTCAGCAGCGCTTTTATCAGTATAAGTAGCTGCGTAAGTAATGTTATTCAAGTAAAACCCTTCAATAGCGCTCTTTGTAGGTCTTTTAATGACATAGACGTGAGTACAATTCTTGCACTGCACATAATTGGCACCATAAATATTGGATTTTGAGGTAGTCTCTGAAGATGAAGATTGACAAACCGGACACTTATCAACTTGCTCTACATTTTCAGGTTTATAGATGTCTTCTCTTGTTTCTTTGTAGTACTCCAATTGTTTAGGAATGTCCTCAACAATAGACTTCTTTAGCTTCAAGAGATTTGTTTTCTTTCCTAAGTAGGTTTTGACATTGAATGATTCACTGGATTCGTCGTTTTGTCTGATCCAAATTTCATTTTTCTCTTCGCCATACTCAGACATGGCTTCTTGTCTAATCCACTTCATTGTCTTATATCTTTAACGCTTTAGGTTTTCGCAATTTATTTAAAATCTTCCCAATCAAGCTTTTGATGGGCAATTAGGTTTTTTGTGGCTGTTTTACCAACCAATTTATCAAAATCTCTTGCATCGATACCATGATTTGGTCTCAATACAGTCAGATCCTGAGCTGTAATATGCTCTCCTTGCAGAATATCTCTGTTTGGATAAACAGCCCTACGGAACGAGGTGACGTGATCCCCTTCAACCTCCAATGGTGTTTTAGAAGAAGTTCCTTGTAGTTCTTTAATTTCTTTTATTCTTTGGATCAATTCGATCACTTCATCTTTTGTAAGAGAAACTTTATGATCCCTGAATGTTTTATTCTCTCTGCTATCCGTAAAATGAAATTCAAGTACTTCAGCTCCCATGGCTACTGCAATCTCCAGAGCAAATGATCCTTCTGTATGGTCTGAATATCCGACCGAACAACCGGTAAGTTCTTTCAATCTACCCATAACATTTAGGTTAGCATCACTAAATGGGATTGGATACATTGAAGTACATTGAAGGATGGCGAGGTTAGTCTCATTGTAGTTGCTATTTACAGACTTGATATACTCTACGGTAGCAACAACTTCGTCTTCATTTGCAAGACCTGTTGAAATAATGATGGGTTTATTTTTCTCTGCTGTTTTGGCAAGAACCGGATAGGCAGTCAGATCTCCAGATCCAATTTTGTAAATGCTGATGTAATCATCTATCCAATCGATGGCTTCAGGGTCCCATACGGAGGCCATGTAACCAACATTGTTGTCCTTACACATTTTAGCGAGATGAAGGTGTTGATCATTAGTAAGCTCAAATTTTTTGAAGTGAGCATTTCTTTGTGCCCCCTCAACTTTACTTACTAATGTGTCGCCTGTATAAATTTGAAATTTTACAAAATCAGCTCCTGATTCTATTGCAAGGTTTGTTAATTTCTTTGCGTACTCAAAGTCTCCTTCGTGGTTTCCTCCAATTTCGGCAATTAACAGAGGTCCATTCTTTCCTTCCCACTGACTCATGAAAGTTCTGTTTTCAGTTTAACCAAGTCTTTTAAACCGTATTCCGTGTGGTCTTTTTCCATTGACTCGATCATCAAGGTTGCAAATTTAAAATCTTTATCGGTATCTACTGCTAGTTTCATCCCTTTTGCTTCAGGAATAGTTGTGTTATAGTGATGATGTGCGTTTACCAGGCTTTCATTTTGATAGAAGAATAAGGTCACATGCTCCCTGTAATCATCTGTGTCAAGTTTTGATTGGATGTTTTCGTAGAAATTAACATTCACAATTTCAACACTTAAGCCAGTTGGGAATGTTCTATCCTTTACATTGGAGATGAAGTCAAAGTCAGTCCAATTGGGTAATGACAGCATTTCATTAATTATATCCGCAGAGGTAAAGATGTTGTCGCCATTGATTCTTATAGCAAAATCCAGCTCGAACTCTTTGGCACAGTTTAGGAATCTATCCGCAACATTGTTGAGATCTCCTCTAAAACATGGGACATTTAGTTCCAAGCACTCTTGCTCAATAGGGTCATCACTATTGTGATCACTTGTTGCTACAATAACTTCATCGATAGGTTGTGCCATTTTTACCCTTTCCACAATGTAATGTAAAAGTGGTTTGCCTTTAATCTCTTTTAATATTTTACCGGGTAATCTGGAGCTGGAAAACCTGCATAAAATAATAATACCTACTTTCATTTTCTTTCACCAATCTTTTTTGCTGGAATACCTCCAAATATTTCATTGGCTCCAACATCTGAATTTACAATTGCACCAGCAGCAATTACTGCCCCATCGTGAATAGTAACACCTTTTAGTATTTTGCATCCTGTTCCAAGCCAAACGTCATTCCCGATTTTAATCTTTGCTGTAATATTTGGTTGTTCGTTGATCAGAATGTCTTTTTTAATCTCGTGATCACTGTCTACTATATAAACAAAGGGAGCGATGAGACAATCACTGCCGATTTCAATTCCCTCTGATGCAAACATAAATGTATGAAAGCCCACCGTTGTATTTTCGCCAATTTGAATTGTCGCTCTTTCGTTACAAGCACAAATTCGAGCTCCTTCTTTGATTACAACATTATCTTCGACAGAAATATTCTTGGGATACCTTTGTAGTTCCACATTCTTGTCAATGTAAGCACCTTTTCCAAGCAATTTCAATTTCCTTCGAAACTTCCAAATTCTTAACCTGACCTTCCAGGAGTAATTCAGGTTTTTCCTTAATTGACTATTTTTCATGAATCTATGTTTAATCTGTCAAAAGCATCAATAAATGAGCCTTTAGTGATATTATAGACATCTACTTTCTTATTGTCGGCAAAAGAACGAAGAACCCAATAAGATTTGAATGATAAATAGAATTTTTCGAGAACTTCATGAAGTTTCCTTTTTTCTTCACTTGTGCCTTTAAACATTGGTTTGGGTGTTGGCTTATTGATATCTGAGGTCTGAGATGTTGTTTGTTTATCGTAAAAATGCTTTTGGCTCAATAGAACTTCATTTTCTTCTGTAACCCAAACCTCTGGTAACCATGAATGATCAGCACCTGCCAAATATATTTTTTTAAATCCAATGTTAATTGCTAGCCAGACACTTGGAACAAGGACGTTATGTGGCCTTGGCATTCCTAGAAGTTTCCTGAAGAAAAAGTTATTTGAAGCGTTAAAGCCTTCTACAGGTGTAGTGTTCATGTAGATGATATGGACATTTTTATTCTGCTCAAGAGGCTTCCTCCATTCTCTGTTCTTTTTAGCCAGTGCAGGGACCACAAAAAACATAGGCCAGGTTGTTTTTTCAGCAATGGCATTGAGGGTGATGATTCTTTGGTCTCTGTAGTCCTTCTTTTTTTCGGCAGTAAAATATTCCGGGGAACAAATCACATAAATATCAGGTTTGATTTCTGTGAATTCATCTGTTCGAGCAAAATAGTTGACTGCTATTTTTGATTTATTGCTTAGAAATGATCTGTTTTCTAATTGGTTTTTTAGGGATGGTCCATTTCCCAGGATAACACACTCGTCAAAAGTCGATTTTGGAATCTTTGGATTGAATTTACTCAGAACAAGTATTCTGAAAACACTTAGGGAAGTGTTCATCCAGTTATATATAAAGTCTCTTAACCTTACAATGGTATTCATTTACTTAAGTATCCTTGAAGTACCCAAATTCTGAATCTAAAAATCATACTTGCTTTTTCAAACTTTAAACTCAGCATAAAGATCATAAATAGTATACCTGTTGCACCTATTTTGATGAATTCACTAAGGATCTTGCCAAGCTTTGTTTGCGTATCAAGTGTTTTCAATCTCTTCTTTTCACTAGTGCCAACACCTACTGCGAGTCCTTTGATGTAGTCTTTTTGGATTCTTTTTTCTGGAATGACATGATCAACCTGTGCTGTAGGAAGATAATAAATTGGTTCATTATTCTTCTTCATTCGCATGAAGACATCTTTCTCGTCACCGCCTTCTAATCCGCTCCCTTTTCTGCCCAAGTCAACATTGAAAATTCCATATTTCTCAAAAACACTGCTTCGGAATGTCATATTTGCTCCAATTGGAAATTTACTTCCTTTAAATCTAGTCACCTTGGTTCCCATATCCAGGGCTGCAACAAGTGGGAGGAGGTACTTTGACATCCATTTAGGTTTTTCTCCCTCGTAGTGAGGAATGATTTTTCCACCAATTGCTTTGGCGTCTGGAGTTTCGTCAAAGAACTTGATGATTTCCTCAGCAAAATCTGGTTTTACAAATGCATCGTCATCAATGAAATTTATTAGTGGTGAATTGGATTCAGTGATACCTCGATTGCGAGAGAAAGAATGACCTTGGTTCAACTCAATGAAATATCTAAAATTCGAGCAGTTTTCGCCTTCACCTTTAAGAAAGCTCTCTATAATCTCATTTGTATTATCAGTACTGTTGTTGTTTACAATAATGACCTCATACTTCGATTTTTTAATTGTCTGATCCCTCAGATGTTCAAGAGTCTTTTGAATGTATTGATCTCGGTTATATGTACAAACCACTATTGAGAGTTGTGGTTTAACAGTCTCTTTCATAGCTCCCCTCTTTCTACTTTAGTTTGTTGATTTGGTATCGTTAAATCGTATTTCATACACAACCAGTCCTAATAATGCTATGATAATTAGAATTGAACAAATCATTGAAATTGTATTGCCCACATAATAGGAACGAGGTTCGAATTTAAATTCGATAGTATGCTGGCCTGCTGGAATCTGCATTGCTCTCAGCACAAAGTTAGCTCTGAAATGATCTGTTTTATTACCATCAACAAAGGCAGACCATCCTTTTGGATAATAGATTTCCGAAAAGATAGCTACGCCAACATTTTCTGAACTTGATTCATACTTAAGATAGTTTGGCTTGTAGTCTACTAAAGATATTGTTCCTTGAGCAGTAGATAGAGTACCAAGAGAAAATTTACTATTGTCAATTACACAGTTTTTCGCACTGGTTAAACTAGACAATTGATCTAATTCTTGTTGAGGACTGTTTACAGATATAATTGTGTCCGCAAACCAAGCATTTCCCAAGGCATTTTGATTCACAATAACAGCATTTGCAGTTTCTCCAGCTTTGAGGTACTTAGCATTAAGCATATTTAGTACATGAATTCCTGAAAGATCCTGAGAGCCACTTCTAAGGGAGGAAATGGCATCATTAATTTCTGGAGAGATTTTATTTTCAATCAATTGCTGATATCGTTTCACCTTTGCTCCATGGTATCCTCCAATTGAGTTATGATAAAATGAAGTTCGTGCTTCGTTGAATGGATTTTGAAAATTCAATACTCGATAGTGGCCATCATCTCTTAGAATTAGTTTATCAGCTTCACTTTCAGTCACAAATTGTTGTTGTGCCTTTCTTACAAAATCATCATTAGGCAGAAACCTTTTACCAACACTGAAAAGATCAATAGATACAATCAAAATCATTAATGCTGCCATTGTGATTTCGTTTAGCTTCCCTTTTACATGAAGAAGAACGAGAGCAGTGGCAATGATTATCAATATCAAAGATCGTATACCATCATTTTTTAACATAGTACTTCTCTGATCTCTCAATAGATCGATAAGCATTTGATTTTCTCCAAATCTTACATCGATTGGGCCAGATAATTTAGAATTAACACCTATCAAAAGTAGTATTACAACAAATCCAATGACGCCTGAAGCAATTTTCAACAATTTCATCGGATTCTTTTGTGCTTCCTCAACTGCTGCTTGCAGACCAATTGTTCCAAGCAAAGGCATTAACAAAAACGGAATTGCAATAGCCATTGAGACTGATCTGAACTTATTGTAGTAAGGAAAGACTGAATACATAAAGTAGTTAAATGCTTCAAAATTTTTCCCCCATGAAAGAATAAGTCCAAAAACAGTAGCTGTTATAATCCAATATTTAGTTTTTCCATCAGCATATACAATTCCAAGAATAAAAAGGAAGCAAATAATTGCTCCAACATACATAGGTCCGGCAACTGATGGCTGATCTCCATGATAGGTGGGAACACCTCTGATAAACGATCTGATCTGATCTAAAGGAACATTGTTTTTTCTAAGACCTTTTGCAATTGGCGACTGCATATCCAAAGATTCTACAGATGCACCTCCGCTGTAGTTTGGTATTAAAAAGGTAAATGATTCACCGATACCATGGCTCCAATTAAAGACATAGTCTCTATCAAGCCCATTCTTTACATCACCTGGCTTTAAATCCAGTTCTGAAGGGCCTCTTGTGGAATATTTGCCATATTCCATGGCAGTCCAAACTTTACCAATGTTGGCACCTACTCCTAGAAAAGCAGCTAGAATTACCACCACTATTGGTTTCGCTAATGTGGCAATTTCTTTAGATCTAATTGCCTGAATCAAAACGAATAGACCATAAATCAATACGATAAGCAGTAGGTAATAAGTAATCTGTAAGTGGTTTGCACGAATTTGCATTGCTAAGGCAAAAGCAGTTAATACAAATCCTCTAACAAGTTTCTTACTAAATACTAAATGGATTCCACCAAGGACCAAAGGAGCAAATGCATAGGCCGCAACCTTCCAGATATGGCCTGCTTCAATGCCTATTATATTAAATGTATTGAATCCATATCCAATTGATCCCAGAATAGCATAGACAGGTTTCACTCCAAAGCACATTAGTAGGATGTAAAAACAAATCATTGCCATGAAAGTATGTCTGGCACCCGAGGGTAATCCCAGTGTAATTGCCGAATAAACATGCTTCAGAACATCACCAGACCATTGTGTATTGATTAAATATGCTGGCATTCCGCTAAACATGGAGTTGGTCCAAAGTGCTTCTTCACCAGTGGACTCCCTGAACTCAATAATTTCCTGACCTGCACCAATTCCTTGCTGGACGTCATTTTGATAGATTTCTTTGTTGTTGAGAATAGCAGGGTGATAGAATGCTACAGTTATTCCTATGAAAACGACTACAGCAACCAGATGAGGTAATACGTCCTGTTTGAAGTTGATTTGGAGCATTAATTCTTCTTTTTTAAGTATTTATTAATCAATTGGTTGAAAATGTTTTGCATTTCATCCGATACTCGAAGTAGTAAAAGTAAACCAATATAAAGAATGGTCACTACTGTCGATCGAATTAATATATCTAGTATGGGATTATCAAATTTGGCCGTAAGTGTATTGAGTAACACAATGGCAGTACCCAAAGCTATAATAGTTAGCTGCCCAACACTAAATGGAGACAACCCTAGCTTGAATTTCACAAAAATGAATTTGGCAATATTGAAAATCAGGATTGACATACTAGTAGCAAGTGCAGCACCGGTAATACCATAAATCGGAATAAGAATAATATTCAGTACTACTGTTAAAACGGCAAGTATTACCACAGAAACAACATTGAATCTGTAATATTTGGACATTTGAATGATTTCACCATTGGTGCTAAATGCCATATCTATCAATCTACTCAATCCAATGAAATAGACGACCTGGATGCCAGAAATGAATTTTTCATTGTTGGGAATCAGCTGGTATATTGAATCAATATTTACGACAATACCGATTGAAAGGAATATGCCCAGAGCTAACTGATTTAGGCCCAGTTTTTTGTACAGGTTGGCAATCTTGTCATAATTATTTTCTTTGAATGCCTGCGAAAGAAGTGGAGATGCTATTTGGCTTATAGCTCTTCTAGGCAGGTCAATGACCACCCCGATGTAAAATGCCATGGAGTAGATTCCAGTAGCGTTGTTACCCATCATTGCAGATACCATTTGGATATCCACATTCATAATCATCACATTACCGAGCGAACCGAGAATTGCGTAAAATGAGTAATTCTGAATTTCGCTCTTGATGTCCCTGGGTAGCTTATTTGTTTGAAAGGAAAATTTTGTATCCTTGAGATAAAGCGTATATGTAATTGTAGCTATTGCCAAAATAACCACAGAGATTACCAGACTATAGATACTAAATTCAAAAGAGATAAGATTGAACCCGAAAAGAAGTAGGAATCCCATTTTTGTGAGTCGTAGCAAAACATCTCTACAAAAGTTTGGGAACACAATTTTAAGTTGTGACTTTGATACTAGTTCAAAAAAGTTTGATAACGTAAAGCCAGCTAATAAAGCAAGGACTACCCAAAAGTACTGTTGAAATTCTGGTGCCTTTTCTTGATAAATGGAAATTATAGGTCCAGACAACAAAAACAAAATGATCGAAAATACTACGATTCCTATCAATGTACCAATCAAAAGAGATCCCAGGAATGGAGGTACTATTTTCTTCTCACTAAATATTTTTGGGTAGAATCTTACTGCTGATGAACCCATACCAAGAGATACCAAAGGAACCAGGAGAAGTGCTGCACTTTGGATCTGGTTGTATAATCCAATCTGATCTGGTGTGTAATATGCTGGAAGAATGAGTAATGTATTCAGATACCCAACTATTACTCCAATATAGGAAAATGCTGATGTCCAAAAACTCTGACGTAATACAACTCCCATGTTAACTTGTTATTGCGGCCTCCAATTTAGACAGATCTGATTCATTATTATAAAAATGAACTGATAACCTAATGTAGTCCTCCCTTCGAGTAACGATAATGCCGTTTTCTTTTAATTTCTTAAATGCGTCATTCTCATTCAATACAGATATAATTGGGGCTTGGTTGTCCGCATCGCTAAAATATTTTGGAGCAAGACCGGAATTGATAATGGTTTGATAAAGCTGACACCTCATCTGAGATACCTTGTTGTAAATATTATTCCAGCCAATATCGTTTAGCTGAGTCAAAGCTGCATTTAAAGTAACAAGGCTAACATATTTGGGATGACCAGCTTCAATGATCTCAGTTGTGTCTTTATAATTTTCTGCTTTGAGCCGTGGGCCAAACTCTTTCAGGCTGTTCCAGCCAATTGACTTGGTAGTGGATGTGAATTCACTTTTACTATTCTCATAATAAAGCCCAATTCCATAACCTCCTGTTTGCCATTTGAAACTACTAGCCATAAAAATGTCGATGGAAAGATCCTTCAAAGAGATCGGAATATTTCCAACTCCCTGTGTCCCATCAACTACGAGTATGGCATTATTCTCTGAACAGACAGAACTCAATTGTTGCAGGTCGATCGTGAAGCCATTTGAATATTGAACCCAACTAATAGACAGTATTTGCCGTGATTTTTTTAGCTGATCATTTATTTTGTCAATTGAGATGGACCCATCTTCTTCCATCTCGATCCAATTTAACTTAAAGCCGCGAGCGATCCATGGCAAACCCACAGATGGAAAATCACCCTTTACTAAAACTACCTCAAGGTCTGGATCCAGTCTTTCTGCGGCAAGATTCATACCTGATGACACATCCGTTATGAACCCTAATTCATTTAACTCGCAACCAATAAGCTCACTAGCTAATTCTTTGGCGGACTTTCCATCTTTTACCCATTGAGGTCTGTTCATTCCTCCATTTAGCAAAAAGTCCTGGAAATGATCGTCTAGAACTTGCTTCGTTTTCAGAGAGATTAATCCAGAGCTTGCGCTATTGAGATAAGTATGCTTCTCTGTAGCAGGATATTGACTTCTTATATCTTCCCAGTTCATCTCTAAAAGAACCACAATTTAATTGCTAATCCGACTACAGCCACCAGTAAAAACCATCTAACGTATTTATCACCAGCTTTAACAGACCATCTGCTACTAATCCAGGCTCCTATGGAGTTACCAATGGCAAGTGTAAGTCCATATTGCCAATTGATCTTTCCTTCCAAAGCAAAAATGATCACTGCCATCAAGGTGTATGTGAGGGCCACAAATAGTTTGACAGCATTGGTTTTAATTAAATTGAAACCATTGATCGTTGTTAATGCAGCAATAATTAAAAAGCCAATTCCGGCTTGAATAAACCCACCATATATCCCCAAGAAGAAAAAGACAATGAATCCAATGATTTGTTTTTTTCGGCTCATGTCCTCCGCGGCTCCATCTTTTCTGTTGAAAGGCCTGAAGACTGTCATTATTACCACCATAATCATTACAATGGCTAATATCCTTTTAAAAAGTTCATCGCTAATGTCAATAGCGAGTTTGGCACCCAAAGCTGCTCCCAAAGCTGCTGCGATTGCCAATAATCCACTGTATTTGAACGATGAAACACCTTTAGATTTAAAGCCCGACACGCCGAATATATTCTGGATCAATATTGCAACTCTATTGGTAGCATTGGCTACTGTGCTTGGAAGTCCCATAAAAATCAAAAGGGGCAAGGTTAATAGCGATCCTCCACCTGCTAAAGTGTTGATTATTCCAGCTAGAAATCCTACAGCAATAAGCATGAGTGCCTCTTGTAGGGTAATTGTTATTTCCATTCCGTCTTTGTTACTTGTAGATTGTCTTTACAATCATCTAAGAGTTTGGCTTGTGTTGTTTGAAAAATGGGATGAACAAAATCTGGTGCGATTTCATTCATAGGCACTAAAGTAAACCTTCTGTTCTGTATTTCAGGATGGGGAACGGAAAGATTTTCCAACTTGATCAAGGAATTACCAAAATAAAGAATGTCTATGTCAATAGTTCGTTCGCCCCACTTTTCAAATCTTTGTCGACCAAGCGCAATTTCAATTTGCTGTAATCTTTGCAAAAAATCCTCAGGATTAAGATTTGAATTTACTAGTATGACCTGATTGTAAAAACTAGGTTGGTCCATTTTGCCCCAGGCAGCTGTTTCGTATATATAGGATTTGGTAATTACCGGTGCAAAGCTGTTGATTGATTTGATTGCCTGGTTTATGGTTTCCCTCTTATCACCCAAATTACTTCCAAGCAACAGATAAATCCCGTCCATAAGTTATTTTAAACATTTCTTTATTTATTCCAGTCATTAACAGCAAAACTGAATTAGTTTTGTGGGTTTAAAGTTGAAACAATATTAGTTGAGATATGGCATTTTTAAGGAATTTATTAGCAGTTCTAGTGGGGATGGGAATTTTTACCGGAATGGCAATTTCCTTTTTTGTAATATTTGTATTTACCTCTGCGGAAGATCAAACCTACGAGTTGAAAGAGAACTCAGTGTTGCATCTAAAATTAAGTGGAGTAATACAGGAAAGAGTTGTTGAAGACCCTTTTCAGGAACTCTTTGGGGCTGATGGGCCTAAGCCACTTGGTTTATACAGCCTTCTCGAAGCGATTAACAACGCTGCGGAGGATACTAAAATAAAGGGAATTTACATGGAACATGGATTTCTCTCAGCAGGATATTCGTCCCTGGATGAGGTGAGAGAGGCTTTAATTTCTTTCAAAGAAAGTGGGAAATTCCTTTACTCTTATGGTGAATACCTATCTGAAGGAGATTACTATCTGGCATCCGTTGCTGATTCAATTTTCCTGAACCATGAAGGTGCATTGGAAATAAACGGATTAAGCGCGAATGTTACGTTTTACAAAGGGACATTTGATAAGTTGGGAATTGAACCTCAAATTTTTAGAGTTGGAGAGTTCAAGAGTTATGTAGAACCATATATCCGAGAAGACTTGAGTGAGGCAAATCGCCTTCAGTTGACAGAATTGTTAAATGCTATCTACAGAAATTATTCTGAAAGTGTATCAGCTGAAAGACTTATTGATGTAGATAAATTCAAAAATATATCTGATCAGATGTTGGTCCAACTTCCACAGGATGCCGTGAATTTAGGTTTGGTGAGTCGGTTGGCTTATAAAGATGAAGTAAAGTCTTTACTTAGAAGCGAATTGGGTATAGAATCTGATGATAAGATCAATTTTGTTTCATTAAGTAATTATTCTACAACAACATCACCTAGATTCAGTGGTAGTTACAAAAATAAAGTTGCTCTGATTGTAGCGGATGGAAGTATAGTGATGGGATCAGGTTCAGAAAATGTTGCCGGTGAGAAGTTCGCTAAAGAGATCAGAAAAGCAAGAGAAAATGATAAAGTAAAGGCAATAGTATTGAGAGTAAATTCTCCTGGAGGAAGCTTAACTGCTTCTGATATCATCTGGAGAGAGGTGATGCTAACAAAAGGTGTTAAACCAATAATTGCCTCAATGGGCGATGTGGCGGCATCTGGTGGTTATTTCATTTCAATGCCCTGTGATACTATTGTTGCTCAACCAAACACAATTACAGGATCAATTGGGATTTTTGGGATGCTATTCAATTTGGAAAACTTTCTTGAAGACAAACTTGGTATTACTCATGATGTGGTTAGAACTGGTGAGTATTCTGATATTATGACTGTTACCAGACCGTTGAGTGACGCAGAGAGAGCGATCATTCAGAAAGGTGTAAATAAAGGGTACGACACATTCATTTCTAAAGCATCTCAGGGAAGAAACATGTCTGAGGAGGATATGTTAAAAGTGGCCAGCGGAAGAGTCTGGACAGGTGAACAGGCATTTGATAGAGGACTTGTGGATGTTTTAGGAGATTTAGATGATGCCATTCTAATAGCTGCAGGAAAAGCAGGTTTAGAAGAGGGCGACTTCAAGGTTTCCATATTCCCTGAAAAGAAGCCATTTATTGAAGAGTTTCTTGAAGGAATGAATGCTCAGGCAAAAGCAGCTATTCAAGACGATACTTATGGGGAGCTAGGACCATATCTGGAAAAAATTAAGGAACTTCAAAACTATCAGGGTATTCAGGCAAGGATGCCATTTGATTTTGAAATAAGGTAATTACACTATCTTTAGTAAGAAATATTAGCGATAGCATACCTATATGACTATCGCTTTTTTATATTAGCATCTTGAAATTGATAAAATACTCATGGAGATAAGAAACGACTGGACCCGAGAAGAAATTACTGAGATTTACAATATGCCTATAATGGAGCTTATTTACAAAGCTGCGACAGTGCATAGAGAATATAATGACCCTTCAGAAGTTCAGGTTTGTACTTTGTTGTCAGTGAAAACTGGCGGGTGCCCTGAAGATTGTGCTTATTGTCCTCAGGCAGCCAGATATCACACGGATGTAAAAGTTCACAAACTGATGGAGGTTGGTGAAGTTTTAGAAGCTGCTAATAATGCCAAAATCAATGGAAGTACCAGATTTTGTATGGGAGCGGCATGGAGAGAAGTGAGAGATAACAAGGATTTCGATAAAGTTCTTGAAATGGTAAAGGGTGTAAATTCCATGGGAATGGAAGTGTGCTGTACTTTAGGTATGCTTTCAGAAGAACAAGCTAATAAACTCAAAGACGCTGGATTATACGCCTACAATCACAACCTTGATACAAGTGACGAGTTCTATGAAGAAATCATTTCAACACGAACTTATGATGATAGATTAGACACACTTGGCAATGTAAGGAAAGCCAATATTTCTGTTTGTAGTGGAGGAATCATCGGAATGGGTGAGGACCACAAGGACAGAGTAGGAATGATTCATACTCTGGCTACTATGACTGAGCATCCAGAATCGGTTCCTGTAAATGCATTGGTACCTGTAGAAGGCACTCCACTTGAGGAGCAGCCAAGAGTATCAGTATGGGAAATGCTTAGAATGATTGCTACAGCCAGAATTACCATGCCTAAAGCAATGGTAAGGCTTTCTGCTGGAAGAGTTAGAATGAACACCGAGGAGCAAGCTCTTTGTTTTATGGCAGGTGCTAATTCAATTTTTGCTGGAGACAAATTATTAACTACTCCAAACCCGGAAGTAAACGAGGATAAAGAGTTGTTCCAAACCTTGAATCTTAAACCAAGAGAGTCATTTAAGGGAGCTGCAGCAGTGAAGTTTGAGCAAATTCCTCAACACTAAATTCGCTTAGCTAGTCTAATTCGGATAAACCTATGATCGTTTGATTTGGTGGTTTCATTGGTGTTATAGTTGAAGATCAATCCGAAATCAACAGTTTGCCAATGTAGAACAATACCAGTTTTTCTCCTGGTAACCCATTGCTCAGCCGATTCGGTGTAAGGGCTGTCTTCTCCAATGAAATTGCCCTGGATAGTAGAATTATAGATTACAAATTCTCTTGATATACCCCAGAAGAAATACCACTCAATTGGGTCTATTTCTTCTGGATTTTTTTCGATTCCAAGAAGACCATGTCTATATCCTGAATTAGCTAAAGTTTTTGGTTGGCCAATTCTGACAATTCCACCTTGCTGGATATTGTTAAATATCGTTCCAATCTCAATATCACTTTCATATACCACATCCAGCCAATGATCAATAGAGAATGATTTCGATATTTGAGACGTCAGGTTTATATAAGGTGTATTGTTGATCTGATGCTCCCAACCTCTGGGTACTTTCATATCGAATTTATCGTGCCACCAGATCTGTAATTCCGCTGTTTTAGTAGCAGGTCCCAGAATCCCAAAGTCAATCTTTGAATCAACGACCCAATTATTTGTTGTGAAAAAGGTAATCGATTTACCAAGACCAAAAGCTCCCGCGTAAGGGCGATCAAGTATGCGGACGTCACTATATTTTATGTCCCACGGAGTATACATTAAATGGAAAAAATGATAGGCGTGGTTGATCCTGCTTATCTTTTCATTTCTATTGAAGAACTTAAATAATCGGGTTTCGGGACCATACATTTTACGGTACGCAGCAAATATCCCACTACTATAATACTGATCCTCCTCATTGATGAGATAGAAAGCATCATTATCTACTTTGAGATCCAGTTCTGCATTGTACTTTTTGGTAAATGTGGATTGACCAAGAAGGTTGGTGCAGTAAAGACAAAATACAATGATTAATACCCGTTTCATTCGTAATTTCAAATATATAATAATTGTATATAATCTATTGCGTCTTAAATTGCAGCTTGGCAAATAACAGTAACGAAATAGTGTATGTGTAGGTTGGATGACCGATTGGAGAAGGCGCTCAAGGAAAGAAGTAATCAGGGGAACTTAAGAAGTTTAACCATTAATGAAGGTTTAATTGATTTTGTATCAAACGATTATTTAGGACTCTCGAGGGATCATACATTATTTGAGTTAATCAGTTTGAAGCTTGAAGAAATTGTACAAGAGAATAAAAATGGAGCTGGTGGTTCCAGGTTGTTGTCGGGAAACTCAAAATATTACGAAGAGACAGAATCTTTCCTTGCTTCAATTTTCCAAGGTGAATCTGCGCTAATTTTTAATTCAGGCTATCAGGCCAATCTTGGATTACTATCAAGCATTCCTCAAAAAGGAGATACCATTTTATATGACCAACTTTCACATATCTGCCTGAAGGAAGGAGCATGGCTTAGTAAAGCTGAAAGTGTGATGTTTGCTCACAATGACCTGGAAGATCTGGAAAGAAGACTTAAACTGGCTACAGGGGAGAAATTCATTGTTTTGGAATCGGTATATTCAATGGATGGAGATTTTGCTCCGTTACGAGAAATGGTGGAGCTCAGTAAAAAATATGATGCCAATATCATTTTGGATGAAGCGCACAGTACAGGTGTTATGGGCAGTAAAGGTTCTGGGATGGCAGTTCAACTGGGGCTCTCTAATGATATATTTGCCAGGGTATACACTTTTGGTAAAGGAATGGGCATTCATGGAGCATGTGTGGTAGGGTCAGCTCAGCTTAAAGAATATTTAATCAATTTCGGCAGGCCATTTATTTACACCACAGCGCTACCATTACATTCTGTAGTTTCAATTAATCAGGCCTTTCAATATTTAGAACGACATGAGGTTTTGCAGGATAAATTACAGTCCAGGATTAATTATTTCAAAGAGATATGTGAAGAGAACATTCCAAAATCTCTTGGTGTGACTTATCCAGGAAGTGATACTGCTATTCAACCTATAATTATCCCGGGCAATGAAAGGATAAGAAAAGTATCAGAGGAATTAAATAAACAAGGTTTTGATGTAAGGCCAATACTATCACCTACTGTAAAATCAGGAACTGAAAGATTAAGAATATGCTTGCATACATATAATACGGAAGAGCAGATTGATAAACTTCTGCAAGCATTGGTGTTAAAATTAGATTAAGTGAGAAAAGGATACTTTATAACAGCAATCGGAACGGATTCCGGTAAAACATTTATAAGTGCAATTGTAACTGAAGCTCTGAAAGCGGATTATTGGAAGCCAGTACAAGCAGGCTTTCCTACTGATTCGAATGAGATAAAAAGATTGGTTACCAATGAGAACTCAACTGTACTGGAAGAAAGATATGTACTTAATACACCAGCATCTCCTCATGCAGCTGCTAAAATTGATGAGGTTGAGATTGACCTCAGTGATTTCGAACTACCAGTAGGAGAGGGACCAATAGTGGTAGAAGGTGCAGGCGGAATTTTAGTTCCAATAAATGACAATGATACTGTAGGAGATTTAATGAAACATCTGGATTTACCTGTCATTCTGGTTTCTAACTTGTACTTAGGCAATATAAATCACACACTTCTAAGCGCTCAATATCTCAAAGCTTCTGGCATGGAGGTCGCTGGAATTATATTTAATGGCCCTTCAAACCCTGAATCGGAAAGAATTATTGAAAAAATGACTGGTTATCCTGTATTGTTCAAGGTGCCTGAGGAGGAAGAAGTGTCTTCAGAGATTGTTAAGAAATATGCAGAACAAATTCAGGGATCTGAGTTTATCAAAAAAATGATTTAAGATGAGTGATTACCACAGAATAGATAGAGATCATATTTGGCACCCTTTTACTCCAATGAGGGGACAAGATTCTCCTGTATTAATTGAGAAAGCGAAGGGTACGTATTTATATACCGAAAAAGGAGATAAGATCCTGGACGCTGTTTCATCCTGGTGGGTAAGTATACATGGCCATGGAAATGAGCACATCGCAAAAGCAGTGGCTCAACAAGCTTTGGATATGGAACACGTGATCTTTGCTGGATTCACTCATAAGCCGGCCATTCAATTGGCTAAAAATGTTCTGTCTATTCTTCCTGAGAACCAGCAGAAGGTATTTTTCTCAGATAATGGAAGTACATCAGTTGAAGTAGCATTAAAAATGGCCTTCCAGTTCTGGCATAACCAAGGAATTGAGCGAAAAAAGGTTATTGCAATAGATGGTGCTTATCATGGTGATACATTTGGATCAATGTCTGTAGGTGAGAGAGGTAGCTTCAACATTCCTTTTGAGCCATTTCTATTTGATGTGGAATTCATTCCATTACCAAATGAAGAAAACTGGGAAGGTGTCAAAGCTCAGTTTAGCGATTTAATTGCTTCCGGAAATGTAGCAAGTTTTATATTCGAGCCTCTTGTACAAGGGTCAGCAGGAATGAGAATGTACAAAGCAGAGCATCTACAAGAACTGGTTTCAGTTGCACAGAGCAATGATGTAATCTGTATTGCAGATGAAGTGATGACTGGTTTCGGAAGAACAGGCAAAATGTTTTCTACCGATCATATAGAAAGCAATCCTGATATTTTTTGTCTATCCAAAGGGTTGACAGGTGGTACCATGCCGATGGGTTTGACTACTGCGTCTTCCAAAATCGTATCAGCCTTTGATACAGATGATATTTATAAAACATTCTTTCACGGCCACTCATACACTGGTAACCCAATAGCTTGTGCGGCTGCAAACGCCAGTTTTGAACTAATTACCAAACCGGAGTTTCAGGAGAATCTTGATAGAATTAATGAGCAGCACAGAACTTTTATGGAGGAGATAGAGAGTCACTCCAAAATAAAGAATGTTCGACTTCAAGGTACCATCATAGCACTTGAGCTGGACCTGGGAACTACTTCTTACATGAACAAATCCAGAAATCGTATATATGGTTTTTTTATGGATAAAGGAATCTTGATGAGACCTCTTGGAAATGTAATATACATTTTACCTCCTTCTATTATCTCAAATGAGGAATTGGAATCGATTTATGGAGGAATTAGGGAATTATTGGAGACAATCTAGACCAGGCTTTTCACTTGTCCAATAAGAAGCCAATGCTAAAATTACTTTCCCAATCAAAAATGTAATGCTCACTTTTGGTTGCATCGGAAATCGCTTTGTAGATATTGAGCCCGGATGTCATTTGCTTGTCATCAGGATAACTGTAGCCCGCAGCATTTTTTAGTAAAGTGTATCTTTCTGAACCATTTCTAATGTCTCTGGCCAATCGGAATGGTA
>JANSWY010000009.1 GCA_024743255.1 bacterium | reverse complement strand
GGCGTTTTTACTTGAATTAGTTGTTAGTGTGCTCTATTGCGCCAGGGATAGGAGTGATTGTTTGAGCCCGTACGGGATTAGGGGTTTTGGGGCGAGTGCGGATAGCCCGGCATTCGCTAAAGCTTCGGCCGGCAAGCCGGCTTAAAGTAGACGTATTGGGGCGCCCAACTTGAAGAATTGATAGATGGAAAGGTACATTAAAAAAAGCTGTACACAGAATGCACAGCTTCTTACTATTTCTTGTTTGAGTCTGAATTACTCTTTCTTTTTTCCTTTGGTGGAACCTGTACCAGCAATGGATTCTCTCATTTCAGTATCGGCCTGGATGTTTTGGAATTTGTAGTAGTCCATGATTCCTAAGTTACCACTTCTGAATGCTTCAGCTAACGCTTTAGGAACTTCTGCTTCTGCTTCTATTACTTTAGCTCTAGCTTCTTGCGCTTTGGCAACCATTTCTTGTTCTTCTGCAACTGCCATGGCTCTTCTTTCTTCAGCTTTAGCTTCAGCTACTTTGAGGTCGGCGCTTGCTTGATCCGTTTGAAGTTTAGCACCAATGTTGGCTCCTACATCAACGTCTGCAATATCTATGGAAAGTATCTCAAAGGCGGTTCCAGCATCCAATCCTCGTTGAAGTACGAGTTTTGAAATTTTATCTGGATTTTCGAGAACTTCCTTGTGGGTTGCTGCAGAACCAATAGATGTTACAATACCTTCTCCAACTCTTGCAAGGATGGTGTCTTCACCAGCTCCTCCCACTAGTTGTTGAATATTAGCTCTTACTGTAACTCTTGCTTTGGCTACTAATTGTATACCATCAGCTGCAACTGCAGCTACGGAAGGAGTGTTGATAACTTTAGGGTTTACAGATATTTGAACTGCTTCAAACACGTCTCTACCTGCAAGATCAATTGCTGTTGCTTGCTTAAATGTAAGGTTGATGTTTGCTTTGTCTGCAGATATTAATGCTTTAATTACTTGAGGGACGTTACCTCCAGCGAGGTAGTGAGTTTCTAGTTCTTGTGTCTTCAATGGACGTCTGATGTCTCCTGCATCTTCAGCAATAGTTAAACCTGCTTTTGTCGCAGTAATCAGGGAATTGACTATGATTGAAGGTGGAACTTTACGAATTCTCATAAAAATAAGTTCTACCAGACTTACTTTGACATTGGAGAATACTGCTGTAATCCAAAGGTTTACTGGAACAAAATATAAGAATACAAAGAACAGCACTATTGCTGCAAATACTATAATGACAATAACTATTGGGCTGCCCATCACATTAAGTTAAATTGGTTCAACGATTATTTTATTTTCCTGGATCTTTTTGATCACTACTTTTACATTATTGTAAAGGAATTCGCCGTCTGTTCTGACTTCAAATTCATTGTCATGGAAAAGTGCTTTACCTATTGGTTTTAGAGATGATAAGGTAATCCCTTCATCGCCAACGTTTAATTCTTTTAAGGATCCTTCGTTCACTTTTGCTGTATTTTCTTCTTTCAACGAAAGCTTCTGCCATAAACCAGCTTTGAATGTTACTATTATAATTGTAATAGAGATTATAAATGTCACTATTAGAACACTATTTCCAGTAAATGTTCCAAAGTAGTCATAGGACAGATAGATACCCCCTATTTCAAATAAAAAACCAGCAATTCCTACCACAGTAGTGCCAGGAACAAATAGTATTTCAACTATCAGAAGACCTAATCCGAAGAGTATTAAACCGATGACGATGATCCATTCCATTTCTACCGTAATATAAGTAATTGCACTAATATGCTTTAGCAAAAATCACTCTTTGTGATGATGGGTTTCCGGTAAGAATACATTTTCCAGAAGTTTTATCGCCATCAAAAGGAATGCATCTAATTGTTGCCTTAGTGAGCTCTTTAATTTTATCTTCAGTTTCTGCTGTTCCATCCCAATGAGCACTTACAAATCCTCCTTTATTTTCAATGATATCTTTGAATTCATCCCAAGAGTCAGTTTCATGAGTATTTGAGGACGTGAATTCTTTTGATCTGTTGAAAATCTCTGCTTGCATCGTTTCTAGTAATTCTGGAATTTTTGCAACCGCTTCTTCCAACTGGAGTACTGTTTTTTCTTTAGTATCTCTTCTTGCTAGTTCGACTGTTCCATTTTCCATGTCTTTTGGACCAATTGCAATTCTTAGAGGAACTCCTTTTAGCTCATATTCCGCGAATTTCCAGCCTGGTTTATGTGTTGATCTGTCATCATACTTCACACTGATTCCTTTGGACCTTAATTCTTTTGTTATGGTATCAGCTTTTTCAGAAATCTGTTTTAGTTGATCATCTCCCTTAAAGATTGGAACAATTACAACCTGGATTGGCGCCAATTTTGGAGGAAGAACTAGTCCCTGATCGTCAGAATGAGCCATAATAAGGGCTCCCATCAATCTTGTAGAAACTCCCCATGAAGTTCCCCAGACATATTCTAGTTTACCCTCATTGTTTGAGAATTTCACATCAAAGGCTTCTGCGAAGTTCTGTCCTAAGAAATGGGATGTTCCAGCTTGTAATGCTTTACCATCTTGCATCATTGCTTCAATACATAATGTATCAACAGCTCCGGCAAATTTTTCACTTTCGGTTTTCTGGCCTTTCAGCACTTTAACTCCCATGAACTCTTCTACGAACTGGGCGTAGACGTCCAACATTTGTTTGGTTTCAGTTATAGCTTCATCTTTTGTTGCGTGAGCGGTGTGGCCTTCCTGCCATAGGAATTCTGCAGTTCTAAGGAACAGCCTAGTTCTCATTTCCCATCTAACTACGTTGGCCCATTGATTTATTAATAATGGTAAGTCTCTGTATGATTGGATCCAATTTTTATAAGTATTCCAAATCACAGCTTCACTTGTAGGTCTAACAACAAGTTCTTCTTCGAGTCTTGCTTTTGGGTCTACAATTAGTTTTGATTTATTATCGGGATCGTTTGTTAGTCTATAGTGTGTTACTACTGCGCATTCTTTCGCAAAGCCTTCTGCGTTTTGTTCTTCTGCCTCAAATAAACTTTTAGGAACAAAAAGGGGGAAGTATGCATTTTGATGACCAGTTTCTTTGAACATTCGGTCTAATTCTTGTTGCATCTTTTCCCAGATGGCGAAACCGTATGGTTTGATTACCATGCAGCCTCGAACAGCTGAATTTTCAGCTAAGTCGGCCTTTTTTACCAGTTCGTTGTACCATTCAGAGTAATTTTCACTTCTTTTTGGTAATCCTTTGCTCATATTTTTATTCCTAATTTAAATTTTGGTATAGTAATTGCTATAACACATGTGTAAATGGTTCACAAATATAAGTTTTTGATTGATAAACAACTTAATGAACTATTAAGCAGTTATATTTATTTAATAATAAAAGTGGTAATGATGGAAGCTCTCAAAAAAATAAGTTTACTAAGTATTATTCTTCTTTTAGTTGCGGCGGGTGCATACTCACAGGAGTATGATGATTTGTATTTCAATTCGGATGATAGAAACGCAGAAGAAGAGCTTCAAAAAGAGCTTCAAATTCAGCAACCTTCAAGTCAAACCAAAAATCAATTAGGTGGAAAGTATCAACAAAGTACTTTAGGCTCAACAGGATTACAGAAGTATACTTCTGATTATGTACTTGATACATTGAACCCTGATGGACTTATTGATTATGATAATAACAATAACAGTTTATCTACTGTGGCACCACAAACAAGCCCTACAATAGTTAATAACTACTATTATGATAGTTGGGGCAACCCATATAACGATTGGGGCTGGGGTAACAACTGGGGCTGGGGCAACAGATGGAGACCTGGTTTTAATGTATCTATCGGATGGGGCTGGGGAGGCGGCTGGTACGACCCTTGGTATGACCCATATTGGGGATGGAATGGCTGGGGACCTGGCTGGGGTTACGGCTGGGGAGCTGGATGGGGCTATGGCTGGGGCGGTGGCTGGAGAGGTGTAGGCTGGTGCCCATCACCTTGGTACGGAGGATATGGCTTCTATGGCAGAGGAGTAGTAGTGTACAATGGATATAATGGAGGATTTTACTCCAGAAATGAAAGAGCAAGATATAGAGGTTCCAGATATAGTAGAGGTACTTATGCTGTGAACAGTGGTAGAAGATCCAGAGTAGCTTCTACATCCAGTTCTTCAAGAGTTGAAACCAGGGGTAGATCAAATAGGGCATATGGAAGATCAGAGAGTGATCTTAACTCTTCTGGAAGGTATGCTACTACAAGAACGACGAGAAATAGCAGGACTGTTGCTGCAAATAGTACCTCGAGAACATATTCTTCAGGGACAAGAGGGACAAGAACGACTTACTCAGGAAATTCTTCTTCAAGTTCTGGTAGAGTAAGGAGTTCGGGCAACACTGGATCAACTAGATCAGGAACTTATTCTGGGTCTTCTAATTCAAGATCAGGAAGATATAATAACAGTAGTTCTACACCAAGTAGAAATGGAACATACTCTAATTCGAGAAGTGGTAATAGAGAATCAAGTTCTAGATATTCAAATGGTACTTCAAGAGGATCTAGTAGAAGTTCAGGTTCTTATTCTTCAGGAAGCAGAGGTTCTTCAAGGTCAAGTGGAAGTTATAGATCAAGCGGAAGTAGTAACCGATCTTCAGGAAGTTACAGGTCTTCTGGGAGTAGGTCTTCTGGGAGATCTTCAGGAAGCAGCTACAGATCATCAGGTAGTAGCAGATCAAGTGGAAGTTATAAGTCTTCAGGAAGCAGAGGTTCTTCAAGATCATCAGGAAGTAGCTATAGATCATCAGGTAGTAGAGGATCTTCATCGTCATCAGGAAGGTCTTCTTCAAGTGGGAGGTCTTCTGGAAGTAGTAGCCGAGGTGGAAGATCAGGTAGAAACTAATCAATACTAATTACAAAATACTCATAATACACTAACATGAAAAAGCTAATCTTATTTAGCGCAGCAATAATATGCCTAATTTTTAGTGAAGCTAATGCTCAATTTGGATACTACAATGATGCATTACTTTTTGGCAGAACGACCTTTGGTGGGTCAACAAGGATACAATCTCTTGGTGGGGCGCAGGTTTCATTGGGAGGAGATATTAGCTCTGCAGGTTCAAATCCTGCAGGGCTTGGTTTTTATAACAGATCGGAATTTTCTTTTACTCCTGGCCTGAATTTCCAGAATAGTTCATCGGTATTTAATGCAGATTCAAAAAATGAGACCTTTCAAAATAACTTTGATATAGGGAATATTGGAATTGTATTTAATAATCAAATAAACAAAAGTGGTGGTCTGAAATCAGCTTCGTTCGCAATTACATTAAATAAGATCAATGATTTTAATGATGAGATAAGTTATAGTGGGTATAACGACTTCAGTTCAATTCTATTTTCATTCCAGGATCAAGCGGGAAATTTGGCTCCAGGAGCAATGGGTGACTTAGCTTTTGCGGCTTATGATCAGTATTTACTAAATCCATTTGAGGATAATGGAGAGCTTTTATTCTATGATCCAGTCAACTTTATTGGGTTAGATGGTAATGATAATGAGGTGTATTCATACCCATTACAGGAGGAGACTATCAATAGATCGGGTTCTCAGTATCAATGGAATTTTAGTGCGGGAGCAAATTACAATGACAAGCTTTATTTTGGGGCTTCTATTGGATTTGTGACAATGAGATACGAACAAATCAGGAATTATACTGAGAGTGAATTTTTCATTTTTAATGACAATGTTTCTGATGATATCCTTGATCGTGTTAATCTAAGAGATGAATTAGATATTACAGGGAATGGTGTTAACGGAACTTTTGGGATGATTTTCAGACCAATTAAATACCTGACAGTAGGAGTGAGTTATGTGACACCAACATTTTATACCATGACTGAGGAGAGTAATTTCAGGTTATCAAGTAATTACTTTCAGGATTTTACTGTTGGTGACACATTTGTTGAAGCAGGTAATTACAGTTTTGAAAGTGATATTTTGACTTCAAATTATAATCTTAGAACACCTGCGAAATTGAATGTAGGAACAACTGTGTTTGTTGGGAAGCATGGTTTTATTTCGGGAGATGTTGAGTTTGTGGATTATGGAAGCTCTAGATTACGGTCGGATGATTTCTCGGTGAATGCTGATAATGATGAAATAGCAAGCCTTTATAGATCTGTGGTTAATTACAGAGTTGGAGGTGAGTACAGATTGGATATGTTTAGGTTTAGAGGTGGTTATTCTTATATGCCAAATCCATATGATAGTGATTTAAAGAGAGCAAATGAAAGTATCACATTTGGAGTTGGATTGAGGCAGAAGAAATATTTTGTAGATCTTGGTGTGGTAACTACTTCATCTAAAGAATTCTATTCACCATATACTACTGTAGATAATAGTCAGCCGGAAATAGAGACTAAATTTGACGATACTAAATTGATGTTTACTTTAGGTTTCAACTTCTAAAGAACATCATAATCTACTAAACCAAAAGGGAGATGGATTCAATGGATTCATCTCCTTTTATTTTGTGATTGGCCTTTGCGTAAAAAGGGACACGGGAATTATATTTTTCGGATATCGATTTTAGAAGATCAGATTCTCCCATTTCTGCAATTAAAGGCCTTTTAGCCATTTCTTTTCCTTGTAATCTTAATGCGAGGGTTTCCAAAGGAGGATCAATGAATATGGACACACCACTTTTTAAGATTTGATCCATATTGTCAAAGAAACATGGTGTACCTCCGCCAGTTGCAAGTACGCAATTGGTAGGTTTTGATATTGCAATTTTTAGCGCTTCCTTTTCTATTTCCCTAAATCTTGATTCCCCAAACTCAGCAAATATTTCTGTTACTCTAGCTGAAGCTATTTCCTCGATTAGGTCATCTAAATCAGTGAACCCCCAACCTAGGTGATCCGATAATGCTTTTCCCAGAGTGGACTTTCCACTTCCGGGCATTCCGACAATAATGACTTTTTTAGAGCTCATTACAGTAATTCAACAATGCCCTGAGCATCTGGCACATCATTGTGATGCCATTTTCCTAATACTGTTCCATTCTTCACCAACACTAAACCTGGATTGGACCTAACCATGGTTTTTAAAACTGTTGCATCAGTCAGAAAGAAAGGTATTGCCAACTGGTTCTCATGTCTGAATGCTTCAAAATCAGTATAACTGGATGCTGTTAAACCCCAAATGTCAATTTGATATTTTTGTAGAGAATTTGCCAAGTTCTTGATATCTGAAATATTACTTGTGCTTGCTTTAGAAGTATTATAGATAATCACAAATAGTTTAGTCCCTGTAAAAGACTCCTCCGTGAAATCACCTTCTTCATTTTCAATAGAATAATCTACAATTTTTGGCTGAGCTTCAGGATTCGCCAAAATCATTTCTTTAAATTTATATGATGGATCAGTTGGGTATTGATCTAATTCCACATTTTCTCCATCTTTTTCCATGACATAGATATACCTCAACTCCTCTGAAGGCGACATCAATTCCTTGATATTGTTGCCAATCTTATATGTTCTGAAATCAACGAATGGTAAATGTCTGATTGCCTGAATAGAAATGAATAAAAACAGGATAGTACTGATTCCTACAATAATATCTGATTTCTTAATGGACATAATAGCCTGGAATGCATTTCTCTTGATAAATAGAATTGCAATGAAAGCCACTAAAATCAAATCTTTAATAAAGCTTTCCCATGGAGTCAGTTTTATAGCATCGCCAAAGCATCCACAATCAGTTACTTTATTAAAGTATGCAGAATAGAATGTTAGAAATGTGAAAAATAAAATAAGAGTCGAGAGCACCCAAATAGTGATTTTAGGTCGATAGTTTATAAGAATTGCAATTCCAATAACAACCTCCAATACAACCAGAAAGACACTTATTGGAAGAGCCGCTGGAATAAATATTGCGAAAAATGATCCAAAATCTTCAGCAAAAACCTGAAAGTATTCTTCCATTTTAATAGCTGTTCCTACTGGGTCATTCACTTTTATTAATCCTGAAAAGATAAATAGTCCTCCAACTATATATTTTGCTATTTCTTTAAGAATATTCATTTCCTATTATTTTACAAAACCTGAAAGAATGAGTGCGAATACAGAATAGTTTAACATGTCCTGGTAATTTGCTCTTAAGCCTTCAGAAACAATCGTTTTTCCTTCATTATCTTCAATCTGCTTTACTCTGAGTAACTTCATCAAAATTATGTCTGTAATGGAGCTAACTCTCATATCTCTCCATGCTTCACCATAATCATGATTTTTATTTGCAAGTAAATCCAAAGTTTCAGAAGCATTTTTGTCGAATAAAGGTTCCAATTTTTCAAATGGAATTTCCATTTCATCTTCATCTGACAATTCCATTTGAATCATTGCGATGAGACAGTAATTAATAATGCCGATGAATTCTCCATTGATATCATCATCAACCTTTTGGGTTCCTTTTTCTTGAATTGATCGGATTCTTTGTGCTTTTATGAAGATTTGGTCCGTCATTGAGCTTAGTCTGAGGATTCTCCAGGCAGTCCCGTAATCCTTGGTCTTCTTTTCAAACAAGTCTTTGCAGGAAGCAATGATATGTTTGTACTCTTCAAGGGTTTTTCCTTTCAATTCTTTATTAATTTAGTTGCTATATTGATTGCTAAATTAAGAGAAAAAAGGGATTTAAATTGAATAATCAGACAACACTCGGTACTACTTCACAAATTATAGATATTTCAACTCCAATTGTGATGGCAATTATGAATCTAACCCCGGATTCATTTCACGATGGAGGTCAGTTAACAACTGAAAAGGAGGTCTTAAATCAAGCTGAAAAACATCTTGCTGAAGGTGCTACAATTCTTGACATTGGTGGATATTCTTCAAGACCTGGAGCTCAACATATAAGTGAAGATGAAGAAGGTTCAAGAGTAATGCGAAATATTGCCGTTCTTAAGAAGGAGTTTCCTGATGCATTAATTTCAATAGATACATTCAGATCTAATATTGCCAGACAAGCAATTGAATCGGGAGCGGATGTTGTTAATGATATTTCTGGTGGGCAACTGGACCCAAAGATGTTCGCTGAAATAGGGAAGCTTGGTTGTCCTTATATTTTGATGCATATGAGAGGAACTCCCCAAAATATGGTCAATATGACGGAATATGATGACGTTTTGGGGGAATTGGTGGATTATTTTGTCTTAAGAATAAATCAATTGCGGGAATTTGGTGTTACAGATATAATAGCCGATCCCGGATTTGGTTTTGCGAAAACGGCTGAACAAAGTTATTACCTGCTTAAACAACTAGGGTATTTAAAGGTATTGGGCGTTCCATTATTAGCAGGTATTTCTAGAAAATCCATGATTTATAAAAAACTAGGAATATCTTCGCAAGAAGCGTTAAATGGGACATCAATCCTTAATACCATCGCACTTGTAAATGGAGCCAAGATATTACGAGTTCATGACGTGAAAGAAGCGATGGAAGCAATCAAACTTTATAAATTGACATACGATTGATATATCTATTTGAAATAGGGTTTTTAGAAGTTGGATGGGTAGACATCATTGATGTTTTATTCGTTTCCCTATTGATATATCAGGTTTACAAGTTGATGAAAGGAAGTGTTGCCATCAGGGTGTTCCTTGGATTCCTTTCATTGTACCTAATTTTCCAGGTTGTAAAAGCATCTCAAATGGAGCTTTTGACAATTATCTTGGGAGAGTTTATGGGTGTTGGGGTTTTAGCGGTGATTATATTATTTCAACAGGAGATCAGGAAGTTCCTTCTGCTTCTTGGTAAAACCACTGTTTTTGAAGAAGGCAAGATTTTCAAAGGAGTTAAAAGCTTTTGGAGACAGAATGGTAAGGATATAAGATCCAGCATCTCACCAGTTGTTGAAGCCGCAAAAACACTTGGTGGCACAAACACAGGTGCTTTAATTGTATTCTCAAAAAATAGTGGATTGAAGTTTTATGCTGAGTCAGGTGATATTTTGGATTCTGTACTTTCAAAGAGGCTCCTGATGTCAATCTTCAATAAATACAGTCCATTGCACGATGGTGCCGTGATCATTCATGAAGGCAGGGTTGTTGCAGCCAGATGTATACTACCGGTAACAGAAAGAGATGATTTACCAGCACAATATGGCTTGAGGCACAGGGCCGCTATTGGTATGTCTGAAACAACAGATTCTTTGGTAATTGTAGTTTCGGAAGAAACCGGACAGATCAGTGCCATGAGAGATGGTGTGGCGAAAAATAACCTATCTACTCAGGAATTGAGGAAAGAAATAAATGAATATCTGCTGGAAGATGTTGAGAAGCAATCCAAGCGGAAAAAATCAGATTCTCCGCTTGAAAAGGCTAAAGAAGAAAAAGCTGAAGTGCCAGCTAATTAACTAATCACTCCTAATTCTTTTCCTACTTCAGTAAATGCTTTGATTGCTTTATCTAAGTGCACTCGATCATGTACTGCAGACAGCTGAACTCTAATTCTTGCTTTTTCTTTTGGTACCACAGGATAATAGAACCCAATTACATAAATACCTTTTTCCAGAAGAGCAGCTGCCATTTTTTGTGACAGAACCGCATCATAAAGCATGATTGGCACAATTGGATGTTCTCCAGGAGTTATGTCAAAACCAGCTTTTGTCATCTCACTTCTAAAATACTTAGTGTTCTCTTCTAGCTTGTCTCTTAATTCAGTAGTTGAACTTAACATGTCAAGAACAGCAATAGATGCTCCTGTGATAGATGGGGCTAAAGTGTTTGAGAACAAATATGGTCTTGATCTTTGTCGTAGAATATCAATAATTTCTTTTCTTCCACTGGTAAAACCTCCGGAAGCGCCACCAAGTGCTTTACCAAGAGTTCCTGTGATGATATCCATTTTGCCCATCACTCCACAATGTTCGTGAACTCCCCTTCCGGTTTTTCCCATGAAACCAGTAGAATGACATTCGTCAGACATGACAACTGCATCATACTTTTCTGCTAATTCACAGATTTTATCAAGTTGCGCAATTGTACCATCCATAGAGAAAACACCATCGGTTACAACGATTTTACATTTAGCATCTGAAGCTTCCTGCAGTTTAGCTTCAAGGTCTGCCATGTCATTGTTTTTATATCTGTATCTCTGTGCTTTGCATAAACGAACTCCGTCAATAATAGAAGCATGGTTAAGTTCATCCGATATAATTGCATCTTCCGGACCAAGAAGTGGTTCGAAAACTCCACCATTTGCATCAAATGCTGCGGCATAAAGAATGGTATCTTCAGTTCCCAGGAATTCTGAAATTTTGGCTTCAAGTAACTTGTGGATATCTTGGGTTCCACAGATGAATCTTACAGAGGACATACCAAACCCGTGTGTATCAATTGTTTCTTTTGCTACTTTGACCACCTCAGGGTGAGATGATAACCCTAGATAGTTATTAGCACAGAAATTGATTACTTCACTGCCATCCTGCAATTTGATTACTGCATCCTGAGGCGAGCTAATAATGCGTTCCTGTTTGTAGAGACCAGCTTCCTTAATCTCGCTGATTTCTTTTTCAAGTTTAGACTTTAATGAATTGTACATGTTGTTTATTTACTTTTTGGGTCTGATTTTAATTTTTGGTTTTGCCTGAGATTTTGGCTTTTCAGAAGTAATTGTTTCCTCTTTTAATGGGTTATTTCTTCTAATATCATTTATCAAGAAAAGTTTCTGAGCAGTAAAACTGTTAGGATGAACCTGATCAAAAATGTTTTTCAATTCATCATATTGAGTTGAATTGCTTCTTTTAAATGCTTTTGCATCAATTTTCTTTGCGTGCAAATATTCTTCGAAAGTTGTTTCCATTGTCTGAAAGGGCACATTTTGGCTCAAATTTACAATTGATTAATTCACGAGAGGTGGGAAAAATGAAAAATTATTTAGACAGGAACCTTAGGAATTCTATTTTTGTGGTTCTAATAAACAACATTAATGAAAAACATCTTAGTGATAGGTGCATGCGGTCAGCTTGGTACTGAGTTGACGATGCAATTGCGTGAGCTGTATGGTACGGATAATGTCATAGCCTCAGATATTAATTCCCCATCTGGTCCTTTAAGTGATGGTCCTTTCGAAAATCTAAATATCATGGACAATGATGCGTTTAGATCAATTCTGAAAAAACATAATATTACAGATGTTTATCATTTGGCCGCAATTTTATCCGCAAAGGGAGAACAAAACCCCACATTCGCATGGCAATTAAATATGGATAGTCTTCTTTATGTTCTTGAAGCAGCTAAAGATGGTTTGATCAAACAAGTTTATTGGCCAAGTTCAATTGCAGTATTCGGACCAGATACCCCAAAAGTGAATACACCTCAAAATACATTGATGAACCCAACTACGGTGTATGGGATCAGTAAACTTGCTGGAGAGAGATGGTGCGATTATTATCATCAGAAATATGGTGTAGATGTGAGAAGCTTGAGATATCCTGGATTGATAGGGTACAAGTCGGCTCCTGGAGGTGGAACTACTGATTATGCGGTTGATATATTTTTCAAGGCAACAAAAGGGGAATCTTATGAATGCTACATAAGTTCAAATACTTCATTGCCTATGATGTATATGAATGACGCAGTAAAAGCGACAATAGATATTATGAATGCGGATCCTGATGATATTAAAATCAGATCTAGTTATAATATTGCTGGAATGTCATTTACTCCGGCTGAAATAGCAGCCGAGATAAAGGAGATAATACCCGAATTTGAAGTAACCTATAATCCTGATTTCAGAGAAGATATTGCTCAATCCTGGCCAGATAGCATTAATGATGCTAACGCAAGAGCAGACTGGGATTGGAAGCCGTCATTTGATCTTAAGGCAATGACTAAGGATATTATTAGTAATTTAACGGTGGATGCTATTGGATAAAATCCTTGCTTTCATCCAAAGAGTTTTATTTGTATTTACTTATGACTCTCGTATATTTGGCAACTCTTGAATCCTATTGTTATGGCAGACTTTGAAAATATCAAGTTGACTGAAAATGGTGGTGTTTTGACAATTACCATCAACAGAGAAGATAAACTTAATGCGCTAAATCAGGCTACCTTAGCCGAGTTAAAAACTGCCATTCAGGGAGTTTACGATGATCATGATATAAAAGGAGTGATTATTACCGGAGCAGGTGAAAAAGCATTTGTGGCTGGTGCGGATATTAAAGAGCTTTCTGGCCTGAATGAGATGAATGCCAGAAAATTCGCAGAAAGTGGACAGGAGATTTTTGAATTAATTGAAAATTGCCATTCTCCGGTTATCGCTGTTGTAAATGGTTTTGCACTTGGAGGAGGATGTGAGTTAGCAATGGCTTGCCACATGAGAATTGCTACTACAAACGCAAAGTTTGGACAGCCAGAGGTAAATCTTGGGATTGTGCCTGGTTATGGAGGAACCCAAAGATTGACTCAACATGTTGGAAAGGGTAAATCCTTTGAACTACAGATGACAGGAGATATGATTGGTGCTGATGAAGCAAAATCTCTGAGACTTGTCAATTATGTTGAAGCCGACAAAGAAGCTGCAACTGCGAAAGCAAATGAAATTTTAGCCAAAGTTGCCACTAAAGCTCCAATTGCTATTGGACTAGTTGTTGATTGCGTGAATTCCGTATTCAACTCTGATGAAAATGGGTACCAGACCGAAGCTAATGCATTTGCACGATGTGCAGGAACTTCAGATTTCAAAGAAGGTACAGACGCATTCCTTGCCAAACGAAAAGCTGACTTTAAAGGAGAGTAATACCATTTAATGGGCCAGATTAGGAAACTTGCAGGCCAAACTGCAATTTATGGGGTGAGTAGTATCCTGGGAAGAGCTCTAAACTACCTTCTTGTTCCATATTATACTTCATTTTTTACAGCCGGCGAGTACGGTGTTGTTACTGATCTCTACGCCTATGTAGCGTTTCTGAATGTGATTTATACATTTGGTCTTGAGACTACCTATTTTAGATTTTCTACAAAGGAGAAAGATCAATCATACTTCAATCAGGTACAGAGTATCATCCTGTTGATTGCACTTGTTGTTTCAGGGGTTCTCATCATTTCGGCGACTCCAATTGTTGATTTCCTAGGCTATAGTGGACAGGAGCGGTTTGTCTATTGGTTTGCAGCAATCATGGCTATTGATTCCATTGTTGCGATTCCATTCGCTAAGCTAAGATTAGAAGGAAAAGCTAAACGGTTCGCTTTTATCCGTCTATTCAATATTGGTTTAAACATCGGTCTAAATCTATTTTTCTTCTGGGAAGTAAAATGGCCTGATTACGCACCGTTTAAGCTTTATGACCCTTCAGTGGGTGTGGGATATGTTTTCATTTCTAATTTAATTGCTAATGGCTTCTATCTCCTTTTACTTGGAGATGTTCTATTTAAATATCGCTTTGAATGGCTTTCCCAGAACCTTAAAAAGATTTTCAAGTATGCATTACCATTAGTTTTTACCGGTTTAGCTGCTGTAACAAATGAAATGCTATCACGGGCTATATTGAAATTCAGATTGCCAGATGGGTTTTACCAAGGTCTGTCAAATCTGGATGCATTAGGTGTATTTGGTGCATGTTATAAACTTTCGATATTTATGGTTCTTTCTATACAAGCTTTTCGGTATGCTGCGGAACCATTTTTCTTTTCGAAGGCAGAAGATAAAAATTCGCCTCAGCTATTTTCCCGTGTGATGCATGGATATGTAGTATTTGCGGCCATCTTGTTATTCGCAGTTGTGATAAACCTGGATATATTGGGCCTCTTATTTTTAAGGCAGGAAGTCTATCGTGAAGGTTTAGATGTAGTACCTTATTTATTGCTAGGCGGACTGTTTCTTGGAGTTTTTTATAATTTATCTGTTTGGTATAAACTAACGGATAATACAAAATGGGCTGCATACATATCTATCACTGGCGCAATTATTACATTTTTTGGTAATTGGTTTTTAATTCCTGTTTACGGTTACATGGGTAGCGCATATGTAACAGCTTTTTCCTATTTAGTCATGATGGTATTTAGTTTCTTCATGGGGCAGAAATATTTTCCAATACCATACCAAATCGTAAAAGGGTCGTTATACATCGTTGTACTTTTCATTCTATCAGTCGGAATATACAAGTATTCTCCATTGGAAGGAGTGCTTTCATTGCTGGTTAATAATTCAATTCTAATGGTTTTAGTTTTAGCAACCCTTAAAATTGAAAACGTCAATATTTCGCAGATTTTGAAAAGGTAATTACCTATTTTTGGGGACATTTTTGAAGATGAAGATATGAATTTAATTATTCCAATGGCGGGAAGGGGTAAAAGATTGAGGCCCCATACTTTAACAACTCCAAAACCTTTAGTTCCAATTGCAGGGAAACCGATTGTTGAAAGGTTGGTTTTGGATATTGCAAAAGTTTGTGACGAGCAAATTGAGAACATTGCATTTGTGATTGGAGATTTTGGTGAAGAAACTGAAAAGTCGCTACTAGATATTGCAGAAGGGATTGGAGCAAAAGGGCATATTTGTTACCAGGAAGAGGCATTGGGTACTGCACATGCTATATTTTGTGCTGAACAATTGCTTGAAGGAAAAGTGATTGTAGCTTTTGCAGATACCTTATTCAAAGCAGAATTCGTATTGGATTCAAATGTGGATGGCACTATTTGGGTGAAGCAAGTGGAAGATCCAAGTGCATATGGAGTTATAAAGGTTAATAACGAGAATACAATAACAGATTTCGTCGAAAAGCCACAAGAATTTGTAAGTGATCTGGCAATAATTGGAATATACTATTTCAAAAATGGAGGCCAGGTAAGGGTAGAAATTCAGGATCTTATTGATAAAAAGATAATGTCCGGGGGAGAATATCAATTGACAGTAGTACTGGAAAACCTTAAGCAGAAGGGAACTCAATTCAAACCCGGAAAAGTTGACGAGTGGTTGGATTGCGGAAATAAAAAAGCTGCAGTAGATGCAAATAAGAGATACCTGGAATTTATTAAAGGAGAACAATTAATCGCAGAAACCGCTTCTATTGTTGATTCTGTAGTTATAAAACCAGTATATATTGGGGAAAATGTTACTATTCAAAATTCTGTAGTTGGTCCACATGTGAGCATTGGAGATGATACTAAAATTTCAGAATCTATTGTGAAAAATTCCATAATAGGTGATCATACCAAGGTATCAAACACAAACATGACAAACTCTATGGTAGGAAAATTCGTTATCTTTCAGAACACGCCAGTTGATGTGAGTATTGGCGATTATAATGAAGTGGAAGGGTAGATGTTGCCAAAGAGTAGATATATAGTTATTGTTTTTTGTTTCCTTTTTCTGGGTGGAGAACTTGAAGCGCAGAAAAAGAAGAATAAGAAATCTGTTAATAAGGAACTTACAGATGATGAGAAATATCAAGCGGAGTTCTATTTTATTGAAGGTGAAAAATTCTATTTGACAGAAGATTACGCCAAGGCAGTGGAAATGTTTGGCCGATCTCTCGAAGTAGATCCAAGCAATGCAGCAGCACATTACAAACTGTCTGAGATTTACATTAAGGGTGGAGAATTAATTAAAGCTTTGCCTAGCGCAATGAAGACCCTTGAACTGGATCCAAATAACAAATACTATTATTTACTAAATGCCAATCTTCAAACACAACTAGGTAATTACCCTCAAGCTGCACTGCATTATGAGGATATGTTTCTGAAATTCGAGGGAAATGAAGATTACTTGTATGATTTAGCTCTTATCTATCAATATAGTGGTGATTATGATAAGGCCATTGAGACATATGATAAGGTTGAAGATTATTATGGTAAACAAATTGAAGTAACGAGGGAGAAACAAAAAATATATATCAAACTTGGCCAGTATACAGAGCTGTATCAGGAGTGGGAATCATTAATTGAAGCTAAGGAAGATGAGCAGTCTCTTTTGGAATTCGCAGAATTGCTTATACATCGGTCTGACGAGAAAAAAGCAGCGGAGTACATTGAAAGGGCGATAGAGTTAAATCCGGAAAACCCACAATCATACATGTCACTTTCAGATTTATACCGAATAGAAGGAGAGTATAAAAAGGCCATGGAAAATTTAAGAATTCCATTTGAGAGTGGTTTGCTAGGGTATGAGCAGAAACTTCAGTCTTTGGCAATTTTCATTGAGCTTCTACCAGATGAAAGCATCCAAAGTAATGTGGATGAATTGATTGTTTTACTACAGGAAAATCATCCAAACAGATTCCAGTCATACGCTATTGCTGGAGATATGCATTATAAACTAGGAGATAAGCAAAAAGCGTTGGACAGTTATTTGAAGTCAGTGGAAAAGGATGATACTAACTTCAGTGTTTGGCAAAATATTATAAATATTGAAAATGAGAGAGCAAACTACGAGGCGGTTATAAATCATGCTGAAGATGCTCTCGAAGTGTTTCCTAATCAGGCAATCCTTTATTTTTATCAAGGAAGCGCACATTTACTTCAAAAGGATTATCAGTCTGCAATTGCAATTTTAGAACACGGATCCAAGTATGCCAGAGTTAATCCGGATTTAGCAGCCGTCTTTTTCGGTCAATTGGGAGATGCATATAATGGAATCGGAGACCATGTGCAATCGGATAAAGCCTTTGATGTAGCACTAAAAAATCAACCGAATAATGAGTATGTGTTGAATAATTACAGTTATTATTTGTCACTTAGAAATGAGGATTTGGATAAGGCTTTTATAATGTCAGAGAAATTGGTCAAAAGATTTCCAGAAAATCCAACTTACTTAGATACCCATGGATGGGTACTTTACAAGCAAGGGAAATATAAGGAAGCTAAGAAGTATTTGGAGTTGGCAACTGAGAAAAGTTCAACCAGTGGAATCATTTTTGAACATTATGGTGATGTTTTGTTTAAATTGGGCCAGAAAAATGAGGCTATCAAACAATGGGAGAAGGCACGAGTTATAGGAACAGCTTCTAAATTGATTGATAAAAAAATTGCTGACCGAAAGCTATATGAATAAAATCACCTATTTATTCCTTCTTTTGAGCGTATTTCTTGGCGCTTGTAAGAAAAACATCTACACGTTTGGACCATCTGTTAGTGAATTGAAAGTAACTGAAACAGAATTCGATTATTTATCGGCCAAAGTAAAGATTGACTATAAGGACGGTAAGAATGACTTTAGTGCTACCACAAATATCAGAATGAAAAAGGATAGCATTGTCTGGTTTTCGATTACCAAAGGAATTGAAGCATCCAGGGGTATTGTTACTCAAGACTCTCTGGTAATACTTGATAAAGTAAAAAAGACCTATTCAATATTCACTTTTGATGAATTAAGTCAACAATTCGGAATTGATTTGGACTACAGCTTAATGGAATCAGCTATTGTTGGAAATTTAATTTTCCCTTATAAAGAAGAGAGTGTCAACGAGGAGGATAAGTACTATCATTATCAACAAAAGATTGGCAGGTTTTTGTTTAATAATTACATTGGAATGCAGTCCAACAAACTAGAGAAGTTGGAAATAAGTGACGAGGATTCAGGTAGCTCATTAATGGTTGATTATGCTAATTTTCAATTAGTTGAGGATCAGTTATTGCCTTACGAAGTAAATTCTAAGTTTTTGTTTTTTGATGAGACGGAGAATAAAAATAAGGAAACAATAGTTAATATTGTATATAACAAAGCCACCTTAGAGAAAAAGCCACTGAGATTTCCGTTTAATATTCCTCAGAAATATGTTCTCAAATAATGTATTTATCGGGTGCCTAATTCTTTTATTTTTTTCATTTCAGGTCTCGTTTGCTCAAAAAAGTAAATCGCAACTGGAGAAAGAGAAGAAGGAGAACCTCAATAAAATCGTAGAAGCCCAGAAAATCCTTCAGGAAACTGAAGTGGAGAAGCAGTCTTCTCTAGGGCAGCTAAGAGCACTTAATCAGCAAATAAAGGCGCGACGGGCTTTAATTAAATCTATCACTGAAGAAATTTCTTATCTGGATCAGGATATCACTGACCTGACTATAGTAACAGTAGCACTTAATGAAGATCTCAAAAAATTAAAGGATGAATATGCTGAAATGATTTATTCGTCCTATAAAAGTAACTCAGGAATTAGTAAGCTGACTTTTTTATTTTCATCCGAGACATTCAATCAACTTACCCGAAGGGTAAAATATCTGGAGCAATACGCTGAAGCTCGTAAAACCACTGCCAAAGAAATTGAAATAGTTAGCGCGGAACTGGAGCGTCAAAAGGATGAGGTTGTTGTTAAAAAGAAAGAGCAGGATAAATTACTTAGTGATCAACTAAAAGAGAATGAGAAGCTTCTTAACCTTAAGAGTAAACAAAACAAGCTAATAGCCAAGCTTAGTGGAAAAGAGAAGCAATTGAAGAAGGAACTCGACGATCGGAAAAAGATGGTCGCGAAATTCGATAAAATGATTGCAGACATTGTGAAGGAGGAGATGGAAAGAACAAGAGCAGCCGCACCAGGAGTTGCAAGTGTATCTATTTCTACTTTGTTTGAAGAGAATAAAAAGAAATTGGATTGGCCCGTTGATGAAGGGTTTGTCAGTATGAAATTTGGTCGTCACCCTCATCCGGTTCTGAAGGGGCAGTATGAAGAAAATATGGGAGTGAATATCCAGACTAGTAAAAATGAAGTTGTTAAGGCGGTTTTTGATGGAGAAGTTTCAGTTGTGAGGTACATTCCTAGGATGAACTACGTGGTGATTGTGAAACACGGTGAATACTTTACCACTTACACAAACCTTAAGACCAAAAATGTTGCTCGGGGAGATAAAGTGTCTGCTAATGATGTTCTGGGAGAGGTTTTTACCGACAACCAGGGAGTTTCTGAATTTCAGTTCCAAATCTGGAAGAATAAGCAGAAATTAGACCCGGAAAAGTGGCTTACACCTCGATAATCTAAAAATATTGTCAACAAGCGTGTTTTGACGAACCATTATCATTTATCTTTACGTTCTTATTTTTAAATAACAGAAGATACTTATGCAAACTATATTAGCATTTGGTTTTCCCGGAGGTTGGGAGTGGATTGTAGTCGCGTTGGTTGTTATCATATTCTTTGGAGCGAAGAAAATCCCTGAAATTGCAAGAGGACTAGGTAAAGGAATCCGTGAATTCAAGGATGCAACGAAGGAAATCAAAAACGAGATAGAAGACGGTTCAAAAGGGGAGAAATAATATTTTCGAATTTTGAAAAATTACCAATCACTTCCTCTTATTCAGGAGGATATAAGAAATGGAGCAGTTACCTGTGTCCAGTTAGTTGAGCATCACCTAAATCAAATCAAAACTCATAATGACCTTAATGTATTTTTAGAGGTTTATGAGCATGAAGCGCTTGATCAGGCAAAAATTGTTGATGATAAAATCAAGGATGGTATTGCCGGAAAATTGGCGGGGCTTGTAGTGGGTATTAAAGATGTATTAGCTTACCAGGATCATGGTCTTCAGGCAGGAAGTAAAATTCTGGATGGATTTAAGTCTCAATTTACCGGGACTGCCGTTCAAAGATTACTGGATGAAGATGCGATTATCATTGGAAGGCAAAATTGTGATGAGTTTGCAATGGGTTCTTCAAATGAAAACTCTGCATTTGGGCCAGTAAAGAATGGAGCAAACCCAAATAGGGTTCCAGGAGGTTCTTCCGGAGGGTCTGCTGTTGCCGTTCAAATGGATATGTGCCAGGTTTCTTTAGGAACTGATACTGGAGGTTCCGTAAGACAGCCAGCTGCATTTTGTGGGGTGATTGGATTAAAACCTACTTATTCCAGAATATCCAGATATGGGTTAGCGGCATATGCAAGTTCATTTGATACAATAGGAACTCTTTCGAAATCTATCGACGATGCTGCAATTACCATGGAAGTAATGTCTGGGAAAGATGATTATGATAGTACCGTTTCTCATGAGGAGGTTCCAGCATATTTCTCAGAATTAGGACGAGATGTATCTAATTATCGGGTTGCATTCATAGAAGAAACACTTGGAGAGGGACTGAACCCTGAAATAAAAGCAGCTGTACTAAAAGTTCTTGATCTCCTTAGAAATGATGGTATTTCAGTAGAAGAAGGGCATTTTTCGATGCTTGATTATTTGCTCCCTACATATTATATACTTACCACCGCTGAAGCCAGCTCTAATTTGAGCAGGTATGATGGAGTAAAATATGGTTACCGATCTCCAAATGGAGATAACCTCGAGAAGATGTACAAGTTGACTCGAAATGAGGGATTCGGAGAGGAAGTAAAGCGAAGGATAATGCTGGGTACATTTGTGCTTAGTGCTAGTTATCATGACGCATTCTACACCAAAGCACAAAAGGCAAGAAGACTAATTAAGGAGTCCACTGAAAAATTGCTGTCAGATCATGATTTTCTTGTGTTGCCAACTACCCCAACAACTGCATTTGAACTAGGTTCAATAAGTGATAGTTTGGAGATGTATTTGGCAGACCTTTACACTGTTCAGGCATCTGTTTCAGGTATTCCGGCTATTTCGATTCCTTTTGGAACCGATAAGGATGGACTACCAATTGGGGTGCAAATAATGTCAAAACATTTCACGGAAGATAAACTTTTAGCGTTTTCTAAGTATATTTTAGAGTTAAATAGGTAAAACATGAATGCGTTGAAGACTATCATCACCTGTTGTCTGCTTGTATTGGGACTGGCATCTCATGAAATAAGTGCACAACAAAGTCAATCTAACTACGATTATTACCCTGACTTATCATACGATTTGATTGCAGACAGATTGAGCTGTATCGAATCAGAAATTCCTTTAAATTTCAATGAAAAAGTGCAAAGTTTTGTCGAGTACTTTACCATTAGGGATAGGGAATACACCAGGCAGATTCTTCAGAAAAAGAACGTTTATTTTCCTCTGTTTGAAGCTGAATTAGCCAAAAGAGGAATGCCTGATGAGTTAAAATATTTATCCATCGTCGAATCGGGATTGAACCCTAATGCAATATCAAGAGTCGGGGCTGCAGGTTTATGGCAGTTTATGCCTTACACGGGTAATTCCTTCAAACTTCACCAGGATTGGTACATCGATGAAAGAATGGATCCCGTAGAATCAACGATAGCGGCTTGTAAGTTTTTGCAACAGCTTTATGATATGTTCAACGATTGGGAACTGGCATTAGCAGCCTACAATTGTGGCCCTGGGAACGTTAGGAAAGCAATCAGAAGATCGGGATATAAAAAGACATTTTGGGAGATTTATAGATACCTGCCTAGAGAAACGAGATCCTACGTTCCTCAATATGTTGCGGTAATCTATGCTCTTAACTATGCTGAAGAAAACAATCTTGTGGTGGATGATCCAGCGTATTTACCAGAATACGATACTGTATTAGTTAGTCAATATTTCCACTTAGAGACTTTTTGTAATCAGATCAACCTTTGTGTTGATGATATGTTAAAACTCAATCCTCACATCAAGAGAGGGGCTCTTCCAGAAAATGTTAAAAAATTCCCTTTGAGAATTCCAGTTGATTTAAAAGATCACATTGTTGAAAACAGAACGTTTCTATACGACACTGCTTCCAAAGTAGGAAAGGAGAGGCTAAAGTACCTGGCCAGAAATACCCCTGGAAGTACTTATGGAAGAGAAAGAATAGTTTATCGGGTTAGAAGTGGAGATGTTTTAGGCAAAATAGCTGAAAGATATCATGTGAGACTTTCAGATCTCAGAAAGTGGAATAACATTAGAGGAAGTATGATTAGAGTTGGACAAAGGCTTAATATTTGGGTATTACCAACTTACAATAAGAATACTAGAAAGCTTTACGCATCTAATAATACCAATACACCTACACCGAAGAAAACCACGAGTAATCCACCTCAGAATATTAAGAATGGAAGATTCTATCAAGTGAAACCTGGAGATACACTTTGGGACATCAGTCAGATGTTCGAGAATCTTACAATTTCTAAACTGAAGCAGCTTAATAACCTAACAAGTAATAGAATTAAACCTGGTCAGCGCCTGTTAATCGGGTCTGACTAATAACAAACTCCAAAATGATTAACACCTTACGAAATCTCCTTTCAGCACTTACGCTAGGTGCTCTACTAGTTGCTTGTTCCTCGGGATCAAAAAATTCTAATTCCGAGAACTTATTGCTTCCGCCAGCAAATGGAGAAGTTGGGGAGTTAATCTTAGCCATTGATTCATCACAGTTTGCAGGCCCCCTGGGGAAAGCACTTAGAAAGACTTTTAATGTCCCGATGGAAGCACTTCCCCAGGACGAAATGAGGTTCAAACTTTTGGATGTTAGTCCATTAAAACTGAACAATACACTAAAAAGAACGAAGAATCTTATTTATGTAACCACTCTTGAGGACAAATCCGATGAGAGTAAAGTAATGCGACAGCTTTATACCAACGAGTCGCTTCAAAAAATAAATCAGGATCAATCAAAGTACATTACCTTAAGCAAAGATGTGCACGCAAGAGGTCAGGTAGTGATGTATTTATATAGTAAGAATGGAGAAATCCTTGCTGATCATATTAATAAAAATCAGGATTACCTAAGGGATATTTTTGAGTCTGTCGAGAGAGATCGAATTAAAAAGAAAATATTCGGGTCCAGAGAAAAGGAAATAGAGAAGACAATTAGAGGGGATCATGGATATAGCATGAAGGTACCTTTTGGATATGAGATTGCTAAGAACCTACCGAATTTCACTTGGGTAAGATTTATTGAGAATGATTATGACATGAATTTCTTCGTTTACTATGAGGATTTCACAGATCAAGATCAACTTAAAGACATGCTTGGCTTAAGGGAGCGAATCACTTCATCTTATTTGAGAGATAGTGAAAAGGAACAATTACATATCACTACCCAACCAATTCTTCCAATGTTAACAGACACAATCACTTTCAAGAATAAATTTGCCCTTAAGAATAAAGGTCTCTGGAAAATAAGTGATGGAAGTGCTGGTGGACCTTATGTTAGTTACAGTTTTGTAGACGAAAAGAATTCGAAATTATACTACATAGAGGGCTATGTTTTTGCTCCTGGGCGCGATAAAAAGAATTTTGTGCGGGAATTGGACGCAATCCTTTCTACATTTGACACTCCGTCAGAATTGGCTCAGGCCAGTCAGAAATAAACATCATTAATTAAATGAGTAAAGTAAGAAAAAATGAGGCTTTAGACTTTCATTCGTCTAAGCCTGCGGGAAAAATTGAAGTGGTCGCTACTAAACCACTAAGCTCCCAAAGAGATTTAGCATTAGCATATTCTCCTGGAGTAGCAGATCCTTGTTTAGAAATTGCAGATAAGAAAGAAGATGTATATAAATATACTGCCAAGGGTAACCTTGTTGGTGTAATTTCAAATGGAACAGCGGTGCTTGGTCTAGGTGATATTGGTCCGGAAGCATCCAAGCCAGTGATGGAAGGTAAAGGTGTTCTGTTTAAGAAGTTTGCTGGAATTGATGTTTTTGATATTGAAATTGATGAAACAGATCCGGATAAATTTATTCAGATTGTAAAGTCTCTTGAGCCTACATTCGGAGGAATAAATCTTGAAGATATTAAGGCTCCTGAAAGTTTTCAGATTGAAGAAGAGCTAAGGGAGAAAATGAATATCCCTGTTATGCATGATGATCAGCATGGGACAGCAATTATTTCCAGTTCTGCATTGATCAATGCTCTTCAACTTAATGGGAAAGAAATTTCTGAGATTAAAGTAGTAGTAAACGGAGCTGGAGCAGCTGCAATCGCATGTACTAATATGTACGTTGCTCTTGGAGTCAAAATAGAAAATATTGTTATGCTTGACAGTAAAGGTGTGATCAGAAAAGATCGTGAAAACCTGTCAGCCTCTAAGGCTAAATATGCAACGGACAGGGATTTACATGGTCTTGATGATTCACTACAAAATGCTGATGTATTCCTTGGACTTTCAGTAGGTAACATATTAAGTCAGGATAACCTGAAAAGTATGGCGATTGATCCAATTGTTTTCGCATTGGCCAATCCAGATCCAGAGATATCTTATGACCTGGCAATGCAAACCAGAGATGATATCATCATGGCTACAGGAAGATCTGATCATCCTAATCAGGTAAATAATGTGCTTGGCTTCCCATACATATTTAGAGGAGCGTTAGATGTAAGAGCAACTTGCATCAATGAAGAAATGAAATTAGCAGCAGTAAATGCAATCGCTGATTTAGCTAAAGAAAACGTTCCAGAGATAGTTCTTAAGGCTTATGGCTTAAAAAGCCTGAAATTTAGTCCGGATTACCTTATTCCAAAGCCTCTTGATTTACGGTTAATAACCGCTATTTCTCCCGCTGTAGCAAAAGCAGCTATGGATTCTGGTGTTGCTCAACATCACATAACTGATTGGGATGCATATGAACAAGAGCTGAGAGAAAGAATAGGTATTGACCAAAGACTCATGTCCAGGATCATTACCAGGGCTCGAAAAAATCCTAAGAGAGTTGTTTTTGCTGATGCGGATGATATCAATATCTTGAAAGCTGCTCAACAGGTTGTAGATGAAAATATTGCAATCCCAATTCTACTGGGCGAAGAGGAGAAATTAAAAACTCTGATCAAGGAAAATAACCTTGAATTAAGCGGAGTTAAAATCATTGACCCAAGAGTAGAGAAAGAAAAGGTTAAGGAATTTGCTCAATTGCTTTTTGAGAAGAGGAGTAGAAAAGGTATAACCTTCAAACTTGCCAAAAAATACATGAGTAGCAGAAATTACTTTGGCGCCATGATGGTGGATACCGGAGAAGCTGATGCTCTTATTTCTGGGTTAAACAATGACTATCCAAAAACTATTTCTCCTGCATTGCAAATTATCGGTGCTGAAGAAGGAATTAGTCGTGTTGCCGGGTTATACATCATTAATACCAACAGAGGACCAATATTTTTCGCAGATACTACGGTAAACCTTGATCCAACAACTGATGAATTGGTACAAATAATTGGTTTGACTGCAAGAGCTGTAAGATTCTTTGATTATGAGCCAAGAATTGCTCTACTATCCTACTCAAATTTTGGATCAGCAAAGGGTGAAGTGCCAGCGAAAACAGCTGAGGCTGTAAGAATTGCTAAGGAAAAATGGCCTGAATTAATCATTGATGGTGAGCTTCAGGCTAATGTCGCTTTGAATAAAGAGCTACTCGAAGAAACTTATCCTTTCAGTTCTTTGGCTGGAACTACTGCAAATGCATTAATTTTTCCTAATTTGGCGTCCGGAAACATTGCATACAAATTATTGATGGAATTGGCAGGCACTGAAGCTGTTGGTCCATTATTGATGGGAATGAAAAAACCTGTCCATGTATTGCAAATAGGAAGTTCTGTTAGAGAGATCGTAAATATGACTGCAACAGCGGTTGTGGACGCTCAATCTGCAGGAAGTCATAAGTAAAAATGATTGCATATTTAGAAGGTAAATTAGTAGTAAAAGATCCAACATATGTGGTAATGGATCTAAATGGTATTGGGTACGAAGTGAAAATCTCACTGAATACTTTTTCCAGTATCAAAGAACTTGAAGCTTGCAAGCTCCATACGCATTTTCATGTAAAAGAGGATGCACATACGCTATTTGGATTTTTTGAGCAGGCTGAGAAGAAAAGGTTTTTGGATCTAATCTCAATCTCTGGGGTTGGTCCAAGTACCGGGCTAATGATACTTTCATCTCTTTCAGCAGAGGAATTGCAATATGCTATTATCCATGATCAGGTAAAAGTCATACAGGGAGTTAAGGGAATTGGTTTGAAAACTGCCCAAAGAATTATCCTCGAATTAAAGGATAAAATGAAAAAAGAAGGACTCCTGGATAAAACTGCAGAATTGATTCCTCAGGCAAACAATACTTTATTTAATGAAGCGTTATCTGCCCTGACAACTCTGGGAATTAGTAAACCAGTAGCTGAAAAGAACATTAGAGCAATATTGAAGGAAAAAGGAAATCAGATTGTTATAGAAGAATTAATTAAACTGGCGCTTAAGCGAGCATGATCACTAACCTATTTTGCTAAGAGTAAAACGTTACATAGCACTTTTATTTATATCACCTATCCTCATCTCGGCACTCACCTCAAACGCTGAAGATAGAGGTGCGTATGATGCCCTGTCCGTAACTTTATTCCAACAAGATACAGCCAGATTAGATTCTGCAGACTCAGTTGCTAATCTTCCTTACGCTCCTAGTAAACAACCTACGTTCAAACCAACAGATAGGTTTGGAGACCCCTTTTCTAATAGAACAAGCAAAAGTCCATTAGTGTTACAAGATCCGGCAAGTTTAAGTCTGGATGTTGAGATTGATACGGCAATGAACTATACCATCTATGAGAAAATAGGTGATATAAATTTCCGACCAACTAGTGCAATGTCTTTTGATGAATTCAATAAATATCACACTAGTCAGCTGATCAGAGGATATTGGAAAGATAAGTCGCTAGGTCTTGATGGGGAGAGTGCTGTTAGTGGAAGAAGACTTATACCAAAGCTATATATCAGTCCCATATTTGATAGAATTTTTGGAGGTGACTATGTAGATATCCAACCAAATGGATTTGTAAATCTGGATTTTGGAGGTAGATGGCAGAGGAATGAAAACCCGGCAGTTTCAATCAGAAGACAAAGAAACGGAAGCTTCAATTTTGATCAACAGATAAGTATGAATGTTGTTGGTAAGGTTGGAGAAAAACTTGCAGTCACAGCCAATTTTGATAACAACAACACATTCGACTTTCAAAATGACATGAAAGTGGAATACACTGGTTTTGATGAAGATATTATCAAGAAAATTGAAATTGGTAATGTTAGTATGCCAGTTAGCAATAGCCTTATTACAGGGGCTCAAAGTCTATTTGGAGTAAAGACGCAATTGCAATTCGGTAAATTATTTGTAACTGGTGTGGCATCCCGTCAACAAGGAACATTGAATACTAAAAGATTCAATCCTTGTGAGACCAATTCATATGCACAAACCGGTGGGGGAAACACAGGAATTGCCGGTGGTGGCACAGATGACAATGTCAATAAAAAGAGAGCCTGGGAATATGCCCAGTTCCAACACTTCTTCCTTGGGCACTTCTTTAGAGATAATTACGAGACTTGGTTAGGAAGCTATCCTTTAATTAATAACGGAAGTTTAGCCTTAGAAGCTGGTAGGGTAGAAGTATGGCAGTTGACCATTGGTAATAATGACACAAGAAGCTTGAGAGAAGTTGTCGCTTTAACCGATTTGGGAGAAAGCAAAATGATTAATAGACCTGAGTTATCTCAAATTGGAATGGGTTCACAATTAAACGAACCAACAGACAACAGCGCCAACAACCTTATGGCGTCAATGTTGGCAGATCCGAATTTAAGGGATGTGAATCAGATTGTTTCAATACTTAGAGGTTGGGGATTGGAAGAGGATATTGACTTTGTTAGAGCTCAGGCCAGAAAGATGGAAGTTGGAGAATACTCTGTTAACCCAGTTACAGGATTCTTATCATTAAGGAGTAGCCTTAACCCAAGCCAGATGGTGGCTGTGTCCTATCAGTATACTTACAATGGGCAAAGATTTAAGGTAGGAGAAGTTTCTCAGGATTACCTTTCTCTGAGAGATGATCAGGTTATATTCCTAAAGCTAATTAGATCTCCAAATGGACAGCCGGATCATCCAAGCTGGGACCTGATGATGAAGAACGTGTATCAAGCAGGAGGTAGAGGATCTGAGTTATCTATGCAATTGATGTATGAGGATTTTACCTCAAGTTTGGTGAACAATAGTATTCCGGAAGGTATCAATACGGCGACTCAACCATTATTACAATTATTAGAGCTAGATAAACTCAATCAGAACAACGACAACCAACCTGACGGGTTCTTTGATGCGATAGAGAATATCACTGTCTATGAAGGCAATATAGTTTTCCCAATTCTCGAACCATTTGGTGATAACCTTCGTGATCTTTTTGATGATAATGAAGAAGAGTTAATAGAAAAATATGTCTTTGATGAGATCTATGACGAACTTCAAATAACAGCTTCAAACATCAGTGATAAGGATTTCTATAGATTAGACATAGTTGGAGGTCAAAGCTCTGGTGGTGGAAACAGAGGAGGCGGAGGAAGATCTGTCGCAACGGACAGAACAACACTTCCTGGATTTAATATACCTGCCGAATCAATCGTTGCTACGATGGGAAGTACCAGATTAAGAGCTGGAATTGATTATCGTGTAGACTTTAATCAGTTTGTGGTAATTAATGATCAAATATTGAATTCTTGTCAGCCAATTACTATCGAATTTGAAGAGACGGATTTATTCAACTTCCAGACAAAATGGTTAACTGGTGTAAGAGCAGAATATTTATTTAATGAGAACTTCAATTTTGGGGCAACATTATTGAGGTTAAATGAAAGACCAGGGGGGATATCAAGGTTCTCCATTGGAAATGAACCATTAAGAAATACAAAATACGGATTTGATGTTAATTACTCTGGGGAATCCAGATTCCTTACCAAGATGGTGGATTTCTTGCCACTAATAAGTACAAAAGAGAAATCTAATATTAGCTTCAGTGCAGAATTTGCACAACTTATACCGGGAACCTCAAATCAGGTGGATGGAGAAAGTACTTCATATATTGAGGATTTTGAAAACGCTTTTACTCCCATCAACTTAGGTAATTACTTGAGCTGGAAACTGGGAGCGACACCTGTAACTAATACAAATCAATTCTATGATCCTTCTGCTCCTGTTTTAGAAACCAATTACAACAGAGCTAAGCTTGCTTGGTATACAGTAGATAACAGTGTTTTCTACAGAACTAACTTTCAGCTTACTCCAGGGCATTTAACTGAGGAAGATCTTTCAAATCAATATGTGAGGCCGGTATTGCCTCAGGAGATCTTCACACAAAGGGACAGACAAGCAGTAGTTGTGAATGAGCCATTATTAGATATCGCATTTTTCCCGGAAGAAAGAGGCCCGTACAATTACAACCCGAACCTTGATCCAGCAACAGGGTTTCTTCCAAACCCTCAGGAAAGCTTTGGTGCAATTAGTCGTGCAAATACAAACAACACCAACTTTGAGGTTAACAACATAGAATACATTGAATTCTGGCTGTTAGATCCATTTATAGATGAAGTTGATGACGGAACGGGTAGAACGCCACGAAGGAACACCACTGGTGGAGAGCTTTATTTAAATATTGGATCTATCTCGGAAGATGTGTTACGAGATGATAGGCATTCTTTTGAGCATGGACTACCTGAAGACTATGATGTCAGTGAAACCAGTCAGAATGATTGGGGTAGAATTCCGACAGATAGCTATTTAACAGATTTCTTCTCAAATAACACAAGTGCAAGGGAGAATCAGGATGTTGGATTGGATGGTTTAAAAGATGAAGATGAGCTAGCAAATTTTCCAGATTTTGTGAGTTCCCTGGATGGTTTTAATAGTAATGTGAGAGACAGAATTAGAGCGGACCCTTCAGGAGATAACTTCCAATATTACCTGGGAGATGATCTAGATGCGAGGGAAGCTGGGATAATTGAGAGATATAAAGATTTTAATGGACATCAGGGTAACTCTCCTCTGGGTCAGACTAGTGGTAATTTTTCGCCGGGATATTCTCAGGATCCTGATAAGGAAGATTTATTTGGTGATAACGGAGTTTCATCAACAGAGCAGTATTTTGAATATAGAATTCAATTGAGACCTGACCTTCTCAGAGTAGGCTCTCAGAATATTGTTGATCAGGTAAATGTGCCAAATAGTGATGCTGTTTGGTACTTATTTAGGATTCCTGTTGCAGTTCCTACCAGAGTGGTAGGAGAACCGACTCTAAGAGATATCAGGTTTTATAGAATGTACTTGACCGATTGGCAGGAACCTGTTGTTTTGAGAATGGCAAAATTCCAAATGGTAGGTAGCCAGTGGAGAAAGTGGGATCAACCATTAAATGAGCCAGGTCTAAATGAAATTCCGGACCCGTCAGTGTCTGATTTTGATGTTTCTGTGGTAAGTATTGAGGAAAATGGGGAAGTGGTAGAAGGTAAATCTCCTTATGTAATTCCTCCAGGGCTAAATAGAGATCAGGATAATACCACCACAATTCAAAGAAGAAACAATGAGCAATCGATCAGAATCTGTGTTGATGACCTTCAGGACCAGGATGCAAGGGCGGTGTTTAAGAATCTGAATGATCAGGGAGGCTTGGATTTAGTTAATTATGGAAGATTAAAAATGTTCCTACACGCGGAAGTCCAAAATGATGACATGGTTCAGGATGGTGAGGTCACTGCATTTTTAAGGTTAGCTGCAGGAAATGAATATTATGAAATTGAAGTACCATTGACCCTGACTGATAACAATGCATTGACATTGTCTAATGCAGATATTTTGCGAAGAGAAGTATGGCCACTTGAAAACGAAATTGACCTGTCTTTTGATGAATTATATGCTTTAAAGAATTTAAGAAATAACCTTGATTCTGATCCATCAAGAGTGTTTGCGAGACCATCTGCAAATGGACAGTATACTCTTAAGGTGGTTGGTGATCCTAAACTAAGTGCTGTGAGAGTTTTATGGATTGGGGTAAGAAATCCGAAAAGTGATGATGGTGCTCCAAAATCAGTATGTATCTGGGCAAATGAACTTAGGGTAACCGACTTTGATAAAACCAAAGGGTGGGCGGCAAAAGCATCATTAAACACCAATCTTGCGGATTTTGCTAACATCTCTGCCTCTACTAGTTATGAAAGTATTGGATTTGGAGGTTTGCAGCAAAACATCATTGAAAGGTCAAGGTATGAAACAATAACCAACAGAGTTAATACCACAGTTCAAGCACACAAGCTATTACCAGGTAAGCATGGAATAAAAATTCCAGTTACATTGAACTACGAAAATGTAGTTCGAACACCGCGTTTTGACCCTACGGACCCTGATATTCCTCTGGATGTATCCCTCAATAATTTACCAAACCAGGAAGCTCGATCTGAACTGAAAAGCATAGTCCAGGAACGGAGCACCACCAGAAGCATTAATATTTCAAACTTGCGAAAGGAAAAGGTGAAGGAGGATGCTGTGCCGCATATCTACGATATTGAAAACTTCAGTTTCGATTACGCTTATGCTGAAACTAAAAGAAGTGGGCTTGTGGAAGCAGAATACTTTGATAAAAGATTCAACTATGGTGCAGCTTATCAATACCAATTAGGCGACTTTTATATTGAGCCTTTCAAAAATGGAGAAGCATTTAGTAGTCCCTATTTACAATTGATTAAGGATATTAACTTTAATCCACTTCCTAATAATATTTCAGTAAGGGCGGATTTAAATAGAAATTTCAGATCTATTAGAAACAGGGATCCACTTGATTACACGCCATTGGATACTGCGAGATATATCAAAACATTCTATCTGGATAGAAACTATGCCATGAAGTGGAATGTAATGAAAAACTTATCCCTGGATTACGGAGCTAACGTAAATGCGATTATCGATGAACCAGAAGGAGAGATTGATCAGGAAGCAATTAGGCAAATAAGGTCGAGTATCAAGAATCTGGGAAGGATGCGTCAGTTCAACCAAAATGTATCTGCAAACTTTACGGTTCCTTTGGACAAAATTCCATTCACAGATTGGGTTACAGCTAGTGCAAGATACCAGGCTACCTATAACTGGACTTCAGGAAGTGTAAACTTGCTCGATAGTATAGGTAGTGTGATTCAAAATACCAGAAACACAACTGTCACCAGCGGTATTGATATGGTGACGCTTTATAATAAAGTTAAGTTCTTAAAGGATATTAATTCTCCGCCAAGAAGAAGAAGTAGGGGTAGACCACCATCTCGTGCTGATACGGTGAAAACAAATGATAGCAAAGCACTGAAATCAATTTTAAGATTGTTGATGTCAGTGAGAAGTATAAAACTTAATTATTCATTAAATGAAGGAACCACACTGCCAGGTGTAAGTTACAGGCCATTCCTTTTTGGTTTGGATAGTAGCTTCAATGCCCCTGGAGTCCCATTCCTTTTAGGTTCACAAGATCCTAATGTCAGGATTCGTGCCGGAGAAAATGGTTGGTTAGTTGACAATGAGTTTTTGAATAATCCTTTTATTCAGACGAGGACAGAGACTATTGGTTTGCAGGGAAGTATTGAGCCATTTAAGGACTTTAGAATTCAGCTTGATGCCAATAGAACAATTTCCGGTAATTTCCAGGAAGTATATAAAGCTCTGGGAGGTGAATTTACATCCATCACTCCTTCCAGGTCAGGAGCCTATTCCCTGTCCTTTAATACTATAAGGACCGCATTTGAAGGGACAGGTGAGAATTTTAGTTCTAAAGCATTTACCCAGTTTGAAGAGAACATTGGAATTATAAAAAATAGACTGGATGACGAGATATTATCTCCGGGATCAAGTTTCAGTTATGACTCAATATCTCAGGATGTACTGATACCCGCATTTTTACATGCCTACTCTGGAAGAGATGCTAATTCAAGTAGTCTAAACCCATTCCCTCAAATTCCAATTCCAAACTGGAGATTGGATTATGCTGGATTGTCCAAAATTCCGAAGTTGAGTGAAGTATTTTCCTCAATTAATTTGACTCATGCTTATAGATCAGTCTATGCTGTGAACAATTACGTGAGTAACTTTAGTTTTGATAACGTTCCTCTGGATCTTGACAATCAAATTACAGATTATCCTTTCTCTTTACCTTTAGATGAGAATGTAGCTGGAAGTCAATTGCAGCCTGTATATGTTGTGAATCAGGTTTCAATCACTGAGCAGTTTGCTCCTTTCATTGGTTTGAACATCAGAACTAAAAATAAAATGTCAATCAAGTTTGATTACAAAAAGGAGAGAACGCTTTCCTTGAATTTGAGTAATTCACAGATTGCAGAAACCAAAAGAAATAATGTGACGATGGATTTTTCAGTTGCTAAAACAGAGTACACCATTCCATTCAGAATCAGAGGTCGAAAAGTTACGTTGGAAAATGAACTGACTTTTAGAACTGCTGTATCGATTACAGACAGCAAGACGATTCAGAGAAAGATTTTTGAAGATGCTGAAATCACCAATGGAGATACCAATATAAGACTAAGGCCAACGCTCGATTATAAATATAATGAGCGATTAAATGTGACCGCATACTTTGAAAGGACCATTACTGAACCTAGAATAGGAAGCTTTCCTAGAAGGACTACAGCATTTGGTTTTCAGGTTCGCTTTAGTTTAGCACAATAATATTTCTGCATTCCACCAAAGCATCTTATTTTTGGCACCAATATTCACAATTTAATATTTTCAAATAATGAACATACCTGAGGATTTGAAATACACCAAAGACCATGAGTGGGTTAAGATTGATGGTGATACAGCAACAGTTGGAATTACTGAATTTGCGCAAGGCGAACTAGGTGATATCGTATATGTAGAAATCGAAACTGTAGGTGACGAAATTGATAATGGTGATGTTTTTGGAACAGTAGAAGCGGTTAAAACTGTATCTGATCTATTCATGCCACTTGGAGGTGAAGTTCTTGAGTTCAATGAGAAGCTTGAAGGAGAGCCAGAATTGGTTAATTCAGATGCCTACGGCGAAGGGTGGATGATAAAACTGAAAATATCAGATGCTTCTGAGGTAGATTCATTACTGGACGCAGCAGCATACAAAGAACTGATTGGTCAGTAAGTTATACAATCACAAATTTTTAATAGGCACCTGTATTTGGGTGCTTGCTATATTCTATGCTTCATTTACAAAACAGGAGCACTTAGATTTTCCTTACCATTTTTTTGAGGGTGAAGATAAGGTGGTACATTTCATTATGTATTTCGGATTAATGGCACTTTTGACTCTTTCTTTTAGGCTTGAGAAAAATTTTTTTAAAAAATTTGTGACTATTCTGATTTTTGGGATTGTATTAGCAGTGATGACTGAAATAATTCAGTCGTACATACCAGGTAGAGACGCTTCCTGGGGTGACTTGATGGCAAATTTGTCAGGTCTGTTTGTAGGCTATTTTGTTGTAAATGCCTATTTGATCAGAAAAAAGTCATTTTGATTTATGGAATATTTAGGATAGCAACATCATTAATGTAAAAGCTTTCTTAAAAAACTGTTAATTGCATCATTTAACTTAGAATTACATTTATATTTTAGATATATTTGAGATTCTATCATTAGAAATAAAAAAAGTATTGATAATATGGAACTGAAAAAGAACCCCAATGTAGATCTCTCTAAGAAGACAGGGATGTTCTTTAATCTTGGCCTTGCTATCACTCTAGGTTTAGTTATTACAGCGTTTGAGTGGAATTTTGGAGGAGATGGAGAACTGATGGACCTTGGTGAGGTTGACGAAGAGTTTGAAGACATTATGGATATTCCGCCAACGGAACAACCACCCCCACCGCCACCAGTAGTTCAACTTCCTGAGATCATTGAAGTTCCTGATGAAGAGGAAATTGAAGAAGAAATTGAGGTTGACCTTGATGTGGAGGTAACTGAAGAAACAGTTATTGAAGACATTATCTTTGAAGAAGCACCTGAAGAAGAAGAAGTAGAGCAAATCTTTACAATTGTAGAGGACAAGCCAGGCTTCCCGGGTGGTGACGCAGCGATGTATAAATACTTAGGTAAAAATATCAACTACCCTAGCCAGGCTAGAAGAATGGGTATTGAAGGAAGAGTATTCGTACAGTTCGTAGTAAACAAAGATGGATCTATTTCTGATGTACAGGCAATTAAAGGTATTGGAGCTGGATGCGATGAAGAAGCAGAAAGAGTAATCAAATCAATGCCTAAATGGAAGCCAGGTAAACAAAGAGGTAGACCAGTAAAGGTAAGAATGGTATTACCAGTATTCTTTAAGTTGAATAACTAAGAAATACCAATCATATAAAGAATTGAGAGCCTCTTACGAAAGTGAGAGGCTTTTTTATTCTACACACTTAGGATACAGATTCAAAGTTCTACCAGTCACCTGGAGGAAAATTCGAGCTATTTGGTAGAACCCGGCAGTCATTGCGTATACTGTCTGATACAATATTTATATCTAGTTGGTTGGCTTCAATTTTGATTTCGCTTGAAGTTACATCTGATGCAAAAAAATATCCTAATACGATTTCATCAGGGTCATTGATATTCATAATATTACCCATTTGAGTTACAGCTGGTGTAGCAAACAATGTACTCTGATCTTCTATATTTGAAATAATACCCTTCCAAAATGAGTAAGCCTCACTGTCCAATGAATACTGATTGATTACAAGTTTCATTTCCTGATCAAAATATGTAGCAGTTGCAGGGATACTTATGATTGGAAAATTTTGCACATAACTGCCATTTGTATAAACATCATTATATACCGAAAATGTATTTCGAATTGGATGGTCAACCCAACAAGTACAGCAGAAGCAATTTATCCCTTCCGAACAAGGTAAGGGTTCTATGGTAGGTGTGCCATCCTGGTAATTAATATAGAGTTCAGGGAAGGTTTTGACCTCTGATGTCCCACTCCATTTCCACAACAGGAAGTTGGACTCTTCTGGAGGGTCACTAAAAGATATTTTAATGTCAACTTTGGGTAAGTCAGTTATTTCATTTTGGGAATTTATTTGCTGGTTAAAAGTCAACTCATATGCGATTGAATCTAATTCTGGGACTGTTGTAATTTCAGCTGGTAAAGATTGATAATTTTTACCAAAGGCATTGATTCCAATAAAATATCTATGACCTATTTCTCCTCTAATTCCATTGATATCTGTTGAATAGATTCCCGGTGATGTATTGATTAATTTCTCGAATCGGCCAGTGGTTAAATCGTAAATAGTCACATCGGCATCATTAACTTTTGTTGTGGATATGCTTGAAGCCGGATCAAAAAACGGAACTGTTTGATAAATTTCAATTGTGTAGGGGCCTGGAGCTGTTGTGATCTCTCCAATTATAACAATACTAGGTTCAGAATCTGATTCTATATCAAACGTAATAGTTTTTACACAGCCAATGATTGTGATAAGTATAAGCATTAATATTATTTGCTGTGTTTTTTTCATAATTATCAATTTCTTTCAAAACCTAATTTCCTCAATACAACCCGACCATTAGAGGCTGGTTGAGTTGATAAATCTGTGAAATACAGGCAGTTCCTAGCTTCATCAACAGCAATTGAGTAAGGTCTAGTTATACCTGCTAGTTCAGCTACACCATCCTGAATTTTCGGCCCGCCTGCAACTTTTTCAAATGTTCTTGATAAATAGTTGATTTCATAGATGTAACCGTCTTCAGTTGCGGCATATAGTTTATTCCTCGATTTAGAAAAGGTGATTGAAGCTATAGTTTCTGGTAAGGTTAGAAGTTCAATGAATTCAGCATTTTCCATACCAAATTCACCAGTATAGATGATTTCTTTACTCCGATTATTAACAATGAACGCACTGTTCTGATAACCAAATTCCAGATTTATTGGACATGTAAGAAGTTCTGATTTAGGATATAGGTCTCTCAATTCTATAAACCCTGTTGGCCCTTCAGCAACTGTATATATTCCCGAACAGTCAGCTACGAACCTTGTGAAACTTCTTACTTCCAGATCGGTGGTTAGGGTTAGTGGTGGGCCAGAAAAGAATAGATCGTAACGATTCTGCTCATCAAGAAAGTAAATCTGTCTATTTGCTGTACAGATGTAGCTGCCATTACCCCATGCTGATCCTCCTGTTGCTCCACTAAATGGGGTCAAAAGAATATTTATATCACCGGATTCAGGATCAATTAATTTTACACCTGAACCATTAGGGTTGGACAAAGAGCCAAGATTGTATACAAAAACCTTATAAGCAACAACGATTCCTCCATTGCCTTCAAATTGACTTGATATGGTTTGCACATATTTGGTATTCTCAATTGTGAAATTTACTGCTTCAGACAATGTGTTTTGATTTGCCCCAACTCCATCTGCAATTGATAATAGATAAACTGAATAACCTTGATTTTCGCGAATTATAGAGCCGTCGATATTTTTCAATGTCTCTGGAATTTGAATGTTATAGTTGAGCTGTCCTGGTTCCAGATATAGAAAGGTGGAGTCTGGAGCGTTGCTAGCGAGACCTTGGTTAAGTAGAAAGCTGTTTTCAGTAATCAACAATTTGTATCCAGATATTGCAGAACGATTAATTGGTTCTGAGAATTCGATATAAATATCCTGATGTGAATTACTATTACCAATATCTTTTATACAAATATCAGTTACAGGGGATGTGAAATCCGAGTACGAAAAGATATTAGAATTTAGAGATAATGAATTGCCTTTACTTTGATCAGTCGAGACTGACAAGATGTACAGAAAATATGATTCGTCTGGTTCTAATGCGTTTCCGGATATGTCGAGAGTACTCTCTGCTAGCCTGATGTCATTATTTAACCCTGAAGTGAGAATGATTTCTGCAGGTTCTAATCCTTGTGAAATAATATGGTCAATAGAGAAACCCACAAATTCATCGGTTTGCACTATAAATATTTGATATGAGGCAATTTCATTCTCATTTGGAGCTGAATCAAATGAAACTTTTAAATCTGATGGATTTCCGGAGTTGCCCACATCTTGTACGACAACATTTGATACTGCACCCACAAATTCCTTTTTCGTAATATCTTCATTGTTTTGGAACTCGCAGCAGGTGACTGTAAGTGTCATAACTATAAGCACTATGATTACCTTAAAATTGAAGTCAACCTTAATAGTATTGCTGTTCGATTTAATGAAGATTTCCACAATAGTCTTATTGGATGGTTGCTAATTATTTGAAATCTCTGATTAAGTTACTCATTTATAACTACACAAATTACTAAATCACTTATAGACTCTTAAAGAATCATTTACACTTCGGAGTGAAATAATTCCGTTTAAGCCGTGAAAATCTCTGTTTTACCTTCCTAATTGAATCCAATATAATTTAATCTCGTTCGTCATATAGGGGAAACCTAATTACCTTATGACAAATATTGGTATCGTCTTATCAGATAATTCCAAGGCACGTAATTGTCTTGGCCTTGCATTAGAGATTGAAGAAAAGATCAATGATCTACTTCAACACAATAGTCGACTTTTGGATTTGCAGGATTATAAGAATGATTCAGGTGGCTTAATAGCTCTGAATAACTTTGATGCCGTTGTAATTATTGTTCAGGGAATTAAAGCTGAGGTACCAGAGTGTATCTTAAATATGGTGGCCTCAAGTTATCCAGCTTTGAATCAATTACCAGTTGCAGTGGTAGTTAATGCAAATGAGAAGATAGATGGTGAGATGATACATCAATCAATGTCAGATCTTTTGAATGATCAGGAATCTGTGATATTTGAGAAAAAAAATGTTTTTAATAAAATAGAAAAGGCATTTGATTCGTCATATCAGGTAATAGATCGTGAAGTTGGAAAAAAGTTGGATGCATTTCTTACAGAATTCATTTCGTTCTTACAAAGAAATGTGCCTAAGTCGCCAAATAAGGTACTTAGTGAATCAGTATAAAGAAATTGAGAATGGAAGCGACAGCTATTTCACATATGAACGTATATAAGGCCCATATTATCGAGGAGACCATCTCGAAAGAAGGGGCCAGGTTACTTAATTTTATCAGAAAGTTTGTTCCAGATAAATCGGACGCTGAAGATATTATGCAAGACGTATTTTATCAGTTGACGATAAACTTTGATGACATACGTTCAATGGATAAGGTTTCCGGTTGGATGTTCAGAGTCGCTAGAAATAAAATAACCGATAGATTCAGGAAAAAGAAACCTGAAAATTTCAGTAGTCTGGGGAAAAGCAGGGATGATGACCAGCCATTGAGTATGGAAGAACTGATTCCCGATCTGGGTAACCTACCTGATGATGACTATTTGAGGGAGATGATCTGGGAACGCATTGAGGCAGCACTTGCAAAAATGCCTGAAGAGCAAAGGAATGTCTTTATTATGCATGAGTTGGAGCAAAAGACATTTAAGGAGATGGAAGAGATCACTGGAAAGAATATGAATACCTTGTTATCCAGAAAACGCTACGCTATGATCTTCCTAAGAAAAGAGTTAGAGACGTTTTATCAGGAAGTACTTAGTAACTAGGACTTAGCTATGGGGAATCCTAAAGTTTATTGGTGCGTCAAAATGACGATTATGGCAATACTGTTCTTTACAGTAGTCAGCTTTGTTGTTATGGCTCTTTGGAATTGGCTAATGCCTGAATTGTTTGGGTTGCCATATATTAGCTTTTGGAAAGCGGCCGGACTTCTTTTATTATCTAAAATTCTCTTCTCAGGGCTGGGGGGAAAGAAGTTTGATAAAAAACATAAATCCAATGAGTGGAAAAGCCATTTTTCAAGTAAACACCCATTAACGCCTGAACAGAAGCAAGAGCTTAAGGAAAAGTTTGCCAGTAGGTGGTGCACTCCCAAGGAAGATAAAAGTGAGCAAGCAGATTCCTTCCAGGATGACATGGAAGCAAAGGCTTAATCATTAATCAAATACTACAGTTTTATTATTGAATACCAATACCTTTCGTTGTAGATGGGCATAGATAGCTCTGGACAGCACGATTTTCTCAAGATCTTGTCCTTTTCTAATCAAAGTTTTTACTGAGTCTTTATGACTAACTCTCACAACATCTTGTTCGATAATTGGTCCTGCATCCAAATCTGATGTGACGTAGTGACTAGTAGCTCCAATAATTTTCACGCCTCTATCAAATGCAGAGTGGTACGGCTTAGCACCAGGAAAAGCGGGTAAGAATGAATGGTGAATATTAATGATCTTATTAGTGTAATACCCAATGAAATCAGATGATAATATTTGCATATACCTGGCAAGAACAATAAAGTCTATTTGATTTTCTTTTAGTAATTCAAGTTGCCTCTTTTCTTGCTCCTTCTTATTCTCTTTTGTTATTGGTATGTAATGAAATGGTATATCGAAACGATCGGCAATATCTCTTAAATGTTCGTGATTACTGATCATTAATGGGATTTCCACATTCCAATCTCCCGATTGCTGTCTTCCCAAAACATCAAAAAGGTTATGAGATAACTTTGTTACAAATAATGCCATGCGTGGTTTCTTTGATGTGAAGTAAAGCTCCCACTTCATATTGTATCGATCTGCATAATTTTCCCGAAAGTAATCAGGTAGATCCTCTTTGCTAATTCCAAAATTTTCCATTTCCCATTCTACTCGCATGAAAAAAACATTGTGGTCCCTGTCCACATGTTCGTCCAGGTCTACAACATTTCCTTGATAATCAGCAAGAAATTGTGTTACTGATGAGATAATACCAGGTTGGTCTGGACAATGAATTAAAAGAATGGCGTTGGTGCCGTTGGTACTCATGACTATAATTTTTAAAAAAATAGAAGCCGAAAGAATGTTCGACTTTGGGAAAATGCTAATGCCAAAATAATCAAAGAACTATAATAATAGCTACTAAAAGTGCTTATATAAGTTGCGCGATAAGAAAAGCAACAATAAAAAACGGAATTATCGCAAGCGTTAATGCCCAATCACTATATTTTCGTTTTTGAATAATGATCATGCAAAGCAGAAATAGACCATATGGTAATGCGTTACCGTACGAATGAATACTTCCAATGACACTGAATTTCTTTATCTCCGAACCGTCTTTAATCCCTACCATCGATAGATTATTAAATACACTGGAATAATAAACCTGCATGTATGGCTGCTTTAGTTCAGAATAGAAATCGTAAAATTCTCTACTAGTTCGAATACTTCTGTTATGAGTTCGAATTTCCGTAGAATAATCAGACCTGATCTTTTTCAGTGAAACACTTTCAACCACTTCTGTGATTTGTTTCCCCATAAATAGGTAATCCACAGTATAAATAACCGCCAATACGGCAAAGAGCATACAAAATACTCTCTGGATGGAATAGAACTTTACTTTTAACCTAAGCAGTTGTTCCAGGTATTTTCTTTCTTCTGCAACAGCCTTTTCTCTATAACTCCTTCTGCGTTCTTCTTCAGGTGAGAGATCATTTGGAATGTTGAAATTGGGGTGGCTGCCATATACATGTTTTAAATCATAGACTCTTTTAGAATATGGATCCGACAATACTTCATATGCTATCGTGATTGCTCTGATTCTCTCATGAGCCTCGTCTGTTGAGTTAATATCGGGGTGATATTGCTTTACCAAAAGCCTGTAAGCTCTTTTTATCTGAGCATCAGAAGCAGCATATGAGACTCCAAGAGTTTCGTAATGATCCATATCACAGGTAGGTTAGAAAGCTAATCAGTTATATATCAAATGTATATGCAAAATAATCAAACGGAAAAACAATGGTTTTGTATATCGTTTAAAGCATAAATTAAATTAACTATCTTCATACTTACGAAAAAATAGGAAAATGAAAAGATTACTGGCAGTAATAATTCTGACTCTCTCAATACATAGTTTGATTGCTCAGGAGATATCAGAAAAGGATAAAAAGGACATTTCAAAAAGGTTAGATGAATATACCCAGCTGACAAATAAAGGGAATTGGAAGGCTTTGGTGGAACACATATACCCAGGTTTGTTTACGGTTGTTCCAAAGGAAAGTATGATAGGAGTATTCAGTTCATTTTCTTCAATGGGAATAAAAATGTCTATGGATGAAATGAATGTGAAAAGTTATGAGATGTTGGGGAAAATGAATGGAGAAACATTCGTAGCGATACCATATACTACCCAGGTATACATGACTTTTTCTGGTGATGCAACCTCATCTATGGAAATGGTGAAAGAACAAATGATATTGCAATTTGGGGTTGAGAATGTAACGATTGATGAAGATGAGAACAGGCTTTCATTCGCTCCTGATAAAACTATGCTGGCCGTTTATATCGAGAAGGAAAAAGACTGGTATTTTATCGAATATGAGGCCAATAAGCAGGAGATTTTTAATCAAATAGTTCCTGAGGAAATTGTGGAGAAATTGAAAGCACTTTAAGTACCAGAAAGTGAATAAAAAAAACCTTTGACTCGTCAGCCAAAGGTTTTTTATTTATGAATAGGGTCTACGATTATTTCTTATCGTCAACCTCTTCGTATTCAACGTCAGACACATCGCTATCTGAATCTCCGCTTGCATCCGCACCACCAGCTCCAGCGTCAGCACCAGCTGCTCCGGCATCAGCACCAGCTTCTTGCTGAGCTGCGTACATTTCCTGAGAAGCGTTTTGCCAAGCCTCATTTAAACCATTGATTGCTGTTTCGATTGCAGCAAGATCCTGGCTTTTGTGAGCTTCTTTCAATTGCTCAAGTCCAGCTTCGATTTTTGTCTTGTTGTCTGCAGAAAGTTTGTCTCCGAATTCTTTCAGTTGCTTTTCAGTTTGGAAGATCAAACTATCAGCCTGATTGATTTTTTCAACTTTCTCTTTTTCTGCCTTATCTGCTTCCGCATTTGCTTCAGCTTCCTGCTTCATCTTTTCGATTTCCTCATCAGTTAATCCTGAAGAAGCCTCGATTTTAATTTTCTGCTCTTTACCAGTCCCTTTGTCTTTCGCAGAAACATTCATGATACCATTAGCATCAATATCGAATGTTACTTCAATTTGAGGAACACCTCTTGGTGCTGGTGGAATATCATCAAGGTGGAATCTTCCAATAGTTCTGTTATCCTTAGCCATTGGTCTCTCACCTTGAAGAACGTGAATTTCTACTGAAGGCTGATTGTCAGCAGCAGTAGAGAATGTTTCAGATTTCTTAGTAGGGATTGTAGTATTCGCCTCGATTAACTTAGTGAACACACCACCCATAGTTTCAATTCCCAATGAAAGTGGAGTAACATCAAGAAGTAATACGTCTTTAACTTCTCCTGTTAGTACACCACCCTGGATAGAAGCACCAATTGCAACAACCTCATCAGGGTTAACACCTTTAGAAGGTTTCTTGCCAAAGAACTTCTCAACTTCTTCCTGGATTTTAGGGATTCTTGTAGAACCACCCACTAAAATCACCTCATCAATTTCGCTTACATCAACCCCAGCATCATTGATCGCCTGTTTTACAGGATCCATAGACCTTCTTACTAGATCGTCAGCTAACTGCTCAAATTTTGCTCTTGAAAGTGTTCTTACCAAGTGCTTAGGAATTCCATCAACTGGCATGATGTAAGGCAAGTTGATCTCAGTGCTTGTAGAGCTAGATAATTCAATCTTTGCTTTCTCAGCAGCTTCTTTCAATCTCTGAAGTGCCATTGGATCTTTTCTAAGATCTACACCCTCGTCAGCAAGGAATTCTTCCGCTAACCAGTTCATTATTACAGCATCAAAGTCATCTCCACCCAGGTGAACGTCACCATTGGTAGATTTTACTTCGAATACTCCATCTCCTAATTCAAGGATTGAAATGTCGAATGTACCACCACCAAGGTCATACACAGCGATTTTCATGTCCTGATTTTTCTTGTCAAGTCCGTATGCCAAAGCAGCAGCAGTTGGCTCGTTGATGATTCTTTTTACTTCAAGACCAGCAATTGTACCAGCTTCTTTAGTAGCCTGACGCTCTGCATCATTGAAGTAAGCTGGAACTGTAATTACAGCTTCAGTCACTTCCGTTCCAAGGTAATCCTCAGCAGTAGACTTCATTTTTTGAAGAATCATTGCTGAAATTTCCTGTGGAGTATATTTTCTGTCACCAATCTGAACTCTGACAGTGTCATTACTGCCACTTTCAAGTCCATATGACACATTTTTTCTTTCAGCTGTCACTTCAGAGTGTTTCTTACCCATGAATCTTTTGACAGACATGATTGTGTTTTGCGGATTTGTGATCGCTTGTCTTTTTGCAGGATCACCTACTTTTCTCTCTCCTTTTCCATTATCCAAAAACGCCACAATAGATGGTGTAGTCCTTCTTCCCTCACTGTTTGGTATAACGACAGGTTCGTTCCCCTCCATCACCGCAACGCAGGAATTGGTAGTACCTAAGTCAATTCCAATTATTTTACCCATGTTGAATGTATATTTAAAGTCTTAAATTTTTTCTAACCTGCTTCTTCTTTATCAACTCATGTGCCAAAAGGAAAAATGTGACATAATGACAGAAATCTACTGACTTATCTTTGTCGCTGTAAATTCTCTGCCAAGTTGAGAGAATTTAAGACGGTCATTTTCTATTTTGATTTTGGCAGACATCTCTCCATACGGGAATCCGTCCAGATAGAGTGTGTTTTCAGAGATAGGAAATGCTTTTAGGGTCATTTTGTTGAAAAACTGATAATATCCATTTTCAAAAATTCCCTGTACCTGTCCCTGTTCATCAAAATAAATGATCATGTCCAGAATTTCATTTTCGCCATACAATCTGAATTTCCCTGAAGTTTCTCCAATGTAAAATGGTTTTGAAGATTTGATTTCACCCAAACCAGAAGTGACTTGACCAAAACCAAGGCGAAATAACCCTGAGTATATCACAAACTTCATTTCACCGTCAAAGGCCCAGGCTATTTTCCAGTATTTCTTAAGAGGTACATTACGAGCGATTGCTGATAGTTTTTCTCCTTTCTCAGATTGGTCATCGAATGGTTGATTGAATAATAACCTGCTAGGTGAATAGTTCCCAATTCCAGAGACCTGATAGTGAGTACCACAATCCTTAATTGAAATTTGGTAACCATCAGGGAAACAATATGATCCTTCTGCTATCTCTTGCGTTTTCTTTTCTGGCAAAATTTCAATTGATTCGTTATTCAGATGTGCCCAAACTTTGTCTTTCAATTCGATGATGTAATTGTAGCTTTGACCAATCAATGTGAAAGAGTCATGTGTTTGATTGGATTGAAGGATTACTAATTCATTTGTTGAAGGTTTGAATCCTAAATAAGTCACATAACCAAACATCACTCCATCATGTTGATAGATGTCACCTGTATCATTCGTGGCGATCTCCCAACCGTAACCATAGTAGCCACCTCGTTTTTTGATGTGTTTTCCAAGATATAGTTCTTTTAATTCGGCTGTTAAAAATTGATCAGATTGTATGATCGAAATCCAGTTTTGCAAGTCTTTCATAGTAGAATAGACGCCACCAGCACCTATTGTCCAACTCCAATGATAATCTACACGATCCTCTACTAAATCAGATCGGTACCCAGTGTATGGTTTTGCACAAAGTCCGATTGGCTGACCGAAATTTGTGTTGAGCAAACCGTACTTTTCGAAAACATGCTCTCTTAGGTATTCCTGAAAAGATTTATTAGAGATGTTCTCAATGATTTTGGCAAGAAGGATATAGCCTGAGTTGCTATAACTATATTCTGAGCCTGGCTTAAACCTCAATTTATGATCTTTAAACATATAGATAAGTTCATCAATTTCTACCGCAGTAGAATCTGGAAGTATATCGTCTAGTCCTTGACCTGATTGGAATAAGCTAGGGATGCCGCTAGTGTGACTTAGAAGATGATGGATTGTAACATCATCCCACTTCTTTGAAGCAAGTTCTTTTAGATAAGTATTAATTGGTTCATTTAAACTCAGCTTTTCATCATATGCTAAATGAAGTATTCCTGCAGCAGTAAACTGTTTACTTAATGAACCTATATCAAAGGAATGTTCGAAGGTGATCTTTTCAGCCGTTTCACGGTTTGCATAACCGCTTGAGAATTTAAAATCTGACTGATCTTTTCCTATGACTAATGCATTGCCGCTGAAATGCTCATAGTTTGCCTCTACATCAAAGAGTTGCTTTAGTTGATCCTGTGAGAATGTGGAATTAATGACCAATAAAGCCATCACAAATAGTGTAAAATGTTTTTTCATTTTCTTTAGTGTTTTGAGTTTTTTATCAATTCATTTGATGTACTGATGGGGATTTTGAGGGCTTAGTTGCACTCTTGTGATGAACAGCAGGATTATGAGTACGAACTACAATTACTTATTTGAATGAGCTTAAATAGCCAGGAAAGAAAAATAATTATCGGAATCTTATTTGTCTGGATTGTTGTGGCTATCTGGTTCAACATTCCAAGTCTGGACTGGACAATTGGCCCCTTTCATTCAAAGGATAAGTCATTACTCATTCCGACTATCTATGGCTTGGTGATAAATGCAATTATTTACTTTGGGAATATTTATTTTCTGATTCCCCGGTTTCTAAAATCGAGAAGGTTTGGTAGATACATTACTTTACTTGGAGTTTATTTCCTAGGGATTTGTATCCTTGAAACGGCACTAGACTTATTGGTTTATCATCTGATTTATGGCTCATTGGATAATGGAGTAATTGAAGATGCTTCGATCACTAATTTCTTATTGAACGCATTGATTTTTCTCTTTCCATCCTTTTTGCACCGATTTGCGATGGATTGGTTTTCTAAAGAGGAAACAGAACCAGAAAGAAAAGAAGAGGACTTACTGTGGTCAATAAAAAGCGGAACTGAAACACATAGAATTCCAATTAATCAAATCAATTATATCGAGAGTGATGGGAATTATATTAAATACTTTTTAGACGATCGATTTATTATGGCTCGGGATAGTTTATCGAAAGTGGAGAAACAACTTCCGCAAAATACCTTTGTCAGATCTCACAAATCCTTCCTGGTAAGAATTAAGGCTATTGAGAAAGCGACATATAATTCTATCAAAATAAAAGATGTCTCAATTCCAATTGGCAGGGTGTATAAAGAAAATATCAACTCTGCCATCAATGATCTCTAAATCATCCCCAGATAGAATAAATTAATAATATTAGAAACAGGTACGCAAAGAACGAAATAATTCTCAGTGGCATTGATACTATCTTGAATGTTACAGAAAGCACTGTGTTCAATCCACTGGATGCTTTGTCAATAACCTTACTGTAAACCTCAATAGATTTAGAAGCTTTTTTCTCGTCATCCTCAGACTCAATCTCTTTTAGCTCTTTTTCTTCAGTTTCTGGTTCGAAATCGATTTTGTTAGCCAGGATTGTGAGAATCTTTTTTATTAGTCCGGTCACTAGTCCACCAACAAAAGGGATTTTACCGGCCACAACTTCGGCAAGAGTTGGAAGTACAACAATGTGGATGATCCCCTGAAACAATAAAGACATTGCCTCCTTTCTATTCTCAGACCAAAGTTTTGAATTGACATTATTTACATCTACCACTGAAGACTTCATAATATCCAAAGCATATTCAATAATGCCCCACATATCTGACTTCATTTTCCAAATCAGAATTAATAATCCTGTTAAAACTCCGGAAGCGATAAAAAGTATGAGGCCGAACATGGAGTAAAGGACAAACTCAAAGCCTGTAATATTTATTATGAAGTAACCTGCAACAAACAATAGGAGGAAAACAAGTACCGGTCTAATAACCCAGCTAATGACATATTTAGGGAATATGAGTATTTCCACAAAGGAATCTACAACTTCCGGGTTTTTGTATTTCCTTATATCCAGGCCCAGTTCATTGTTGATTCTTTCCTCTAAAATCTCAACATCTTTCTTGTTTTTAATCTTCATGGCATATTGATGAATCTTGTTGATGCAAACTAAATAAGTTCCTTTTATATGTTACAATGCATTCAAGCTAAATTCATGTTAACTTTGCATTTCAAATTTCAAAAGGCATAAGATTCATAGCATGAGTATCGAGAAAGAAATTCAGAGAAGGAGAACATTTGGCATCATAAGTCACCCGGATGCGGGGAAGACTACATTGACAGAAAAACTTCTTCTATTTGGAGGAGCTATTCAGAAAGCTGGGGCAGTAAAGTCCAGCAAGATAGATATGCACGCTCGTTCCGACTGGATGGAAATTGAAAAACAAAGAGGTATCTCAGTTGCAACTTCCGTAATGGGGTTTGACTACAGAGATATGAAAATCAACCTGCTTGATACACCAGGTCACCAGGATTTTGCTGAGGATACTTACCGTACACTGACTGCTGTGGACAGTGTAGTGATGGTAATCGACTGTGTGAAAGGCGTGGAAATCCAGACTGAGAAGTTGATGGAAGTATGCCGAATGAGATCTACACCGGTACTTTGTTTCATCAATAAGCTAGACAGGGAAGGAAGAGATCCTTATGAGTTGCTAGATGAGGTTGAAGAAAAGCTGAATATTAAAGTAAGGCCAATGAGTTGGCCAATAAGCATGGGTAAAGACTTCAGAGGTGTTTACAGCATGTATGAAAAGAAACTTGTCCTTTTTCAGGGGAGCAAGCAGCAGTTATCTGATGAGATAGTTGAGATAGAAGATTTGAATGATAGTAGCCTAGAGGAACTAGTCGGAGAAAGAAATGCGGAGCAGCTGAGAGAGGATGTTGAGTTAATAGAAGGTGTTTATCCGGAATTGGATATGGAAGAATACCTGAATGGAGAGGTGGCACCAGTATTTTTTGGAAGTGCGGTAAACAACTTTGGAGTAAGAGAGCTACTAGACTGCTTTGTCGATATTGCTCCAGTTCCGATGGAAAGAGAAACAGATGAGCGAGTAATTAAGCCGGAAGAAAATAAATTCTCTGGGTTCATCTTTAAGATCCACGCCAATATGGATCCAAATCACCGAAATAGAATTGCGTTCGTTAGAATATGTGCTGGAAAATTTGAGAGAGGTAAGAATTATCACCATGTAAGACTTGACAAAAAGTTTAGGTTTTCTAACGTAACCGCCTTCATGGCTCAAAGTAAAGAGGTAATTGATGAAGCTTATCCTGGAGATATTGTGGGTGTTTATGACACTGGAAACCTAAAGATTGGAGATACACTTAGCGAAGGAGAAAAGGGAATGTACAAAGGTATTCCAAGTTTCTCTCCAGAAATATTCCGTGAGGTTATCAATATGGATGCTATGAAAAGCAAGCAACTGGAGAAAGGTCTATCTCAGTTGATGGACGAAGGAGTTGCTCAACTTTTTACATATGAAATGGGTTCCAGAAAGGTAGTTGGAACTGTTGGAGCTCTTCAATTTGAAGTAATTCAGCATAGATTATTGAATGAATATGGAGCTAAGGTTCAATTCCAACCAATGAATCTATTCAAAGCATGCTGGATCAGCAGTGAAAACGATCAGAAAATGAATGAGTTCATTGCCTCTAAGCAAAGACATATTGCCAAAGACAAAGATGGCAAGCTTGTCTTCATGGCAGAAACAAAAGCCTGGTTGCAGATGGTTCAGGATAATTTCCCTGAAATTGACTATCACTTCACTTCAGAATTTTAAGAACAGGCTTGTAACAACACAATTTATTGCCGATAATTCGCCAAATTTGCGGTGATGGCAAAACAGCGATTTCACGTAATTTATGAAGACAATCACCTATTGGTTGTCAACAAAGAAGCAGGGGTTTTAACTCAGGGTGACAAAACCAAAGATCCCAGCCTTATTGACATGTGTAAGGATTATGTGAAAGAAAAGTACAATAAACCTGGAGCTGTATTTATGGGTCTGACACATAGGTTGGATCGTCCGGTTAGTGGTGCTGTGATTATGGCTAAAACCAGTAAGGCACTTGAAAGAGTGAATAAGCTTTTTAGGAATAATCAGGTGAAAAAGACTTATTGGGCAGTTGTTAAAAAGCATCCACCAAAGAAGCAGGATAAGCTTGTTCATTGGCTGATTAAGGACACAAAGAAAAACGTAACAACAGCATACAAGGAACAACGGGAAGGAGCACAGAGAGCTGAGCTTAGTTATCGTGTACTTGGAAAGTTGAATGACCACTTTTTGTTGGAGGTTAATCCAGTTACTGGAAGACCCCATCAGATCAGAGTTCAGCTTGCTTCAATGGGATCTCCCATTAGAGGAGACATTAAATATGGCTTTTCAAAACCTAATCCGGATGGTAGCATAAATCTCCATGCCCGTAAACTATATTTCGAACATCCGGTTAAAAAGGAACCATTAGATATTGTTGCAGGTTTACCAGTGAATGAGTTTTGGGAACAATTCCTTACACTTGACAAACCGAAAAAAATAAGAGACTCCAAAATCGACAAACTATATTAATGAGTTGGGTAAGTAAACTTCAGGCAAGATGGGGAATGGAACACAAATATCAGGTTTGGCTGATTCTTGTCGTGTTTGCTTGTACTGGGTTTACCGTTATGTTTTTGAAACCTGTGGTTGTCGGATGGTTTCTAGAGCCGGGTGAAGAGAGCATTCTCTTTTCTACACTTTATTGGGTCTTTATTTTTCCTGTTTATAATGTGATTTTACTTTGTTACGGATTTGTTTTCGGACTTTTTAATTTCTTTTGGGAGTTTGAAAAAAAGACTTTCCGACGAATTTTTAGAATCAAAAGCGATCAATGAATTATCTGGATCAGGAATCAGCAATTAAAAAGATTAATTCGCTTTGGCAGGCTGAATCCAGATTTCTATTTGTTATAAGCTTTGATAAACAAAAGTCAATTGTCTTAGAGGAATCCGAAATTGATCAGGAAGAGATATTATTTGATTTACAAGGGGTTTCAAACTTTAGGAATAACCTGGAAACAAAACCCGTTTCAATACTCAATAAAGATGCGATAACCTATGAAGACTTTCAGAAGTCTTTCAAAATAGTAACGGATAACATTGCATACGGAAATTCCTTTCTCACTAACCTTACTTTCAAAACTCCGATTGAAAGTAATTTGTCACTCAGACAGATATTTGAAAATAGTAAGGCCAGATATCGTTTGTGGCTGAAAGATCAGTTTGTATTGTTTTCACCTGAGTCCTTTGTTAAGGTTGAAAATGGAGAGATTAGTAGTTTTCCAATGAAGGGAACAATAGATGCCAACCTTCCCAATGCAGAAAATCAGATTTTGAATGACCCCAAGGAAATGGCAGAGCATGTCACCATTGTAGATCTGATCAGAAATGATTTGAGTATTGTTGCCAAAGATGTCGGTGTATCAAGATTTAGGTATATAGATCACCTAAAAACAGCTCAGAAAGATCTGCTCCAGGTGAGTTCAGAAATCAGAGGGAGGCTGACAGAGAGGTATGCCACTAACATTGGAGATATGCTTTTCAAGTTATTGCCTGCTGGCTCGATAACCGGAGCTCCAAAACCAGAAACTGTCTCAATTATCAATGAAGCTGAAAACTATGACAGGGGTTTCTATACGGGGGTATTTGGATTCTGCGATGGTAAGAAATTAGATAGTGCGGTAATGATTCGGTTTATTGAGAATGAAAATGGTCAGATGTATTTTAAGAGTGGAGGCGGAATCACCCATTTTAGTGATGCTCAAAAGGAGTATCAAGAGTACCTGGACAAGATTTACCTTCCAATTTACTCTGATGTTAAAGAACCTCAGAAACTATGAGGTTTATTGAAACAATTGGAGTGAAAAATGGCTTTTGTGAACTTCTTTCTTATCACCAGGCCAGAATGGATTACACTTACCAGCATTTTTATAATTCCCCAAACCCACATATTCTTGAAGAATTAATCCAAACCATTCCAGAGACAGGGTTCTATAAGTTTAGATTGGTTTACGATAAGGACATTCAGGAAATTACATCAAGCGAGTATTTGATTCGCCCTATTTTAAGCTTGGAAGTCATTGAATCGGATCTTGAATATTCATTTAAATATGAGAATAGAAAGGAATTGGATGTGCTTTTTAGCTCTAAAACTAATGCTGATGATATCCTCATTTCCAGAAATGGATTAATTTCTGATACCTATTATGCAAATGTGGCATTCCTGGAAGGCGATATTTGGAAAACGCCAAAGCAACCATTACTAAAAGGAACCAGAAGGCAAAAACTAATTGATCAAGAGCTTATTGAGGAAACTGATATCTCTTCGGAAAACCTCAATAGATTTTCAAAAATCCGCCTATTCAATGCCATGATTCAATTCGGCCAATTGGAATTACCCGTCACTGCAATTAAAATTTTGGGCTAATCAAATCACCGTTTAGGGTTTCGAAATTATCATTTAGGATTTCTCCTGTAGGGGATTGCGAATTATTGCTTGTTTGATTTATCGAAAAGACAATCAGGGCAATTTGATACAGAATTCAGTAAATTTAATAGAGCCTCATCAAATGCCTGAACTAACATAGCCTTCTATGGAAGATACCAGCATCACATTGAGTTTAAATATTTGGGTTCTCTATTTTGTAATCTGCGCATTTCAGGGGTTCTTTCTACTCTTAATGATCAATCTCAAGAGGCAGGGAACTATAAGTTCCAGAATTGTTCTGACTACACTTCTTTTTGTGATAAGTACCATACTGGTTGAATATCTTGTTAAGATGACTGGATTATACATGTCATATCCACATGTTATCAGAATATCTGGGTCTTTGTGGTATTTACTTGGTCCATTGGTGTATCTGTATATCAAGACTTTGGTTCACGAGGATGATGTTTGGAGCTGGAAAACTGTTTTACATTTAGCGCCTTTTCTTATCATTTTCGCTCAATCTATTCCATACTTATCAAGACCAGCTGCTGAGAAATTAGAAATTTATCTTCGATTTAAAGACGCAATTCCATCAAGTTCTCCGCAAGCAATGTTTTATACTGTAGGTTACTTTTTGCAATTATTGGTATACCTGTTTTTGAATGCTTACAAACTGAGAAACTATACGATCAAGTACAAGCAGAAAATAGCAAATAGTCAGATCATCTATGTTAGCTGGTTTAAGAAGGTTTTTGTTGTATTCGCTATTTATCAGGTGATGGAGTTATCTACTGTTATCTATTTTAGATACAATCAGATTCGAATTATGGAATTTGAGTATGGTACTGTATCTCTGCTCTCTACTTTTATTCTGGTCGTTGCATATACTGCTTTCATGCAATCGTCAAATCTATTTCCAACTTTAATACCAATCAAAGTGGAGGCCAGGGAGCATTCTTTACTGTCCCAATCTGAAATTGATGATCATCTGGAAAGATTGAAAGAGTTAGTTATTAATAAGAAACCATATGAGGATAGCGAACTGAAATTGAGCGACCTTGCTAAAATGTTATCTATTCAACCACATATATTATCGTTGGTTATCAATCAGGGACTGGAATTGAATTTTTATGACTTCATAAATTTTTACAGAGTGGAGGATGTGAAGAAGAAATTGCTAGATTCTTCTCTGCAACATTTAAGTATACTTGGCATTGCCTATGAAGTTGGGTTCAATAGCAAGGCATCCTTTTATCGCATTTTCAAAAAAGCTACAGGCCAAACTCCTTCAGAGTACATCAAGCAGAATCAATCTGTAACAGCTTAAATTTTTTTTCTAAAATGAGTCTCGTTTAGCTAAATGAGACTATTGAGACCATTTGAGGGCCTAATCTTGCTTCATAATTAATTCTAGTGAATGCGATGTAGTTCACGATCATGTTAAAATATTAATCATTATGTTTCATTTTAGAAATTTATCATTAATCCTTTTCTCATCTCTTTTGTTGTCAGTTTTTGCTTGTGAAGATGAGGAAGTAGTTGAAGAAATTGAGGCTCCTGTTTCCATCGAAGCTGTTGAAGAAGTTGATGTGAATGATATAGCCAATTCAGAAAGTGCAGCCGACATTGAAGTTTGGTTTAGAGCTCCTTTGGATCAATCAAATATTGAAGAGTACAGAATTTTTGTAGTACCAATTAACAACGAATTTAATGTTGAATTGGCACTTGAAGTTTCAGAAGGAAGTTATGAGTCAGTCACTGCAACCGCTCTTAGAAACAAATTAGTTGTTTTGTCCAATGATTTACTGGATACAGATGGGGAGGAGATTGTCAACAATGTGTTTTATCACCTGTACATCCTATCTGTTGGGAAAGAAAGTATTAGTAGCGCTTTGTCAGAAGGTGAGAGCTTTCAGATAACTAATAGAAGCCTAATAAGCGGAACCTGGACTGGAACCGGTACATCCAGCCTGTTTCCAGCCGCTTATAGTGTGACATTCGCATTGACCGAAAACGATGGTATACTTTCAGGTATTTTCTATTTGAATTCAACGACCCAAGCTGGTTGGGGAGGATCAAATGACGGGACATTTTATGCAGAGTTAGATGGAAGTACTTTAACTAATGTTGAGGTAGTTCAAGACCTGGATGATATTGATTGCCCAGGGGTATTCTCAGGTACCGGATCAATCAATATTAGTGTTGGAGGCATGAGTATAAACTGGACAGGTACAGATTGCAGCGGATTTCATGATAACGGAGTATTTACCCTAACAAAATTATAATCATACATAGGTATAGCGTGACTTAGAAAGAGATGCTTTTGGTGTCTCTTTCTTTTAAAAAATATGTCTCGTTTGAGCGAATGAGACTATTAGGACCTTTTCGCAGATTATTCTTGCTATATGTAATTGCCTGTCGGTACTAAGTCATTTAAATATTGATCATATGTTTTACTCTAGAATTTTGGTGTTTACTGCTTTGTCCATTACTCTGTTTTTGGTTATCTCATGTGATAAAAATGTTGAAGAAGAAATCAGTGGTGTTTATAGTGGAACTGCTTCATCTAACCTATTTCCAGGCCCTTATAGTGTCACATTTGATCTCAATGAAATAGATGGAACTGTGTCAGGATCATATTACTTAAGTGCTACTGATAGTGCTCATTTTGGAGGAGTCGATGATGGGTCCTTTAGAGCGGACCTAATAGGCACTACCCTAAAAAATATTAAGGTTATACAAGACCTGAAAAGAATTGAATGCCCTGGTGTTTTTGAAGGCATAGGCACAATAGATATTAGAACAGGCATAATTAATATCAGCTGGACAGGAACGGATTGCAGTGGGTTTCATAATGGCGGAATATTCACGCTAGCAAAAATATAGGCCTGCTACGTAGGTTGAAGTGTTGATTTGGGTGAAAGAGACATCTTTGGTGTCTCTTTCTTTTTTCAATATCTAACTACTAAATACCTTCTTCACCTTGATCAAAGATTTCCTACCAGCTTTGGTAAACAGATTCTTTACCACACCAAAATACACTTCAAGGGCATCTCCGCTTAGAAGGATAATGATGATGAGGTAGGAGATATTGATTTTGTAATTTGAAATATGGAAAATGTAAACCATTAGCGATGCTAGGAGTAACACAAGCATCAACTGGAAGACCTTAGTAATTCCATCATACCAATTAGGAAGAGCTTTATAAATTACTGCAAATAGAACTACAGTGAGGTAACCAATCAACAAGGCCCAGAAAATAGCCCAGCCATCCGGCATTGAATCAATATAATCTTCCTGAAGAACCATGGAAACAATGTTGGCATGTATCACACCACCAAACATATCCTGACCTGTTTTTCCTACATATTTGCTATTTAATGGAGTAATAAATTTGTCTTCAATAGTTTGTCGGTCTCCCAGGTAATCACCCAGGTAGCAGAAAATTACAATCTTGTCTTTGATGATATCTGGCTCAAAGTTTTCCGCAATTACATCCATTACATCCAGGGCATAATATCTGGTTCCAAACTCTGTTGCTCCAAAATCAAGGATGTTTCCTTTATAGTTGATGTATTCTACATCATTTCCTCGAGCTAAAAATTTGTCAACTTTCTCCTGACTAACATAACTGGCCAGCTTTACAGAAAATGCCAATTGCTTTCTACCACGCAGTTTCTCTTGTGGAGGAAATGATCTGCATACCTTCAAATCATCCTGATGTTTCGCTCCAGTAATTAGATTCACAAAAGCCAATTCTCCCACGTCTTTAAATCTCTCGTTTGGCCCAATAGAATAATCAAATTCATCAGTGGTGGGGTTGTAAAGTAGTTTTTGGCCGATTACAAGATTATCTACACTCTTGATAGTCTCAAGAAATATACTGTCCTCAAGATCATCATGTGGTTCATTCAGCAATAAGTCAAGACCTATTACTTTTGGGTTATATTGATTGATTACTCTGATTTGTTCTGCGATTCCTACTCTATTGATATCGCCAACATTCACCAATACTATTCCCTCATCTGCAGGAGGAATTTCCCGGATTTGAGACATGACAATATCAGTGATTTCAAAATCAGCAAACATTTCGCCTATTGGATCGAAAACCTCAAATATTCTGAAGTAGGTGATGCTGTTAAAAAATCCGATTACACCCAGAACAAATAAAAATGCAAAGACAGTGTCTAGGAAAAACTTTTTCATGATCGAGTTATTTGGTGCATAGTTAAGAAATACCAATGATATAGACAGAATACCAAGGTATACATTACGGCAACAAAAAACCCTGACAAGTAAAACTTATCAGGGTTTTGTATATCTATTAAGAATAAATCTTAGTCTCCGAATACTGCTTCAGCAAGAACTACTACTTTGTTGTGCAATACTTCAACCACACCACCATCAACTTCGATGATAGTAGCTTTCAATTTATCCTTGTCTTTTCCTTCGGTAATCTTTGTTTTGTAAACCAGGTCACCTCTTCCTAAAGTACTGATAAGAGGAGCGTGATCATTCAATACCTGAAAAGATCCGTCGCTTCCAGGGAAAGTAGCTGATTCTACCTCACCCTCAAAAACTTTTTCGTCCGGTGTTACTATTTCTAAAAACATAGATTAGTCGTTAGCTTCTGCCATCAATTTCTCACCCTTCTCAACAGCTTGCTCAATGCTACCTACCAAGTTAAAGGCTGCTTCTGGAAGGTGATCAAGTTCACCATCCATGATCATGTTGAATCCTTTGATAGTGTCTTTGATATCTACTAATACTCCAGCAAGACCTGTAAACTGCTCAGCTACGTGGAATGGCTGAGAAAGGAATCTTTGTACCCTTCTAGCTCTGTGTACCACTTGCTTATCCTCGTCAGAAAGTTCATCCATACCAAGGATTGCAATGATGTCCTGAAGTTCTTTATATCTCTGAAGAATTTCTTTTACTCTCTGAGCAGTATCATAGTGCTCATCACCTAAGATTTCAGCAGAAAGAATTCTTGAAGTAGAATCTAGTGGATCCACAGCTGGGTAAATACCTAGCTCAGCGATCTTTCTAGAAAGTACTGTTGTTGCATCAAGGTGAGCGAAAGTTGTTGCAGGAGCAGGGTCAGTCAAGTCATCCGCAGGTACGTAAACAGCCTGTACTGATGTAATTGAACCTTTCTTTGTAGAAGTAATTCTTTCCTGCATCAGACCCATCTCAGTTGCAAGTGTAGGCTGATAACCTACCGCAGATGGCATCCTTCCTAGTAGTGCAGATACCTCAGATCCAGCTTGTGTAAATCTAAAGATGTTATCCACGAAGAAAAGGATATCTCTACCAGGTCCTGTTCCATCTCCATCTCTGAAGTACTCAGCGATAGTAAGACCAGAAAGTGCTACTCTAGCTCTTGCCCCTGGAGGCTCATTCATCTGACCGAAAACGAAGGTTGCTTTAGATTCTTTCAGTTGCTCTTTGTCAACAGTTGAAAGATCCCATCCTCCAGCTTCCATTGATTTGTGGAATTCAGGACCGTAGTTTACGATACCAGCTTCCAACATCTCTCTAAGAAGGTCATTTCCTTCTCTTGTTCTTTCACCTACTCCAGCGAATACTGAAAGTCCAGAGTAAGCTTTTGCAATATTGTTAATCAACTCCTGGATCAATACGGTTTTACCTACACCGGCACCACCAAACAATCCAATTTTACCACCTTTCGCGTAAGGCTCGATAAGGTCAATTACTTTGATACCTGTGAAAAGTACCTCCGTAGAAGTTGAAAGTTCTTCGAATTTTGGAGCAGCTCTGTGAATTGGCAGACCTTCAGCATTTTCAGGAGCAGGGATACCATCGATTGCTTCACCTACTACATTAAATAGTCTTCCTTTGATGTCTTCACCGATAGGCATTTTGATAGGAGATGCAGTATCTACTACTTCCATTCCTCTTACTAAACCATCAGTACCATCCATTGCGATAGTTCTAACTGCTTCTTCTCCTAAGTGTTGCTGACATTCTAATACAATCACTGTGCCGTCAGACTTTGTAACAGTTAAAGCGTCCAGAATATTAGGGAGTTGAGATCCCTCAGCTTCAAAACTAACGTCCACTACAGGACCGATAACTTGGGTTACTATGCCTTTATTTGCCATTTTCTATACTTTATTAAATAAAATAGTGCTCTATTATTTCTGGGTGCGAAATTAAGTGAATAATACATTAAAACAAAGGTTAATTGAATTTGTCTGTGGGTGATTCGTAAATAATTGAATAACAACCATATCCGAGCTATAAATTGCCTGGAATAAGCTATGATTTCAGCAGGATCCGGAAGGTGGTTCCTTTATCGTTTTCTGAGCTTTTTACGAAGATTTTTCCTTCATGATAGTTCTCAATGATCCTTTTTACCAAGGTTAATCCCAATCCCCATCCTCTTTTCTTTGTGGTAAAGCCGGGTTGGAATACTTTGTTGAATTTTGATTTGGGAATTCCTTTACCGGTATCGGAGATATCTACAGCAATTTGACCATCATTCACTCTCAGAATTTTGATCCTTATATCACCAATTCCTCCCATTGCATCAACCGCATTTTTACATAGATTCTCAACTACCCATTCGAATAATGATTTATTCAGTTTTGCGTAAAGTTCATTTGTTGGGAATGTGGTGATTGAGAAATTGATTCTTGTAGAAACTCTTTTTTCAAGGTAAGCAATTGATTCGTGAATGATCTCCGGAACATTATAGGTCTTTAGTTGGGGAACAGATCCGATGCTGGAGAATCTCGACGTGATTGTTTCAAGTCGCTCAATGTCTTTATTGAGTTCAGAGACTATTTCCTGATTACTATTTTCATCAGTTTTGAAATATTCTACCCATGCCATTAGAGAGGAGAGGGGAGTCCCCAATTGATGGGCCGTTTCTTTTGCCAATCCAACCCAAACCTGGTTTTGTTCGGCGGATTTTGAATAACTAAATATTTGGTAAGCGATAAAGCCAAAGAATGCGATTACTGTCAACTGGATATAAGGGTAGTACCTCAGCTGAGTCAGTAAGTCCGAATTTTTATAATAGATATAGCCATATCCAAATATCTCATCCGGAGACACACGGAATGTTATCTTTATTGGCTCGTGCTCTTCCGCCATTAACTGCATTTCACTTATCAGTCGATGGATTCTGAGTGTTGAATCTTTGATGTTTGCAAAAACCGGGAGGTTTTTAAATTCAACAGGATAGCCACTTTCATTAGCAAGGATTACCGGTATTGTGGTGTTGGATTGAACTATTTGTTCTAGTGTGAAATTTAAACCTGGGTTATCGTACTCATTGGCGATATACTCAAGAGTGTTTGCATAAAGCTCAATTTGCTTGGTCTCCCTATCACGGATTTGTTTCACCAGATAGTTGGTGTAAAAAATGGACCCGGCTCCTATTAAAGTAGAAACCAAAAGAATGATCCATCTCAGACTTGTTTTATTCTGATATAAATTAAGTGTACCGCTCTCTTTGGGAGTTTTTGCCATGCTGTCTTAAATCCAACAGATGGTAAATTAGTCAAAATTCGATTTTTTGGAATTTAAATGAGATATAAAATCTCCATTTGGGATAAGTGATGACTTATCTATGGGATGTAAATAAATGTAGGTCCAGCATTCAACCAATCGATCATCTACTTTGACCGGGACTATGACTCTTTCATATTCTGGATTTTTTGAATCATCTGCACCCTCGTATTCATCTAAATAAGAAAAGGCTTTCTCTAGATCATTAAGCTGATAAACTTCTCCAATAACTGTCTTGTTTCCGTGAAGAACTAATCCCGGATACCATTCTATAAGATAGATTTCTCCTTTAATTGAGGCATTCAAAGAATAAGGAATGGCTCCCTGCTCCAGTAAAAGATGGTGATTCACACCTCTTGAGAGCAAAGAGCCATAAACAAAAAGTAGATTAGTTTTCAATTATTGTTTAGTCATGAACCACTTGGCCAGAATTTTATAATTCACCTTGGTTCCATGCATTAAAATACCAACTCTATAAATTCTACCTGCGACCCAGATAGTGAATATGAATCCTCCAATCAGTAATGACATTGAAAGGATCAATTGCCATATGGGTACCCCAAAAGCTACTCTCATCATCATAATAACTGGTGAGGTAAATGGAATGATAGACATCCAGAAGGCCAATGAGCCATTAGGATCATTGATGATTGGTCCCAACATGACTATAGATAATATTAGTGGTATTGAAACCGGCAACATAAATTGCTGGGAATCAGCATCACTATCAACTGCTGAACCAACCGCTGCAAACAAAGATCCGTATAGAAGATATCCCCCAAGGAAGAAAAACAGGAATGAAACAATAATTAATGGAAGGTTCATTTTGTCCAAAGTAGACATGGCTTCAGACATAAACTGGTTCTGAGCTTCCTGTACTTCTGGCTGACTCATTGATTCTGTAACAGCTTGGGGGTCTCCCATAGTTGTACCTAAAACCACGGTTGCTCCAGCAATTAAAAGTTGAGAAAGAACAATCCATATTACCAATTGGGTCAACCCAACTCCAGCAATACCAATTACTTTCCCCATCATCATCTGGAAAGGTTTCACTGATGAAATTACGACTTCAACTACTTTACTCGTTTTTTCTTCAATGACACCCCTCATGATCTGTGCTCCATAAATGAAGATGAACATATAGATCAGGAAAGCTGAAATCCACCCGATCATTGAGGCACCTCCAGCACTGGTTTCTTCAGTTTTGCCATCTTTAGAAAGATCAAAAGTTTTGACATCAACATCAGCTTTTAGATTATCCAGTGTTGCCTGATCTATTCCTGATCGTTTTAGTTTGATTTCCTCAATTTCATTTCTAATAGCTTTTCTGAGATCCGAACTTACATCTATTCCAAGATTTGATTTTGATGATAGTTCAATATCTACTGGCTTATCTACATCAACTTGAGGGATTCGCAAGTAACCGTCATACTTTTCGCTTAGTACCTGACTCTTTAGGGAATCATCTGGTAAACTCGAAAATTCGATTTCAATATCTCCACCATCAAAACTTTGTGCAAACAATCCACTTTCATCTTTTACGACTATGGTTTTGGTATCACCTCCATATATCGACAGTAGGATTGGAACAACAAATAAGCCAGCAATCAAAATTGGTCCCACAATGGACATAATGATAAATGACTTCTTCTTAACCCTTGTTAGGTATTCTCTGGCAATTACTAAACCTATCTTATTCATGGTTACCTCCTTCTACTTTTGAGATGAATATATCGTTGATACTTGGAATTTTTTCTATGAATGAATGTACTTCTACCTTCTCAATCAATGCTCTTAAAAGGTCATTGCAATTAAGTCCATTTTGAATGACGATCTCACTGGAAGTCATATTTGAGTCCTCTTCATGGGGTTGTGAATTGGAGATTTTAAAATCAGCATCAAGCATTCCCAATTGTCCAATATGATCAACCAAATATGTATTGGCTTTATATGAATTTTTAATATCCTTCTTCTCTCCCTCAAGGATTTTCTCAGATTTATTGATCAAGGCAATGTGATCACAAAGCTCTTCTACAGATTCCATTCTGTGAGTGGAGAATATCACTGTAGCTCCTTTATCTCTTAACTCAAGAATTTCATCTTTGATCAAATTCGCATTCACAGGATCAAACCCAGAAAACGGTTCATCAAGGATCAGTAAATCTGGTTCGTGTAGGACTGTTGCAATGAACTGAACTTTCTGAGCCATTCCCTTAGAAAGGTCTTCAACGTTCTTATTCCACCACTCAGCAATACCAAGTTTTTCCAACCAATGCTTAATTCTTCGCACGGATTCTGCTCTGGAAAGACCTTTTAATCTGCTGAGGTAGATAAGTTGCTCACCTACTTTCATTTTTTTATACAAACCCCTTTCTTCAGGTAGGTATCCAATTTTTCGGATGTCTTCCGGAGTGATTTGGTTTCCGTGCAGGTAAACATTTCCTGCATCTGCGTTGACAATCTGGGTGATGATCCTGATCAATGTTGTTTTTCCTGCACCATTCGGTCCGAGTAATCCGTAGATGCTTTGCTTAGGAATTGATAGGCTTACATCATTTAATGCCTGGTGACTGGCATATGCTTTACTGATGTTTTCGACTTTTAATAGTTCCAAAGTGTAATATTTTTGTTTTTCGATTTAGTTAGTAATGAAAGGTATTGTTTTATTACACTCCATGAAAAATTTTTTAATTTTCGCGTCAAATAACTATTGATCTTTAATCCCAAATGAAGCTCTTTCCCCGACTTTATTCCATCTACGCAGCACTGTTGTTTATAGTATTCTTTGCAATCTTGCTTCCAGGGTTTCTATTGGCAATTCACATCAAGCCGCTTCAAAAATTTGGTCTTTTCCTAAATCACATTTGGGCCAAACTGTTTTTTATTTTTATGTTCATGCCGGTTAAAATAGATTGGAGGTTTAAACTGGATAGAAAACAACAATACATTTTTTGTCCCAATCATTTCTCCTATTTGGATATTGCCACTTCAGGTTTAATTCCCATTCCATTTAAATTTATGGGTAAAGTTTTGGGTGTGGTGCCAGTATTTGGATACATGTACAGAAAGCTTCATATCCTGGTGGATAGAAGCAAAGTGAAGAGCAGAGGTGCCAGTCTAAAGCTTGCCATGGAAGCAATCGATAATGGGTTCAGCCTGACGATTTTTCCGGAAGGAGGAATGTTAACGAAGAACCCTCCCAATATGGTGAAGTTTAAAGATGGTGCATTCCGTACAGCTATTGAAAAGGGAGTTCCAATAGTACCTGTGACTTATCCGTATAACTATCAAATTTTTCCAGATGATCCATCCATGTACATGTATTGGAAAAGGAATAAGATAGTATTTCACGAGCCAATTCAGACCTCTGATATGACTATTGAAGATGTAGGTGAATTAAAACAAAAGGCTCAGGATGTTATTTCAAAAGAACTAATGGAGCATTTCGCTGAAAATCAGGTAAAGAGTCATTAATATTGTGTTTTAAGTTAGTCTTCATGAAAATAGATCACAACACACTTCAAAAGATTGCACACCTGGCGAGATTAGAATTTGACGCTGGCTCTGAGGCTGAAATGGTAGCTGACATGGAGGAAATCCTTACTTGGGTTGAGAAACTAGATGAGCTCGACACAGAAAATGTAGAGCCTCTAACCAATATGTCGCTTGAAGTCAACGTTCTAAGAAAAGATGAAGTTAGAGAACATCTTAGCCACGAAAGAGGGTTGAGAAACGCTCCTAAGAAAGACGAAGACTACTTTAGAGTTCCGAAAGTACTGGAATAATTCATGAAAGACATATTTTCCTTTTTGCCAGATCGTATATATCTGGTTTTATTAATTATCCTTTTCTCCTTATCGGTAATTGCGATCTACCATTATAATTATGGTGTTGAGAATTCTATTGATTGGTTAATCACATCAAATACGGATGTCCAAAAAGTAGAAGTTGATTCATTCCAGATAGGCCTGTTTAATTTTGGGATCCCTGGTGATAATCACCTTGTTTGGGAGACCTTTAGTGCTACTTCAATGAAGATTAATTTGAAGTATCTCTATTTGATGCTCATTGCTTTCGTTATTGGAATTTCGTTGGTGCATTCTGCTGTGAGCTATTTGAAAAGAATCCCATTTGTTCTGGGCAATGTAGGTCTTCTATTTATAGTAACTACTATGCATCTGGAACAAGCAATGCCATTTGGGAGCACTGATAGAATTCCGGTTTATGTGTTAGTTGCAGTGCTATTGGGAGTTGGCTTTTTGTTTCAATCTTTCTTTCAAAATATCTCCGTTTTCTTACGATTTATTGTATTTCTGTTGATTTATTCTGGAGCGGCTGTAATACTACATTACTCATCAACTATAGAGGATCCGTACATAGCTATTGCTCCATATATCTACAATTCTGCTGGATTTCTTGCAGTTCTTTTTATTGTGATTGTGGCACAAGAGGTGATTTATTTTATTCTATTCCTATCAGGGAAAACCGCTGGAAGTATCAATATGAATAATGGAAAACATTTCATGGTGATCTCCACTCTTTACCTCATTAACATATTACTGCTGTACTTAAGAAACGCAAGCCATATCAGGGTAGAATTATCGGTGCTCAATGAGCTGACTATACTGGTCGTTTCTACCATCATTGCAGTATATACTTTGAAAGAGAAGAAAGTGCTTTTTGGTGATGGTTTTGCCTCATGGGGTTATTATTTGTTTGTGGGACTTGGGATTGTCTTCTTTGGCTTGTTGGGCAGTCAGGCTGCAATGGCAAATGATCCGGCTATAGATGCAATTGAAGATGTAATTAGTTACGCGCATCTGGCGTTTGGGACAATGTTCTTTCTCTACATCATTCTGAACTTCCTAAATCCACTTTTGCAAAATTTCCAGGTGCATAGGATTGTATACAAGGAAGTCAACTTTCCATTTGTAACCAGTGTCCTGGCTGGTGCTGTAGGCGTTATGGCTTTCTTTTTTGGAGCTGATAAGGTACCGTATCTTGAATATCGATCGGGATATTATAACATTCATGGCGATATACAGATGGTACAGGGGAACACCGGACTGGCAGAGCAGTACTATGAAGCTGGGGCTGTTTATGGTGGTAACAATCAGAAATCTTACTATCAGTTGGCAACAATCAGTGCGATGCGTGGTAATAAGATTGACTTTGAGGGATATATGAAAAACACTTTCTATAAAAATCCCAGCGATTATGCTTATGTGAGATTGGCAGATTTTTATAAGAATGAAGGAGATTTCTTTAACTCGCTATTTACTCTAAGGGAAGGACTGCAGAAGTTTCCAGAAAGTACGTCATTAAGGAATAATATTGCGGTGATGTATACCAATATGAATGTCTTGGATTCTGCATTAATTTATTTGGATCAGGATATTTTTTCAAAGGAGTGGAAGAATATGTCTAAATCGAATAGTTGGTACGTTTTAGCAAAATCGAATTTGAACTTCTCACGAGATACTTTGCAGCAACTAATTCTGAACACAAGTGACCCGGCAGTTCAGAGTAATTATCTTGGATTTGCCAATGCAAAAAAGATTCAATTAGATCTTAGAGGATTGGAGATTTTTGAGGATTCTCTGCTCACGAATGATAAGCTTTCTCTTCTAAATAATTTGGTTGTTAATAAAGCAATAATTGATTTTGATATCTATAATGAAATAATAGAAAGAGTAAATGTTGGTGAGAATGTAGATTACTTCTCAGTTTTGGATTACGATGCAGTTTTGGCCGCCTATAATGATGGTGATTACAATACCGCACTGAGGTTGCTTGATAAAATTCAGGGAGCGTCTCGTTCCGATAAAGGTCATTTTCTGAATCTTTCAGGTATTTTGGCTTATAAGAACGGAGCTTACAAAGTAGCATCAGAGTTCTTTCTAAGGAGCTTACAAGCAGGAGATCCTACTGCCGCACTTAACTATGGATTAGCCTTATCAGAATCTGGAAATATTACTGAAGCTCTGGCCTACTGGGAAAGAATTGAGGCCACCACAAATGATACTATACTAGCTCAGGTCTCTTACAACCTGTTGAACAACTTGACCATGTCATTGTCTGAGGTGATGGAGGTAGATAATGATGATTTTTTAAAATTCCAGTATCTAAAGATCCTAGGAACCAAACTAGGTAGAGATGATTTTGTCCAGACTTGGCAGACAGTTACAGACGACCAGGCCAAAGCAGCAGTATTAAATGATCAGATCTTTGATTTATTAAATAAAGGTCAAACTGATGAGGCGCTCTGGTTTATCAGGTTTGCTCAAGAGAATCAAGTTGTGGTTTCTGCTCCCAGTGTAAGAGAAGTAGCTTATCTGTCTAACAATATTGAATATCTCAGCCAATTGAGTACTGATACCGATCCGTTATATTCTTTATTAAGTAGAGATAATTTAGATTCACTAGCACTTCAGGGTATTGTGAAATTTGCCAGTAAAAACCCATTTGATATTGGTGCAATTCTTTATGCTGTTAATGGCTTGAAAGAAAAGGGACACGTCCAAATGGCATATGATATTTTACTAAGCACATCGGAACTAAACGCTTATTCTATTCCTCTGATAAAATCATTTGCTCTAACAGCTTTAGAGGCAAATTTCCCAAATTATGGAGAAACTGCACTTCTTCAATTATATAGCCTTGTAGACTCAGAAGAATACTCTACTTTTGCCGCAAGATATGACGAGCTCAAACGTGAAGTGGAAAGCCGTGATGTCTGGGATTTTTAAATAAACAACAATGCCTAATTTTTTTGATTTTGGCCAGGACAGCCTATCTGCTGGACTGGCGTTGGATATTAGTGCAAAATCCATCGTAGGCAGACTCAATTCTGAGGCCCGGGATCGCATTAATGCAAGTAAAGCCAACGTTGAAAAAATTGTACAAAGTAATAAAACCGTATACGGTGTAAATACCGGTTTTGGACCACTATGTACAACATTGATCTCCGAAGAAGAGACACAGAAACTACAGGATAACATCTTAAGAAGCCACAGTGTAGGAGTGGGTGAACCAGTTCCGCTTGATGTGGCAAGATTGATGCTGATTTTGAAGCTGCAATCACTTAGCTATGGTTATTCCGGAATTAGTATCACCGTACTGGAAAGAATTCTATGGCACCTGGAAAATGATTTGATTCCATTGGTTCCTATTCAGGGTTCTGTTGGTGCCTCTGGCGATTTAGCTCCTCTGGCGCATTTATTTTTACCTCTGATTGGACTTGGCAAGGTTTGGCACAAAGGACAATATGAAGAGACAGGGAAAGTATTCCAGGAGCTTGGTGTAGAACCAGTCCAACTGGGACCAAAAGAAGGGCTTGCACTTATCAATGGAACTCAATTCATAGCTGCGTACGGGATAAAAGCACTCGAAAGACTTCAGAATTGCCTGGATACTGCAGATATCATTGGAGCGATGAGTTTGGAAGGAGCTTTGGGTTCTGCAAGTCCGTTTGAGGAGGCGCTTCACAACTTAAGAGCCTACAAAGGGACTCAGTATGTAGCACACAGATTGAGAGTACTTCTTGATAAATCTCAAATGGTTGAAAGCCATGCGGATTGTGGGAGAGTGCAGGATCCTTATAGTATCCGATGTATGCCTCAGGTTCATGGCGCAAGTAGAAATGCGTGGTTGAATTTGAAGGAATTGCTTTCAGTTGAGCTTAATTCTGTGACTGATAATCCAATTATCCTTTCAGATGATAATACGATTAGTGGGGGTAATTTCCACGGACAACCATTGGCATTACCATTGGATTACAATACCCTGGCAGCAGCCGAAGTTGGGAATATATCTGATAGAAGAACATATCTGCTTCTTGAAGGAAATGTAGAAGGACTTCCAAAATTGTTGATGAAGAATACCGGAATTAATTCTGGTTTTATGATTCCTCAGTATACTTCTGCGGCACTGGTATCAGAGAACAAGAGCCTTTGTTTCCCGGCCAGTGCAGATAGTATTCCTACATCTCTTGGTCAGGAAGATCATGTGAGTATGGGTTCTATCTCTGGAAGGAAAGCCAATCAGGTGATTTCTAATCTGGAGAATATTCTGGCAGTTGAATTGGTATGTGCTGCACAGGCATTTGATTATAGGAAACCAATGAAATCTGGTAAAATCCTTGATGCTTGTCATGAGGTGGTTAGATCTCAAATTGACCATGCGGAAGAGGATAGAGTATTTGCAAAAGATATCGCGATTGCTGCTGAGATAATCAGAAATAAACAACTTGTTGATACTTCAATGGAAGTAGCACAAAAAGAAAATATTAACCTAAACGGATCTCAAGATGAATTATTCGGACTTTATTAATACATACGCCAAAGGCGACAACTATAAATCACCAACAGGTTCTCAATTAAATGCCAAATCATGGCAAACAGAAGCGCCATTGCGAATGCTTCTTAACAACCTTGATCACGAAGTAGCGGAAGATCCATCTGATCTGATTGTTTACGGTGGACAGGGACAAGCTGCAAGAAACAGGGAGTCGTTGGAGAAGATTATTGAGATCTTGTTGAAGTTGGAGAATGATCAAAGTCTTTTGGTTCAATCGGGAAAGCCGGTTGGGATTGTGAGATCGCATTCTGAAGCTCCGAGAGTATTGATTGCTAATTCAAATCTTGTTCCTGCATGGGCTACCTGGGAGCATTTCCAGGAACTCAAGGAAAGAGGTCTAATGATGTATGGTCAGATGACTGCTGGAAGCTGGATCTACATAGGTTCACAAGGAATTTTGCAAGGAACTTATGAGACTTTTGTAGCATGCGCTGATAAGCATTTTGGTGGATCATTGAAGAATAAATTGGTAGTTACTGCTGGCCTTGGAGGTATGGGTGGAGCTCAACCTTTGGCGGCTACTTTAGCTGGAGGTACTTTCCTGGGAGCAGATGTTGATCCTGCAAGAATTCAGAAGAGACTTGATACAAGGTATATCGATAAGATGACCTATAGTTACGAGGAAGCAAGAGATTGGGCATTGGAAGCAAAAGAAAAAGGAGAGAATATCTCGATTGGTTTAGTAAGTGACGCTGGTGATATGCTAGAAAAATTACTTGCTGACAATATCATCCCAGAAGTGCTAACCGACCAGACATCCGCTCACGATCCTGTTTATGGATATGTGCCAAATGGAATGACCCTTGCAGAAGCAGAGGCGCTAAGAGCTTCTGACTCTGTGAAGTACAAAGACCTTTCATTGAAAAGTATGGCCAGACACGTTGGTTTCATGCTTGAGATGCAGAAGAAAGGAAGTAAGACTTTTGATTACGGTAACAACATACGTGAGTTTGCTGTGCAAGGTGGTGAACCAAATGCATTTGATTTCAATGGATTTGTTCCTGATTATGTAAGACCATTGTTCTGTGAAGGAAAAGGACCTTTTAGATGGGCTGCATTATCTGGTGATCCTGAAGATATTTATGTGACTGATCAGGCATTGATTGAGGCGTTTCCTGAGAATCACCATATGATTAATTGGCTGAAAGAAGCAAAGGAAAAGATTGCTTTCCAGGGATTGCCTTGTAGAATCTGCTGGTTAGGAATTGGAGAGAGAGAAAAAGCAGGATTGATATTTAATGATCTGGTAAAATCAGGGAAAGTAAAGGCGCCAATTGTTATAGGAAGAGATCACCTCGATTGTGGATCTGTAGCCTCACCAAACCGTGAGACAGAAGGCATGATAGACGGAACAGACGCAGTTTCCGACTGGCCATTATTAAACCTAATGTCAAACGCCAGTGGAGGAGCAACATGGATTTCATTCCATCACGGAGGAGGAGTAGGAATGGGATACTCTCAGCATGCTGGAATGGTAGTGTTGGCAGACGGAACTGACAGAGCAGAGCAATGCATCAAAAGAGTGTTGCACAACGATCCTGCAATGGGAATATTCAGACACCACGATGCTGGATACGAGAAAGCCTCAAAATTTGCTGAGGACTTTAACCTAAAAATTTAAGTAGATACGAATAAATTAGGTAAAGAGGTGTGGCTTTTGGTCGCACCTCTTTTTTATATCTTATAACAACTCATTCGCCAAATTAGCCAATTCAGAACGCTCACCTTTCTCAAGAGTCACATGAGCAAACAACTCATTGTCTTGCAACCTATCTATTAAGTAGGATAATCCATTACTTTGAGAATCCAGGTATGGAGTGTCAATTTGGTGTACATCTCCGGTGAAGATGATTTTAGTATTTTCTCCTGCTCGGGTGATAATCGTTTTTACTTCGTGTGGAGTTAGGTTTTGAGCTTCATCCACAATGAAGACTATGTTGGATAAACTTCTACCTCTTATGTACGCCAATGGAGTGATCAAAAGCTTTTCCTGATTGACCATGTCGGTTAATCTTGTGTATTCTTTTTCTGTTTCCTTCCATTGGTTTTGGATGAATTTCAAGTTGTCCCAAAGTGGCTCCATATATGGATTCAACTTGGACTTAATATCTCCAGGTAAGTACCCAATATCTTTATTTGATAATGGCACAATTGGTCTTGCCAGATAGATCTGTTTGAAGTTTCTTCTTTGCTCAAGGGCAGATGCTAACGCCAATAATGTTTTACCAGTTCCAGCTACACCATTGATGCTTACCAGCTTGATATTTGGATTCATCATGGCGTGGATGGCAAAAGTCTGTTCAGCATTTCTTGGTTTGATGCCATAAACTGCTTTTTTCTCAACTAGATCAACCTTACCTTCTTCATCATTGTAAAAAGCCAAACCACTATTCTTCTCACTTTTTAGAATGTAATAGCTATTGATTATCGGCTTCTTTCTTCCAAAGATTTTCTTGCGATCGATCTCACCTTCTTTGAACAATACGTTGATATCATCTGAGCTTACGTCTTCCTTCTCAGATTTACCGGTGTAAAGGGTATTGACATTTTTAATCTTTCCAGTCTCATAGTCTTCAGCCTGAATGTCCAGCGACTTAGCTTTCAATCTCAGGTTGATATCCTTACTTACCAGAATTACTTTTTTATCTTTCTGTTCCTCCTGCAGCTTAAGTGCAGCATTAATTATTTTATGATCGTTCTTATTATCGTTAAAGACCTTTCTGGCATCAACCGTACTTTCCTGGTCCATTAAGACCTTGAACTTACCTTTTGATTTACCATTCAAAGGAATCCAGTCCTGAAGCATGTGATCGGCAGCTAGTTTGTCCAGTAACCTGGTGAACTCCCTGGCTTCAAAGTTTTTAGTATCGTTTCCCTTCTTAAACTGATCCAGTTCTTCTAAAACAACAATGGGAATTCCTACATCATGTTCCGCGAAGTTGAGGATAGAATCGTGAGAAAAAATGATGACTGATGTGTCTAAAACAAAAATCTTCTTCTCTTTCGCGCGCTTTGCCATACTGCTAATTTTTGGTGGATGTCTTTTGATAGTGACGTTCAGGTAAGAATAATGATTTATCAGTAAAAACCATAAAATATCATTCTTATTTTAAATAAAGAGATGGAATTAATATTCAGTTCAAATAACGAACTGGTCGGAAGAGGTCTCTAGTGATTTGAGAACGAATAAATCTTCTTTCTCTCGAGGTATAATTTCAAGAACCTGAGCAGCGACTAAAAGTATCAGTTTTCTCGAAGCTTGATATTTACTGATTCCTGCTTTCTCTTGAAATTGCGATAAAGTGATTTCCTCATTTTCCTCCAGGTACTGCATTAGAAATTGCTCCTTTTCGCCGTATCTGAATGAAGTTCCTTTCTTTCTGTTGGTTCTTTTTAATATCTCCTTTAGCTCCTTACTTGCCTTAACAGATCGGTCCTCAATACGGAAATATGCTATACCATACTGATCGGTTTGTTTTTCTTTTGCGTAATATGGCTTCTTAGACCCTGATCTGATTCGATAGTGTAAAACAGCTTTGTCTTCTGATTCAGAAAGTGGAATGAATTCTAAATCAAAGTCTATTTTGGGTTTACATAATTCCAGAATGGCCTTGGTCAAGGCGTACTCTTCCTCGTCCGGGAACTTCACTCCGGGGATGTCACCATTGTCACTAACACCGATGAGGAGATGTCCTCCATCGGCGTTAGCAAATGCCACTACTTCCTTTACAATCTTCTCAGGATGAGCGACTTTCCTCTTAAATTCTATGTGATCATTCTCTCCTTGTCTTACCAGGGAGTGGATCATTTTCAATCCCGGGTCCATGGTTTCTAGTAGTTATAATCATTGTCGAGCTCTTGGTCATCATCAGGTCCTGGCATGGAGAACATACTGCTTAGTAGGTCTTTAAATTGCATGCTTCTTTCCAAACCATGTTTACTTAACATACTAAACTCTGCAAGTCCGTAAAGCGCAAATTCCATAAGGAATAATTTGTTGTCTTCCGTCTCACTTTTAAAATGTGAGTCCACTAATTCTTTTAATCCAGGAACACTGTTAAGAATAGTCTTTCTTTCATTTTCCGGAGCGTCATTTAAAAGATCGATCATGTTTCCTTTGCCAAACCAATCTGTAATTGCTTTGTAAGGATTATTCTCGTCTTTTCTTACATCATCCGGATTTGGGAAGTAATCACCAAACTGTTTTCTTATTGCCTTTCCTACCAGGTTGGAAGCCACAATTCCGGCTCCTTCTTGCTCTCCTTCATAAACCAATTCCACCTTTCCTGTGATGGCTGGAATCACTCCGTTGAAGTCGGACATTCTTACGTTGGTGTTGTCTTCTCCGTTTATGATTGCCCTTCTTTCTGCTGTGCTTGTCAGGTTTTCAAAAGCTGAAATTGTAAGCCTAGCAGAAACACCACTTTTCTCATCTACATACTCACTATCTCTGGCTTCAAATGCGATGAGTTCAATCAGGTCTTTAGCAATTTCATTTACACTAACTCTGCTACTTTGCTCTTCCTTAATATCAGCCTCTTGTGAAGTGATTTTCTTCCCAATCTCAATGCTCTTCGGATAGTGAGTAATAATCTGGCTGTCAATCCTATCCTTCAATGGTGTGACAATGCTACCCCTGTTGGTATAATCCTCTGGGTTAGCAGTAAACACAAATTGAATATCTAATGGCAGTCTCAACTTAAATCCTCTAATCTGGATATCACCTTCCTGAAGAATGTTGAATAATGCAACCTGAATCCTTGCTTGCAAATCTGGTAATTCATTGATTACGAAGATTCCTCTGTGAGATCTTGGAATAAGTCCGTAGTGGATTACTCTTTCATCAGAATAAGGGAGCTTCAGCGAAGCAGCTTTAATCGGATCAACATCACCAATCAAATCCGCAATTGACACATCAGGTGTGGCTAGTTTTTCAGTATATCTGGAATCTCTGTGCAACCATTCTATTTCAGTATCATCTCTATGCTCAGCAATGATGTCTCTGGCAGATCTGGATATTGGATTCAAAGGGTCATCATTCAGGTCGGAACCTTTGATTACCGGGATATATTCATCAAGTAGTTTGATCATCAACCTGGCAATACGGGTTTTTGCTTGTCCTCTAAGTCCCAATAAATTAATGTTGTGACGGGCTAGTATTGCTCTTTCTAATTCAGGAATTACTGTATCCTCATATCCCCAAATTCCTTCGAACACACTTTTATTGCTTTGAAGGCTTTTGATCAGATTTGATCTTAGTTCTTCTTTAATGGATTGAGGTTGGTAACCAACCGATTTGAGGCTGCCCAATGTGGTAATTTTCACCAGTTGTTCTGATGGTATATCTTGATATTTCATGCGTATATAATCGATTTTTTAAGGTCGCATGGAATTCGCAAACTATTGTTAACCCATGTTTGAGTTTGTCGAATGCTCATTTCATGTCTTTGCTTAACTACAGATTCTTACGTCTGTTTTTCTTGTAATCTTCAAAAATGAGATGGCCTAGTCCTTTCAGACTACTATAATAGGCATTTCCATTATTTACTTGTGTAAACTCCTGGACAAACTGCTTTAAATATGGATCAGAAGCAATCATAAATGTGGTGATTGGTATTCCCAATCTTCTGCATTGCGCGCCAAGGTTTAACGTTTTGTTTAAGATTTTGGGATCTAACCCAAAACTATTTTTGTAGTATTTTATCCCTTCTTTCAAACAGGTAGGCTTCCCATCTGTAATCATAAAGATCTGCTTGTTCTTATTCTTCTTTCTTCTCAGAATATCCATTGCCAACTCCAATCCCGCTACAGTATTAGTGTGGTATGGACCTACAGACAAATACGGTAAATCCTTAATTTTAATCTGCCATGCATCATTACCAAATACGATAATGTCTAAAGTGTCTTTTGGATATTTCCTGGTAACCAATTCTGCTAATGCCATGGCCACTTTCTTTGCAGGAGTAATTCTGTCCTCACCATAAAGAATCATGGAGTGGCTGATGTCAATCATCAACACAGTAGAAGTCTGAGTCTTAAACTCCTTCTCACGAATCTCTAAATCATCCTCAGTTAACATGAAATCCTGATAACCGTGATTGATTTGAGCATTCCTAATACTCTCAGTCATGGAAATCTGATCAAGCGTATCACCATATTGATATTCACGATAATCAGTGCTCAATTCATCACCTCTGCCACTGAAATTTGTATTATGGTTTCCCTTTCCTGATTTCTTTAGTTTACCAAAGATTTCTTCGAGTGCACTTTTCCTAACTTCTTGCTCGCTTTTAGCCGTGATTTTGATTTCGCCAGATTGGTTGTCTTCACTGATGTAGCCTTTTGCTTTTAAGTCATTGATGAAATCGCCAATTCCGTACTCCTCATTTGTAAGGCCATATTGCCGGTCCAGATTTGTTAGCCAGCTCAAGGCTTCTGAGACATCTCCTGAAGTCACGGTAATCAACTGCATAAAGACATCCAGAAGATTCTCGAAATCTGATTTCTTTTTGTCCTTTTCAGGTATGTATTCTGTAAATCTATGCCCTATCATACTTCTAAAATCACTTTACAGGTATTAAACTAAATAAAAGCGATTATGATTTCATCTAATTCCATTTTTTTTCATCTATTTAAGATTAGATAGTACCTAAGTGTGGAATTTTACTGAAAATCACCTATTCATGTGACTCAATTTGCAGGGGAAGAAATTTCACGATAATTTACTATCAAAACACCAATTACCAACTTTTAGCAATGGCAGGGAGGAGACCTTTATTTGTCGGTTTAATTAGTGGAATCTATCTGTTCCTTCGGGATGGTCTGTATAAGATGTTGCTCGAACCAAAACCTCATCACAAGAAAAAGAAAAAGGACAAGCCAAATTGACCTGTCCTCTCTAATTTAATTTCTTTTATCAGTTACCTTATTTCTTAGGCATTGTTCTGAATATCTGATCCCAGAATGGTGAGCTTACACCAAATGCCCTTTCTGGTTCTTTGTAGTGATGCTTTGCGTGATGCACCCAAAGGACTTTAAACATGTTTTTTGGTGGCTGGAATGCGTGAACCATGTAGTGAACTCCAAGGTAAGCAGCATATCCAATCAAAAATCCTGGAAGGAATGCAAATACCAAAGTACCCATCATGAACTTAAACAAGAAGAAGAATCCTGTAGATAATAATAAGCTCAATGGAACTGGCATTGCAAGTCTGTCCTTGTCTTTTGGGAAATCATGGTGAACACCATGTACTTTGTATGCGAATTTTTCTTGTTTCGGTGTTTTTGGAACAAGGTGGAAAACGAACCTGTGCATTATATACTCGATTAATGTAAAGGTTAGCAACCCTGCAATAAACATTACAATAGAATTAACTACTGTAAGGTAACCCTCTCTAAAACCCCAGAACATTAGTCCTGATGATACAATTGAGAATACTGTTAGAGGCAATGAAATATGCGTCTTTGTTAGTCTCTCTAGCAACGGGTTCTCGAATACCTGGCCGGAACCTGTGTTGCTTGGCTTATTGTGTGCCATAATTATTGAAGTTTTTTAATGATCAACCTTTAAGTCTGCAAAAATAACAATCAATTCTTTAAAAGCATTCGATTATTCTAAAATTGATTCACGTTTTCTGCGATTACTTGCTGATAAAGGTTCTCATACATCGGTAAAATCTGATCTACATCAAATTCTTTTGCCCTGGATAAAGCTCCTTCTTTGAATTTGGCAAGATTGGCATCATCAAGTATATGAATGGACTTTTGGGCCATTGTTTCAACATCTCCCACTTCGCATACAAATCCTGATCTGCCGTCAATGTTAAGTTCTGGCAAACCTCCAGCGTTTGTAGAAATAACCGGAACCTCACAGGCCATGGCTTCAAGAGCAGCTAAACCAAAACTCTCTTTTTCAGAGGTCATAAAGAATAAGTCGGATACAGAAAGTACTTCTTCAACTGCTTCCAGTTTTCCAAGGAACCTGATATCATCCTGGCTACAAAGCTCCCGAGACAATTTCTCCATTGCGGGTCTTTCAGGTCCATCACCAACAAGAAGTAGCTTGGCAGGCACAACTTGTCTTACCTTGTCGAAAACATTGATTACATCCTGAACTCTCTTTACTTTTCTAAAATTGGATGTGTGGACCAATAGTTTCTCGCCGTTAGGGCAAATTGCCAATTTGAAGTGGTCCTTCTTCTGCTTCTTAAATCTATCGAGATCAATAAAGTTTGGAATGACTTCAATTTCTTTCGTTACATCAAAGTGAGCATAGGTGTCTTTCTTTAGATCTTCTGATACTGAAGTAACCATATCACTTTGATTAATTGAAAATGTCACTACCGGTTCATATGCCTCATCTTTTCCAACAAGTGTGATGTCTGTGCCATGAAGCGTAGTGATAAAAGGGATGGTTTTTCCCTTAGTTTTCAGGATTTCTCTGGCCATGTAAGCTGCTGATGCATGTGGTATTGCATAGTGTACATGCAAGAGATCCAACCCTTCTGTCTCAACAACATCTACCATTTTACCGGCAAGTGCCAGCTCATACGGCGGGTATTGAAACAAGGGATAATTTTTAATGGCAACCTCATGATAATGAAGGTGCTCACTAAATAAATCAAGTCTCGTCGGTTGGGAATAAGTTATGAAATGAATTTCGTGTCCCTTTTTGGCTAAGGACTTCCCCAACTCTGTCGCTACTACCCCGCTACCTCCGTAGGTGGGATAACATACAATTCCTATTTTCATTTATCGTGATTGTGACTATCCTAATCAACTTACTCCAGCAATAATAGTTTAAAAAATCCCCGATATTTAAATATCACTATCGATTGCCTTGTAAATGACATTCTGAATCCTAGTACGTATATTGTCTTTCATGAGTTTTCTATTTGAAACATTTGGAAAGACCCGATTGGATAGGAAAACAAAGATGAGGTCCTTTTCCGGATCAACCCAAACGGATGTTCCGGTGAAGCCAGAGTGTCCATATGTGTCTGGGCTTGCATAACTGGAAACATGGCCTACAATTGGATCTGGTTTGTCCCAGCCAAGTCCTCTTCTGTTGAAGTTGTGTTGTTTTGCAGTAAATGCATTTAAAGTCTTATCGTGAATGTATTTATGGTTTCCGTATATACCTCCGTTTAGATTCATTTGCATCAATTTGGCTAAATCCAATGCGTTACTAAATAACCCAGCATGACCGGCTACTCCACCCAAAACCTGTGAATTCTGGTCGTGAACAGTTCCCCAGATCTGAGCATTTCTGAAGTAGTAGTCGTACTCTGTTGGAGCTATTTGGTTTCTACCAAATCGGGTCAATGGATTAAATGTCATGGTATTTAATCCGAGCGGGTCATAGACATTTTGAGCCAGGAATTCATCCATGCTTTGGTTTGTTACTCGCTCCACTATCATCTGTAGAATCATGAATCCTAGATCGCTATACAGGTAATCGTATTCAGATTTGCCCTTTTTAAGTTTTCTTAAATCTGATGCTATTATCTCCTCCCAGACATCCTCTTTTTCCCTTGGTGTTGGAAAATACAATCCGTAAGTCTTAATACCCATGATGGAATCATAAGTGCTTTGGTAGGTAAATGAGTTCAATTTGTCTTTTTCAATTGTGACTTTCCAAAATGGTAAGTAAGATTTCAGTCCAGCCTCATGTAGCAGAAGCTTCCTGATTGGAATATTCGATTTGTTTGATCCTATGGTTTCTGGAAGATAAAAACCTACGGTATCATCCAAATTAATCATATCTTGCTCTGTCAAAAACATAACTGCCTGAATTGTCGCCGCAACTTTCGTTACGCTGGCCAGGTCATATATAGTATTGTTAGATACTCTGAAGATGCTATCATATGTGAAGTAACCAAAAGCTTTATTGTAAATGACATTGTTGTTTTTGATTACTGCAATTTGGCAGCCAGGAAATGCTCCTCCGGAAATTGCTTCGTCAACAATTGGGTCGATATCTTTAAGGACTTCTTCATCTGCTTTTACATAGGCCGGGAAGGAGTATTTTAGAACTGGGTTTGCTCTGAACCTATAACCGCTTCCAGATTTCACAGATGCTGTTAAATCATATGGTAATTGACCTCTTGCGTCTAATGATCCAAATAATAATTGGACGGTAAGATCAATATTTCTGTTGGTGTTGTTTTTGACCCAGACAATGTTACCCAGAGTCTCAATTGCTTCAATGTTCTGTGAGGTTTCGTCTACCAGGAAGGTAATATCAATTTCAGATTCCAGGAATTGCAGAATTCTCATCAGGTCTTTGCTCCATGTGTCTGCAGCATACTCAACTAACAAGTGTTTTGTATTAACCAATTCTGTTAGTAGCTGCTCCAGTCGGTCTTTATAATCTGGAAGATAGAATTCTTTCGTAGATGCATATCTCGATGCATATTGAGCTACTTTGGAAACCGGAGTTCTTTTAAGAACTGCATAGCTTTCATCAAGGGCTTTAAATGGAAGTGATCCATCATTTTTTGCAACTACAATGGTGCTGGATATTAAATTGAAATTCGATACTTCAATTGTCTCCTGCTCATAAAATGATTTCAACTTCTGTCTGTTATGTACTTTAAGTCCATTCCATTTGAGGGCTACCTTACTTTTATCGGATAATATTCTACTATACCATTTGTTATTGTAGATTTTATGCTCGAGTTGCTCAAGAGAAGAAAGCTCTTTTTGATTTAGGATTACCACATCAGCATTTAGCCAATCCATCATCAGATCTTCATTTTTCAAAGACGTGATTTCAAATCTCTCATTGCTACTGTATTCTTTAAACAGTTTCTTAGGTTTCAGACTAGCATCAAACTTATAGGTGTCTAATAAGGATGCGTCGGATTGGTAACTAAGAGAAGGGTTTTGTGAAATTACTTTCAGGCCATTTTGGGAAAGTGTAGAGATAAATGATGCGATTTTACTTTTTGGGAGCTGGTTTGCACTGTAATCTGCATCCAGAATGTAACCGTCAAAACCTTGACTTAAACCAAGTTTTGCAACTGTATTAGCATATTCCTCTATTGCCTCGGCTGGAGCGCCTTTCAAATAATCTTCTTCAATTAATTTCGCTTTAGTCTCGATAGAGGGATTTGTCAACCCCTGATAATTGCAAAAAAATCGAACTGGATAAGGTGCGGTTCTTTCCAACTGCCTGATGAATTTCTGAATTTCCCATTCGTCTCCTTCTTTGAAAATAACTCCCCCAATTCTTCCTTTTGAGACGAATTGGATAATGGTAGATTGCATTTCATCATTAGGAAAACTATTTAGCTCCAGCCACACTGTTTGTCCCAATTTTTCGGGCATAGTCAATTGTTGGTAAACACTATCCACCCAATTGCTAAGTTTGTCTTCTGCATATACACTGGTTGTTAAAATCAGCGTAATAAAAACAAGAGTTAATATGTGTGTGGTTTTTTTCAAATTACACAGCTAGTTTTCTCTATGCTATAAAAATAAAGTTAACTTTGAACTAAACAATTTTTGGGCCAAAAGAATTAATTGAACTCTGAAATTGTTCGATGAACAAGGTCATTTAAGGAATAAAATTGGTGGCTTTCGAGTAGAAGAGTCTACAGATCGATAAACTCTATTAACTTCTCATGTAACATAATTTGCAAGAAGAAAGTTAAAATCAATAAGAAATCGATTATCTTCTTCTCTGGAAATTGAATTGTGAAGAACGGAAAATTTAAACAACTAAGCTTATGAAATTCCCATCTATCATCAGACTTCCTAAACACAGAACGTTTAATTTCAGTAATAGGTATTTTGATCCGATAAAAGATGAACTGGATGAAAGAACTGAACGTATCAAAAGGGAAATAGCGGTTGAACAAAAAAGTGGGACCGATTCTGGAGAAAGCTTCAGAGCCAGCATCAAATTTGAAAGAAAGCAAGCGAGTGTAAGATCTGCATCTACACTACAGCTTATAATAGCGGCTGCTTTGGCTTCCTTGTGTTTTGGTTGGTTATATTATGGTAATGATGTTTTTTATGCAGGATTTATAATTTTCCCAATCTACATCTACTATCGATTTAAAAACAAATTTAAATAACAGCACACTCGAAGAGATTTAATGTCAGATATTATTCGTTTACTTCCTGATAGTATTGCTAATCAGATTGCTGCTGGAGAAGTGGTTCAAAGGCCAGCTTCTGTGGTAAAAGAACTTCTTGAGAATAGTATTGACGCTGGAGCAACCAAAATTCAGCTTTTTGTTAAAGATGCGGGTAAAGCAGTAATTCAAGTTATAGATAATGGTAAAGGAATGAGCGAAAATGACGCCAGGATGAGTTTCGAGCGTCATGCAACTTCCAAAATCAGTAAATCTGAAGATCTCTTTACCATTAAAACAATGGGATTCAGAGGTGAAGCACTTGCTTCAATTGCCGCTGTTGCCAGAGTGGAAATGAAAACCCGCCAAACTGGTGAGGAATTGGGCCATTCACTTGTTATTGAAGCCTCAGAAACGAAAGTGTCAGAACCAGTTGCAGCTCCGGAAGGGACTAGTATTTGTGTGAAGAATTTATTCTACAATGTTCCTGCGAGGAGAAATTTCCTAAAGTCCAACCCAGTAGAAATGCGACATATCATTGATGAATTTCAAAGAGTGGCGCTTTCAAATCCTGAGATTGGGTTCTCGTTTCATCAAAATGATATGGAGGTGAATCAATTAGAGGCTGGTAAACTCAGCAAACGGATTGTTTCACTTTACAATAAAAATTACCAACAGCAATTGGTACCATGCCTTGAGGAAACACCTCATGTCAAAGTGCATGGATATATCGGAAAACCTGAATTCGCTAAAAAAACCAGAGGAGAACAATTCTTCTTCATCAATAATAGATTCATTAAGAATAATTACCTGAATCACGCAGTTTCGAATGCATTTCAGGGATTACTATCAGATGATCAATATCCATTTTATGTGTTGTTCATTGAGATGGATCCAAAACACATTGATATTAATGTGCACCCTACAAAAACAGAGGTAAAATTTGATGATGAAAGAACGGTTTATGGAGTTGTAAGATCTGCCGTTCGGCAAGCATTAGGTACTCATAATGTAACTCCATCAATCGATTTTAGTGCGGATGTGAATTTTGAGGCTTTTACGGAGGTTTTAAAGAATGAAAGGAATTCCTCTAAAGAAAGAGATTACGGTCAGTTCAAATCCGATAAGTTAGATAATTCAAATCTTCAGAATTGGGAGAAGCTATATGATTTTGCGGAAGGAGAAAGCAAGGTTTCTCAGGAGCAAATGGATAAAGAATTGTTTGGTAACATTCCCGAGAAAACGGTAACTATTGAGTCCGCAGCAAACACTTCTCCTGAAGTTTCAAATGAAGCCGCTGAGTCCTCAAAATCATTTCAATTACATGGGAAGTATATTTTTAGGCAGTTGAAGTCGGGGATGATGATTGTTGATCAGAAGTTGGCTCATGAGAGGATTCTTTATGAGAGATATTTGGAAATGCTACAAAACGAATCCGGTGCTTCTCAACATTGCTTGTTTCCTCAAACTGTGGATTTAAGCATGGCGGACTTTACTCTTGTTTCTGAATTGAAAGATGAGATTCATGCTTTGGGTTTTGTTTTTGATATTTTTGGTAAAAACTCAATAATTATCAATGGTATTCCGTCTGAACTGCAGGGGTGTAATGAGAAAGAGATTTTTGAAGGACTAATAGAGCAGTTCAAAAGAAATAAATCAGAGCTCAGTTTATCCAATACTGAAAATTTGGCTAGAGCAATGAGCAAAAGGTCGGCACTGAAGGGTGGTCAGCATTTAGAGATTAGAGAAATTGATTCCCTAATAGACCAATTATTTGCATGTGAACAACCAAATTACACCGCAGATGGACAACCAACCCTGGTTATTTTGAGTTTAGAAAAGATTGCAAGTTTATTTAATTAAGATAGATGTTTGGAAGATTAACTCCAGTTGTAAAAAACTTACTGATATTGAATGTGATAATTTCTATTGCAAATTACATATTCGGCAACCAAATAAATGATCTTTTTGGGCTACCTGTTGTGAGCTCTGATTACTTTATGCCTTATCAGTTGTTCACCTATATGTGGCTACATAGCGGGCTCATGCATATTTTATTTAATATGATTGGTTTGATCGTTTTTGGGCCAGTTTTAGAGAACTTATGGGGACCAAAGCGGTTTTTGATTTTCTATTTTGTTGTGGGAATTGGCGCAGGAGTTTTTTTTGGAGTAGCAGATTATCTTGAAAAAAATCCTGCAATAGAAGCTGCGGAAATTTATGCGGACAATCAGGATCCAGAAGCCTATTACACTTACATCGTGAAGTATATGCCCGAATATTTGAAAGCAGATTATCTGGATTTAGCATATGGAACGTACGAAAACTACCGACAAAACCCAGATAACGAACTATGGAAAGCCAAAGCTCTGGAAAATGTGCTGGGTATAAAGGAATCGATTATGAGAAGCAAAATGGTTGGAGCTTCTGGAGCAATATATGGGCTATTAATGGCATTTGGTATGCTTTTCCCAAATATGCAACTTATGTTGTTATTTCCACCAATACCAATAAAGGCAAAGTATTTGGTTATGATTCTTGCGGGATTTGCGATTTACTCGGAATTTGGTCGCAATGGTGGTAACGTTGCTCACCTGGCTCACCTTGGAGGTATGGTAATTGCTTTTATAATGATGAAGGTTTGGAATCAGCAAAGAAATAATTATTATTAATTTATCATGTTCAATTCAATAGTAGACGATTTTAAACACGCTTGGAGTAGACCTAATAATGCTGTGGTGCAGCTTATTTTGATTAATTTGATAGTGTTCATCGCTTCTGTACTTATTTGGATAATTTTTGTAAATACATCAGTATTTGATTTTCTCTATCGATTAGTTGCATTACCATCAAACTTATCTAGTTTACTGGTACGGCCGTGGACTTTTTTCTCGTACATGTTTGTGCATGGAGGCTTAGGCCATATATTTTGGAACATGCTATTGCTGTATTGGTTTGGAAAGTTGATACAGGAATATTTAGGGAGTGCAAAAGTAGTTTCATTGTATGTTCTGGGAGGTTTAGCAGGAGGAATATTCTACGTTTTCGTGTATAATGTACTGCCCAATTTCAGTGATGTAGTGGGTGTTTCAACGTTGGTTGGTGCTTCTGCAGGTGTACTTGCTATTGTAGTTGGTGCAGCTGTTTTTATGCCTGATTACACCTTCTATTTAATTCTAATTGGACCAGTAAAGATCAAGTATATCGCTTTGATATCTGTCGTGTTTTCAATTGTTGGACTCAGAATAGGTGATAATTTAGGAGGTGACATTGCTCATTTAGGAGGAGCTGCAATAGGCTGGTTATTCATATCGCAACTAAGAAAAGGCAATGATATTGGATTGCCGATTTTAAACTTCTTTACTTTTATTAAGAGCTTTTTCGTAAGACAACCAAAAATTAAAGTAACTCATAGAAGCGGTTCAAAAAAATCGTCATCTTCAAAATCAAGTAAATCTTCAACTTCTAAATCCTCTAAATCAGAGCAGGAAGAAATTGACGCAATTCTGGATAAGATTTCCCAGTCTGGTTACGAAAGTTTGTCTAAGGAAGAAAAGCAGAAATTATTTAATGCTAGTAAGAAGTAGTATTTAGTTCATAGTTCACTGTTCATAGTTTTTTCTAAATGTCTAAGAACAAAAAACAAAGAACAAAGAACAAAGAACTTAAGATTCAACCGACTTATTCGCTAATTGTCCACAAGCTGCGTCAATATCTTTACCTCTACTTCTTCTAACAGTAACACTCACACCATTATCTTCAAGGTATTTGCTGAATTTATCTAATGTCTCTGGGTCGGTGTTTTTGTATTGGGCGTTTGAAATGGGATTGTACTCTATAATATTTACTTTGCTTGGAACTCTCTTCACAAGTTCATGAAGCTTTTTAGCATCCTCAATAGAATCATTGAAATTGTAGAATAGAATGTACTCGAAAGTAATTCTATTTCTGGTTTTCTTATAAAAATATTGCAGCGATTCAGTCAATGCCTCTAATGTATTAGTTTCATTGATCGGCATAATCTGATCTCTTTTCTGATCATCTGCAGCGTGTAAAGAGAGAGCTAAATTGAACTTCACATTGTCATCAGCCAGCTTGGTGATCATTTTTGCAATACCAGCGGTAGAGACGGTGATTCGCTTTGGAGACATACCAAGTCCTTCCGGAGAACTGATGAACTCCACTGATTTAATAACATTGGCATAGTTGAGAAGTGGTTCCCCCATTCCCATGTAAACAATGTTAGTCAACGGCGTTTGATAATGTTCCTCAGCTTGGTTTCTTATTGCAACTACCTGATCATAGATCTCAGAGGCATCCAGATTTCTTTCTCTGTCCATGTACCCTGTTGCACAAAATTTACAAGTCAGTGAACAACCTACCTGAGAACTCACACAAGCTGTCATTCGATCATCAGCAGGGATTAGTACTCCTTCAATTAGATGCTCATCGTGAAGTTTGAAAGCTGATTTTATTGTGTCATCACTACTCACTTGTTTTGTGTGAATTGAGATAGGCTTGATATCGAAATGCTCTTTTAGCAGCTCTCTGGTTTGTAGGGATAGGTTGGACATCTCATCAAATGACCGGGCAGACTTTTTCCAGAGCCACTCATATATCTGCTTGGCGCGAAAAGCCTTTTCATTCTGACTTACTATAAAATCCTTAATCTGATCCAGACTTAATTTCCGAATATCCCTATTAGCCTTCATGCCGCAAAGTTAGAACATTTAGTATTCTCTTTTATGATGGAGTGATTACAAGAATTGATTTTTGATTTTCAGAAATTGATGATAGATTGATCGTTTGAAATTCTGACTTGCGAATGAATGCCATTGATACCTTAAATGAATATGTAGGAAAAGCTGTTTCCTGGCTCACCACAATACTGGTTCTTGTGATCTGTTTTGATGTGATCATGAGGTATCTTTTTACCTGGAGTTCGGCAGCCGTATTTGAATTGGAATGGCACATTTTCGCCTCAATTTTTATGGTTGGTTCTGCCTATGCCTTGAAGCATGACAAACATGTAAGAGTGGATTTGTTTTACAGCAAATTCAGTGAGAAGAAAAAGGCCTGGGTTAATCTGATTGGAACTCTGATATTCCTGTTTCCTTTTTGCATTGTGATCATCTGGACATCCATTCCGTTTGTACAGAATTCATTTAGAATATTAGAAACAAGTCCTGATCCAGGTGGATTACCGGCAAGATTCATCATTAAATCTACTATCCCAATTGGTTTCATTTTATTGCTATTGCAAGGTGTGTCGATTGTTACCAATTCCTTAAAAACTATTGTAAATCCAAAGCCAGCTGATTCGTGATTGAGTTTTTACCGATTATACTTTTTGTTGTCGTATTCCTGGCAATTCTTTTTGGTTACCCAGTTAGCTTTACACTTGGTGGAATCTCCATTATCGTTGGAGTGATAGTATTTGATATTGATTTCTTTTACCTGCTTTCTCTTAGGGTGTATGGGACTATGAACAATTTTGTGCTCCTGGCCGTCCCGTTATTCGTCTATATGGGAATAATGCTGGAAAAATCCGGATTGGCAGAAAATCTTCTGGAAACCATGGCATTAATATTTGGAAGGTTTAGGGGAGGATTGGCAATAGCTGTGGTAATTGTCGGAGCTATGCTTGCTGCTTCTACAGGAATCGTAGGGGCAACTGTGGTGACAATGGGACTTATTAGTTTGCCAACCATGCTGAAGCGTGGTTACAGTGTGAGTCTTGCAACTGGTACAATAGCTTCATCTGGAACGCTTGGGCAAATTATTCCACCGTCAGTGGTGTTAGTATTACTTGGATCGGTATTAAATGTATCTGTCGGGGATTTGTTTACGGCAGCATTGATTCCTGGGTTGATGCTTGTGGGTGGATATCTTTTATACATAATCATTGTAGCAAATATTTCTCCCGAGAAAGCGCCTGTGATGAAGGAAGAAGAATTACAAGCATTCAGAAGCGAAGGAATGTGGAGACAAATATTCTTTGCCTTTGTCTTTCCATTTTTACTGATAGCGGCCGTGCTGGGATCCATCTTCGCCGGACTGGCAAGCCCAACAGAAGCTGCGGGAGTGGGAGCACTTGGAGCTACTGTTTTGACAATATTCAGTGGTAAATTCAATCTGAAAATCTTAAAAGATGTAATGAGAGATACAACCTATCTCACCTGCATGGTTTTTATGATTTTGGTTGGAGCAACAGCATTTTCATTGGTTTTCAGAGGGCTGGAAGGTGATGATTTATTAGTGAATATTATTCAAAATGCTAATCTCTCTCCAACAGCATTTTTGATCATGGTGTTACTTATAGTTTTTATAGCAGGATTCTTTATTGATTTCATAGAAATAGTCTTCATCATTGTTCCTGTGGTTGCACCAATTTTTGCAGCAATGGGTATCGATTTGGTTTGGATTGGAATATTACTGGCAGTAAATCTTCAAACCTCATTTCTCACTCCGCCATTTGGCTTTGCATTATTCTACTTGAAAGGTGTAGCACCAGAAGGAGTGAGTACTACCAATATTTACAGAGGTATCATTCCATTTGTAATCATTCAACTGCTGTTTCTTGTGCTCCTCATTCTATTCCCAGGAATTGCTGGATTAAGGTAATTTCCTGAGAAACCACAATGTAAAACCTTGGCCATTCCATTCATGGTAGATTTCAAACCCGAATCTTTCGTAAAGTGGTAGGTTTCTGGGATTGGATGTTTCTAAGTAGATTCCTCGTTTTTCTAAGTAGGCCTTTTCAAATATCTCTGCAATGAATTTGCTTCCATGCCCTTTGCCTTGCTCTTCAGGAGGTACTCCCAAAAACCAGGCATAGTAATATAGTTCTTTGGGATGAAATTTTTTAATATAAGATTCTCTCTTTAATATGGAAGGAACGTTTCTCAAGCCAACAACTGAAAGTATCAATTGAAGTGAGATTCCAATTTCTTTAAAGAAAGGAAGTTTGATTTCAGGTTTGTCAACCAGTAAAACAGCTTTTCTATCATCTGAAAAGTAAGCTCCTCCTTTAGGTTGGCATTTGTCAAAGCCATATGCCATCAGGCCTTCCAGATTTCGTGTGTTTCTGGAAACCCATTCAGAGCTTTTGTTTCCCTTAAAAGCTTGTCCAAGGACTTGCAGGAAAAGCTTTTTATCTTCAGGTTTTGCAACAATCATAACTATGTTAATGAATCGTAATAAGCCCTGTCACTGATGTTAGACCAAACAGATACAGAATCTCTAAACTTTGAATAACTTTCATAAACCTTCTTGCTTGTTGCGTCTCGGTCAGTAAGTTCTTCTATTGTTTCATCAGTGTACCTTTTAAGAGCAGAAAGAACATCTGAAGGGAATTGTTTTAATAGCACACCTTCTTCATCAATCAGCTTTTTAAGATAGATCGCATTCTTCGCATCAAATTCTGCACCCATCCAATCATTCAATTGATAAGCTGCTGTTTTGATGATTTGCTGAAGGTCCAATGGCAATTCCAGTAGCTTAGACTTATTGATAAGTAACTCTAATGTAGCTCCAGGTTCATGCCATCCTGGATAATAGTAATTCTTTGCGACCTGATAGAATCCCATTTTGTAATCATGGTAAGGTCCAATCCACTCAGTTGCATCAATCACCCCTCTTTCAAGGTTGGTGTAAATTTCGCTTCCTGAAACCAGTACTGCTGTTCCTCCGGCCTTATTGAAAACCTTACCTCCCAATCCTGGAATTCTCATTTTGAGCCCTTTGATATCTTCCAGAGAATTGATGTCCCTATTGAACCAGCCACCCATTTGAATGCCAGTATTACCACAAGTGATTGGTAAAATATCAAACGGTTCATAAATCTCTTCCCAAAGCTTTCCACCTTCTCCTGCCAAAACCCAGGAATTGCTCTGGTTAGCATTCATTCCAAACGGAACGGCTCCAAAAAATTGAGCCGCCGGAACTTTTCCAGCCCAGTAATAGGCGACACCATGTCCCATTTCAACAGCGCCATTGCTCACAGCATCAAAACATTCAAGCGCGGGAATCAATTCGCCACCACCATAAACATGAATTTTCATTCTTCCACCGGACATCTCTTCAACCCACTTAGCAAGTAGTTTACAGCCCTCATCCAAAACAGGGAAGTTTGGCGGCCATGTGGTTACCATTTTCCAGCGGTAAGTCTTGTTGAAATTGATATTTGGTGTGTTGACTTCCTGCTGCTTTTCAGTATCACAAGAAACCAAACCCGCACAGGTACCTGCAACTGCAGCGGCAGAAAGGGATTTAGAAATGAATTTTCGCCTTCTCATCATTAGGTCTGATAATTTGTTCTAAGATAAAAGAGAATTTCGCAACTGCCATTTTTTCGTTAAATTGTATGAGCATTCATTGTCATCGCCTGGTATTATGAAGAAAATCTACGCTATAGCTGTATTCAGCTTTGCAGCAATCAATATATCCGTCGCGCAGACCGACAAACCAGATTCACTACTAGAGTCTACACAAAATATTTACGAATTAACAGCCTCTGAATTCAATAAGGGTAACATCCAGAATCCATTTCAATTAATACACGGAAGAATTCCGGGATTACTCATTTCAAGACCAGGAGCGGACTTAAGTCAACCGTTTGATGTTAGGTATAGAACCAATGGTAGCTTCACTGCTGATGGATCCCCATTGATAGTGGTGGATGGAGCAATTGGCATTCCAATCGAACTGATAGACCCTGCCAATATCGCTTCCATCAAAGTAATAAATGATGCCTCAACTTCGAAGTATGGTATAAGAGCAATGAATGGGGTGATATTGATTACAACTAAAAGTGGAAATGTTCAACAAGCTGGAACAGATGTTAATTTTCAGGTCATCACAGAATCCCCTATTTATCGGCAAACTGTATTGACAGGCAGTGAGTATCGAGCCCTTAATAGTAATACAACTCAGAACTTTGGATCGGATACAGACTGGATGGATGAAATTACACAGAATACAACGTCTTCAGTTGTCAATATCGCTAATCATGGTGGTGTGAAAAACTTTGGGTATCACGTTGGTATCAACATTAGAAATTTAGAAGGAATTCAAAAGGAGACTTTTTCAAAACGATATAATGGGTTCACCCAATTGAATTACTCAGGTTTAAATAATAAGCTGATATTAAACTCTTGGAGTGTAATCAATTATTCAGAGTCGGAGAAAGGTTTTCAGGATGCATTTAGACTGGCAATGTCAGCAAATCCGACCTTACCTGTTTTTCGAGATCAGGTAGCAGATTTTGCACGTGATAATGTGTCTGATAATTATGAATATGCCGAAAGAGAAACCTATTATTCATTTAACCCAAGGGCGGTTATTGATTTGAATGATCGAGAACAGTATAGACACTCCTTTCTCCAAAATTTTGATGCTTCCTATACAATAAGTAATTCACTTTCAATCAATGCTCAATATTCCTTTGCAAGGATGCACACAAGAGACATTGAGGAAAGAGACCCGAGAAGTTTCTACGGAAATTGGAGCGGCTTTCAATTGGAAAAAGACTCAGAACGAGTCAGAAATGAGCAACTTGGCATTAACATGAGATATTCTAAGCGATTTAATGCTTTTGCTACTAATCTTGAATTCGGTGTTCAAAACCAAAAAATCAGACAAAGAAACCGAGGGCTATTTCAATATAATTATGAAGACTGGGAAACCGATATTTATGAAAACATCAGCCTTGTAAAACTAAATGCGTACTATGCTAATCTTGAGATATCTTTTGATAATGGACTCTATTTTGAAGTTGGTGATAGGTATGAGGGGTCCTCTGCTTTGGGTGAGGATAATAACAGGCATCATTACTACTTCGGAAAAGTAGGCGCACATATCTCTACAAACAGTAAGTTAATTACCTATTTGTTTCCTTCCATTAGTTATGGGAGAACAGGTCTTACTCCATACATCGCTGGGCTATCTCAAACTATTTATAATTTAGGAGAAGAATATCCGTACTACGCATATCCAGAGCAGGGCGCAAATCCTGATTTAGGACCTCCCTCTTCAGATCTACTTACAATTGGTTTAAACTATTCTGCACTATCAGGAAAGGTCAATGGAGCAGTAAACTGGTACTCAAATACAGAATCTGATTTTATAACTAATGTGTACCATGAAAGTTTTATTTGGGGACCTACCAATCTAAATTATGGGAAACACCGAAATAGAGGAATTGAAATAAGTGCTTCATGGGATTTCGTCAATTCTAATAAGTTGGTGTGGTCTAGCACATTGATGTTTGCTACACATAAGTCGAAAGTGCTGGATTTACATGTATATGATGATATTTCTAATGATGGAATTACCTTCGGTGGCTTCAGTGCTGGGTGCGGTAGTCAAAGACCATTAATATTAGAGGAAGGTAGCTCGGCCGGTCTCATCTATGGAGCGCAGTTCACTGGATTTGACAATAGCGGTTGGACAATTGAAGATATTGATGGGGATGGAGTTCAAGATGAGTTTTGGGATGCTACCACTATTGGCAATTATCTACCAGAGTCGAGCATTTCATGGATGAATAGCCTTTCCTGGAAGAAATGGAATATGCAGGTTTTATTCAGATCGGTGATGGGGCATGACATCATCAATACTGCAAGATTACATTATCAAAACAGAGCAAGTGGCTTTACAGAAGCCTCGTATAATCTACTATCATCCCACGAAGATATTCCTCGGCTTAGTGATGCAGATCCCATTTATTTCTGGAGTAGCTTCTATGTTGAAAATGCCAGTTTTGTTCGGTTAGAAATGCTAAGTATTAATTACAATTTGTTGAAGCTCCACAATGTGTTCGATAACATATCAGTGAATTTTACTGCTAATAACTTATTTACTATCTCAGGATATCAAGGGAATGATCCGGAAGTTCGGTTTACGGACAACTCAACTGGTCCCAATCCTTCCTTTAGCAGAGTCAACAATTTTTCAATAGGTGGATTCGATAGAATTGAAAGTTGGCTACCATCCAGATCATACAGTTTGGGTATCAACCTTTCATTTTAGTGACAAAATGACTCGAAACTTTTCTGATTTATTAAGAATTACGACAATCTGTCTTAATAATCGCTAAATTTTGGTTTGGTTCGTTATTTGATGAATTCGATTGAACACTATAATCAGCTTATAAAATGAATTTTAATAAATACACGATAAAGTCTCAGGAAGTGCTCAATCAGGCCACTGAAATTGCTCAATCAAATGAGCAACAAGCCATTGATACTGCGCACTTACTGAAAGGTATTTTGATGGGTGACGAGAATGTGATCTCCTTTATGCTGAAAAAGCTGAGTGTAAACAACCAGCTGTTAGATCAAAGAGTAGATGAGATTATTTCTGGATATCCTAAAGTTTCAGGCCAGAAACCATACTTATCAAATGATGCCGCGGCAGCACTTCAAAATGCTGAAAAACAATTAAAAGAATTTGGGGATGAGTATGTTGCAGTAGAACACATCCTTCTTGGATTGCTCAATGGGAAAGACAAAACTGCTCAATTGTTGAAAGAAGTTGGTTTCACCAATGAATTATTGAAATCAGCAATTACCGAATTAAGAGGAGGAAGTAGAGTTACTGATCAAAATGCGGAATCAAAATATAGGTCGCTCGAAAGATATTCAATTAATCTCAACCAAATGGCCAAAGATGGAAAGATAGATCCGGTAATTGGGAGAGATGAGGAGATAAGGAGAGTCCTTCAGATTTTGAGCAGGAGGACGAAAAATAACCCAATACTATTAGGAGAGCCTGGAGTTGGAAAGACCGCTATTGTAGAAGGAATGGCTCAGAGGATTGTGGATGGAGATGTTCCGGAGAACTTGAAATCTAAAACTTTAATTTCTCTGGATATGGGACTTCTTGTTGCTGGGGCAAAATACAAAGGAGAATTTGAGGAGAGACTAAAAGCAGTAATCAAGGAAGTAACTGATTCGGATGGAGAGATCATTTTGTTCATTGATGAGATTCACACATTGATTGGTGCCGGAGGAGGTGAAGGAGCAATGGATGCCGCAAACCTTTTGAAACCAGCATTGGCTAGAGGTGAGCTACATGCAATAGGAGCAACCACTCTCAAGGAATATCAGAAATATGTGGAGAAGGACAAAGCACTAGAAAGAAGGTTTCAGGCCGTAATGGTGGATGAACCAAATGTGCAAGATGCAATATCTATTCTAAGAGGCATTAAGGAGAAGTATGAAGTTCATCACGGAGTTAGGATCAAGGATGACGCGGTTATTTCTTCTGTAGAACTATCCAGTAGATACATATCTGATAGGTTTCTTCCAGATAAAGCAATTGACTTGATGGATGAGGCGGCATCAAAGTTGAGGTTGGAAATTGATAGTCTTCCTGAGGAGCTGGATGAGTTGCAAAGAAAAATCATGCAGTTGGAAATTGAGCGAGAAGCAATCAGGAGGGAGAAAGATAAAGGAAAAGAATCGATCTTAAACAAGGAAATAGCGGAGCTAAGTGAGAGGAGAAACGATCTTAAAGCAAAGTGGGAGATGGAAAAGAATGTCATTAAAGGCATTCGGGAAGAGAAGGAGAATATCGATAGATATAAACAGGAAGCTGAGCAGGCGGAGAGAAGCGGAGATTATGGTTTAGTTGCTGAGATAAGATATGGCAAGATCACTGAGAGTGAAAAGAAGCTTGAAGAATACAATGTCCAGCTTCAGGAAATGCAAGGGGAATCTTCTCTGTTAAAAGAGGAGGTAGAAGCAGATGATATTGCTGAGGTTGTTGCAAAATGGACCGGAATTCCGGTTTCGAAGATGCTTCAAAGTGATCGTGAGAAGTTGCTAAGCCTGGAGGATGAGTTGGGAAAAAGAGTGGCAGGCCAACATGAAGCTATTCAGGCAATTTCTGATGCAGTGAGAAGGAGCAGGGCAGGTTTGCAAGACCCTAAAAGACCAATTGGATCCTTTATATTCTTGGGTACAACAGGTGTTGGAAAAACGGAACTTGCAAAAGCGCTTGCTGACTATCTATTCAATGACGAAAACTCCATGGTTCGGATTGATATGTCAGAGTATCAGGAAAGACATGCTGTAAGTAGATTGATTGGAGCGCCTCCAGGATATGTGGGGTATGATGAAGGCGGTCAGCTTACGGAGGCTGTGCGAAGAAAACCATATTCAGTGATTCTTCTGGATGAAATAGAAAAAGCGCATCCGGATGTATTCAACATTCTGCTTCAGGTTCTGGATGACGGAAGATTGACTGACAATAAAGGAAGAGTCGCGAATTTCAAGAATACCATAGTGATCATGACTACCAATATTGGTTCAGGAATCATTCAGGATAACTTTGATAAGATGGAGGAATGGAATACCGAGCAAGTACTGGAGGATACCAAATTGCAAGTCTTTGAACTTTTGAAAAAATCAATGAGACCAGAGTTTCTGAATAGAATCGATGAAACAATCATGTTTAGACCTCTAAGCAAAGAGGATATAAGAAAGATTGTTGGCATTCAGTTCAAGCTTATTCAGGCAAGACTTGAGGAAGCAGGAATCAAAATTGAGGCATCTGATGAGGTTCTGGATCAGCTGGGGGAACTTGGTTTTGATCCGCAGTTTGGCGCAAGGCCTTTGAAAAGGGTATTGCAAAGAGAGATTTTAAATCAATTATCAAAAGAAATACTAGCAGGAAAGGTGTCAAAAGATGGCATAGTAGGGTTGACATTAAGTGAAGCAGGAGCCATCGAATTTATTAACCTCGACACCATCGATTTGGAGAAGGAATAGGGGAGATTAGGTCAGTTAGTATAAAGGGGATCGCGGGTCGATCCCCTTTTTGTTTTATCCGTTCAAAGTAAAATACAATCCGTCCGACGTGTGATGAAATACACTGATGATTCCTCATCAAACTTTCATCGAAAAAAAATCGATTTCATCAATTCGTTTGTTATATTAGAAGATATAAGCGCAGACAGATAGCACTTCTGGCGCCAGTTCAATGACACACATTAAACTACCAGAATTGTTACTCATCTACTAGACTTACTTACAAATTGGAAAAGGAAATTCTAGGGTCGGAAGATATCCTACAGAAAATTTATGTTGTATTAAATAAACGGAGCTAAGCTAATTATGAGAACTATGATTTTACTTTGGTACAATGAGGTTACTGAAAAGTACTGCGTTGGATCAGAGGATGATTTTCACCAGGAATTAAGAGAGTACTCTTCTAAAGTATTACTTATTAAATATAAGATGGATGCTGCCCAATGGACAGTGCTCAAAAAGATCGAAGAGAAACTCAATGCCACTAAATTGGATTCAGAAGCTCCAATGATCTAATCCAAAATCCTTTCTAAAATTTCAAATCACAATCCTGCTTCCTTAGGAATGTGAATAAATTTCAGTGTAAAATGCTGAGAAATAGATAATTGAAGTAATAATGGCTTCCTTAGCCATCGGATATTATTTCAAAAATTAATTAATATTTCGTTGTAAACTGCTTGTTCTGCATCCTAAATTTGTTCTTCAATTAAAAGATAAAAATTAGGTATGTCAGCATACTTAATTTGGTAGAAATCACAGATCATTAAATTAAATATGGGTAAAACGTTATTTGACAAAATCTGGGACTCGCATGTAGTTTCAGAGATAGAAGGCGGTCCTAGTGTCGTATATATCGACAGACATTTAGTGCATGAGGTAACAAGCCCTCAGGCATTTGCAGGAATTGAAAAAAGAGGTGTTCCGGTATTCAGACCACAAAATACAGTTGCAACACCAGATCACAACGTTCCAACTATTGACCAGCATTTACCCATTAAAGATGCTCTCTCAAAATTCCAGGTTGATAAACTCACAGAAAACTGTGAAAGACATGGTGTAGATCTTTATGGTTTGAACCATCCGTATCAGGGAATTGTCCATGTAATTGGCCCTCAATTAGGTTTAACCCAACCAGGGATGACCATTGTATGTGGAGATAGCCACACTTCTACACACGGTGCTTTTGGAGCGGTAGCTTTCGGAATTGGTACCAGTGAAGTGGAAATGGTTTTGGCAACACAATGCATCATGCAGCCTAAGCCAAAGAAAATGAGAATTACTGTCGACGGTGAACTAGGTAAAGGTGTAACCGCAAAAGACATTGTTTTATATATTATTTCTAAAGTTACAGCTGGTGGAGGAACTGGGTACTTTGTAGAGTTTGCTGGTTCTGCGATCAGAGGCCTTTCTATGGAAGGTCGAATGACAGTTTGTAATATGAGTATTGAAATGGGTGCAAGAGGAGGTCACATCGCTCCGGATGAAACCACATTTGAATATATCAAAGGAAGAGAAAGAGCCCCACAAGGTGAAGAGTTTGATAAAGCTGTTGCAAAATGGAAAGAATTGAAAACTGATGATGATGCAGTTTTTGATAAAGAGATCGTATTTGATGCGGCAGATATCGAACCAATGATTACATATGGTACAAACCCGGGAATGGGAGCAAAGATTGTATCAAATATTCCATCACTTACTGATATCGAAGATTCTGAAAAGGCTTCTTTTGAAAAGTCTATGAACTATATGGGATTCAATGCTGGTGATCAATTGGTAGGTAAGCCTGTAGATTATGTGTTTGTTGGAAGCTGTACCAACGGAAGAATTGAAGACCTTAGAGAGGTTGCTGGATTTGTAAAAGGAAAGAAAAAAGCTGAAAACATTACAGCATGGATCGTTCCTGGTTCTAAGCAGGTAGAAAAAATGGCTCAGGATGAAGGAATCGTTGAGGTACTGGAAGAAGCTGGATTTAAACTTAGACAGCCAGGTTGTTCAGCGTGTTTAGCAATGAACGACGATAAAATTCCTGAAGGAAAGTATGCGGTTTCTACTTCAAATAGAAACTTTGAAGGAAGACAAGGTCCGGGATCAAGGACTTTATTGGCTAGTCCGTTAACGGCTGCTGCAGTTGCAGTTTCAGGAAAAATCATTGATCCAAGAGAATTACTTTAAAAGACATCACAACATGGCGATAGATAAATTTATAAGCTTCGAGTCATCTGCTGTTCCATTAGCGATAGAGAATGTAGACACAGATCAAATCATTCCTGCAAGATTCCTTAAAGCGACTACAAGAGATGGTTTTGGCGAAAACCTATTCAGAGATTGGAGATTTGACAAGAATAATGAACCAATCAAGGACTTTGTATTGAATGATGATACTTACACTGGAAAGATTCTGGTAGCAGGTAAAAACTTTGGAAGTGGCTCAAGTAGAGAGCATGCTGCATGGGCAGTACATGATTATGGATTTAAAGTAGTAGTTTCCTCATTCTTCGCAGATATTTTTAGAGGCAACTCATTAAATAATGGTTTACTTCCAGTTCAGGTCTCTGAAGAATTTTTAGTGAAAGTTTTCGCTGAAATTGATAAAGATCCAAATGCTCAATTCAAAGTTGACTTAGAAAATCAGCAATTCACAATTGTTGCAACAGGTGAAAGCACAGGATTTGAAATCAGTTCTTATAAAAAAGAATGCCTGTTAAATGGTTTTGATGATATCGATTACTTGATCAGCATCAAGGATAAAATTGAAGCATTCGAGGAAGCCAGAGCTTAATTATTGATGTCATTAGAGATTCTAGATACCACCCTTCGAGATGGTGAGCAGACCTCCGGGGTTTCGTTCACCAACAGAGAAAAACTGAGTCTTGCGCAGTTGCTGCTGGAAGAACTCAAGGTGGATAGGTTGGAAATTGCTTCGGCCAGAGTCTCGGATGGTGAGTTTGAAGCGGCCAAAAACATTCTTTCCTGGGCAACCGATAATGGATATCAAAAAAACATTGAGATTCTTGGATTCCTAGATGGAGATGTTAGTCTGGAATGGATAAAGGAAGCTGGAGGCAAAGTAAATAACCTACTTTGTAAAGGCTCACTCAAGCATTGCACCAAGCAATTAAGAAAAACTCCGGAAGAACATCTGGCTGACATCAAGGCTACCGTGGCTCTTGCGGATGATATGGGAATTCAGGTCAATATTTATCTGGAGGATTGGTCCAATGGAATGAAAGATTCCCCGGATTATGTTTTTAATCTTCTGGAAGGCCTTTCATCCACAAGCGTCAGGCGAATTATGTTACCGGATACTTTGGGTATTCTGAATCATGAGGAGGTTGCAAAATATTGTGGTGAAGTAGTGTCCAAATTCCCCAACTTCACTTTCGATTTTCACGCACATAATGACTATGACTTATCGGTAGCCAATGTATATGAAGCCGTAAAAGTTGGAGTCACCGGAATTCATACTACACTAAATGGACTTGGCGAGCGCGCTGGAAATGTTCCTTTATCGAGTGTGATTGGAATTATAAAAGATCACCTGGGTAAGGAGATCAATGTTGATGAAACCAAATTATTCAAAGTCAGCAAAGTAGTTGAATCATTCTCAGGAATAAGAATCCCTCAAAACAAGCCCTTGATCGGAGAATTTGTATTCACTCAAACAAGCGGAATTCACGCTGATGGTGATAACAAGGATAATCTCTATCAAAATGAATTGGACCCGACAAGATTTGGTAGGACTTACAGCTATGCATTAGGAAAGCTTTCAGGTAAATCCAGTATTCATAAGAATCTGGAGGAGTTAGGAATCGAATTGAGCCCTGAGGATACCAAAAAGGTGACTAAAAAGATCATTGAACTAGGCGACAAAAAAGAAACCATTACCAAGGAAGACTTACCTTTTATCATAAAGGATGTTCTTGGAACTGAGGTTCAGGATCCGACAGTGAAGATTTTGAATTACGCTTTATCAGTAGCTCAGGGACTAAAGTCAATGGCTACTTTGAGTGTAGAAATCAACGGTGAAACATATGAGCAAACTGCCTCAGGAGATGGCCAGTATGATGCTTTTATGAATTGCCTGAGTCATATATATAAGAGCCTTGGAAGATCATTTCCAAAATTGGTAGATTACGAAGTGCAAATACCTCCTGGAGGAAATACTGATGCACTTGTAATTACGATCATTACCTGGGAAGATGGATATCGTTTCAAAACGAGAGGTCTTGACCCGGATCAAACGGTTGCGGCAATTAAGGCAACTATCAAAATGTTGAATATTATAGAGAATCAAAATAATCATATATAAATGGATTTTAAAATTGGCGTATTACCAGGAGATGGAATTGGTCCTGAGATAGTAGAGCAAGCAATCAAGGTATTGAAGGCTGTTGGTGAGAAGTATAATCATAGTTTCGAATTGACCTACGCTCCTGTAGGTGCAACTGCTATTGATCAGCTGGGAGATCCATACCCGGAATCTACTCATGAGGTTTGTATGAACTCTGATGCGGTGCTTTTTGGCGCAATTGGAGATCCAAAATATGATAACGACCCAAAAGCTAAAGTAAGACCTGAGCAAGGACTTTTAGCTATGAGAAAGAAATTAGGTCTATATGCTAACATCAGACCTGTTACTACATTCCAGTCGTTGATTCATAAGAGTCCACTAAGACAAGATATCGTGGAAGGTGCTGATTTTGTAGTTGTAAGAGAATTGACTGGAGGAATTTACTTTGGGCAACCCAGAGGAAGAACAGAAGACCTTAAAACTGCATTTGATACTTGTGTTTATACAGTTGAAGAAATTGATAGGATTCTAAAGCTAGCTTACTCTTATGCAGAGAAAAGAAATAAGAGACTGACAGTAGTCGATAAAGCCAATGTTTTGGGTACTTCCAGATTATGGAGAGAAGTAGCTCAGGAAATGGAGAAGTCATATACAGATGTTGAGACCGATTACATGTTTGTCGATAATGCAGCAATGCAGTTGATTCAGTGGCCAAAGAAATTTGATGTGATGGTAACTGAAAATATGTTTGGAGATATCCTTTCAGATGAAGCAAGTGTAATTACCGGATCTTTAGGTTTATTGCCTTCTGCTTCTGTCGGTACTCATACTTCAGTATTTGAACCAATTCACGGATCTTATCCTCAGGCAGCAGGAAAAGACATTGCTAATCCAATTGCTACAGTGTTATCAGCTGCTATGTTATTGGAATCATTGGATCTTCTTGAAGAAGCAGCTGCAGTTAGAAAAGCTGTTGATGATTCATTGGAAGCTAAAGTAGTAACTGAAGATATCGCAGAAGGAAAAGCTTATAAAACTTCAGAAGTTGGAGATTGGCTGGCACAAAATCTTTTGGAGCCCTCTCTGACTTAAAATCAATAAAGTAAGTAATATGAAGTCAAAAGCCCGCTTGTCACAAGTTGGGCTTTTTTTTGGCTTTAATCATGGATATACCGTATGATTAACACATGAAGTACTTTATTGCAACCATTCTGGTATTTCAGAGTGTACTACTTTTTGCTCAATCCGAGATGGAGCTTTCTACTTATCTGCGAAAGAATGCTGTTGAAGTCAAGGAGAGTGACGTAAGAGGACAAATATCCTATTTTCTTGACGACCGATTCAGGAAACAAGACGTCTTTTGGCACACTGGAGTTTTGAAAACCACTGATGGGGATTATAATGTAGGTGCACTCAAATTCAATACCATCAACAATTCTGTATACACTCAGTATGAAGGTAGGACTTATAGATTAAACACTTCCAGAGTGCAGGGATTCGAAATTAAAATCGATGATGAAATAAGAAAGTTTGAAAGAGGGTACGCTGTTGCTCAGGTTTTGATTGTAGGAGCCACATATGATATCGAGCACCTGGAGTTTTATCATTATTTATCTCAGGCTCCAGAAATAGATGATTTGAATATCGTAGAAACCAGATCTCGGATGAAAGGCGAGAACCGAAAGGCCTTTGTTTCTTTTGGGCAGGCCACAATCGAGGATGTAAATGGAATTCAGCAGTACCTTGTAGATCATCAGAACATCTGGGGGGTTCAGATTGAGGCGAACAAAGTACAGGAAGTTTCTGATAAAACATTCTTCGAAATTCTTGTAGTGAATGAAAATTCAAAACTGCTAAAGCACAACTATAAAAAGATCAGTAAACAGGAGTCTGTGTCACTTGTGAAAGTAGAACAAACTCATGTGTTTGATCAGAATACTTATTATTTCTCTAATAAAGCCAATCAGCTTCAGGAAGTTTACTTTACTCAGCAGTCAATCCGGAGAGGGATGGCATTCATTGGTATTGAGATGGAAAAGATTCCGTTAGTCAAGCGTGAAAAAAAGCTGGTCCTGTTCTTTGAAGATCTGGACTAGTGAATACAACACTTCTTCTTGCCTATTCTATAGATCATACCAATTCCAGCTCCATATTTAAGATCTCTGACTAACTCTACACTTAGGTTCAGTTTCTTGTTCCAGGAGCTTTGCCATTTGATTCGGCATAGGGAATTCACAAAAGGTCGGTAATCTGAGGAGAGGTCTTTGTCACCTACTTTACTCAGAGGTGTGAAAAATTTAGACTTTACATCAATTTTATTTTCATCAGTTAACGGATGAGTTTCAACCTTGCTGTCTAGTATTAATGCAGCTCTTGAGAGTGTATATGAATGTTGTGCAAAAAGCCTGTAATAGGGCATGATGAGCACCAGGGCAATAAATAATTTAATCATGTCAGACTAAACGATATAGAGATTTGCAGCGGATGAAGATTTGGATGAAATGAATTTCGGAAGGTTATGAATAAAATTCATGCAACACAACGGTTTTTGTATTAGCTTTGAATTTGAATATTTCGAGAAAATATACTACTTTAATAATGTACTTTAGGGTACCGCCTCACTATTCGACCATCAATTACGATTTTCAAGCAGCTAACCTCTCATATGAGTTATCTGGATTTTTGTCTTTGAAAATTTAACATTCGTCGAAAAGTAGGCACAAATGCCCAAGATAATGGGTGGAGAAATTGAGTCGTAATTGTAGTAACGGTATATTGTAACACTGTTTAAAAATCACGCGATGAAAAAAATATTACTCCTGCTTATTGTATTTGGTGCCTTCTTCGCCTCCTGCGAGACGAGTGAAGACCTTGAAGAAATTAATGTTGAACAGCCGATGACGGAGGAAGATGATCCTGTAAATGATCCAGATGATCCAAATGCAGATACTCCACCTGAAGAGTCAACTAGTAACTAGTAATAATTCGCATTGAATAGCTTAAAATTTAAATATTACCCACCAATCCTATCCAAGCTTTGCCTTGTTATTATATTAGCTTTGTCAAGCTGTGAGTCGGAAGAGGTGCAGGAGGCTACAGAGTTGAATGCTACAGCGAAAAGCTTGCTAAAGACAGATCTTTCGCAGGCAAAAGTGTATGCATTTAGTGCTCTGGAAGTTGCGAATAACAAAGCTGATCGGTTTGAATCCTATTTTATACTAGGATACATAGAGAATGAGCTTGGTAATCTCGGTACATCAATTTCTCACTATATGGAGGCCATTGAATTGTATCCTGACGAACAAAAATCTGTTTCTATTAGGAAAAATTTGGGGCAGATTTTCCAAAAGCTTGGTAATTATGATCTGGCAATTTATCATTTTTTACAAGGTTTTGAACATACTCGTAATGAGAAGAGGGTTGAGTTTATGCTCTATTTAGGCAAAGCCTACATGTGGAATGAGGATTTTCATACCGCTGGTGAATACTTTCATCTGGCTATAACAGAAGCAAAAGAAAACTCTTATTTAAAATTGTTAGCTTCAAGCTATAATCTTGAGGGGTTAAGAAACAAAAAAGCAGGAGATTTAGACAAGGCAAGAGAATACTACCAATTAGTGGTTGACCTGAAAGATGCACCTTCTTATGAGATGAGGGCTGGTATTGCGTATCACAACTTAGGTGACAGCTACTTGATAGAAGGAGATCTAAATAGCGCGAAAGAGTATTTTAAAAGTGCCTTAAAATTAAGAGAGCGAAAGTCAGCCAAATACATTACCAACATGGATTTGGGAGAATGCTATCTTAAACTTGGTGAATACTCCGAAGCGGAACTTTATTTAAATGAAGCAAAAGAACTATATGGATCATTCACTGCAGATCCTGATGATATGAAGTTATTTCAGCACTTGATGATATTAAGTCAGGTGAAAGGCAACACTGACAAAGCTCTGGAATACTCAAACAAGTTCAATTCAGAGATGTCATCTTATTACGAAACAAGAGACAAACACCTTCAAGCTACAAGTATCGCTGCGGTAAAATCATTTGCCAACTTGTACGAAGAAGGACTTTCAAATAAAAAAGTAATAAAGAAAACAGTTTATTCAATCTGGGCCATAGCAGCAGGAGGAGTGCTAAGTCTGGTATTGATGGTGATGTTGTGGTTGCGCTTCGTGAAACGAAGGAGCAAGATGCAATACGAACTAATGGAATTAATAGAAGGGCTTTAGGCCCTTTTTTTATTTCGCGTATTTCTCAGCGAAAGTCAGAAGTCTTTTAATATCCCCGTCTTTTTTATCTATAGTATTTTTGAGGTTGATCACGTCACATTGCAATTGAAGTATCTCGTGCTGTAATCTTTCAAATTCTTTCCAAACCATGGATTTGGCTTCAGTCAAACTCTCTTCATCGGAAATATTATCCTCAAGGACTGAAACAATACTGTTGATTCTCTTTTTGTAGCTGTCAAAGACTTCCAGGTTAACACCTTCGTCTCTAAACATACTCTCAGAAGTACCACGCAAATAAGCTTTGCTGACATTTGGGTATTTATCCAGAATTTTTTCTTCAATAGCTTGCGCCAGTGCTTCAGATTGCCCTGACTTTAAAGTCTCAAACGGGTTATCCAGTCCAAATCCTAGAATGGTCGAAAAGTCTGATAAAGAAGGTATTCCAAGTGCACTAATCAATCGTACGACCCTACCGTAAGTGGTGTTTGATAAATAGTTTGACATCTCCTTAAAAAGTATTGTCCCTTATTATCTTCGAAAATACGAAAGAAATCCCAGTAATCCATCAAGAAACCTGAAAATCAAACAGTTATCTGGGAGTATTAGAATAATAAATTGTTTTTGTGTTATTCCTCCAAATAATTGAAATGTATGTTTGGAAGAATCCGAACGAAGTACCAAATCTTTAGAAATAAGCCGAACGTGTAGCTGATTAAGTTTAATAAAATTTTAGCTATGCAAAATCACTTAATCTTCAATCTTAGAACAATTTTAATTTTTGCACTGGTACTCTTCCCCTCATTTATCATTGCCCAAAACCCCACAGGTCCAAAAACTTTTAATGTCATAGAATGCGAAGGTGAAGACTTGAGAATTGATGGTGTATTAGATGATGCGCTTTGGCAAAAAGCTCAGGAAATTACACTGGATTATGAAACAAACCCTGGTAATAATATTCCCGCCGAGGTAAAGACAATTTTAAGGATTGGTTTCAGTAAAGAATACCTATACTATTCTTTTGAAGTGTTTGATCCAAACCCAAGAAGTATTCGGGCGATCATCAATGACCGAGATAAATTGGATGACAATGATTATGTATCCCTCTTCCTGGATCCATTCAATGATTCAAGACGAGCGTTTTTCTTTGATCTTAATCCTCTTGGCGTGCAGCAGGATGGGATTTATGATGAACAAGTATCTGGAGGTGATTTAAGCTGGGATGCAATATGGAACTCTGCCGGGAGAACTACAGATCAGGGTTATATTGTTGAAGCAGCAATTCCCTTCAAGTCCTTGAGGTTCCCTAACACAGAAGAAGTGCAAACCTGGAAATTTATCGGAATAAGGGTTTACCCAAGAAGCATCAGAAAGTTATTCCATTCCATGCCTGTTGATCAGGATAACAATTGTTTACTGTGTCAGGCAAATCAGATTACAGGATTCAAAGGCATAAAACCAGGCAGGAATCTGGAGTTTACACCAACTGTAACTGTAAATAAATTTGATGAAAGAACCGAGTTTCCAGATGATCCAATAGATAGAGGTCAGGTGGAGACTAATGTTGGTTTGGATGCAAGATGGGGTATAACTACTGATCTCACGCTAAACCTTACTCTCAATCCAGACTTCTCGCAAGTAGAGGCGGATGCTGCGCAACTGGATGTAAATAATAGATTTGCCTTACAATTCCCTGAGAAACGACCCTTCTTTCTGGAGGGTGCCGACTTCTTTAACACGCCTCTTCAAGCGTTTTTCTCAAGGACTATAGTAGATCCATCATATGGGGCGAAAATTACCGGTAAGATTCAAAAGAATGCTGTTGGGTTACTGGTAGCCAGAGATCAAGTTAATAATTTGATACTTCCAGGGTTTCAGGGGTCACAATCTACTTCTATGGATCAACAAGTGGATAATGTGATAGCGAGATTCAGAAGGGATATTGGAAAGAACTCAAATGTTGGTCTACTTTACACTGGTAGAGAAGGAGGTGATTATTTCAACAGAGTAGGTGGCATGGACTTCTTTGTGAGACCGTGGGATCCAATTACAATAAGGGCTCAATATTTACGTACGAGTACCTTGTATGACTCCTCAACTGTTGCAGAATTTGAACAACCCGAGAATACTTTGCAAGGGGAGTCATACAATCTCCAAATCAGGTATGATACCAGAAACTGGAACAGCCGATTCATATTTGAAAACAGAAACTCCGAATTCCGGGCAGACGCAGGATTTGTTCCTCAGGTTGATTACAGAAGGTATAGATTTTGGGTAGAGCGTATGTTCTGGCCAAAGCAAGCCAAGTGGTACAGCAACTTTGGAATGAATGCCGGAGGGTTTGGAAGGCAATCTACTAGTGGAACTCTTGACATGGCAGGTGTTTGGACCAGCGCATTTTTTAATGGCCCGCTGCAATTAAATTATTGGATCAATCCAGATATTATTTGGCAACAATATGAAGGAACAACCCATAAATTGGTGAGATTATGGACAGGCTTTGACATTCAACCTTTAGGGAATTTAGGAATAAATGGATGGATTAATTTTGGTCCAGCCGTGGATTTTGCAAATAGTAGAAAGGCGGATAATCTTCAATTCAGAATTGAGTCAGATATAAGAGTTGGCAGACATGTTGATATGACAATAAACCATCGTTATTTGAATTTACATCTGGATGGAGATGAAATTTTCACAGCGAATCTTACCCAATGGCAAGCAGCTTATAACTTCAACCCAAGAACATTCTTTCGGATCATTCTGCAATACAGAAATACCGTGAGAAACCCAGAGTTGTTTGAAGACTCTGAAGTACATAGAATAGATCAGGCAGTATTTGCTCAACTTTTACTTTCATATAAGCTCAATCCGCAATCTGTTATATTCCTGGGTTATGTAGATAATCATCAGGGATGGGAAGAGATAGATTTTAGAGAATTGCCTCTTACCCAACTGAATCAGACCTTATTTTTTAAGATTGGGTATGCATGGAGACCGTAGTTAATAACTGTCAAAGTTGTTCTTCGAGGTGATCATAGTTTCATTTCCTTGTAAATCAACTTTATAAAGAGCCGGTAGCCCTTCTTCAGTACCAGACATGATATCTCTTGTGAAAGCTATCTCTGCACCAGATGGCGACCAGCAGGGGTAGAATGCCTGGTACCCCTTTTTGCTGATTAGCACCTTGCTGAATTTACGATCAGTTGACATGATCACAACTTGAAATGTGTCATCTATAACTCTGACATAAGAAATCATAGAGCCATCCGGAGACCATGATTGGTGAAATTCTGAAAATGAACTTTGAGTGAGTTGTTGTACTTCAAGGGATTCAATATCTATTGTGAATAAGTCAGCAGGTTCCTGCTCTGATAAACTTCTTCGAAACAGAATTTTTTTACCATCCGGAGACCACCTTGGAGTAGACTCCTCGGCAGAAGTGTTTGTAATTTGTGTAACGTTTTGTCCGTCGCAACTCATAATATACAGCTCTCTGTTGCCCGACCTATTACTTGAGAAAACGATTTGTTTTCCATCCGAAGAGAAACTTCCATCTTCAGAATCAAACTCTGTATTTGTTAATCTTTTAGTGTTTCCTCCGTTTTTATCAAAACTGTATAATTCGTGATGTCCGTCTCTTATAGAAGTGAATAAGATGTGTTTGTTGTCATTTGACCATTGAGGAGCAAAGTCTCTCGCTTCGTGTCCTTCCAATACTTTGAAATTGCTTCCATCTACATTGACTGTATAGATGTCTTCAATTTCATGCAAATAAAAGAATGCTATTTTCTTTCCATCGTTGGACCATACTTGTCCACAAGATTGAATAGCTAATAAAATGAGAAATATGGTTGCTACTATTTTGACGTGATTTATCATGACTGATTATTTTGATTCAGTCAGAAATCTAAAAACAGCTAACCTGCCTTCAAATCCAGATTTGTACGACTAACGGAATTCGAACAAATTGCAGTTTATTGCTCAGCCTTGATATACTCTTTTGGCGTCATCTGGGTATGTTTCTTAAATGCTGTATTGAAACTGGATTTTGATTTAAAACCCGCTTGATTGGCCATTGCTTCAATTGTATAATTTCTGCTTTTAGGACTCTTCAATAATTGTTTTACTTCTTCAATTCTGTATTGAGTGACATACTCATAGAAGCTTTTACCAATTGCATTATTTAGAATAGAGCTAAGGTACTTGCTGTTAGTATCGAGTTGTGTTGCCAGTTTTTCCAGATTTAGATTTGGATCAGTATAGAGTTTCTGTTCCATCATTACATTTTCCAACCTCATTTTATAGGTGGCAATTTCCTGGTCAGTCCAGCTTCTTGGTGTTGTTGGATGGAGTTTGTTGAAGATGAAATATTGAGGTCTTAGTGCTACTTCAATACTGATCCATACAATAATTGCCGCTATTGAAATCCAAAGCAGATTATAAGTAAGCGTAGCTACTTCCATATCATAGAGCCAATAGTTTAGGATCATCTGCAACCCCCATAACCCTAGAAATGTTGCCATCCCAATGTGGAATCGCTTCATCCAACTGAATAACCACGGATCCAGTTTGTCTGTATTTTCAACAACAGTATAAGATCGATTCAAATACCAAAAGCCAATTATGATTGCGAATAGCTGTTCAATATGACTGAAGGACACTTCAAAGGGTGAAGACATAAACCCATCACTGATAGCTTTAGGAGCAATTAGTAAGATGGAATACATACAGAAGATTACAACTGCAGGTATGAAGTGCCATATAGTTCTCTTTCTTTCCCACTTGAAATTTTGAAGCACCGAGCTTTTAGTAAAGAGATAGATTAGTGGGCCAATCAGAAGAATGAAAGAGATAGGAATGAATAAAGCATCATGCCGATTAGTGATTCCATTTTGAACTCCATATAATTGGTTTTTGAATCCATACAGAGCAATTACCAAAATAATCGAGGTTAAATAGATATTGATTGATTTGCCGTGTTTAATTGATATCATAAGAAACACTGCGAATAATATACCTCCAACAAAAAGTGGGTAAATCAATTTAGGGTAAAAAGCACCAAGAAGCCCATCTTTAAACAAAGGGCTAACGAAATTATCAATTGATCCTGAAGCACCTTCATTGACAGCTACCAATGGCATATTACAAAATGGACAATAACCTTTCTCGTGAAAGTCTGTTTCATCATGAGCGCAACCGCAAGGAGGGCATCTGTAAGTGGTAGTACGTTGTATTTTGAAATGGTCATGCGAGTTGTGTATATCATCACCCGGTACCAGAAGTGCCAAAAGTAGGAGGGTTAGTATTGGTAATATAAACTTGGCCATCTCTAAAACTTACGGTCTTTTAGAAGGATTGTTATTTATTAACAACCCTTCTGTGTAATAACCTTAATGAAACGGCAAGCTTTTCTAGCAGCAGCCAGAGTTGCAAGAACTACCGCAACAACCGTTTGAAGAACAGCATGAGCTATCTTCAGATTGGCAGCAATTTGAGTCTCCATTTCCACAACATGAGCGATTTCTTTCTTTAATAGATTCTAAATTCATAATAGTTTTTTATTGAGAAGACGGAATTACTTCGAAAAGACTCAACTATTAGAAAAAATGATTCGATGGAATAGATATTCTTTACTGAGAAGCCATCTGCATTAAAATTCCACAGAAGTAAGCGCCATAAGTTCCAAGCGCATACCCTAAAACAGCCAGTAATACACCTACAGGAGCCAAACTTGGATGGAATGCCGCGGCTACTACAGGTGCAGATGCCGCTCCGCCAATATTCGCCTGACTACCCACAGCTAAAAAGAAATAAGGTGCGCGAATCAATTTGGCCATTACAATTAGCATAATAACATGCACTGAAATCCATATCATACCAACCACGAAATACCCTGGGTTGTCGAGGATAGCAAGTACATCCATTTTCATTCCAATTGATGCAACTAATATGAAGATAAACACAGAACCAATTTTGGATGCTCCGGCCCCTTCTAGTTCACGGATTTTGGTGAATGATATAATGATCCCTACCGAGGTAGCTGTTACAATTAACCAAAAGAATTCTTTATGCAGACTAAGTTTTTTGAGCTCAGGAAAGTTTTCGCCTATTGCAGGTGCCAGCCAGTCGGCAACTAAATGTGAGAAGCCAGTAATTCCAAAAGCAATCCCCAAAATGATCATTAAATCATTAGTAGTTGGTATTTTGGCTATACTTTGACTGTATTCTTCCATTTTGGTTTTCAAAGATTGAATAGATGAATTATCAGCCTTGAAAAATCTATCAATACTTGCCCTTCTTCCGATCCCAATAAGTAGTGCTGCCAGCCATAATTCACCAACAATTATATCAACTGCAATACTTGTTGAATATAAATCACCACTAGGTTCAAACATCTCAAACATAGCTGCCTGATTTGCTCCACCACCAATCCAACTACCAGCGATTGTACTCATTCCCCTCCATACTGCCTCGGGTCCCATTCCACCAACCCACTCGGGATTGATCCAGGAAGAAACAATAATTGCAATGGGTCCACCAATTACAACACTTATAGTTGCGGTGACGAACATTATGAGCGCTTTTGGTCCTAATTTTAAAATTTCCTTTAGATCTATGCTTAAAGTGAGAAGTACCAAACAGGCTGGTAACAAGTAGCGAGAAGCAACAAAATAAACCCTGGATTCATCCGGGTTTACCAGTCCGAATGTATTTAGCAGTGAGGGTAAAAAGTAGCAAAGTAAGATAATGGGAACAACGCTGTAGAACTTCTTCCAGAAGGGGGTTTCCATCGACGCAGTTTTAAAAATAACTGCCAGCATGATCATTAAGATTCCAAAAACAATAGCGTCATTTGAAATGAGAGCATCCGCTGTTCCTCCGTGCATAGCTTTTCGGGTTTAGGTTTGTTGAGGCTCAAATATAACAGAATATTTCAGCACAGATTTTCAATTTTAGGAGTGATTAATTTAATAATGCTCAAACCGTTAACTCATTAGGAATTAATCCACTAGATTCGCAAGCGTATTAAAATCTAATCAAATGAAAAATATTAAAGTGTTGGCAATTTCTTTAGCAGTTGTTGCTTTATTCACTTCTTGTAATGAAAATACTACGAGCAGCGATGCTCCAGCTGAATTGACTTCTTTTTATGATAGCTTAAGCTATAGCTACGGTGTTCAGATTGGTGAGTCCATGAGACAAGCTAAAATTGAAAATGTAAAGCCAGAAATTATCGGGATGGCTATCAGAGATGCATTAGCGGAGAATGCACAACTTACTTTAGCTGAATGCCAGGCAGTTGTCGTAAAAAGAGATGAGATGCGAGCAGCGGAGGCAGTACAAAAAGGAATGCAATATTTAGAAGATAACAAAGCAAAAGATGGAGTGACTGTTACCGAATCAGGATTGCAAATTAGAGAGATTACTGCAGGAACAGGGGCCAGTCCTACCGAAACGGATAAGGTGACTGTTCACTATACAGGAAAACTGATTGATGGGACAGTTTTTGACAGTTCTGTTGAAAGGGGTCAGCCAGCATCTTTTGGTTTGAATCAAGTTATTAGGGGCTGGACAGAAGGTCTTCAGTTAATGAAAGAAGGTGGTAAAGCAGAACTTGTAATTCCATCAGACCTTGGGTACGGACCAAGACCTCAAGGTTCAATTCCTCCAAATTCTGTTTTGGTATTTGAAGTAGAGTTGATTTCTGTGGATAGATAAAAATTATACCTTAAAGGAAATTGAAACCTGCTTTCTTCTGGGAGCAGGTTTTTTTATGCGCTTACAAATCTTCCTTTTGTTAGTTGACCAGTTGATTTCGATCGTACATTGTACTAAATTCAGAACGTACTACGTAAAGGATTAGCAATGAGTACTATTGAATCATTAATTAAAGGTTCCATAGGTAACCTTCAAGCGCTGGAAAATCACAGGTTGAGAAAACTCAGACGAGTCAGAATAAATCTTGTTCTCTTCTTTGTAATTCCTGCAATAGGAATACCGGTAATGATTTATTATCAAGATACTAATAGAGTCATTTTTTTTACTGCTCTCATTTTAATGATGGCTAATTTCTTCAGACACATTTTCGATTACATTTATATATACCACAAGTATGAAAAGTATTTCAAGGAAGAAATCATCTCGAAGCTCACTCCAGCATTATTTCCTAATCTAAACTACGACTTGGCTTTTGGAGATTTTTTTGAAAAGTTGAATGGCAGCATGTTGATTTTTAATCAGTCGGCTGAAAATTATGATTTCAAAATTAGCAGCCATTTCTACGGAGAAATTTCAGGTCAGGAAATTGAAGCGTATTCTTTCAGTACCACTGAATTTATATCCGGTATATATTACTGTGCAAAAATGTCAAAACCGGTTGAATCTCCCATATACATTGGTCCTCGGGTCAGCGGTTTAGGGAAAAGTGCTGTAAGTTTGATATCGGCCCTTCCCAATGCTTCAAAATTGTTACCCAGTCTACCTGAAGTCTCTTTGAAGCTTCCCGAATTTGAAAATGTGTTTACTGTATATTCCTCAAACGAAGAGACTGTTTTGGATGTCATAACTCCTTCAAAAATGGAAACCATCCTAAACATGGAGAAAGAAATGGACCATAGGACTTTATTTACTATGTCTTTTGTGGATGATGAGGTACACATCATTATGAGAACAATCCACTTCGCAACATCTATCAGTCTGGGAAAAAGTATACTGGATCCTAAAGCTGTTGAAGAAGTCTTTGCACTTTTAATGAAACATGTGACTCAGATTAAATTACTGACAAGTTAGACTTTACTAACAACCAGAACAATCGCTTTTAGCATCAACCAGATTCCCGTATTTGTCACTTTCAAATTTGCAGCAACCTAGAATCAGATCTTTTAGTTTTACCCTGCCTCTCTGTACTCGAGATTTTAGCCCAGTATATGACATACCTAATTGCTCTGCTAATTCTTTTTGAGGAATACCTTCAATGTCGGAAAGCAATAATGCTTCTTGATACTTATCGGGAAGCTTTCTAATGAGAGGTCTCACACAGAAGTTTGCGACGATTTCGTTTAGTCTGTATTCACTTTCTACAGGTTTATCAATTAAAAATTCTTCATTTTCATTGATCTGCTTGTTTCGAAAGAAATCATTTATCGCGTTTCGCACAATCGCGATTAAATAATACTTTGAATTTTCACTTGTTTCAATCTTCTCCAGATTACCGTGAATTTTAATAAAGACTTCCTGAAGCAAATCATTAGTGTCATCTTCGTTCTTCAACTTAGATAATGCGTAAGCTTTAAGCTTTTCATGAAACTCTTCCCATATTTCAAGAACTCTTGGATCCATTTAAGTCTTTTTTATATCACACGAAAATGAACAGATAAAGACGCATAATTTCTCAATTAATTATATTTAAACAAACGGAGATAATAATGACAAATATCCATCTTGCTGCAAAAAACGAGGACGTTGCTGAAACAGTGCTGCTTCCTGGAGATCCATTGAGGGCAAAATATATAGCAGAAACATTTTTAGAAGATCATTTCTGTTTCAATGAAATAAGAGGGATGTATGGATATAGTGGTTTCTATAATGGGAAAATGGTATCGGTACAAGCTACTGGAATGGGTATTCCTTCAACACTTATTTATTTACAAGAACTAGCAAACTGTGGTGCTAAAAACCTGATAAGGGTAGGCACTTTTGGTAGTATCCAACCAGAAATTCAACTTGGTCAGGTAGCGGTTGCCATGGGAGCCTGTTCAGATTCTTCTATCCAGAAAAAGGTTTTTGGTCAATCCGTATTCGCTCCAATTTGTGATTTCGAATTACTGGAAAAATGTGTCTCAAAAAGCAAAGAGCTTGGCATTTCAATTAAAGTGGGTAACATTTTTAGCTCGGATAATTTTTACAATCCTGTTCCAGATTGGTGGAAGGTATGGGCAGATCATGGTGTAATGGGAGCCGAAATGGAAAGCTATGCGATATACCAATTTGCCGCAAGAAATAAATTGAAGGGTCTTTCCATCCTCACTGCAAGCGATCACATTGTTGAAGGAACAATGACATCCCCTCAACAACGAGAAAAATCTTTCACTGATATGATGAAACTGGCTTTAGAGATAGCCTAATTCATTAGTTTCTCAATATCAGCTCGGAAACGCTCTGTTAAATCCTCGGTAAAGGATTTTATTAGCTTTTCCTCCCTTTGGTCAACAACTCCATTTGCAATTGCGATCTTATTCATCAGGTCTATAAATTCTTCATACTCAGCAGTTGGGCCATATCCATGACAAAAACTGATCACCTTTTCGTATACATCGTTTACCGTGTGATTGTGTTCCAATTCATAGTTAAAAGACCATTTGATGTTTGAGGCCCAAGGATGATCTTTAATAATTTCTTCAAGTGCTGTTAATTGTTCTTCGTGAATTATTCCATCTGCTTTCGTAACTGCATATAGTAATTCCCCGAGTGTGTCATAGAGACGTTCTTTGTTGGTCATAGTTTTAGATAGTGTGTTTTTAATAATGGTTGATGTAGAATGCCTACAAATATTTTAACGGTGAATTTTTATTCTTGGTTATGTCACGTAGAAATATTGTGTTATATTATACAGTACGGAACATCATTAGATGACAGGGGGAGGGGGTGTTTTGATTGATCAGCTGTCATTCTAATGTAATACAGTCAAACTGCCATGAAAAAATACTACTTACTATTACTGTTATTAACAGGACACATTTACATTCAGGCACAAAACATTGTTATAAATGATGATGGATCTTCCGCTGATGACTCAGCAATTTTGGATTTGCAATCAGACTCCAAAGGTTTTGTCGCGCCTAGAATGACTACTTCACAGAGGAATTCAATTTCTTCTCCGGCTACAGGTCTGGTTATTTATGATACGGATATTGGAGCATACTATCAATATGATGGATCATCCTGGAAAGGATATACTCAAACTTCTTCCGGAACTGCATCAGGAGATGTTCCTTCCAACCCAAGTCT
>JANSWY010000068.1 GCA_024743255.1 bacterium | reverse complement strand
TACTTTATTCTGTGCTTGAGGCATGGAAACAGTTTTCAGCCTTGGTAGCACAAGTTGAGAGAATCTTTCACATTCCTCTTTATGTGGATATCCAGAAAAGATAAAAGCTCTAATCCCCATATCCATATATTCTTCGATTTTTTTCACTATTTGGTCAGGCGTACCTACTAAAGCTGCTCCACATCCAGACCTTCCCTTTCCGATCCCGGTCCACACAAGGTCCTCAATAAAGCCGTCATCATTGGATTGCTCTCTCATGGCAGTTTGCTTACTTACACCAAATGATTTTGCGTCTAAAGCACGCTCCCTTAATTCTTTCCCTTGTTCAATTTCAAGCCTGGAAATGATACTGTTAGCATACTCTTTCGCTTCTTCTTCTGTTTCCCTCACAACAACATGAATTCTTAGACCGAAATCTAATTTTCTATTGTAAGCTGCAGCTTTTGTGCTTAGGTTTTCCATATGCTGCTGAAGGTTCTCTTTGGTCTCAGGCCACATAAGGTATACATCGCAAAACTCTGCACAAAGATCTACTGCTGCCGGTGAGTAACCTCCAAAATATAGTAATGGCCCCCCTTTTTGATAGGGCTTAACAGGATTTGTAGGAAGTTTGAAGTTGTAAAATTCTCCTTCCACATCAATATTTTCCTCAGTCCATGATTGTTTTAAAATCTTGATCACTTCTCTTGATCTCTGGTATCTTGCCTCTGAACTAAGATCCTCACCAGGAAGGTTAGAAGAGATAATATTAATGGTCAAACGGCCCTCAAGAATGTGGTCCAATGTTGCAATAGCTCTGGCAAGCATGGGTGGATGCACTTCGCCACATCTCACAGCTGCAAGTAGATTTATTTGCTCAGTTAATGGAGCTACCGCTGATGCAAAAGTCAAAGTATCCTGACCAACCTGGTAAGAGGACGGACAAAGTATATTTCTGAAACCATTTTTATCGGCTGTCAGTAAAATATCTTTTGTGTTGTTCCAGCTACTTTTGTAATCCGGACTCCTTTCACCAAGATATCTGTCATCACCATCACATATTGGAGCAAACCAGGATATTTCCGCTGCATCCAACTCTTCTGATCTAATTACAATTTTATTATCGCTCATTGACTTAATATTTTAATTTCTCTAATTCCGTTATGCTATTTCTCCACCAATTGCCGCTTGCCACAAGGCATACCATTCTTCCGATGTAATAGAAAGGTCCAGGCTGTTTTTTGCCAACTTGATTCTATCAGTTTTACTTGTTCCCAATACCGGAATAACTCCACTAGGATGTTTACTTAACCATGCAAGCAACACTTCAAAGAGTCCAGCATCATACTTTTTTCCGATATTTGAAGCAGTTTCTCTGATCGCTTTAATGGTCGTATCTGTAGTCGAACTATTAAAAATTTCTCCACCCCCAAAAGGAGACCAGGCAGTTGGGCGAATTTTGTGTTTCAGGCATTGATGTAATTCACCCTGTTCGAATGGTTCGCGGTGAAGTATTGAAACTTCTATTTGATTAGTCTTTAAAGGAACATAATCATTCAACAAATCGAATTGACTGACTGAAAAATTTGATACACCAAAATGAAGAACTTTGCCCTCTTGCTTGAGCTGATCAAAGGTTTTTGCAATCTCTTCAGGGTTCATCAGGTAATCTGGCCTGTGAATTAATAGAAGATCTATGTAATCAGTTCCAAGACTTTTTAATGACTGATTTACAGACTTAACAATATGTTCAGGTGACGAATCATAGGATTTAATGGTGTTTTCTGGCTTGTTTGGAACAGCCATTCTAATACCACACTTTGTTGTGATTCTAAGTTTATCTCTTAATGAGGAATTAGATCTCAACACATCACCAAATTCAGTCTCTGTTGTGTAGTCTCCATAGATGTCTGCCAAATCAAAATCTACAAGATCCATGGCAAGGCATTCCTCAATAAACTCCTGTGTTTGTTGCTGATTGTAATTGACTCCCCATTTACCAAGTCTCATGGTACCAATGATGAGGGGGGAGAATTCAAAGTCTTCTTTATTCATTTAAAAAGTTCTGGGTCGTGTCTATCAAAAGTAATGAAATTTATTAAAATGTAAACGTTTACATTGCTATAATTATTCGCTAAATTTGAAAATTCAATGAATTGCCTATGATTACAATAATCTCAGGATCGAATCGAGTCGATAACCGTACGATACCATTTGCAAAATACGTATATGACCAACTTGTACAGGAAGGTCATGAAGCACAGTTGCTTAATCTAGAATCACTTGAGGGGGAGATTATTTCGTCTTCCATGTATAGCAAAACGGGTCAACCGAATGCTATTAAAGAGATTCAGGATCAGTTTTTCATTCCAGCGAATAAATTCTGGTTCTTTATTCCGGAATATAATGGTAGCTATCCAGGAGTGCTAAAAGTATTGATTGACATTATGTCCACCAGAGATTTGGAAGAAACGTTCAAGGACAAAAAGGCCAGTCTCACGGGAATAGCACTTGGCAGAGCTGGTAATTTAAGGGGAATGGATCATTTGGCAGAAGTGCTGAATCATGTTGGAATCCATGTTCACCCAAATAAAAAGCCGATATCTTCTATTTATCAGATGGTTGATGATTCAAATGTTTTGATTGATGATAAGATCAAAAATGAGCTTTCCAAGCAAATGGGGGAACTACTTTCTAGCAATTAAATTTTTGAGATGACAAGAGCTTGGTGGAAAGAAGCAGTAGTATATCAGATCTATCCAAGGAGCTTTCTGGATACAACAGGGGATGGATTTGGTGACCTTAATGGTATTACTCAAAAGCTGGACTACCTAAAAGATTTAGGTATTGATGTAATCTGGCTAAGTCCAATCTTCGCTTCTCCAGATGATGATAATGGCTATGATATTAGTGATTACCGAGACATTATGGAGAAGATGGGTACAATGGAGGATTTTGATACCCTTTTGAATTCAGCTCATGAAAAAGGTCTTAAAATCGTTTTGGATCTTGTTGTAAACCATACCTCTGATGAACATAATTGGTTTGTAGAATCAAGGAAATCGAAAGATAACCCTTACCGGGACTATTATTTCTGGAGTGATGAGAAGCGAAGTAATTGGCTTTCTTTCTTCGGAGGAGATGCCTGGGAACATGATGAAGCTACTAATTCATATTACCTGCATTTATTTTCCAAAAAGCAGCCTGATCTCAACTGGGAAAACCCAAAAGTAAGGCAGGAAGTGTATGACCTCATGCATTTTTGGCTAAAGAAAGGAATTGACGGTTTCAGAATGGATGTTATTCCAATGATTTCAAAATACCTCGATTTTCCAGATATTGACACCAATAATTTTGTGGGGGCCATTAATGATGTTTACACCAATGGACCAAGAATACACGAGTTTCTGAGAGAAATGAACGAAGAGGTGTTATCAAAATATGATGCATTATCCATGGGAGAGGGAATTGGAATAAATGCAGATCAGGGATTGATGTATACAGATGAAGATCGGAAGGAACTGCAGATGATTTATCATTTTGATCATATGTCTTTGGATTGGGGTAAAGGAGGGAAATTTGACCCAAAACCTTTTAAACTGACGGAGTTTAAGTATTTGTTCAGAACCTGGCATGAAAAGCTAGGGGATAAAGGTTGGTTAACAGTATTCCTGGATAATCACGATTTTCCAAGAATGGTTTCCAGATTCGGAAATGATCAGCAATACAGGGTGGAATCTGCTAAGTTGCTTTGTACTTTATTGCTGACATTACGCGGTACGCCATGCCTCTACCAGGGAAGTGAAATTGGAATGACCAATGTTAATTTTCCTAGCCTTGACCAGTATGAGGATATTGAAATCAGAAATAAGATTGCGGAGCATAAAGCGTTGGGTAAGGATCTGAAAGAACTGGAAAAAGTAATCCATCAAATTGCTAGAGACAATGCCCGGACTCCAATGCAATGGAACGATCAACCAAATGGGGGATTTAGTACATCAGAAAAAACCTGGATTGACTCCAACCCAAATTTCGATACAATCAATGTGGAAAATGCTCTAAAGGATAAGTCTTCAATCTGGTATTATTATCAGAACATGTTGAAATTCAGAAAATCACACAAAACCTTCGTTTATGGTGAATACAAGGAGTACATGGAGGATACTGAATCAGTATATGTTTACAAGCGATGGGATGGAGATGGAGAGTATATGGTTATGTTAAATTTTACTGATATCACTCAAGAAGTAGTAGATATTCAGGAAATAAGGAGTTTGAAAGTATTAGTAAACAATTATAAAACCCCACCAATCAACAGCCTCTATTTAAGACCTTGGGAAGCAGTAGTTTATACTATTGGTTAATTACTTGAATCTCTGACTACCAATTTTGGTGTTAGGACTTGTTTCGAGTGAATTATTTCATCTGATTCGATGTGTTTCATCAAAGTCTCAGCAGTCAATTGTCCCATCTGATGACAATTTTGATCTACTGTGGTTAGACTCGGTTGCAGGTGATCGGTGAAGTCAGTATTACCGAAACCAACAATCTTAATTTTATTAGGGATATCCACATTGAGTGACTTTAAAATATCCATTACGTATAGTGCATAATAGTCACCATGTGCGAAAAATCCATCAATATCGGGATGATCAGTAAGTAGCTTTTGAATCAACTTTTTGTTGGATTTAGTATCTGTTGTCAATTCAAATATTTGGTGAGAATCGAATGGGTGGTTGTTGAGTCTTAATGCGTCTTCAAATCCTCTTTGTCTTTGCTGAAATATAGAAACATTTTTATCTCCTGCAATATGCACAATATGTTTGCATCCCTGATCTATCAAATGCTGGGTTGCTATCTGACCGCCTTCGTGATCGTCCAGTATTACCGAACTATGAGAATGCACAGGAGGCAAACGATCAAAGAATACGACTGGTACTTTTTTATCTTTTAGTTTCTTGAAAATGGTGGGGTCAGTAGGTTCTTTAGTTGTGGATATGATTATTCCATCTACATTCAATTTCATGAAAGACTCAAGCATCTCTAATTCTAAATCAGAGGATTCATGGGTCTGGGAAATGATGATATTATATCCCCAGTTTTTCATTTTTTTCTCAATACCAGTCACCACCTCACCAAAAAAGTGATTGTTGATTTCTGGGATTAAAACCCCAATTACCCTACTTTTTCCACTTCTCAACGCAGCAGCTCCAATGTTTGGAACATAGTGTAGTTCAGCAGCTACCTTAAGTACTTTCTGTCGTGTTTTAGCCGAAACTTTTGGGCTATCATTAAACACTCTTGAAATGGTGGCTAAAGAAAGACCAGTTCTTGCAGCTATGTCTTTTATACTCGCCATTTTATTTACCCACTGTTAACGTTTACAAAAAAAGTACGCAATAATACATCTTCAAACTCAAAGTTTCATTCCCACTCAGAAAGGATTCACTAAGTCTGTTTAGTTAAAATATACGTCTGTTTGCCGCCTTTTTTGTGGATTGATTGCCAGAATGGATGAAGTTTTCAGTTTTCTCAATCCATGTCAATAGTAACGTAAAAATAGAATCTTTTATTAGAATTGAATGAATTTGGTGTGTAAACGTTTCACATATTACACAATAAAGGAATGAAATCTGGTGATTACATATAGTTGATCACGTAGAATAGAGAGAGAAAAATCAATAAGACCCAAGTAGATACTCCAACAATCATTGATTTTAGTCCCAGGCTTTTCAATTTTGGGATAGTGATCTGAAGTCCGATTAAGAACAAGACCAAGATCAATAACTTCTGAGAAACCCATACGATTTTGGTGTTAATATCCTGCATCCATGGTACGAAAGAAGAAATTATTACTGCAATGATAAAAAGGGCCATAAACCACGGTAGTCGCGATTTTTGCTCAGATTTATTACTAAACCCGATCGCTACTGCTAAGGGTACGATCCAAAATGCTCTGACTAATTTAGTTGTAGTAGCAATCATTACTGACTGTTCTCCGAATGACTGACTTGCCCCCACTACACTACTGGTATCGTGGATGGCAAGCGCACATAGCACACCATATTGCGCCTCACCTAAGTGAAAGAATCTTCCAATTGCAGGGAAAATAAAAAGTGCAATTGCGTTCAAAACAAAAATAACTGCCAGCGCAACAGAGGTTTGCGCGGCATTTGCCTTAATAGTTGGGCTAATGGCTGCTATGGCACTACCACCGCAGATGGCTGTTCCAGATGCGATTAACATTGTTAATTTCTTTTCTGATCCTATAAGATGACGGATTCCAAAAGCGATAAGAAATGTGGAAATAATGGTCACAAGACTTATTAATAGGCTTTGAGATCCTACTTCAATAGCATCAGTTACATTAATTCCGAATCCAAGACCTACTACTGTTGCCTGCAAAAGGAATTTCTGAATGTTTGAGCTGGTATTTAGGAAATCTTCATCTGGAAGTTGAAATAAACCTACTATGATACCTACCAAGAGAGCAATAGGAGCTGATACAAGCCCCAGCAGTACCCCGATAAGAAGCACAATGGCAATTAGTAAAATAGCGGTTCTTTTAATCATTAGAGCAAATGTAAACGTTTACATTTTGAATTAAAAATTATTGCATAATAGTGTGGATGAAGATGAAAATTGATTTACAATCGTGTGTTATTAAAGACTGAATAGGATGAATTGCAATAACCGGGTTTAGGAAAGATTTACCTTATTGTTCAGCTCGTTGACTAAATCCTCAAGGTCGTTTGATATCTGAAAGATTTCTTGCGAAAACTCAGAGTTCTGATTGGTTCCTCTAAAGAAATCCTTCAAGGATGAGTCAATATTATCAACTGATTGGTTTTGATGGTTGCTGGTATTTGAAATTTCCTGAATAAGTTGAGCGGCTCTTTCAATCTTTGGTGTGAATTTTTGGATTAAATCACCAACCATTTGGGTTTCTTCACTTCCAGCCTTCACAGATTTGACAATCTCCTTTGAGGCCTGCCTGGAAGTCTCGGCCAATTTTCTTACTTCCGCTGAGATTACTCCAAATCCAGTACCCAGGTGGCCCGCACGTGCAGCTTCAATTGAGGCATTAATTGCAAGAATATTAGTTTGCTTGAAAATCTCATCCAATATCTTGAGTTTATTTTCGATGGACTTCATTTCGTTGATATTACGTTGTGCCGCTTGTTTAATTTCCTCAAACTGAGATACCGTTTCATTACTTATCTCGTGCGCAATGTTGGCGTTTTCATTATTCTTCTTGGTATTCTCCGAAATGTGATCAACCGCACTTTGAATATGTTGAACGTTCATTCGTTGACTTTCTGCGGATGAGGCAAGTGTACCTGATTTGCTTTTTAATGAGTGGCTGCTATCGGTCAACTCATTGCTTTTGACTTTGATTACATCCAATACCTTGAGCAGATCTGAAGTTTTTTCATCCACTGCGTCTTTTAAAGAAGATCTTTGTTTTTTAATTATAGAGATTCTCCAACCTACAACTGCGGCTGCTATCATAACTAATATCGCAATTATGAGTCCTCTGAACCACAATGATTGCCAAAAGGGTGTTTCAATTTCAATTTTCAGAGAACTGGTTTTTGCAACTCCGTTGAAATCTGTAATAGATACTTCGAAGATATATTCACCTGGATTAAGGTATTTAAAGTCGACATTTGTGGTATTGATAAGAGATGTCCAGTTTGCTTCAATTGGTAACATTCTGTAGGAATAGAGAATGTTTGAGTTAATATCGCCATTTAAAGAAGCAAAACTAATATCAAAGCTATTGTAGTTATAAGGTAGTACGATTCTTCCTCCATTTGCTATTTGTGTTCTGCAATATGCTGTGAGGGAGTCGTTCGGAGGGATTGTTAGCTTGAAATCACTAAAGACTGGTTTAGATACTGCATTTACTTTTTTTCTTTGAGTGTCATATTCGAAAAAGCTGCTTGAAGAACAGAAATACACTTTATCGGAGTTCTTGCTTGCGGTGACTCCAATCAGACGATTATCTGTCATACCATCTTTTTTTGTGAAAGTTTCAAACCTGTCGGAAGTTGGAAGATAATGAGATGCGCCACTGTGGGTTGCAATCCATACTTCTCCATTTCTATCGATTGCTATATCTTCTACTATTATTCCTGCAAGCCCATGCTCTTGATTATAGGAAACAAACTTCTTCGTTGAGGGATCCATTTTTGCCAAACCACCATAATATCCAACCCAAATATTTCCACTATGATCTACAGCTACGGCTCTTAAGTTATTTTTTGGGACGGAGTATTCATCATCCTCATCATATGTGTAGCATTCAAACTTACCATTTGAATATTCGCATAGTCCTCCATCACCAGTAGCTAGCCAAACCGATCCGTTCGTATGTTGAAAAATTGAATAAATAGTATTACTTGAGAGCCCGTTAGTGCCTTTCGGGAAATTAGAGAATTGCCCGTTGTTGTAGTAGGAGAGCCCTCTGTTTACTGTTCCTAACCATATTCCACCATTGATATCCTGAGCAAGACTATGAACTTGGCTACCAATTACATCCTTATCATATTCACTGCTTGAAAACTTAATGATTTGCCCATCTCTGATAATGTCCACACCCTGCCCATAATTACCAAGCCAGATTTCGCCATTGGAACCTTCAGTAATTGCTGTAGCTCGATTGGAAGATAATTGTCTGGGGTCATTTGGGTTGCTTCCTAAATAATATTGGTAATCCCCGTCTTTGTATGCTATTACTCCAGAATAAGATGCGATCCATATGGTTCCATCTGTGGAGCTATAGATATCTCTGATTGTACTTGTAAAAGCTTTATTGTCTGTGCCAGTAGGGGTGAACGAAACAATACTTCTTTGAGAAAACCGATTGACTCCACCAAGATAATTTGCTGTCCAGAGATTTCCATTGGAATCAATCATGCATTCTTCAACATTGTTCGAAGATATAGATTTGTCATCCAGCGGGTCATGTTGAAATCTGGTAAACTTCTCATTGTGTAATCTAAATAGGCCACCTCCCCATGTGGCAACCCAAATACCTCCATCGTTATCTTCAGCAAGATTTAAAACAACTCTGTGAGCCAGGCCATCTTCTGCATTTGGATCATAGTTGTATCTGTAAAACTTTTTTTCAGTTGGATCATACTTGTTAATTCCTGCAGATATTGCAGCAGTCCAAATATTACCGTAGCTGTCCACTATTATATCGTGAATGTAATTGCCATTTAGTGTGTTAGGATCATCCGGATCGTGAGTGTATCTGATAAAATTTCCATCCGAGGTATATTCATTTAATCCATTTCTTGTGCCTATCCACACACTGCCGGAAGGGTCGCAAGCGATGCTGTATACTTTATTTTGACTAAGGGAATTGACGTCACTAGGATCATTTTCAAAGTGATCAATGATTCTTCCATCTTTGAAAACATCTAGTCCATTTTCAGTCCCTATCCATATTCTTCCCTGCAGGTCCTCCTGTATTGCGTCAACTATATTCCCCGATAATCCATTTTCTGCTGTTAATGGTGAAAGTAGATTTCCGTCTTTATATCTCACTACTCCACCACCTTGAGTACCTACCCAAATTGTACCGTCAGATGCCTCTGTTATGTGTCGGATTACATTTTCTTTTAGGCCATTAGTTTTGTTTCTGGGATTGTATTCGAAATTTAGGAACTGATGCCCATCATATCTTTGAAGACCCGCCATTGTACCAATCCATATATACCCTTTGCTATCTTGAAATATTGAATAAGCTATATCATCCAAAAGTCCATCTGCTGATGACAAGCGATCGAACTGAGATAGAGTCTGCCCAAAAAGACTCAGTGGAAATACAATTAAAAGTAAGAGTGCTCCTTTTCTCATACATCCATTGGTTCAATGAATTACTGATATTTATAACTAGGTGATTCTTATCTTAATATAATCTTTTTTGCGCACTAGTGTGTCCTTATTCGATAAAAGGAGTTGTTTAAGGGATAACTGATAATTATTTAACATCGAACTTCTTATTCTATCAAATAGGTGGCAATCATATTGATTTATTGCTATTCTTCGAAGTATCAATTGGAAGCGTAATTGTAAATTTCGTTCCCTTATCAGGCACTGATTCTACCTGGATATTTCCATGATGTTTCTTCACAACAGTATATGAAATATAAAGACCCAACCCAGTTCCTTTACCAGGGCCCTTGGTAGTAAAAAAAGGTTCAAATATTTGATTGGCAGTGTCTTTATCAATGCCAACTCCATTGTCTATCACCTCAACTACTACATTTTTGTTTTTAGTGTAACTGTATATATCTACACGACCATTTCTGTCATTGGGAATAGCGTCACAGGCGTTTTTTATGATGTTGATCAAAACTTGATTGAGTTCAACCTTGTTACCACTTACCGTATAATTGTTTTCCAGATAAGTATTGAATTCAATTTGGTTTTCGGCGTTATCAATAAGTTTGACAGTAGCACTAATCATTTCATTTATATCAAAAGTGCTGTTTTTGGAATAGTTTCCTTTGGGGGATATTTCCAGAAGATTCCTGATAATTTCTGCAGCCTTTACCACTCCGAAAGACATTCCTTCCAGCAAGATTTCAATTTCATCAAACTCTTCTTTGTGTTTGTCCAGTAATTCCTTGGGTAGTGAAGGTTTTATTTCTGCCAAATCCAGTTTGATTGGTTCTACAACACCTCCTATGTAGCTTAAGGGATTATTGAGTTCGTGAGCGATTCCTGCCGTAAGGACTCCTATAGATGCCATTTTTTCACTTTCGATTAATTGATCTTGAGTCAGTTTCAGTTGTTCAATTACTCTTTGTTTTTCAATCAGATTGTTTTCTAATTTGAGATTGAGGTTTCTTAGAGACTCATTTTTCTCAATAATTTCTCCATGCTTTTCTTTGATCTCCTTGGTTTTTCTATTTACCAATTGAGATAGCTTAACCTTTGCTTTTTCCAGATAATAAATTCGCCACCTGACAACAATTATGATCACAAGCATTGTAAGGACTATTGCAATTACTCTGAAATAATTTGTAGCCCACCAGGGGTGTTCAATTAATATTTCAAGTGAATTAGTCTTTGAGTTTCCATTAAAATCGGTCACCTGGATTTCAAAAATGTACTCTCCTGATTTTAAGTATTTGAAGCCAACGTTTGCTTTGTTAATTAAAGATGTCCATTGTTCTTCTATTGGTAGAATTCTGTATGAGTAAAATACTCCGGGATTGATGTCTCCCATCAACGATGAAAAGCTAATGTCAAAGCTGTTGTAATTATGAGGTAAGACTATGTTTCCTCCATGTGTGATCTGATTTCTGCAATAGGCGGTTATAGAATCATTTTTGCGATTTGTTAATTTAAAGTCACTAAATGTTGGTGCTGCTACTGTATTGGTTCTTCTATTTCTGGTGTCAAATTCAAAATAGCTGTTGGATGAGCAAAAGTAGATTCTATCGGAATTTTTGCTTGCAGAGACCCCAATTAAGCGACTATCTGTCATTCCATCTTTTTTGTTGAAAGTCTCAAACCTATCAGGCTCGGGAAGATATCGTGAGGCACCACTGTGTGTTGCAATCCAGACAACTCCACTTCTATCAATCGCAATATCTTCAACTATAATACCTGCCAGGCCATGTCTTTGATCGTAGGATGTGAACTTTTTTGTCTTTGGGTCCATTTTGGCAAGCCCACCATAGTAACCAACCCACACATAGCCATCATGATCTACAGCTACGGCTCTAAGATTATTTTTAGGAACCGAATGTTGATTATTCTGATCATATTGGTGACAAGTAAATTCACCATCTTGAAATTCGCATAAACCACCATCTCCAGTTGCAATCCAAACTGCCCCGCTTTCATGTGAGAAGATTGAATAAATGGTATTGCTAGTCAAGCCATTTTCCCCTTTTTGGAAATTGGTAAACTTGCCATCCTTGAAAAGAGTTACACCTTTTTTGATTGTACCTAACCAAATTCCTCCTGAACTGTCAGTACTCAGGCAATGGATTTGGTTTCCTAATTGGTCTTTTTGAAATTCTTCATCAGAAAATTTTTGAATATCTCCATCAACTATTAGGTCTATTCCCTCTCCATAATTTCCTAGCCATATTTCTCCATTAGGACCTTCGGTAATGGCATTTACGCGGTTGGATGATAATTGATTTTTATCATCAGGGGCATTTCCAAGAAAATAGGTGTAATTTCCTTCAAGACTCTTAATGGCTCCTGAATATGAAGCGAGCCAAATACTGCCATCATAAGCACTGTAAATGTCTCTTACCGTACTGGTAAAAGGTTGATTATCCTTAGATGTAGGGGTGTATGAGATTATTCTTCGTTTAGAGAATCGATTGACACCTCCAAGGTAGTTTGCTGTCCAAAGGTTTCCGTAAGAATCAATCATAATTTCCTCAACGTTGTTTGAGGATATACTTTTCTCATCTAATGGGTCGTGTTGAAATCTTGTGAATTTCCCATCATTAAGTCTAAATAGACCACCCCCCCAGGTTGCCACCCAAATTGCACCATCAAGATCTTCGGTTATACCCAGAGCAATAGAATGGGAAAGTCCATTTTTTGAGTTAGGATTATAATCATACCTCACAAATGTTTTACTCTGAGGATCATAGCTATTTATACCTTTTGAAATGGCTGCAGTCCAAATTAAACCCTTGCTATCAACGAGTACATCATGAATATTATTTCCATTCAATGAATTCCTGTCTTCTGGGTCATGCAGGTATCTGATGAATGTACCACTTTTTGTATACTGATTCAATCCATTTTGAGTGCCAATCCATAAGTTGCCGATTGTATCTTTGGCAATGCTATAAACCTTGTTGTGGCTTAAAGAATTTGGATCCTGTGAATCATTCTGAAAATGCTTGATGATTTTCCCTTCCCGGAAGACATCAAGACCATTTTCTGTTCCAATCCAAATATTACCCTCAAGGTCTTGTTCAATTGCATCTACAATATTTCCTGAAAGCCCACTTTCCACAGTAAGTGGAGATAACAATTTTCCATCCTTAAACCGTGCTATTCCACCTCCTTGGGTACCCACCCAAATTGTTCCATCATTAGATTCTGTAATTATTCTGATTACATTCTCTTTGAGGCCATTTGTGCTGTTTCTTGGGTTGTATTCAAAGTCTAGGAACTGATGACCATCATAGCGTTGCAGGCCCCCCATGGATCCAATCCAGAAATACCCCTGGCTGTCCTGGAAAATCGAGTAAACAATATCGTCTAGGAGGCCATCTTCTGAGGATAGATGATCAAATTGATAAGGTGTTTGACAATATGTGCTTAGCTGGACAAATATTAAATATGTGAACAATCCTAATCTCATATATTCATTGATTCAATGAACGGTTAAGTGACTAAGTAATTGGTTATCATTAATATAGTCTATTTTCACCAAGTTTCAGATGAAATTCGATGAAAGGATTCTAAATCTGGTTAATCAGTTAGGGCTTTTTAGATTTGAAAACCGAATGCATGGAGTAATACTAATCTCAACCCAACATAAGAGACAAGAATTGCTGTAAGGAATCGAATCAATTTAAGGTCAAGTTTTTTGTTTGTTAGGTATGAGCCGACGAAACTTCCAGCCAAAACTGCAATTGCCAGTTTCCATGTGAATTGAAAATCGAGAACTATGAGATCGCTTACTGCTAAACCAGCAAGTCCTGAAATTGAGTTTATTAGGATAAAGAAGGAAGCCAGGGAAGCAACAACTTTGGGATTTTTCCATCTTGCAAGATTTAAAATTGGAGAAAGAAATATTCCACCTCCAATACCAACCAAACCCGAAAGGAAGCCAATTCCACCACCGAGCATCAGACCTTTTATAGAGTTGTATTCTCTGTTTTCAGATGCCGGACGTGTTTGAAAGATCATGAATATCCCTGCTAACAAGAGGGAGGCTCCCAATATTAAAAAGAAGATTTTTTCGTTTAGTCTGAGTTGCGCACCAATGAAGGCCAAAGGTACACTCAGCAAAACAAATGGCCAAAATGCTTTCCAATCAAATACACGGCTTTTTATGAACATTAGAGTTCCAAATCCCACAACTATTAGATTCAATATCAATGCTAAAGTTCTGATTTCGTAGAAGTCCATTAAAACCAAACTTAAAATCGCCAAATAACTGGATCCGCCACCAAATCCCACGGAAGAGTAGAACGTGGCAATTAGAAATATAATAACCGGCAGCCATAATTGATCCATAGATTCAAAGATGAAAACATTCATTGAAATTCACTAAATTGATGATACTAATCAACAACCTACGTAGTATGAAAAAGAATTTCATCATTATCACTTTGTCTTTTGCCATGACATCACTTTTAATATTTGTTTGGTTGCAAAATTTAGAGGCCAATAAACTAAGGGCCGAAACAGAATTCTTATCGGAACAAGTTAAGAATCTAAAAGACCGATCGGACAAGTTAGCTGAAAAGGCTGCCTTGGAGGCCGCCAGAGCCACACAATCAAATGCTGAAACTAACTCAGTACTGGAAGAATTGAGGAGGTTGGAGTTGCAATTGGATAGGTGTAAATAGGTAAACATGTCATTAACCAACAATCGAAACTATGAAAAAGAATATTATCATCATTGTACTTTTTGTAGCAGTCGTTTTACTAGGAATATATGGTAGGCTACAACTGGTTGAAGCCAGAAATTTGAAAACCGAGACTTTCATGATAATGGAAGAAGTTAAAATGTATAAGCATAGGTCAGAAATGATAGCTACAGAGGCGGAGAAACAAGCTGCAAGAGCTGTTGCAAATCAAGCAAAAACCTTAATGCTGGAAGAGGAATTGGATAAGATGAAATCTAAACTTGCTTCCTGTAAATAAGTGGTTATGTTGCAGGTGTGTAGTTTGGTATCCAAGGATTAACGCAAACCTTTTTATTGATATTCTGTATAAGCTATCATGCACCCAATCATAGAATATCTCTCAAAGTACATCAAACTTTCTGACGATCAGGCGGAGGCAATTGTCACTGGCAGCAAAATTCAGGAGTTTAAGAAGAAAGAAATTATTCTTAGACCTGGGGAAGTAGCTCGTAATTGTTACTTTATTTTAAAGGGGTGCATAAAAACGTACTATCTGGTGGACGGGGAAGAGAAGGTTACCGGGTTGTTCACTGAAGGAGAACCGCTTGTACCAGTTAGTTACGCAACTGGGGAGAAATCTGATTACTTTGTTGAAGCAATAGAGCCATGTATTACATCACTTGGGAGTAATATCAAAACGGATGAGCTTTTTGATCGCATCCCTGAAATGAAAAATGTGAGCCTCGTAATTGGAGGTGAAATAATGGCAAGGAATCAAGTGTCTTATGACACATTCAGAACTCTGCCTCCTGAGCAACGCTATAAAAAATTAAGAGAAACCAGACCCGATCTTTGTAATCGCATTCCACAATACACTCTGGCAAGTTACCTTGGTATAAAACCGGAATCTTTAAGCAGAATCAGAAAGAGGATGCAGGAGAAAGTAGTATAGTGCTTTCTTAACTTAAGTCAATGACATTGGATTAACCAGGATTCAATTTTGCTTTAAAATCAAAATAAAGCAAAATGACACAACAATTGATGACGGCCGTGGTATGCCCAAAGTATGGGAGTCCAGAGGTATTGAGCTTAAGTGAGGTTCCTAAACCAAGTCCAAAGAGCAATGAAATTCTGATTAAAACAGTAGCCACAACTGTTAGTCATGGGGATGTTAGAATCAGAGGGCTGGATGTTCCAAAATCAATAAAACCAATGATAAGACTTGTCCTTGGGTTTAATGGTCCAAGAAATAATATATTGGGATTGGAGCTATCAGGGATTGTAGAAGAGGTAGGTAGCGATGTGACCAAATTTCAAAAGGGGGATCATGTTCTTGCCGCTACACTGCAAAACTTTGGTGGATATGCCCATTATAAATGTTTACCCGAAAAAGGCGCAATCGCATTTAAACCGCCTTCTGTAACTTTCGAACAGGCTGCCGCTATTCCTATAGGAGCCAGAACCGCACTTCATTATCTAAGAAGATGTAACCTGCAGGAAGGTCAGAAAATTTTAATTTATGGAGCTTCCGGAAGTGTTGGTACTTATGCGATTCAGCTTGCGAAATATATTGGTGCTCATGTCACCGCAGTTAGTAGTAAGACTAACGAATCGCTAGTCAAATCACTAGGAGCTGATGAATTTCGAGACTATCAGGATTCAGGTTTTAATGAAAGCCTTGATGTTTATGATGTTATTCTTGTAACTATTGGAAACCTTCAGTTCTCGATAGGGAAAGAACATTTAACCTCGTCTGGTGTATATATGAATGTGTCGGAACCCATGAAGTCGCTGGAGATGATTTGGACCTCATTTACAACTGAGAAAAAAGTGGTTATGGCAGAAAACTCAGAAGAGTCAGCAGAAGATTTGCAGTTCTTAATCAATATGGTTGGAGATGGTAAACTGAAGCCAGTGATTGATTCCAGATATAGGTTAGGTGAGATTGTTGAAGCCCATCGGTATGTTGAAAGTAGAAGGAAGAAAGGAAATGTGGTTGTGCTGGTGGATTAACATATATTTGTTACTCACAGCAAATATTTAAAGATGTCAGAATTTCCTCCATGCCCTAATTGCCAGTCTAACTATGCCTACCCAATGGATGCCTTACTGGTATGCCCGGAATGCGGATATGAATGGAATCCTGAAGACGAAACAGCAGACGAAAATGTCATTAAAGATGCAAATGGCAATGTTTTACAGGATGGTGATTCTGTAGTTGTTGTGAAGGATTTGCCAGTAAAAGGAATGCCTAAACCTGTTAAGGCGGGAACAAAGGTAAAAAACATCCGGTTGAAGGATGGAGACCACAATATTGATTGTAAGATTGATGGATTTGGTGCTATGGCATTGAAATCTGAGTTTGTCAAGAAGGCATAGAAACCTTTATTATGAACCCACAAGTTGATCGATATCTAGTTGAAGGTTGCATGCGATGTGAATTTGGAGGAACGCCGAAATGTAAAGTGCATAACTGGGTGTCTGAGCTGGAACAATTGCGCCAAATTGTGCTTGAGTGTGATCTAAAAGAAGAGTTGAAATGGGGTGTGCCTTGCTATACAACCAATGATAAAAATGTGTTGATCGTAAGTGCATTTAAAGATTATTGTTCAATCAGCTTTTTTAAAGGTTCATTAATTTCAGATCCTAATAGCTTGCTGGTCAAGCCAGGTGAAAATTCTCAAGCTGGCAGGTTAATAAAATTCACCAGTCTTCATCAGATTGAAGAAAACCTTGAATTGATTAAGGAAATAATTTTGAATGCAGTGGAGGTTGAGAAAGCAGGATTGCAAATCGAGAAGAAACCGAATCCTGAACCCATTCCAGAAGAACTTCAAAATCGATTAGATGAAGATCCAGTATTAAAAAGCGCCTTTGAGTCACTAACACCAGGAAGACAAAGGGGTTATATCATATTTATATCGCAACCAAAACAATCGAAAACCAGAGAAAGTAGGATTGATAAGTGTGTTGGTAAAATATTGAATGGAGAGGGGCTTCACGATAAATACAGTGGAAAAAAGAAGAATTGAATTGACCGTATAGAATTTGAATATAGTTAACCTACCATATGACTTACTAAGTGAAGAATCATCTTCTCCACTCATTTTGGATTATCGGGCTGAGAAAGAATCTTCTAAGCAACAGGTCAATCTTTCTATGAATACTTTTAGTTTTTTGTTGGAAGGGCATAAGGAGGTATATGCAGATACCTCTTCAGTATCAATAGACAATTCTCATTTTCTTTTGATGAAGTCTGGAAAGTGTTTGATGACAGAGAAACTGACTGGACAGGAGAATAACTATAGAAGCATTTTACTTTTCTTTTCCGATCAGGATATATTCGATTTTGCCAGGAAGCATGAAGTAAACCTGCAGAAGAAAGCAAGTCGTAAAACTATTCATGCTATTCCTTATGATAAATTTTTGAGGTCAATGGTAGAAGGGTTAATCAACCTCAAGGACCTTTCGGAAGGAACAAGAAAAAAGTTGCTTAGAGTGAAATTTGAGGAATTGATGATTTATTTATCAGACCTTTTAGGGACAGAGTTTTTGTCTTCACTTATGATGGACCTTGATGATCACACTCATCGTTTTTTGGATGTTGTGGAAACCAATAAGTTGAATAAGCTATCATTGAATGAATTGGCATTTTTATCGAACATGAGCTTGTCCTCATTTAAGCGAAATTTTGAAAAACACTTCAATGAATCTCCAAGTAAGTGGTTTCAGGATCAAAGACTTGAATATTCGGCCTTCTTATTGAAAAATAGATCTCAAAGGCCATCTGATATTTTTAAAGAAGTGGGGTATGATACGCTTTCCAATTTTATCCAGGCATTCAAACAAAAGTTTGGAATCACCCCAAAACAGTACCAATTAAATTGAGCTTTTAGCAATACTTTTTGGGCCAAGGTAAGGCTTATGCTTTGGTGCTTCCTCATGAGCTTTGTGTAAGAATAAAATACTCAAAGACATGAAAAATTTAATATTAGTTCTGGTTGTTATAGCATTTACTCTTGATTCATACTCACAAGAGACTTTTACCCTATCTAGTAAAGATTTAGGTGGTAATTCTACAAAAATTGAAGAGTTTAATGGGTTTGGATGCACAGGGGAAAATCAGTCTCCTCAACTATCCTGGAAAAACGCTCCGGAGGGTACAAAGAGTTTTGCTATTACCATGTATGATCCAGATGCTCCAACTGGAAGTGGATGGTGGCATTGGCTGGTTTTTGATATCCCTGCTGATGTGAATGAATTGAAAACCGGTGCGGGAGATGTTTCATTAAATCTTGCCCCTCAAGGTGTAATTCAAAGTGTTACAGATTATGGAGCAAAAGGATACGGCGGCCCATGTCCTCCTGAGGGGCACGGATGGCATAAGTATGAGATCACGGTTTACGCTTTGAAAGTTGATAAACTGGGATTGGATGAAAATACTAATGCTGCTATCGTTGGTTATTATTTGTGGAATAATACTATTGCAAAAGCAGGCATTGTGAGCTATTATCAAAGATAAGGGGATAGCTCTTGCTCAATTATCCGCCCATGAAGTGACTGCAGCAAAGAAAATCATATTTAGATATGACAAATGTCAATTTGGTGATTTATCAATTCACTTATTCTTGTGATATGTTTCACAATGAAATATCAGAAGTATTAAATCACTAAATCTAAAAATATGAAATCTCAAGCAGGAGTTATTAGTCCAAATAAATCTTTGTCGGTACAAACTACAGAAGGAACATGGAGTAGATTTATCACTTGGGCAGATAAAATGGACTATTATAGAATTTTGCTGATCTCAATCATGCTTCTTTCTCAAGGATGCATTTTTGCTCCATTCGCAATTTGGTCTATGGGTGCAGCAGTTGGGTTTAGTGATTTTCAGGCAATTGCAATATTGGTTGGAGCCTATGGGGTTTTGGTATCTAATTTAGCCGTAATGCCAATGCGCTATACACTTCCAATCTATTTCGTTGGAACAGCTACCCAACTATTGATTATCGCTTACAATGTGATAACGCTGATTTAATTCGGCAACAGATTCGTTTTTTACAAACTACAACAAATATTGAATGGGTTTTCTGAGTATTGGAAGACCCATTTTTTTGAAGCACTCCAGCACTCAAAACTCAAAACACCCCCTCAATCTGCAAATGCTGAAGTAACATAATGGTCTTACCATCCTTTATTTCCCCCGATTTAATCATTTGCATTGCTTCACCGAAAGGAATCTCTAAGACTTCTATGTTTTCTTGCTCATGAGCTAACCCTCCACCTTCGCTAATCTTCATTTCCTCATCGTATTCAGCTATAAAGAAGTAGAGTATCTCAGTTACAGAACCGGGCGACATGTACGCTTCAAATACTTTTTCAATTGATTTGATTTTGTATCCAGTCTCTTCTTCGGCTTCTTTTCTGATGCAGGTTTCCGGATCATCTTTGTCAAGCAAACCGGCACAGGCTTCAATCATTAACCCGTTTTCATTGCCATTGATGTAGGTTGGAAGTCGGAATTGTCTTGTGAGGATGATGGTGCCATTTTTTCTGTTATACAGCAATATGGTAGCACCATTTCCGCGATCATAAGCTTCTCTGGTGTGGGTTTCCCAGTTTCCATCCTTGGTTTGGATGTCGTAAGTCACTTTGTCTAGTCTGTACCAGTTGTCAGAAAGAAGCGTTTTTTCGAGGTTCTTAACTCTTGGTTCTTGCATGAATGGTTAAAGTTTCTGATAAGTCAGGTTTACGAACGCAGAACCAAATGACTCTGTTTTAATAAGTTTAAATTTAGTTTCCTTTGGTCCATTCGGGAACAATGGAATTCCTTTTCCAAGAATAACCGGGAACTGGCTAAGAATCATTTCATCAATTGCATCAAGGTTGAGAAATTGGGTGATAATGTTACCTCCTCCGATTACCCATATGTTCTGATTGCTTGCTTGTTTTAATTTTTGAATGCTTTCATCATCAAGCTTATGAATAGCTTCTGTATTATCTGTTTGGGGTTTGAAATTGGTGTCAGAAGTGACTACAAAAGCTTTTGCATCAGGATAAGGCCAATCTACTCCAAATCCCATTACCTCGTCATAGGTTTTCTTACCAAGAACAATAACATCTATGGTGCTGTAAAACTCTCCATAACCACCATCAGTTTCTGGGAAGTCTTCGGGAACTTCACTTCCAGGTTCTGCCCCTGGCAGCCAATCTAAGGATCCATCTTCACGGGCGATAAAGCCGTCAATTGTTGTTGCTATGTATAGTTTGAATTTGGGCATTTCTGTTAAGTTTGAACAGAAATATAACCATAACTTTCAAGCTCGCCTAATTCAAAGATCTCCTTGATATTACCTTCATAAAGGACAAGCTTCTTAGTAGTTACTTCCCACACATCCTGATATCTGTGATCTGTCAGAATAATTCCTTTTTTGCTGGATTGATTTTGTATGTGAGGGATAAGCTTTTCAATTAACGCAGGGGATAACCCAGAAAATGGTTCATCTAAAATCGTAAATGCGGAATTAGAGTACAGGAAAACCATTATTTCCACTAACCTTCGAACACCCGTGGATAAATCACTTAATTTAAGGTCTTTGTGCTTTTGTATTTCTTCTATTTCTAGAATGTGATCGAGTTTTGATTTTAATTGAAATATTCTCACTAAATCAGAAAATGACAGGTAATTCATAAGCGAGCCATCCTGAGTTACAAAGTGTATAGCATTAGGGGATTTGAATAGTTGCTTCTGAAATTTACCATTGTATCTCACAAACTGATTTTCAGCTCTCAATGAACCAAAAATTATCTTTAAGAGACTGGATTTCCCACAGCCATTTCTGCCTAGAATTCCAATGATATCACCGGTTTTGCATTGCAGATAAATATTTGAAAGGATTTTTCTCCCATCAAATGAGAGCTGAATGCTGTCTACTTCAAGTGTATTCATTGTAGAAAAAGATTGATAGTTGATAGTAATAGGATTGTAATTACTAAATCAATAGCTGTGGAAATGATAAACAGATTGACTCTGTTTAATTGGAGGTTATGAAAGAAGTAGAGGTGTCTTTTTCTACTCCAATAGTAAGCTATAGTAGTGAAAGCATAACCTATTACTTTCATCCAGAAGATATAAGCTAAACTTCCTGGACCGTAATAGATTAATATGTTAATACTTAGCGCGGTGAATATAAGATTGTAGACAGTTATTTCTCTGTACAGATATTTGATTGGTGTAATCCAGTTTTTCATCTGAAAACGTTTCAGATAGAACTGGGAATATGCAGAATTATTATTCCATTGATCGGCCTAGTAGGTCATTTTTTAACAGCCACTTCATCCATATGATATTTCCAAATGTTTTCAGGGTCTCTGCTCGTCCTGATCAGGGTTTGTCTTTTGAAAGATTGGGCATCATCACTCACAATCAGTTCTCCCTGGACATACTCCATTACATTATCCTGAATCATAAATTCTGCAGCAGTCTTTAAAGTGGTAGTTGATTTATCATATGTTCCCTGCATCAACACCTTTATTGGCCAGGTTGAGCTTAACCAAAGGCTTTCGTAAGTTTCATATATTTGATTGTAGTTGAAATAGACTTCATCTAAACCTCGTATTTTGTTCGGCCTTTCCATTTCATAAGTACATTTGATGAATTGGTTATCCATTACCATCGAGCAGTCCAATGTTCCTTTTAGAACTCGCGGATTTTCATCTTTGGGACTATAAGTTCTGGTTACCTCCCAGGAACCTACTAGAAAAGAAAGATCCTTTGTGGATTTTGTGTCCTGTGAAAATAATTTGGGTGAGATGAAATTAATACTAACGCATAGCAGGCTAATTACAATTTTAGGATAGGTCATTGGGTTTGAATTGTTTGTTCCAATATTCCTACGCAAATGTAAAATCCATTTATAAAATTGTGTGATGAAGAGGAAATTATGGGATCAGACTATTTCTTACTATCACAATATCTGATAATCATAGGATTGAAATCCGAAGAGTCGTATTGAATTGCTTTATTGTAATAGATGCATGCACTATCTCTCTTATCAGTGAAAAAATACATGTGAGTCATCATATTCATCAATAATAAAGTGTCCTCACAGTATTCGTATCCTTTTTTGTAATCCTCAAGGGCATTCTCAAAATCATTCATGTCATACCATACACCACCACGATTTCCGTAACCCAGACATTTATCCCCTAATTCAATCAAGGTTGTAAAGTCCTTCTTTGCTTTTGATGTTATGGATAAATCTCTGTAGGCCCAGCCACGATGCAACACACAAGACATGCAAGTATCTGTATGGTTGATTACTCTTGAGAAATGGCGAATTGATTTTTTCAATTCACCCTTCGAATAATTTTCAAGGCCTAATTTGTACTCTTCCTTTAAATCATAATCAGAACTGCAAGAACTAAATAAAAATAGAAGAATAAATGATGTAATTAATGCTTTCACAGTGGATGATTTTTAAATTTCTTGAGCAATTTATTGATTGTAGCATAACATGTAATTACACATTCAATTTGCATGAGTTTAAACTTGGTCTCATATTTGTAATGCACCACCTAATCAAACAAACTAATATGAAATTATTAACCGCAATATCAATTTTCACACTCGCATCCATTCAACTACAGGCTCAGTTTTTTGTGCCAAGATTAACGCAAGATCAAATTACAGCATGTGAACGAGCATATGTTATTACAATGGAAGGGGATACCATAGAGGGAAATCTCAGAGGACTTTTTATGGATAATGACAGAATAAGGAATTTTACCATCAGAAATAAACAAGGTAAATTCAAGTTTAATACTGAAAACGCAAAATCTTTAATTATTAGACCTTGGTTTGACCCAAGTGTAGATACAGGACCTTTGAATATTCCAGAAGTTCTTAGAGCATTAGATCCAGAGTTTAATGAGATTATTGTATTGGACTATGTCTTTTTTGACAGAATTCAATTACCTGGTAAGAAGGAGAAGTATGCTTTTGTACAGCTTGAGAACCCTGGCTTTGATAGCAGATTGAAATTCTACATCAATACAAATAATGAAAATGAAACCGCTGAAGCAAAAGTTGGGACTATCACAATTGCAGGAGGCGATCCAACTACTCATTTAATGGTAATTGATGGCGGGAAAGCGAAGGTCATTCGAAAAAGAAAATATCAGGAAATCGCTTTTACCAAAATATTTACGGATTGTGAGGCCATGAAAGATAATTATACCAATAATGAAAGATTGAAGTGGAAAGACATTGCAAAGCATGTGTATTTATATGACCAGTGTCAGTAGTGCTGAAGTTTCTTAAGACAATTTGGCTAGTATTTAAACTTCAGGTAATAATGAGATTTAGGATGGCTATCATAGTCATCCTTTTTATGTCTCCATTGATTGTATTTGTCCTGGTTTTTAGGAATTATGAATATACTTTGCCAGATGGAATGGCGGAAGTAATTTATATGGTCATTGGTTTTGGCTTGTTTGCACTGCTAATCAGAGCATCAACCAAAACCGGAAGAAAGCAAAGTGAAGACTAATCAAATACAGTATATTCTCCACTAAATATTTTTTGCAAAGATTCCAGGTTCCGATAACCATTTGCTTCTGCAATATCATAATATATATCCCTATTTACAGAGTCTCCATCATAATGATAGGCTACAGCCAAATTTGAGGCGATAGTAGGGTCACTCTTATCCAGGTTGTAACCCCTTTTTCCTACATCGACGGCTCTTTTAAAATCTTTTTGTTTCAAGTGAATTACAACGAGACTGGAATATGCCTGTGCGTAATTTGGGTCCAGTGATATTGCCTTATAGTAGTACTCAGCAGCTTGATCATACTCCCCTAATCTTCTCGAAAGTATTCCCATTCCAGTAATAGCTTCTACCGTTTTGGGGTCCAGAGATATAGCAGTTTCATAAGCCTCTTTAGCGGCTTCATCATCATCCATATCAGCAAGGATATGACCAAGTAAAGTCCATCCAATTTCATTATCAGGACGTTCTGTCAGGAATTGATCGATATCAACCTTTGCTTCTTCCAATTGGCCGTTTTTATACTTTGTATCAATTTCTATGATTCTGTTTTGATCGGATATTCCGGTACAACCAATAAGTCCAAAAACGATAAGTGTAAACAGGAAGAATCTCATACTATGTTGTTATGTGTTGAATTGGATTTAAATATAGTGATAATGAAAGAAAAGCGATCTGAAAATTCAAATGCTTTCCTTTCAAACAATTCAATCTGATATTTTAATTGATCGCTTATACCTGAAATAAAATGAACCGTTCAAAAACAACAAGGCCAAACAGGGAGAAAACAAATCAGGCGAGTGAGCATGAAATTCGGCATGTAGTGCTAATAGAATTAAAAAGAAGAAGCCAGCATAAGCTAACTCAGTAAGACGATGTGAAAAATTACTCCAGATGGTAATTAGTCCAATTACTTTGGCGACCATCAATGGTACTATTAGATATTCAGGATATCCCAGTGATTCAAAACGGGTTGAAAACTGGTCATTGAAAATGCTATTGCCAACTGTTGCTACCATCATCAGCGAGAATAAGCCTGTTGTTACCCAATACAGAATATTATACTTTTTCATGATTTTGAAATTTGCATTTGAGAGATCAGATTTTCCATTCTGTCAAATGCAGCACCCCATCCTTTGTCAAATCCCTTTTCTAATTGCTGTTGACAATATTCAGCTGTTTTGTGAACCACCTCAAATATGAATCTGGTTCCTGATCCTTCAGAACTAAGTTTAATTTGCAATTCCACATCTTCTGTCATTGGTTTAAAATCAGCGGATGTAACAATTTTTTGTTGAGGAATAATTTCCTGATAAGTACCTTCTGAAACAAACTGACTTCCATCTGGCATTGGCATACTATATGTCCATTTGCCTCCCACTTTGAAGTCGAAGTTTTCAGTTTTGAGTTCCATCCCTTCAGGAGCCCACCATTTAGCAATAAGATTAGCATCTGACCAAGCCTGCCAAACAAGCGCTAATGGAGCATCTATGATTCTCTCCATCTGTAAAGTCGTTTCATTAATGATTATTGAGTTTTTCATAATATAAAATTTAATGTGTAATTGAATGGTTACAAATATATGTGTAACCGAATGATTACGCAATAAGATTCGATTATTTTTAACTAGTCAGGTCATTCGGTAGTTACAGTTGATATACTAATAAAATATGGTAGCTACTGATAGTTTTCAAAGAATAGAAATTAAAAAGTCTGAAGAACTACGAGAATGGTTAATGAATAATTACGCCCAAGAGGAAAGTGTATGGTTGGTGAGTTACAAGAAGCGTTATGGGTCAAACTATGTCTCCAATTCAGAAGTTTTGGATGAATTATTGTGTTTTGGATGGATTGATGGCATCAAAAGGAAACTTGATGAAAATAGGACCATGCAATTAATATCACCAAGGAAAGCAAAACATTGGTCAAAAACTTACAAAGACCGAGCCCAAAAGCTTATTGAACAAAACAAGATGCATCAAGCTGGACTTGACTCAATTGAAGAATCGAAGAAAAGTGGACTATGGAATTTCATGGATGATGTTGATAAGCTTATCAAACCAGCTGACTTAAATGTTGCATTATCTGCTGTTCCCGAAGCTGAAGTTTTTTTCGATTCCATAAATGATTCTAGCAAGCGGTTTGTTTTAAGATGGCTGAAATTGGCAAAGACGCAGGCTACAAGAAATAATCGGATTGAGAAATTGGTTGAGTTGTCGAGGAGAGGTGAGAAGCTGCCTGAGAGTTGAATTTCTTAATATTCTTAATCTGATTAGTTAATTATTTCGTAGGTAAAGTAGTATTTGAACATATTTCAGATACTTTTGCTTACTTTTTTGCACACTGCAACAAGATATGGGGCCGACCGGTATCGACAGTAAGTGCATTTGATGTATTTGCATGTCAGGTGGTGAATGTACACCTGTGATCAATTCATTCATACTATAGTTGGCAATACACAGTATGCCATGGCTGCTTAATTCTGAATTACAGTAGGAATTACTCATCCTGATAAAACATATCGGGACAGTCACATCCCTCCAGGTCTTTGTCCTGTAGATCGGATCAAGGGGTGTCATCTTCGGGACTAGTATTAGTGAGGTTACTAAGCTAATGCGAAACTCAAGTGACTGGTAGGAACAGTGGGTTGTTGATAGCCAGCTCTCCTATAAGATCCTAAGTATCAACTAAGCATGTAGACGGTGCATCTTTTCCTTATCTGGACGAGGGTTCGACTCCCTCCGGCTCCACCTTCGCTCGCCGAAGCTTTAGCGTAGGCGAGTTTTTTTATTTTTTCATTTCCTGTGAAGTTAGCAGATATGTTTTTGGGTTTCGTTCGGCAAGCTACGGTGGACACAGTCCACTGTTAAGAGAAACCTGTTGATGTATTATTTCAGCGTAGTAGGGCTTTCGCGCAACTGCTGAACTTCTCCGGGTTACAGTGGACACTGTCCACCTTCTCTTCTCTACTTTTATTAGTTTTAAATGGCACTTTTTGAAGTTTTTACATTCTATTTAGATCAGTCCAAGTTCATTAGACCACTGGAACTTAGCTTTGATTTCTATGTGGCATGTATATATTTTGAGATGCAGTGATGGTTCATTTTACACAGGATGTACAAACAATATAGAGGAACGATTAATTAGGCATAAAAGAGGAGAGGTAAAATATACTTCTAGAAGGCTCCCGTTTGAGTTAGTTACCTATATCTCTTTTTCTTCCCGAACTCAAGCTTACAATTTTGAAAAATACTTAAAAACAGGTTCTGGAATTGCATTCAGGAATAAGAGACTTGTCTAGGGATTTCATGCATTCCAAACAAAATTTGCATCCTATCAATAGAAAAACATAAATTTGCAATGATGAATTACAGAATACAAAGCATATGTCTTGGCCTAAATCGCCATTTTTTACCTTCTGAGGAAAGGGAGAGGGACGTGTATGCTTTGTCTAAACTGAATAATGATTAATGAAATAGTAGATATATTTTATAAAAGCAGAAGCGTCCTTCGAAAGTTGGACGCTTTTTTTATGTCAAATTTTGAAAAAAATGTTTGAAGACTAAATAACATAACGATATCAAATTGAACCAGGAAACAATTGAGAGACAGGCAGTTGTAAAATTCTAAAAAACACGCAGAAAGCGGGGTGGAATCGTATTGCCTATATTTTTCATAACTAATTGATTATCAGTAATTTAATTCAATTTTTTCTTGGAATTCTAAACAAAGCTTCTAACCTTTGCGTCAGTGATTAACAAACAAAAACGATATAAAACAATGAAATCAATACGTCTACATATAGACCTCTTATGTCCGCCCTCCGGTCGATTTAGTTTCGATTTTGAGCAGGAGCTGGACTGCCTTATATGGGATGTGAATATGACGTAACGATATAGATCATATTACAATGTGCAAAGGAAGCATCCCATATAAAGTGGGATGCTTTTTTTGTTTATCTGGAACAGTAGCAAAGTAGGTCAATGCGCTGCTCTGAAAAAGCAGAGATATAAGTTCAATTCCTATCTGTTCCACATTCGCAGTACTGATTAAAAGGCTACACGACTGTCTCTCGAGTGCTTGCGGCCGGGTCAACGTCTTGATTCGAATCCCGTCAGTACTGCTAAATCTGGGAAGATAACGATTGGTTGTTTACCCGCCTTGGACGCGGGAGGTTGCAGGTTCGAGTCCTGCTTCTCAGACAAAAATGCTCCGTTCTTCTAAACGGCTTAGGATACCTGACTTTCTATCAGGTGATATGGGTTCGAGTCCCATACGGAGTACTTATGGTGTCTTTAGTTTAACCGGCAAAATGCCTCACTGTGAATGAGGAGAACAGGGTTCGAGACCCGAAGACACCCAAAATAGGAATATAGTTCAACGGATAGAATGTTGGGTTTCGACCGCAGCGGCGGACCGTCCCAAAGATGCGAGTTCGAATCTTGCTATTCCTACTATAATGATCTGTGGTGTAATGGTCAGCATATTTGACTTTGACTCAAATGGTCTAGGTTCGAATCCTGGTGGATCATCAAACTATAAATAAGAAAGAAATGAAAAGAATGAATCAAATATTATGTCTCTCACTCATATCCAGTTGCTCACTGAAATATGAGGGGAGGTATTGTATTGTCTAGAAAGTATCATCACTATCTGATATCAAAGCCTCTCATTTCTGAAGAGGCTTTTTTTATGCCCTGTTGGCGGAACTGGCATACGCACCTGACTTAGAATCAGGGTTTTGGGGGTTCGATTCCCTCACAGGGTACCAATGCGGAAGTGGGCAAACAGGCAAAGCCGTCTCATTCAAACTGAGAAGATTTTGAAGGTTCGACTCCTTCCTTCCGCACATGATATATGACCATGGTGAAAATGGTAAACACGACAGACTTAAAATCTGTTCTTTCCGGGTTCGACTCCCGGTGGGCATACTTAAGGACCCGTAGCTCAACG
>JANSWY010000049.1 GCA_024743255.1 bacterium | reverse complement strand
CAACTGAACCGGCACTTACTCCATCCAATTCGATGTTCAATACCGCATCATTACCTGTGGACGAGGTGTTTCTGCTAGCGTCTGCTTGAGTATACCCATCCAGTATTACTGATTGAGAAATAGTTGGAAGCGCAGAAGTGGGCGTGATGGTCTGTACGCCTGTCCCAGAGATACTAAAGTCAATGTAATCCTGGTCAGTATCGGTATTTGCCTGAGTGAGTGCATAACGCAGTGAACCTGGATTAGTATCATCTAAAGTATTAGTAACACGTGTAACCCAAAGAGGCGCCCCATCGAATGACCCATTATTGCCATTCACTACATCTTCAACAGTAGTTTGATTGCCTGCAGTTTGGTCATCATCAAAATTCCAATAAACCAACAAATCGGATTCCGCAGAATTGGTGCTTGCCATGTCAGACTGAATTTCAGTTTGTGTATGTGCCGTATTGAAAATTTTAAATTCATCTAGCTGACCTTCAAAAAAATTAGGAGAGCTAATCCCAAAAGAACCTAATGTACTATTACCAACAGCATCATTCGATGTGATAGCAGATGCCACTTCCACTCCATTAAAATAAATTTTGGCAGTCGCATTTCTTTCGTAAGTACATGCAATGTGTGTCCATTCATTCAATGGAACTTGATCGGTAGTTGTGAAATCGACATCAACTCCCAAAGAAAATAAATAGAATCGAACTGTTCCGGATCCATTAATATGGATACGTTTGTCATCTGTACCTCCACCTACTTTCCTGAATAATATTGCTGCACCAGAACTTTCACTGTCTATTTTCACCCACATGGAATAAGTTACCTCATTGCCTACATCAAAATCGGTACTAACAGGAACTAAGATTCTGTCATCTACTCCATCGAAATACATGTTTGTTACCCCTGGAGGCTGTGTTGGCAAAGGTTCACCAGTATCGTTAGTTACAGTGACGGTGATGGTTTGAGAAACGGTAGCTCCACTTACAGCATCTGTTGCTGTTACTTCTACGACGTAATCGTTATCAAAATCACTGTCCGTTGGATTTTCAAAATCTGGAGGTGTGACAAAAAATAACCTTCCATTTCCTGAATTGATCGTAAAAAGTGATTGATCTATTCCTCCAGTGATGGAATAGTTTACATTAGCATCATTACCTCCTCCATCTCCATCATTGGCTTGTATATCCAGAACTACCCCTGTTCCATTTTCTGTAAAACTTGCTGAGTTGGCACTTGTAATAACAGGGTCTTCATTTACATCTGTTACTGTGACTGTAATCGTTTGACTGGTAGTCAATCCAGTATCATCTGTAGCGGTTACTTGTACCACATAGGTATTATTGCTTCCATTGTCTTCTGGGTTTTCAAAATCTCGAGCAGAGGCAAAACTTAACCTTCCATTACCACTGTTAATAGCAAAAAATGATGCATCTGCTCCTCCAGTGATGGAATAATTCACATTGGAATCGTTATTTCCACCATCGCCATTATTCGCTTGTATGTCAAGAACCTCACTTGTGCTGTTTTCTGGGCCGCTTGCTGTATTTCCACTTGTGAATATTGGAGGTCCAATAAAATCGAGACTCAATCCTGTGTTATAATTGGTAGAGTTGCTAATCGAGGACGCATTTAACGTAGAAAAGGCACCATTACTAAAATTAACTTGTAGATCTGACACACTGTGTACATCATCGTTTGAGGTTGCGTTTCCGGTTAAAGTAACTCTAAGGGTAGTTCTGCTATTAGAAAAGGAAACATCAAAGCCTAAACCAGCAGGTAGGTTGTTGATTGTTAAATTGTTTTCTACGGTCGTAGTATTATTAACGAATTGGTCACCGACCAGATTAATAATTAATTCGCCCGTCATACTTCCATCGTTAGCCAATGATTCCTCAAAAACTTCATTCGTCAATTCATATTGATAGATGCGAGCTGGGCTATTATCATCTCCGACCATATAAAGTTTTGTTCCATCCCCGCTTACCGCTACTCCTCGTGGGCCATTATCTTGGTCACTCACGTCTCTATTACCTGAAGAACTAAAGCTGCTTAGATCAAACAAGGACGATAAACTAACACTTCTTATCCTATCTTCTGTTCTTTCCGTAAAGAAGAAGCCGGAACCATTATTGTTGAAAGCGACACTTTCCAGGGTATTTATATCAACATCTATTGATGTTACATCGATAGATATCCCAGGATCTGAGGCCGAAGTTAAGTCATAAGCTGTACCCAAATTGTATTGGCGAATGAATTCATTATTCAGTGCGACGAATATTCTTCTCCCGTTGTTACGTATTGCTACCCCTGATCCACCATTATTTGGCAAAGTAAGGTGTTGCATGTTATTTCCACTATTGTACGATGCTGTTGATATCTCAAATGGTGTAGAGAGTGTGTAGACTACTGGTTGAGCATTGTTCTCATCACCGACCAGGTACATATATGTCCCATCTTTTGAAAATGTGATTCCCTGCGGGGAAGATTCCTGAGCATTCACATTTAGTGCATTACCTGAATAGGATGCTGAAGTGATGTCATGAGGGGTGGATAAGTTGTATTGAAGGACGCTATTTGATGGATTATTACTAACAACAAATACACGTGTACCATCAGGGCTTATCTGGACGCAACGAGGACTAGTTGTTTGACTTGAGATGTTGAAATTGTCCCCATTATAGTCCGAGGTTGATATATCAGAAGTAGTAGAATAGGTAAGAGATCCCGATTGTCCATTAGCGAAAGGGAATAACCCGAATAGCAGAATGCCAAGGAATAACCAGGTAATGAATATAGATTTATAAGAGGGCATGTGTTTATTATACCAAAAATTCAAAACTCTAATTTATGTATTGCTTAGAATGAATGCAGGCACTGAAGGGTCGATAAAAGGTCGACACATCAGTATTCTGTTAACCCAAAAGGCATAACATCAATCTAAATATTGGTAAAAGAATGGAAAAAATAGAATACATAAACTTAGTTCAGACATTTTATTGGAGACATATGGTTTAATATTTCATTAAAAAATCATTCACTTTTATGGATGAATCCAGACCTGCTTTCTTACGTATGCGATAACGTGTATTTTTTAAGCTATCGACCTGAACGTTTAATATGCTGGCTATTTCTTTTGAACTGAAACCCATCTTCACATAGGCCGCATATCTCAAGTCATTCTGAGTGAGCTGAGGATATTCCTGCATTATTCTATGGAAAAAAGAGGGGTGTATCTGTTCAAAAATTGACATAAAAGCTTCCCAATTAGATGACGTGTGTTCTGAATCTTGATTTTCAATCAGTCGTTCAAGTTTTTTTCTTAGCTCTGTGTCATTTACTTCGTTTTTAATGATGGTTAGTTCCTCCATTCTTTTTGTTAATTCTATATTGGATGACAGAAGCTTTCTGTTTCTTGTCTCAATTTTTTGCTCCACTTCATTTATGGCACCTTTCGCTCTACTTAATTGCAATTCAGCCAGCTTATTCTTTACAAGCAGTTGTTCATTTTCAAAGAGTACACTTTTAAATCTGAATGCAACTGCCAACGAGAGGAAAAAGACTTCTAAATACCACCCATAACGCAAAGCAATGAGCTTTGAAAAATTCAATGGAGCTACTCCGTATAAAGCTAGTATTTGGATGATCCCAACTATGGAAAAAAGTATAATGCCTACGGTGTAAATACTAGCCTGTTTGAGATTTCTGCGAATTGCAGCTATGCCAACTACTATCAAAAGAATTGAGTGTAAAAAACTTGAGAAAGTTGCCTTAGGCAGATCCATTGGGTCAATTCTTAAAAAGATCGCAACCAAAAATATTGTGTGTAATAACACATCCACAAAAAGTAAGTAGGTCAATACTTTACTGAAAGTTCGGACTCTTAGGAAGTAAATGGTAAAGAGTGATACGAAAATTATAAGTCCATAAAGACCAGTTCTCATAAAAATTAAATTCCATTCAGGATAGTCTGGCCATAGATATCGAAATCCTACACCACTTCTGCTTAGAATAAAAAGAATTACGAATAATAGGTGCGAGGAATACAGTAGGTATATCTTCTTTTTAAAAACAACAAAAAGCACGCCCGAAACCAGACAAACAAGAAGTAACAAACCCATACCAATTCCTACCTCCAGGGTTTGAAGCATATTTTTCTTTTGGTAATCATCCTCGGTGTAAAAGCTCAAGGAAGCGATACTCCGGTTACCGTTCGTAGAAATGTACATATAATATGTATGAACAGAAGAATCTGGAATGTTGATAGGGAATACGTGGTTTCTGTAAAGCTCTTTCCGTTTTTCAAAAGTAACGCCAACACCTGACTGTAAATGTTCTTGAACCTTTCTGTTTTTTACTGAATAGAAATGAATATGCCTAATAGAAGGCTCACCTACCTCCAGCAAGTAATTGGACTGGCGATTTTCTGTAGTTTTTAGTTTTATTCTTACCCAAGTATCACTTTTAACCTTAAACAGATTGGTTTTTGGAGTTTTTAGATTACTGGAATCGTTTTCAGATAGCTCTATAATTTGTTCAATAGAATACTCATAACTTTTCCCCAAATTCCGAATCTCGTAAAAACTAAAAAGATCATTTGAGAACTGGGACTGACCTAGCAAACTTGTTGATACAATTAAACATTGTAAGAGGTAAAAAATTCGCATTTGGCCCGGTAAGTTTATTCCAGAATATAAATAGTAACTGCAACTAAATTAAAAAAAGTAAGAAAAAAGTGCTCTTTCTATTTTTCAATACTCTTTTTTAACTCAAACAGCGCGACACATTCCACATGAGAAGTGTGAGGAAACTGATCAACGAGACTTATATTCTTGAGTTGATATCCAGCCTCGGCTAATAATTCTGCATCTCTTGCCTGAGTCGCTGGATTACAAGATACGTAAACCATCCTTTCTGCATTCAAATCAATGATTTTCTTCATGGTTTTTGGTGCAACACCAGCCCTTGCTGGATCTAAAATCAATGTTCTGATTTTACCTTGATATTCCGGGTGCTCTTTCAAAAACTTCCCTACGTCTGCTGCATAGAATTTCAATCCCTCAATTCCATTCCTTTTCGCGTTCTCTCGAGCATCTTGAATTGCTGATTCTACTATATCCACACCAACAATTTGAGAGTTCTCACTTTTGGCTGCAAGTATTTGTCCAATAGTCCCTGTACCACAGAAAAGGTCCAGGACTATATTGTTATCTACAGTTTCTTTCTTTTCTAAAGCATACTCCAACACCTTGCTATATAGCTTTTCGGCGGACTTAGGATTAGTTTGAAAAAAGCTCTTCATACTGATCTCAAAATTCAAACCAAGCAGCTCCTCAACAATTTTATCTTCACCAGAAACAACCTGTATTTTTCCTGTTGTAGCTATTGTCCGATCTCCAACATCATCATTGGTTGTATGTAAAAGCCCAGCAATGCGATCTCCAAAAATTGATAACAGAAACTCACTAAACTTTGGTAAGTCAAATTTCTCTAGACCATTAGAAGTGGTTACGATATTGAATAATAGCTGATCAGTTTTGTAGGATTTGCGAACAACAAAGTATCGAAAGAAACCTTCTCTTTTAGGAGCATGCCATGGTGACAAGCCAGTGTCCTGACAATATTTTTTGATCAATTTTAGATTGTCTTCAACTTCTTTATCAAATAGGCCAGAATCCTTCTTTAGGTCATCTCCACACCACCAGGTTCCTCGTTTTTTAAATCCCAGAGTGAATTCATCTACATCCTTTTTCAAATCATGGTCATATCCAATTGCAGAGAAAGCATACTCCATTTTGTTGCGATAATGAAAAGTAGAAGGGGATGTAATAAACTCATCAAATGCATCTTCTATATTGTCAACTTTACCAATTCGTTTGAACAACTCTAGTGTGCTGCTCTTTTTGTAATCATGTTGCTTTTCAATAGGTAATTTAATGTAGGGTGCTCCTGGAATTTCCTGAAAGGGCATTTCAATTTCTTCTTCCGAATGACTTAGTACTTCCTGAAGTTTACATTCCGCGTAGGATTTGCTGGCTTTCTTTATCTGGGCCCTTACTAATTGACCTGGAAGGCTATTAGGAACGAATACAACGTACTCTCCATGTTCATTTTTAATCCTCCCAATTCCTTTTCCTCCAAAAGCATAGTCCTGAATTAATATCTCGATTACTTCCCCTCTCTTCACAAAATTATTCTGAACTTTTCTCGCCATTACATTAGATCCTTTACGCCTTAATTCTTTAGGTGCGCAAAGTTATACAACTAAAAAATAATGCTGATAGAATGGTCATAAATCTTGGCAAGTAAAGGGTAGGTGTAAAATGTGAAAGAATTGAATTCAATAATTTTTCGATATGAATTATACATTAATCGATTCGTGAAACTTTTAGCATCTATATAATTAAAGTTGGTGTAAACATGTTTTAATAAGCTTTTTATGTATTTGTCAAATGTGATTATGGTAGGCTTCTGGAAAGTTTTTTTCTTTTTTGTAACTTGTAAGTCAACTAAATCGCCGGGACTACTGTCTTTAACAAAGACTACTGCTCCCTTATTGCGAACAAGGCATTTGACTTGCGTGACAAGTCCTTCTGATATAAGGTTTTGATTTTCGCTTCTCTATAACCATTAGGTGCAAAACTAAAACCAGAATTGAGGGTTTATTTATTTAAGGGAGTATTAACAATAGATTGTTATTAATGATGGTTAATAATATAAGATGAGGAAATTAGTCCTAATAATCACTACTTTAATCCTAACAACTAACCTACAGGCTTTTCACATTGTAGGTGGTGAAATAGAACTGATTCATTTGCAGGATTTCACCTATCAACTCAATCTAATTCAATATTTTGATAGGGCACAGACAACTAACCCAGGTCCAGATGGAAATGTTACAGTTTTTGTATTTAGAAACAGTGATGATTCATTTGTACAACAGTTTACACTGCCATTTCAATCAGAAACACCTGTAAGTTATACAAACCCAGAATGTGCTATTGGTGATCTAATAACTGGAAGAGTGCTTTATTCTACGAATGTAGTATTGGATCCAGATGTATATGATGAACCCGAGGGGTACTACATAGTATGGGAGAGATGTTGTAGAAATGAGACAATTAGCAACATCATAAACCCAGGTGGTTCCGGAATGACATACATTTTGGATTTTCCTCCAATAATGAAAAACGGGGAGCCTTTTATAAATTCTTCCCCTACCATTCTCCCTCCATTAAGTGATTATGCCTGTGTAGATCAACTATACTATACTGATTTTAGAGGGATCGATACAGATGGAGATTCATTGACTTATACCTTGGTAGCTCCATTAAACAGCTCCTCAGGAATTCAAGTTCCTACACCTACACCAAAACCCCACTTTGCAGTGAGGTTCGTAGATGGTATATCTGAAACTAATATTGTGCCTGGGGATCCCAGTTTACGTATTTCGGATGATGGATTCTTAACTGTGGAGCCGTCAACCCCAGGTTTATATGTTTTTTCTGTTTTGGTAAAGGAATATAGAGACCAGGAATTAATAGGTCAGGTAACCCGGGATTTTCAAATGCTGGTTATTGATGGGTGTAATCCACCGGATCCACCAAAAGCCACAGTCCAATTACCAGGAGATGATGAAATATACGAGGAAGATGCTTTTGTGTCATTCACTGTGTTTGAGGAGAAATGCTTTGATTTTCAAGTAGGAAATATTGGGCCTGAAGAAAATGTTATGGTAAGAGTAGTGCCGGTAAATTTTGACGGTTCGGTGGAGGAGTTCCAGTTTTCTGAGAATCAAATAACAGCTGATTCATCCGTTTTCCAGGTGTGTGTTCCTGAGTGTCCACTTAAACCTGATGAGCCATACATCATAGACCTAATTGCTCAGGATGATGCCTGCCCATTACCTCAAATGGATACGGTCCGGTTAACAATAGATGTTGAACCTCCAGCCAATCAAATGCCTCGTTTTGTGGATATTCCTGATGACAGAATGAGTATTACCATTGACGAGGATTCCTTTTACTCTTTCGATATAGAAGGTAGAGATGATGATGGTGATACGGTGGACTTTAGGCTTTATTCGCCATTTTTCTCACCAGAACAGTTTGGTATATCGCTAACCGTTCTTAGAAGGGATGCTGCAGTAGGAGAGGCTTTATTTGAATGGGATACCAATTGTCTTGTTTATGATTTTTCAGAGAAAACAGAATTTGAAATTGGGGTTATTGTAGATGATGAGGACTTTTGTAATATGCCAGGTGATACCTTATGGCTTGATTTGGAAGTAATCCTACCGCCAAATACCAATCCTGTTATCACGTCAACCCTGCCAACAACGGATATTAATATTGGACTAAATAATGTATTAACATTTGATGTTGAGGCTACCGATGATGACGGTGATATGTTAAATCTGAGGCTGGATGGTGACGGATTTAACCCATTTGCTTTCAATGTGCAATTTGAGGATCAGGAAGGCATGGGGCAGGTGAATTCCACCTTCTCCTGGGATCTAACCTGTGGAGAGGTAGGTATTTTTGAGGAGACAGAATTCATATTCCATTTGGTTGCAGATGATGAAGATAAATGCCAAACTACCAATTTTGACTCTTTGACATTTAGAGTAAACGTAGTGCCTGATTTCAATAATAAGCCTCTCTTTGATGACTTGGCTCCACAGGATCTACTTATCAATAATATTTATGAGTATGAAATAGATGCTACTGATTTGGATGACTCTGATTTTGTGAATGTTGATCTATTGCCTGGTCTGGATATTCCACCATCAAGTGTATTTCAATTTGAACCAGGGAATGGAAGGTCAAGAGCCACTGCAAAATTAAGATGGACGCCTACTTGCGATATATTGGGAAGCAATTTAGAACCAAGGACCTATGACTTAGTCTTACTTGCATTTGATGATAGATGTCCGGTTCAGGAATATGATACACTGGAATTGAGTTTTACCTTTAGTAATATCGAGGTGTTATACAATGAATTTCAACCTCCAAATGTATTTACTCCAAACGGTGATAATTTGAACGATACTTATAGTTTATCAAATCACCCAAACCCTAACTTTAATTTACCACTTGATAATTGCATTGATCAGTTTATCTCATTCACCGTGATCGATAGGAGTGGAGTTGAAGTTTATAAAACAAAGAACAGAGACTTTGTTTGGGACGGGGATGGGTTATCTAGTGGGGTTTATTACTACTACGTTAAATACGCAAACTCTGACTATAAAGGAACCCTAAGTATTCTGCATTAGAATCCCAGACCAATTCTGATTCCTGAGGAGTAGTTGTTGCCTCTAATTGTTGATCTGTAATAGTCGATTCGCATTATTTTGAATATGTGCTCTAACCCAACACCGTATTCCATATAAGTCTTACCTACTGGAGTGTACATGGAATGAATAGCTCCAACAACTTGAATCTTCGTTTTTTTCAAGAGAGGGATTTTGTCTATTATGAAACCATTGAAATGATGTTCATAGTGAGACTCGAATGAATACCTTCTGGTACTGTAGAAGTAATAATCCAATAATTGGAATTTGGTAGTGCTGAATTCGGTGATGAAAGATCTGTTTCCATTAAAGTGTTTGAAATCCATCAGGTAAAGCCGTCTTTTGTTTAGGAAATGATCCGCTGAAACTGAATACCGTCCCTTTCCAAGTAATCCCATTTGTACGTTATCCCGAATTCCTATTTGTAAAAAACTAAAGTTTACATCACTGCCAGCCATTGGTAAACCTTGTCGATATCTTATTGAAATTTCAGGAAGCTTAGAATCTAATATAATCTTTCTGTCTGGCCTGGTCATATAGGTTTGACGTAATCTTATTCTAAATGCAACATCCAGAATCAATGCATTGTGGGTTGGGAAGTACCCGGATGGGTCTTCCTGGTTTGAAGGGGAATTCGAAGTGAAAAACCTTTCTCCTTCATCAAAAAATGAAAACGCACTTGAATTGTTAAGTTCTTTTCTTTGGGAGTACTGTATAGTTGACCTTAATAGAAGTCCATTGGCAATTTCTCTTCTGTAGAAAAATTTGCCAGTCCATTCGCTGTGAAGCTTTATGAGATTCCTTCTATTGATCAGAGTTTCAAATGTGTTTACTTCAGGCTTAATAGGATTCTGATTGTTGAACTGTCTAACCGTTTTTCCAACCTCCAGACCCAGACGTTCAAAATTGTGATGGTTGGTATACAAAAAGCCCTTAGTACTAATATTTAATTGATTGTTAGAAAATCCATATCTAATGTTCGGAATGATTTGATACTGAACTCTCCTTTCTTCTCTCTGCGTGAGGGTAAATGCCAGGTTAGCAACAGGACCCTCAACTGTGTTATACTGTAGTATCCTGATGATTGGATCAAACCGTAAATAACGTTCCCTATAGCTTCTGGAATGCACATACCCAGTCAGAAATAAATTTGTAAGGCCTGGTTGATTCGTTTCTCTATCCACTGAATCTTTATATGCCTTAGACTCCTTGATTACTTGAATGCTATCTTTTTCCTGATAGTCCTTGATTTCAATATCTGTGAGTGGCACAGGTCGTATAGTTTCCCAGTATAAACTGTCTCTTTCATTTGCACCGTCTTGTACTGCAAGAAGCTCGTTATTAAAAAAGGACTTTTTATCTGGAAATAGGCTCGAGATTGAATTTGAACTTTTTGTTTCTAATTCATAATTAGAATGGACCCCAATGAACGTTCCGTTTCCTTTGAAACCAAATGCTTTAAGTTTAAAGTCAAACTTTTGGGAAAGCAACATCCAAACGCTATCAGAAACCGGGGCATAAACCTGATTGATCCAAAGACTATCAACAAATTCAATTTGATTACTTTTTGTCAGCAACATTTCCACACTATGGATTCTCCAGCTGTCTTCAACAATATAGATGTAGCCATTAAAGACGGGATCAGTTGCTCTTTTTGCAATTACTTGTATCTTGTTTATGAGGAGACTGTCTTCAAGGTTCGTTCCTACTAATTTGTAGTCGTAAAAAAGAAGGGCATTGTTGGCAATTGGGCTTACAAATCCACGCTCTGATAAGTTTTCATATTTGAATAAATTCTGATATGGGTTGAATAACATATCGCTGGCTTGGTTGTAGCTGAAAGCATTATTCCTACCACTGACCTTTGAAGATATCATGACTTCCTTAATATTATCAGGTTGTGCGTAGTGAAGCTTTGAAACAGACTCTGATAGATATACAATACCTGAATCGATAGTTACCTTGAAACCTAAAAACCTTTCGGGCTTTTGAGTAATGCTTTGTATTCCCTTAATATAAACGTCACAGCTATAGGCTTCTACTTCATTTTCGTAGTACTTCCGTTTATCCATGGCATTGCGGATCACCCTGTACGCGGGATCTTCTCCATTTGCTGTCACCACTATTTCCTGGAGTTGATAAGTTTGAGGTTGGAGTTGGACAGTCAGAAATGACATTTCTGGCCCAACTTTCACTTCGAGGGTTAACTTTTCATAGCCTACAAATTGAAATATTAACCTTTTCGCACCTTCCTCCAAATCCAGGCTAAAGAATCCATCAGCATTTGTTGTAGTACCTATTGTGGTATTTTCAATATAGAGAGTTGCAAAAGGAAGGCCTTCATTATTTTCATCAATGACCTTTCCTTCGAGCTTATATGCTGATGCAAAGCACTGAAGGGAATTTAATAGGAATAATATGACTAAAAGGTTCCTGAACATCAGTAAGAATACTCAATTTGATATTCTACGAGCCCAGAAATTAATTGATGATACAAGTTGGTCATGAAGCCGCTGTAAAATGTGTTTCCTTAAATTTACCTGAAATTGATCAGATATTCTTACAACGCAATAAGTCAGGTATTGTTGAATTAAATAATTTCCAGGATTTTATTATTTCTCAAAAATACTTCCTCGCCGTTCCAATTAATTTTCACCCAAGCACCTTCTTTGTCAAGTATTTCAACTTTGTGCCCTTTCTCCACAATTGTGATAACATCAGCGGCACCTGAAGGACCTGACATAAGATAAGTTGAATTTGATGAGATTATACCCATCTGAGGTACCTTTTGAATATTGTTCACTAGAATAATTCCAACCAGGACAACCAAAATTGCCAGATAGGACGTAAGTGATTTACTACCGGTCTTTCGATTATACCACAGTATTAACGTGACAGAAACAATTAAGAATATCGTAACCAAATATCTGATGCTATCCAGAAACCTCAATACTGCGCTTTGGAAGAACGGTTTTTCATTGTTTTCATACCCCAACAATTCATTAGATTCAGCAATCTCATTGATCTTAGTGAGCGCTTTGTCATCCAGAGTTTTATTAAAGTAGATATTCAAGTAAAATAGTGCCTTAGTATAATCTCCCAAGCCTTCTTTAATGTATGCCATTTTAAGAAGCATAGCAGTGGAGCTTTCTCTCTCGGATTGAAAAATTTGCTCATAGATTTCAAACGATTCGGTATATTTTTTTGAGGCAAATAACGAGTCTGCTTGCTTCAATAACGAAGAGTTTGTCTGTCCATAGATTTTTAAGCTACTGAAAATCAGAAGAAACAGAAAAAAATATATTTTTTTAAAAAGTATCTTTTGTTTTTTAAACATTACCATCCTAGATTTGCAACCTCATTAAGGGGGACGCCCTTAAAAAGAGACAAAAATATAAAAAAAATGATTTCGTAGCTCAGCTGGTAGAGCATCTCCCTTTTAAGGAGAGGGTCCTGGGTTCGAGCCCCAGCGGAATCACACTCTTTAAGCTTCGAATCTCAGATTCGGAGCTTTGTTGTTTATACGAAAAGTGGAAAAGAAGTTTGGTGTATTGCACTAAATTTTCTACTCCACGTTAGAATTAATGGAAGCTTCGGTATTATAACTCGAAGCTTTTGTTTTTTTACAGTTGGCATTGCTAAATTACGTATCTGGTCCGCCCCAGAAAAATTTGAAACATTAATTAGATTTACACCTAATCACCCCTCATAGGCGGCTATCTATGAATATTAGAAAAATTGGAACACTGATTTTAGTAATTTTATTTACTTCTATCCGAATATCTGCTCAAATCGAGCAAGTTTCTCTTCAGCAGATTATTGCAGATTTGGAAGAAAATTATGGATTGGAATTTTCATATGATCCGGATTTGGCATCTCAATTTATCTTTAATTCAAATGAGTTCGAGTTGGGTTCTTCTAAAGATATATTGAGTCTACTTTCATCAAAAGTACCATTGGATTTTGAACAAGTAGAAGGGAATTTCATTCTTGTTAAAACAAAACCATATACAATCGATCTTACAATACAGGATGCAACTGAAGGATCTACGATTCCTGGAGTATATATCAAAAAGAATGGAGAGCTTTTACAAATTGTAAGTGATGTTGATGGTAAAATTCGAACCACTTTGGAATGGCAAGCCTCAGATGTAATTTCTTTAGAGTTTTTAGGTTACGATAAGCTGGAGATCCCAATAATTGAGTTGATTCAAAAAAATAGTAAAATCATAAAGCTGAAGCAAGGGACAACCATTCTTAGCGAACTTGTAATTACTTCCTATCTGGGTGACGGCATTAGTGCGGATCAAAAAAATCATAGCCTTGCGGTAAAAACTAGTGACTTGGGAATGCTTCCCGGTGATCTGGACAAAGATTTGTTGGTTTCTTTGAAGACTCTTCCTGGTATTCACACAGTTACCGGTCGTTCTGGAGAGCTAAGAGTAAGAGGAGGAACACCAGACCAAACACTCATTCTGTTTAATAATATTCCAATTTATCATCAGGGTTATTACTACGGAACAATTTCTCCATTCAGTACTGATATCATTGATAAAGTAACGGTTCATCGAAGTGGTTTTGCTCCAAGACTCGGAGGTAGAGTTGGGGGAGCTGTAGAAATAGAGTCAAACTCTAAAGTGCCAGAAGAATTTAAATTGGGCTTAGCCAGCAATACGTATATGGCTAGTAGTTATATGAAGGTTCCGGTGGTAAAAGATAAATTAGGGATGGTCTTTTCATTTAGAGGATCGCACCCAGGGGACTATAGATCACCTAAAGAAGAGAAATTTGATGATTTGGTCATATCTGCTACGGATATTGGAATCAGAGATGCAAGGGAAGACCAGGTATTAGAGCCTGTAAGCTATGATTTTTGGGACTTAAATGGAACCATAGTCATAGAGCCATCAGAGAACGATCAGTTGAAATTCCATATTTTGAGCATCAATAATGTTAATACAATTAGCATACTTGACAATGATACCTCAAATAATATCAGTCAAAACCTACAGCAAACCGATCTTTCCAATTTTGGTATAAGTGCAAACTGGAATAAATCATTTGGTACCTGGCAGAGCTCTTTATTCTTCACAACCTCAAATTATGTATACCAATTGGATAATGATGATTTTGACAACAGAGGACGCCCTGCTTCCATGCAAAATGTTAGAAATGATATTAGTAACTCGAAGTTTGGCGCTTCCTTGACTAGGGAATCTGAAAAAAGTGAATTCAGCTTTGGGTATGAGTATACCCACATTGAAGCGGAATTTTCAGATGTAATTAGGAGGCCAATGCAACCACCTGCTAGAATTATTCCTGGAGGAGCTGAGGTTGACATCAATAGTGTGTTTGTTGATTTTGCTTACTATGGAATTCCAAGATTAGCATTAAACACAGGAGTGCGGGCTAACAGTGTATCTCAACTGGAGGATTTTAGACTGGAACCAAGGATATTTCTGAATTATTCAATTACTGATCAGCTTACTTTTAAATCCTCATATGGACTATACAGTCAGTTTCTTTCCAAAACATTGTTCTTTGATTTTTCTGATCTATCTATTGAGAAATTGACCTGGGGAATTATTAGTCCAAATGGACCCAGGTTGGCCAGTTGGCAGGCTCTTGCAGGCTTTTCTTATCAAACACCCAATTTTTTGTTTGATGTAGATGGCTATTACAAAGATGTAAATGGATTGTTTACAAACGGTCCAAGTGAGGAATTACCTATGGGTGGTCTCTCGCAATCTACACTCTATGGGAGTCTAAACGTTAGAGGACTAGATTTCTTGGCAAAATATAGATTTGACAACTTTGACATCTGGACAAACTATACATTAAGCAGGGCATATATGATGTTTCCAGACCTTAAGACTGAGGAGTTTCCAGCTAACTATGATCAAACTCACAACATATCCATTGCTGGAGCTTTTAAATGGAATAATTTTAGAGGTTCACTAGGGTGGTCAGCAAGTAGTGGTTTGCCTAATTATTTTGATGATCCATTTTTTCCAGTTGTTGGTCCATACACAGCAGAACTTCCAGATCCTACTCCTGTTGGGGAATTAGAACGGTTTGATTGGGTGCACCAGCTTGATGCGTCATTAAATTATGAGTTCTTCCCTGGGCAAGGGGGAACCAAAGTAACGCTTGGTGCCTCTGTTTTGAATTTATACAACCAGGAAAATCTTCTTGAAACAATCAATGTACGGTTATTGGGAGGAACGGTAGATGGTGTTCCCCGAACTCTCCCTGCAGACCGTTTTACTATCGGGTTTGCACCAGATCTTATGATTAAGGTAGAATTCTAAAAAATAACCTCAATTAATAGATCTGGTAATTGTCAGATCCCGCCTTCTTGTAACTTAAGCTCAGTGGATCGCATACCATTCTAAGTGCAGTTTCTACGTTAGAATGAACAAAGCTTCCTGAGTACTTTCTTGATAAATCTACCTTTGGATCGTATTCAATAGTAATACCAAACTGTGCTTTTAAAGCTTCAAATACATCCCCTAGTGCAGCATTCTTGAATTTTGTGGAATTACCATCAATCCAAATAGGCTTAATGTCCTCCGTTCTTCCTCTGGTAAGGTCTGATCCGTCAAACTGTATGTTTTCTCCTGCCAGAATAACAGACGTAGAATCGGAATTAGAGATAGTGACACCCACTTTTCCCTCAAAACATTCTACAGACAAAAATTGCTGTCTTTTTCTGACATTGAACTTAGTACCTAACACTTCTACCTTAGAATCGTCAATTTCTACAGTAAAGGTTGAGCCTTTTGCAACTTCAAAGTAAGCTTCACCTTTTAGTTTTAACCTTCTTTTCTTTGGCCAGGATTTTGGTGCATAGCTAAGAGAAGATGATGAATTCAAGGTGGCGGTAGATCCATCAGGTAATTCTATTACTTCCAGTTCACCAGCAACTGTATTGTATTGCATCAAATCGTCTGAATTGAAGAATACCAAATAACTCACAGCAATCAAAGCGATTGCAGCCGCGATTCCAGTAATCCATCTCCTTCCGAGTGGAATTACTTTGGCTTCCTGCTTTGTTTGGTCGAGCCTTTCTTGCAAACGAGCCATTCCTTGTACTTTGTCAACAGGCGGAATGGACCATTGTTCGACCTCAGAGGCAATGAGCTTCATAGCCTCCAAAGTTTCATGTGACTCTTCCTGGACGAATTCCTCATCGGATATCTCCCCAGCGAGCCATTTTGCGATTATTGTGTCTGTGTCCCTGTTTTCCATTTGATAAAATGACAAGCTTGCATACTAAATACCACCCCCTATTCGTTAAATTTTGTATTTATTTAGTTCGTCAATAGAACCGCGAAGTTTTTTCATCACTTTCCCAAGACTTTTTTCTACTGCCTTCACACTGATATCAAGTGCTTCTGCAACTTCTTTGTAAGACATTTTGTCTATTCTGTTCATTAGGAATATTGTTCTTTGCCTTTCGGGAAGTTTACCAATTTCTTCTTCAAGTTTCGCCTTAAACTCTTCACCCCGCATCACAAAATGAGGGTCTTCACTTTTGTCTTTCAACGGGTTTTCCTTCTCGAAAGTAAGGACTACTTTATCATGACTAACTTTGTTTAGGAATAGTCTTTTGGCAACTGTGAAAAGAAAGCCTTTGGCTGTTTCCCAAACTACTTCCGCACATTTCTCCCATAGTTTAGTGTAGGATTCATGAGCTAAATCTTCAGCTTCATCCAGATCGCCACACTTGTAGTAAAGAAAATTACGTAACTGATCAATGTGTTCTTCGTAGAGAAAATTGAAGTTTTGTTGTTCGCAAACTGATTTATTTGTGTTCATTCCAGGTGATTAATGTTCCAAAACTATTAAAATATCATCAAAATCAAGTGTTTTTGGCGGATGACTATTAATCTGTCATTCAGGATTCATTTGAGGTGGTCTGAACAGCATTTTTAATTTTTTATGATCTAATTTTGGATGATATGAAGCTATTGCTATTTGGTATTACCAGAGATATAGTTGGACAAAGTGAGGTTGACTATGAACTCAAAAGCACAGAGACAAATGTTGGAAAGTTGCTTCAGGATTTGAAAAATCAATTTCCGGAACTCTCCAGGCTCAATTCTCTCGCAATAGCAGTCAATGAAGAATATGCCCAAAATGATGTAATCATTAATCAGAATGACACGGTGGCGTTAATACCACCAGTAAGTGGAGGATAATGGTAAGCATTGTAGAAAATATTGATTTGAATCTGGCTTATAAACAATTAAGCCACAATTCTTCAGGTGGAATATGCTTGTTCGTTGGAACGGTAAGAGATCACACCAATAAGAAAGAAGTTAACTCTCTAGAATTTGAAGCCTACGCTCCAATGGCCATCAAGGAAATGGAGAAATTAATTTCCAGAGCTAATGAGGAATGGCCTTTGAATAAGGTGGTTATTCAACATGTAGTTGGGAAAAAGGAGATAGGGGAGCCAGTAGTTGTAATTGGAGCTTCCGCCGCACACAGAGATGCAGCATTTGCGTCATGCAGATTTCTGATTGACGAACTAAAGAAAACAGTTCCCATTTGGAAGCGAGAAGTATTTATTGATGAATCGGTTTGGGTTTCGGCTCACCCATAATTTTTGGAATGGAATGCAATTAACCGATAATCATAACCGACCTATCAACTACTTAAGGATATCTGTTACAGATCGTTGTAATTTGAGATGTACCTATTGTATGCCTGAGCAAGGCTTGCAATTTGAGCACAAACAAAATCTATTGACCTTCCCGGAAATGAGTCAACTTATCAGAATTTTTTCGGAGATGGGAGTTGATAAAGTGAGATTCACAGGTGGAGAGCCATTTGTAAGAGATGGCTTGATGGAGTTAATTCAAGAAGTGTCAGGTTTGAATGGTCTTGATGAAATTTCCATTACTACCAATGGTACGGTCTTGAATGAGGAGCAGCTGCAAACTTTGAAAGCCAGTAAGGTTCGAACCATTAATTTGAGTTTAGATTCTCTGGATCGAGATACATTCCAAGAAATAACCCGCAGAGACAATTTTTCCACAGTCATGAAAAACCTGGATTTGATCATGAAATTTGGGTTCGATATAAAGGTGAATTGTGTAGTGATGCCAGATAAGAATATTCAGGAGATTCAATCATTTGTTGAGTTTACTAAGGATAAACCGGTAACAGTAAGATTTCTTGAGGAAATGCCGTTTAATGGAGCTAGCCGAGACTTCACAGGAATTAAATGGAATCACGTTAAGATCCTGGATCACATTACGAACCTATTTCCAAATTCCGAGCAGTTGCCGGTCCCGGAAAGCTCTACTTCGTCTCTTTATCAGGCAAGAGGTCATAAAGGTAAGTTTGGAATCATTCCTTCTTTCAGCAGAACTTTTTGTGGGACTTGCAATCGGGTTAGAGTTTCTCATCATGGCATGATGCGTACTTGTTTATACGGAGAAAATGTATTGGATTTGAAGGAGCTAATACGGTCCGATACCAGTGAAGATGAAATTAAAGAGCAGATTGTAAATGTGATTCAAAAACGTGCTAAGGACGGATTTGAAGCTCAGGCAAATAGAAGTATTAAGGAATCAATGACAAAAATTGGAGGATAATGGGAGTCACGCACTTAAATGATAAAGGAGAGGTCCAAATGGTTGATACTTCTGGGAAAAAAAATTCCTTACGTATTGCAACTGCTCAGGCGATTATTCAATTTCCGGAAGAGGTATTTCAAGACCTGGCAAAAGATAATTTCCTGACCAAGAAAGGCGGTATCTTCACAACAGCCAAAATTGCAGGAACCATGGCTGTAAAGAAGACCTGGGACTTGATTCCACTATGCCATAATATCCCAATTTCTGGATGCGATTTTGAGATTATCCCGGAAGAGAATTCGATAAAAGTTATGTGCACTGTAAAGACTAATTCAAATACCGGAGTAGAAATGGAGGCACTGACGGGAGCCAATATAGCATGTTTAACTGTTTATGATATGTGTAAGGCATTGTCGCATGATATTATCATTTTAGAAACTAAGTTGCTCCAAAAAAGCGGCGGAAAAAGGGATTTTTCAAGGGATTAGGATATGATCACGGTTGAAGAAGCAAAAGATATTATAAGGAGTAAAAGGACTTCATTTAATACCGAACTAACTGATTTTCGAAAAGCAGCAGGTAGAGTTTTAGAAGAGGATATTGAGGCTGATAGAGATTTTCCTCCATTTAACAGAGTGGCTATGGATGGCATTGCGATCGCATCTTCGAAATTTCAAGAGGGTGTAAGAAGTTTTGCAATTGCTGGAACGCAACTTGCAGGATCACCACAGCTTACGTTGGAGGATATATCTGGTTGCTTTGAAGTTATGACAGGAGCTGTTTTACCTGAAGGCACAGATACAGTAATCAGATATGAGGACATCTCTATTGAAAATAAAATTGCAACCATCAATTTAGAACTTATAAACAAAGGGCAAAATGTCCATAAACAAGCCTCCGACTCTGAAAAAGGAGAGGTAATTCTCTCAAAGGGAAAACTTTTGGATACTGCAGATATTAGCTTGCTGGCAACTGTAGGGAAAAGTCAGGTTTTAGTTAATGCATTGCCAAAAGTTGTAGTAGTCTCTACAGGAGATGAATTGGTTGATGTAGACCAAACACCTGAGTCATTTCAGATCAGAAGATCAAATACGTATACTATTCTCTCTGAATTGAGTAAGATTGGCATCCATGGGGAGGAACGACATTTTCTTGACGATAAAGATCAATTGAAAACCAATATTTCAGATTTATTGAATGAGTTTGAGGTTTTAATTTTCAGTGGAGGTGTATCAAGAGGAAAAAAAGATTTCTTGCCTGAAGTGCTAGAAGAGCTTGGTGTTGAAAAGCATTTTCATAAAATCTCTCAGAGACCAGGTAAGCCTATGTGGTTTGGTACCGATAAGAATGGAAAAGTTGTATTTGGGTTTCCTGGTAATCCTGTTTCTGCTTATGTGTGCTACAAAACATATTTCCTTGAGTGGTTTAATGCTAGTCAAAGTATCAGTGTGCCTAAAGTATCCGCAATTCTTCAGGAGGATGTTGTTTTCAAACCAGATCTTACTTACCACTTGCCAGTAACTATTGAGTTTGAATCAGGTCAGATTAAGGCTTTCCCTGTAAAAACCGGAGGTTCTGGAGACTTAATTACTTTATCAAGAATGCATGGTATTTTGACGCTACCAAAAGGGAGTGACTTGTATAAAGCAGGGGAAGTGTACGAATTGATCAGTTAGTAGGGCTTTTGTCCCACATAGTTTCCAGGAGGGTCATACTCACATACCCAAATATCCATTCCATCACAGGTGATTTTAGCACAGCCAACTTTAGTTGTTGATTTCCAAACCATTTGAGTATAATGACCGCAAACTTTCCTGCAATTGTTTTTTGCGTAATTGTAATCCTCTTTTTCACCACCCCATGAATCAACTACGTATTTGGCATTAAAAGCCCCTGATGTTCCCATGAATAAATTTTCACCATACTGATACTTGCTGTGTTCGAATGCGCAATTTTTGTTTTTAAGCTCCTTTGCCCATTTGGCAGCTACTTGCGCTAATTCTGGAGACCAACTAAGATCACCAACACCTACATCAGCTCTCCATTCATTGTGGGTGTCAACAAGCAATTGAATGTCGTTTGAAGTAAGGTTTGTAACTGGATCAGTCTGTACTGGGATAGTTAAGAATAAACTAAAAACTAATGCTATAATGCTTTTCATATTTGTGGACTAAGTTCTCTTGATCTTAATAGAAACAAGAACTTGGCCAAATAATAAGCACCTATACCACTAAATATATGCCATAGAAAATGAGTTCCCATTGGAAATTGGAACCAACCTCTTGTATCGATTTCTCTAAAGAATAACGACACAACTAACATAAATATTGAGAGGAGAATCCATCGTGCGCTGAAATAGTTAATCCTGTGTAGATAAATTAGGATTGGAAGAAAAATCAGTGTGCCGGTAATGAAATAAGCAATGTTGGCAGCTGTGTGATCTGAGAACCAGTCAAACAGCATATAGCGTAGAATAAATGAAGGCACAAAAATTACAAATGTATAGCCCCATTTTGGCAATATTTTGATCCAAAAGTAGATTGCAACCGACAAAGTTAATATGGCTGTTGGGAGAACGTCCATGTATAAAAAGAATTCAGAATTTCTAAGCCCATGAAATAATGTACTTCCAAGCCCTCCAAGAATTAATAGAGGAATACAGTACCACATAAAACCATAGCTTTTGAAATCATGTTGTTTCAATTTGATCGCCCAATAAATTGCCGGAGCTACTATTGCCAGAGAAGTGATTGAGTTCCATGGTTCAACAATGAAACTGCTTAGGTCTGTTGTTTCAGCATAAATTGGTCCCCCGTCTGTAATCAAGTCGTCCATTCTCATTCTACAAAAATCGCAAACGCGAGTTTAAAGTTGTCCTAATTGATACTCTTTTCGATGAGTCTTACATTATAGTCGGCTAGCATACCAAAATATTGCTACGATGAAATCTGTTACCCGCTATAAATCAATGTATACCCGGTTATTCAACACACTGGTTGGTGAATTGTTACATATTCCAAGAGAATCTTGTCGAAAGGACTAAAATTTGGGATGAACAGGACGGAATTTCTGGAAATTTTTATATTTTAGAAATTCGAGGATAATGATAACCACTTGGAAAAGATAGACGAGAAAATTCTTTATGTGGATGACGAAAAAGGGAACTGTGATTACTTCAAGTCTGCATTTAGAAGAGAGTATTCCATATTAACTGCCCTTTCGGGAAAAGAAGCCCTGATGATTCTTCAGGATAACCCTGAAATATGCATGATCATCACGGATCAAAGAATGCCTGAGATGTCGGGTGTGGAATTTCTGGAAAGATCCCTTCAAATAACGCCTGATGCGATTAGAATTCTTGTGACTGGATATAGTGATATGAAGGCAGTTATTGATGCTATCAATAAGGGCCAAATCTATCATTACATTTCCAAGCCCTGGAGTTATGATGAAATGAAAATTATCATCAACAAAGCACTGGAGGCATATCGGTTAAGAGTTGAAAACAGAGCATTAACTTCAGAGAAAGAGGAATTATTAATCAAGACAGAAAGGCAAGAAAAAGAATATATACGAGCTCAGCTAGAGAACCTTCGGAAGCAAGTAAATCCACATTTCTTATTCAACTGCTTGAATATCCTACATGCTATGGTGCCAAGCAATCCGGATGCAAGGGGATTTATTCAAAAATTATCTTCAGTTTACAGATATCTACTTGAACATAACGAAGAGAACCTTGTGACCCTTCATCAGGAAATGTCTTTTCTTGAAAATTACATTTACCTCCAAAAGGTGAGGTTCAAAGATGCGCTTAATTACGAGAGTAGCATTGTTGGAAGTGATTTGGAATACAAAATTCCAAGCGTATCTGGCCAGTTATTGGTTGAAAATGCCATTAAACACAATATTGTTTCAAAGGAGAAACCTTTGGACGTAATTTTGACCATAGAAGACGGCTACTTTGTAGTCAAAAATACCTATCAGCCTAAACTAAAGCCTATGCCTTCTACCCGAGTGGGGCAAGAAAATCTGCGGGAACGGCTTAAATATTTGACTGATAAAGAACCTGCCTTCAATGTGGAAGGTAACTTTTATGTTGCAAAAATTCCGATATTGGAATCAATGCCTTAATTTTAGAAAGTATGCTGAATATTCTGATAATAGAGGATGAACCCATGGCGGCCGATGACCTTGAACAGGTGATCACCTCCTTGGATAGTGAGGTAAATGTTGTAGCCAAGAAAGAAAGTGTAGCTTCTTCAGTTGAATGGCTTGAGGAAAATGAGGTGGATCTTATTCTATCGGATATTCAACTGGGTGATGGTTTGAGCTTTGAAATTTTTGAAAAGCTTGATATTACCACACCAATTATAATTACGACAGCATACGATAATTACGCAATACAGGCTTTCAAGCAAAATAGTATCGATTATTTACTGAAGCCAATTGATGAACAGGAATTAAAGAAAGCACTAGATAAGTACAAGGATCTTCATGACAGAGAGGAAGATCAACCAAACATTCAGGAGCTTCTAAAAACTCTGAGACCAGGTTCTGAGTCTGAATTTCAGGAGCGCTTCATTGTAACTTTGGGAGAAAGAATCGAATCTATTCCTGTTTCTGAAGTTGCATACTTTTTTAGTGAAGATAGATACACCTACCTTGTAAACAGAGATGGTAAGCAGCATATCATCAACACTAATCTGGGTGAATTAGAAGGTAAACTAAACCCTAAAAAATTTTATAGAATTAACCGAAAGTATATAATTGGTTATGACGCTATTCAAAGGATGGTCGCTTACTCAAAAAGTAGGGTGAAAGTAGAATTACTTCCGGAACCACCAAACGCCATGGATGTTGTGGTAAGTGTGGAAAGATCTGGCCCTTTTAAAAAATGGCTCAATCAGTAAGCCAGACGACCAACTACTACAGCAGGCTAAATTTCCACAACTAGTTTATTTCGGATTTCGTAATAAATTATTGTTTTGTTTCACTAATATCCATTAACTTGGGAATTTACCAAGCAAGCAATAATATGCTACCCGTTGCTGAGAATACTCAGACCAAAGATCTGCTAGCCAAATTCAATTCGGTTAGAAATCAATCAGAATATCTTACGAGAAACCTTAAAACTGAAGATTTTGTGGTTCAGCCAGTTGTGGATGTAAGTCCACCTAAATGGCATTTAGCTCACACTACCTGGTTTTTTGAGGAATTTGTGTTAGGTCCAAATCTACCAGGATATACTGTGTTCCATAAGGATTACAACTTTCTTTTCAACAGTTATTATGAGTCCGTTGGTGAGCGTGTTCAGCGTCCAAACAGAGGTTTTATGACAAGACCTACTGTTGAAGAGATAAAGAAGTATAGATCATATGTAAATGAGCATATGAATGAATTTTTGGAATCAGGAAATGACATTTCAAATGATCTGGCATATACCATTCAATTGGGACTCCAGCATGAACAACAACATCAGGAATTGCTTTTATATGATGTGAAGTACATTCTGAATCAATACCCTTTATTCCCGAAATTCACTGAAAAAAGTGTTGATAGCTCTGTTTATAAGGAAGCAAATTTTTTGGAAGTCGAAGAAGGTAATTACGAGGTGGGTAATAAAGATCAAGGTTTTTGCTTTGATAATGAGCTTGGGGCTCACAAGGTATATCTCCATAAGTATGAAATCATGGATCGTCTGGTTACAAATGGTGAGTATCTTGAGTTTATAAATGCTGGAGGATATAAGGAATTTAAATACTGGTTCATGGAAGCTTGGGCTTGGGTGAATGAGACTGATCAGAAACATCCGATGCATTGGTACTTCCTGAATGGAGAGTGGTATTACTTTAGCCTTTCTGGTGGTTTGGTTCCACTGGATCTGAATGCTCCCGTGACACATGTGAGTTATTATGAGGCCGATGCGTATGCCCGATGGAAGGGATTGAGACTGCCTACAGAGTTTGAATGGGAAGTAGCTGCAAAAATTTATGAACCTAAAGTTCCGGTAAGTGCAAATTTTGTGGAGTCGGAAAATTATACTCCAAGGAGCCCTGGTGACGAAAGCTATCAGTTTTTTGGAGATGTTTGGGAATGGACCAGCAGCAATTATAGTGCTTACCCGGGTTTTCAAACCGCAGAGGGAGCTATTGGTGAATACAATGGTAAATTCATGGTAAATCAGATGGTTCTCAAAGGCGGATCATGCGCAACTCCTCGAGATCACATCAGGCATACATATAGAAATTTTTTCCATCCATATTTAAAATGGTTTTTCAACGGTATCAGACTTGCGAAGCACGTTTGATTCACAACAACAATTTAATGCAGGACACGACAATTAAACCAGTAAATGTAGATTTTGCAAGAGACATCATTGAAGGTCTCTCTTCTCAGCCAAAACGTCTACCATCCAAATATTTCTATGATGCCATTGGAGATGATCTTTTTCAGCAAATCATGGAGTTGGATGAATATTACCTGACCAGAACTGAATTTAATATACTTTCAAACGAGAAGCAGAACATTCTTAATGCGGTTAATGAGAATGGTGGATTTCATTTATATGAACTCGGTGCGGGTGATGGTTATAAAACAAAAATTTTATTAAAGCATTTTGTGAGTCAAAACGTGGATTTTGAATATTCACCAATTGACATATCTTCCAATGTTTTGGATCAGCTGGAGCGTTCTTTGATTAAGGAAATCCCAGATTTAAACGTTAGGCCATTAGTTGGGGACTATTTTGCAATGCTCAACAGTATTGAGAATGAAGAACATCATCACAAAGTGGTGATATTCATGGGATCTAATATTGGTAACTTCAACAGTGAAGTGGCAGTTAAATTTCTTAAGCAACTCAGGTCAAGTCTAACCAAAGGAGACTATTTTCTGCTGGGAGCTGATCTCAAAAAGGACCCGACAAAGATCTTAAAGGCCTATAATGACTCTAAAGGGGTAACAAGGGATTTTAATCTGAATTTGCTTTCCAGAATAAACAAGGAGTTTGAGGCTGATTTTGATATCTCTAAGTTTCAGCACTATCCTTACTACGATCCTGGTACTGGAGAATGTAGGAGTTATCTGATTAGTACTGAAGAACAGGAGGTTCACATTGCGGATCTAAACGAAAAAGTGCATTTCAAGGCTTGGGAAGCCATTCATATGGAGATATCAAAGAAATTTGATCTTGATGAACTGGAACAATTTGCTGAAGAAAGTGGCTTTGAGTTAGTCCAGCATTTCACGGATGAAAATAATTATTTTGTAGATTCTCTTTGGAGAGCCGTATAATTAGATTTTCACTTTCCAAATATTCAATTATTTTTGCCATCCTTTCAGTGAAGCCCAGGTGCTGGAATTGGTAGACAGGCATGGTTGAGGGCCATGTGTCCTTTAGGGCGTGCGGGTTCGACTCCCGCCCTGGGCACTTTCACATCTTATCTAATATTCGGACAATTGGTATGGTTAATGAATATCATCTGTAAGCAATATATTTGCATTTTGATTGCATTATTTGAATTGGTTCCAATGAAATTTTCTAATGTATTTCCATTATTTCCATTGTTGTTTGTATGTTCAGGTATCTATTCTCAGGAAATATTATTGACTATTAGAAATCAAGATAGGGTATTTTATGAGAAGACGGTTAGTGATTCTTTACAAAGAATAGGATATTACCCCACAATCCGGTATGAGGATAGTGATGGATTACGCTTTATTAACCCTCAATTGGGTGGGTATTTTAACTCTAAATACGTCCGAAGCTATAATGACGGTCCAACTTGGACGGGAAAAGGTTTCACGGCTGATTTTTCTTCAGGAATACAATTTAAAAAGGGAGCTCTCCGACTAACTGCTACCCCGATTGTTTATTTTTCTCAAAATTCGGATTTTCAACTTGCTTCAACTAATTCTGGTCAAAATATGTATAATTATCAGTTTGGGGTAATACCTAGAATAGATTTTGTCCAGAGATATGGTTCTGCTTCGAGGTATCGTTTTCATCTGGGGCAAAGCGAGTTAGCATTTAGGACCAGCAATTTTGACTTAGCAATCTCAACACAGAATTTTCTTCTAGGCCCTGCATCTTATAATTCAATTTTGATGAGTAACTCCGCAGAAGGGTTTCCTTATCTTAGTATAGGAACGAATGAAAAAATAAGTCTCCTTTATAAAGCATTAGATTTTGGTAAGATTGATTTAAGGCTGTATTACGGAATTTTAAAAGAATCAGATTATTTTGACTCTGATTCAAATAATAATAGTAGATACTTTAATGCTTTAAGTGTAGGTTATGAAGTGCCCTACCTTAGTGGTCTTTACCTTGGTTTTAACAGAACTTTATACAAAGGTTTCGAAAACTTTTCAGCTGAAGATCTGTACTCAATGTTCTACATTGCTGATAGTGGACTAGTCATAGATGATAGTGGTGATACAGTTTTGAACACAAATGATACATTTGATCAATTAGCTTCAGCTTATATTGAATGGAAGCTGAAAGGGCAAAGTATGAGACTTTTTTTTGAATTTGCTCGGAATGATTTTAATGGTTCAATTAGAAGGATTTTACAGGAGTTTGAGCACAGTCGAGCATATAGCCTCGGTTTGGATAAGGTTTTTGAATTGAACAATGGAAAGGATATTTATATGTCATATGAACATACATTTTTGGCTAGATATATCTCTCACCTTTACAGACCGAATCCGCCATTTTATTCACATGGACCTGTTCCTCAAGGTTATACTCATCAAGGGCAAGTCCTTGGTGCAGCCATAGGACCAGGTTCAATATCGGACCTGCTACATATCAATTTGGTAGCAAAACGCCAGATAATTGGACTTAAATTTCAAAGAATTAGGTTCGACGAGGATTATTTTGTGGAGAATATTCCAAATAACCAATCGAAAATAGACAAGCATGATATTGAATATACATTGGGCCTTAAGTATGTAAATCAATCCGATAATTTGCAATTTGGGATATCAAGTGACCTTAGTTACCGATTTAATATGTACTATCTGCCTTTAAATGATAAGGTAAATTTCTATACAAGAATGTTCGTGACATATTTAATTAGGTAATTGAGCCTTACTCCAAAAAGTTCCTTCGTTCCTTAGAGGTTATGAACCGTAGTAACTGCATGCTATATATGTAAATTCTATAGTACAACCGCCACCTAATTTTGTTAAATAATGAAGCTTTTAAATAAGCAGAAGCTTCAACTTCGGTTGTATCACGGTCAATTACGTTTTGAATCCTCTGGCTTAAGTATTTAGCAAACTTTATGTTACGTACTTCCACATTTAATTCTGTACTAAGAAGATCGCTTAAATCATTAAGGTTGTATGAACCAATTGTGGACCACTTATTGTCAATCACAGCAACCTTTGCATGTAAAACAGCTGGCTTATATTCAAATATCCGAATTTTATGCCTGAGAAGCCTTGAGTAAAAATGCTTCACGGTCATTTCATATAAATAGGTGTCAGATACACTGGGAAGGACCAGTTTTACCTCAACACCTCTTTCAGCGGCATTAAACAGTAACTTCAATAAGCGATACCTTGGGACAAAGTAGGCAGCAACAATCGTTATTGATTGTTTTGCGTGGTAAATCGCCTCGTAATAGCTCCTCCTGATTTGAAGGTTTCTTCTAATTATATCGTTTTCCAGAAATCTTACATCTTCTTTGGAAACTTCCAGGTCCAGCACTCGTCCTGCTTTCAAATCGATTCTTTTGCTAAGAATATTTTCAGCAAATAAATTTAATCTCTCAGAGTTCTTGCCTTCTAAATAGATTGCAAAATCCAACCATGGAGGCTCGGTTGGACTTCCATGATACTTATCAGCAATATTTACTCCACCTATCAGACTTTTGTATCCGTCAATTACAATAAACTTGTGATGTAATCTCCTGCCTATTCGGAATTTTAAGTTGAACCGAATTGGTGAGAAATATGATATTTCAATTCCATTACTTTTAAATGTATTGATGAATTCTTCCGAAACATCGCTGCTACCGTACCCATCAATCACTATTTTAATCGTAACTCCTCGATTTGCTGCACGGATCAATTCACTTTGAATTGTTTGACCTGTTTGATCATCGTCGAAACGATATAATTGAAGGTGAATAAGCTTATTGGATGATGCAATTAGCTGTCGCAATAGGTTGAAGTATGGTTTTCCACCTTCAACTAACCTAATATGTTCAAATGATTGTGTATCGTAATTTGGTTGCATGCAGCTATGATGTTGCGTGAATTTATAGGTCAGTCTTTGTTGATTAAATGATATATATCAATATAATCATTGATCCTTTATTTTCTATGTCTGACTTTCTATTATAAGTGTTTGCAAACAGAATAATGTTTGATTTTTACAATAGGTCTTAGCTAAATTGCTTCTATGGATATTATCAATATTGAATTACTAAAAAACATCTGTGAAAAACCAGGTGCTCCAGGATTTGAGAAGGAAATCAGAGATTATGTAATAGAGCAGGTTTCAGATTTGGTGGATGAAGTAGAGGTAGACAACATGGGAAGTGTGTATGCCATTAAGAAGGGAAAGAATCCTGGCAAACGAGTAATGATTGCTGCTCATATGGATGAGATTGGGTTTATTGTAACACACATTGACGATAATGGCTTTGTCAGGTTTCATACTTTGGGAGGATTTGATCCTAAGACATTAACTGCACAAAGGGTGATTATTCACGGGAAAAAGGATGTGATAGGGGTGATGGGGAGCAAGCCTATCCACGTAATGAGTCCCGAAGAGAGGAATAAAGTTGCAAAAACTACCGACTACTTCATAGATCTTGGAATGCCAAAAGAACAGGTGGAAGAAATCATAAAGGTTGGTGATCCTGTTACCCGAGAGCGTGATTTGATAGAGATGGGAGATTGTGTAAACAGTAAATCAATTGACAATAGAATCTCTGTATTTATACTGATTGAAGCTCTGAGAAATTTGGGTGATGTTCCATTTGATGTGTATGGTGTATTTACGGTTCAGGAAGAAGTTGGGATAAGAGGGGCTAATGTTGCAGCGCATAATATTAACCCAGACTTTGGAATTGCACTGGACACGACTATTGCCTTTGACCTTCCTGGTGCACAACCACACGAACAAGTGACAAAATTAGGAGGCGGCACAGCCATAAAAATTATGGATGCTATGACTATTGCCGATTACCGAATGGTAGATTACCTGAAAAAGCAGGCGGATGATAAAGGCATCAAGTGGCAACCTGAGATATTAACAGCCGGAGGAACTGATACAGCAGGAATTCAACGGATGGGTAAAAAAGGAGCTATAAGTGGAGCAATTTCAATTCCTACAAGACACCTGCACCAAGTCATTGAAATGGCACACAAAAAGGATATCAAAGCATCAATTGATTTAATGGTAGCGGCGCTAGAAAATCTAGACACTCACGACTGGTCGCATTAAACAAAAAAAGACCGATGCACTCATCGGTCTTTTCAATTTATTGACATTTAAAATCTTAATGTTCTTCAGTCTCTTCTCCATGAGAATCACTAGAGTGCGATCCATGTGGATAAGAGTGTAGTGTTTTTTCTGTATGAGCTAGTAGGAGTGCAGAGAAAATGAACACCATGTGAATTACAATCTCTATGATTACTCCATAATAACTGTCTCTTTCAGCTGCACCTTTAAAATCAATGAATGTTTTCAATAGCTGAACTCCTGAAATAGAAGCTAGAGATGTAGCAAGTTTGATTTTCAATTGTCCTGCATCCAAACCATCTAACCATAGTGGCTTATCCTCGTGCTGATCAACATCAATTTTACTGGTGAATATTGAGTAACCACCAATAGTAACCATAACCACCAGGTTCATTACCATTGAGATGTCCACTAAACTAAGAATCCCTAGCATAGTTTTTAATTCAGTAAGATGGAAGATATCTGAGGCAATATGCCATAGCTCCTGGAAGAACTTTACTAAATACAAGAAAGCTCCAATTACCAAACCAGTGTAAAGAGGGGCTTGTACCCATCTACTCCAAAATATGAATCCTTCAAAAAAATTCTCGAACTTCTTTAATCCAGAATTACTCATTGTCTATTGATCGTTTTCCTTTTATGATATGTTCAGTACTAATCAGCCATTAATTTAATCAAAATCTTAATTTCAATACTATTATTGACCTTTTTCTTTAAAAATGACTTGGGTATTTGCGATGAAATCATGCAACCCCTTTCTGCGTTTATTAAACTCTATCATCGAAAAACCTACAAATAGGACTGACATTGATAGAATTTTACCCAATGTTCTAATGATCGATTGAGTAACAGTAATTTTTTTAAAATTGTTTGTTGTTACTACAATCCCAATTATCATCTTTCCTGGTGTTGCTTGCAATGATGATGCTTCGAAACCAATGTAGTAACAAAGGGTGAAAAATACACCGAGATAAATGGTAAGAGAGGTCTCCAGACCGATCAGGTAAAAGATGAAGAAGACAAATATGGAAAACAGCACATCAATGTTTTGTGCCATTATTCTGGTCCAAAAGCCTGCAAGCCTTCGGTTCTCTAGATATTGTTTTTCTATTATCAACTAGTGCTGTTTTTAATATCCTGAATTTCTTGTAATTTAATGAGTACATAAAAAATAAACCTAACCACTTAATTCAATTTAAATCATGAAAATTCTTAAAGTTCTGGGAATAATAGTTCTTGTGCTGGTTGTGATAGGAGCTATTGTTTTTTATTCCTTGCCTAACCAGGCTCATATGGAACGAAGTGTAACCATCAACGCTAAACCAGCTAAAGTCTTCGCAATCCTGAACGACTTGCAACAGTTCAATAAATGGTCGCCATGGCATGAGAAAGATCCAAATGCCACATACACCTACGACGGTTCTGCCTTTGGAGTAGGGGCCAGAATGGGTTGGAACGGGAATGAGGAGGTTGGAGTTGGTTCTATGTGGATAGAAAGCATAGATGGTTATACCGTCAATATGGGAATGGATTTTGGAATGGGAGGTGAGCCAAAAGCATCATATATCTTAAAGGAATCTGATGGTAGTACTGAAATTACCTGGACGTTCGATCAGGAAATGGAGGGAGCTGGAAAGATTTTTGGGATGATGATAGATGGCTTTCTTGGTCCTGACTATGAAAATGGTTTGAGCAAATTAAAGGAATATGCTGAATCAATGCCCGACGTAGACGCGGAAGTAACTGCTGAGTGGCTTCAACCTGCCTATTACCTTGCTGTAAAAAGCAAGATGCCTGAAGATCCAGCGATGATTAGTGCAAAAATGGGGCAGATGTATGGTGAGATTATGACATTGATCCAGACTTCAGGAATAGAAATGGCAGGAGCTCCATTTGCCGTTTATGAAGGTTTAGGTACTACAGATATTCAAATGGTTGCAGGAATTCCAGTCTCTGATAGTGTTACAATAGATAGTGAAAACGTGTACCTAACAAAATCTGAACTTGTACGAGCTGTCAAAGCGGTACACAAGGGGGCATATCATAAATTGGCAGGAACCCATGAGTCGTTGAAGCAATATTTAGAATATAGAGGCATAACCGCAGGTAACCCAATGGAGCAATACATCACAGACCCAATGCATGTGAAAGATACAGCTTCATGGATCACCAATATATATTACCCAATAGCATCTTCAATGTAGTGGTAATGTTAAATTTTTAAGGAAATATTGATAGTATTTCTAATTTTTATCCAAAAATGATGATTGTTTTACTTGTAAAGTGCTAATTTTGTTGGTGTAATTGCAGTAAAACAATCATCTGATTGCAATTTTTTCAAAACAAACATAAACTGATATCTAAATTATGAGATTATTAAAAAAATCGCCATTTTATTGAAAATCAGTGTAAAAAAATGTCATAATACTTGTGCGATTCGCAACGATGCTTCAATTTTGTTGCAGATATCATAATTTGAATTACAACAAGAAATTATGACCATGAGAAAATTTGTAAAAACAATTGCAGCTCTTTTAATAGTTATCAGTGCTGCACACGTCGCGTTCCCAATTGACTCAACGTTAATGGAAGCCAGATTCAAGGTCTGGGAAGTAGAAGATGGAACTTATCGATTGATTTACAAAAATTCTGGAGAACAACAGATCCAGATTGAATTTATTGACGAGAATCAACAAATATTATATTCTGAATTAATTCATAGTGAAGAAGGTTTCATCAAGCCTTTTGATTTGAATTCTTTACCTGCAGGAACTTATACTTTTAAGCTTACATCTGACCAGGGTACTTATTCGGAATCAATTACTATTAAAACAGCATCTGAGAAATATTCTGATTTAATCTCAATCAAAGAGTTTCAGGATTCAAAGCAGTTTTCGCTTGCCTTGAACCAGCAGGCTAACACTGAATTGAGCATGTATATTCTTGATGAGGCAGGAAACACTATCTACGAAGAGCAATTATCAGCTGGCACTAAACTTTATAACCTTAGCCAGGTTGCTTCTAATCAGGTAACTGTTCTTGTGTATAATCAAGATGGGATGATCAAAGAATCAACTGTAAAACTTTAATACTTCAGTTAGTACCCATCCTTTGTAGTAGGAGGATGGGACTATTTCTCAAATTAATTTAAAGTCACAATACCTTAATCTGTTTTCTTCCATCTTGGAAGCCTAATAATCAGTAAGCGAAATAATCTAAGGAATTAGGCGCATTAAGAAATATTAAATTAGGTTAAATCCAAAGGTCTAAAACATCATATTGAAATTATTATATTTTTAATATAATCTACTTAATATTAAAAATTAATATAAAAAAATAGCAAAAAACTTGCAGAGTTCGTAATGTAATATGAATTTTGCTATGAATATCATAATTAATAACAACAACAATTATGACTATGAGAAGAACAATCAAATTTATTGCAGCCCTGATAATAGTTATCGGATCTGCTAACGTGGCGTTCGCTGGGGATTCTTTGAATTATGTAACTGATTTCAAAGTATGGAATGTGGAAGATGGAACCTATCGATTGATCTACAAGAACGAGGGAGAGAGATTTGTAAAAATTAAATTCTTAGACGAAAACAAACAAGTATTATATACTGAGACAGTTAAATCAGAGCAAGGATTTATCAAGCCTTTTGATTTAAGTGAACTTCCATTTGGAACTTATTCTTTTCAGATTGAAGCTGATGGTGAAATTTTAACAGAGACTGTAGTAATCCAGTCACCTGAAGAAAAATATGGCCACATGGTTCATGTAAAAGAGTCAGCATATGACGGAATGTTTGAAATCTATGTAGATGAAAAAGCGGAAACGAGCTTCAGTCTTTACATCCTAAATGATGAGGGAGATGTTATCTACGAAGAAGAGGCTACACAAGGAGCAAAGGCATATGACCTTAGCAGAGTGGCATCAGATGGTGTAACAGTATTATTATACAAAGATCAAGAAATTGTCAAAGCAACTGACGTAAAACTTTAATCTTCATTTTATTTACATTTATTGGTTTTGGGAAACCACCCTTGATTTTCGAGGGTGGTTTTTTTGTGTTTTGAATTCTGAGTTTAGAGTTGGCTTTTGGCAGATTTACTTGGAATGTACAAATAGAGAATGTTTTTATTTGAAGGTTTGACTGTTAACCGTAATCACTGTCAACTGTCAACTGTCAACTGTCAACTGTCAACTGTTAACTGTCAACACCTATTAATTGCAGAAAGTCTAAGAAGCCACAAACTCTAAATTCAAAACTCCATACTCAAAACCCAATCCCTCTATTGCATTAATAATATTCTTTGGATACATTTGCCATCCTTTTCAGGATAATACCTGAAACTACCAGAAACCTAGGCCCAGGTGGCGGAACTGGTAGACGCGTTGGTCTCAAACACCAATGGTAGCAATACCGTGCCGGTTCGATTCCGGCCCTGGGTACTCATAATCCTGATAACTTATTGGTTGTCAGGATTTTTTGTTTAAGCGGTGGCAGAATTGGTGGCATAATTTATTTTCTTTTACGATTGTGTAGTGATATCTAATACCAACTTAGTATCAGATATAAGAGCATATTGATTTTGAATCAGATCAGGAACTGGTTCGGTATGCACTATCAGACCTACCAATAGCAAACAACTGTAATTAACATTATTAGATTCTAAAATACCGTAAACTAGGTATTTCATAATTTCAAACGAATTGTCAGTTTTGGTTATTCGTAAAAATAAATTTTATGGGTTTATTGGGAGACATAGAAGAAGCAAAAAAACACTGGAAACAATCAACAAAGCTATATAAGCTTATTGTCATATTCTCCATTATTCTTGCAACTAGTTCTTTAACATCCATAGCTGACATTGTTTTTAAGTGGAAAGGATTTATTCTGACAGGAATTCTATTTTTTAGAACATATGTATCTCATCCTATCCGACAGCTGTTCAGCTTTCTGGGTCTTCATTTTAGCGATATCCAAACGGATGTTCTTATTCTCACCTCATTGGCTTTTGGATCTGTATTAAGAGCAGTTTTTTTGAATTGGAGCAAAGCCACTGATGGTTTTACTGTTCTCATGATATCTATATTATTGTATATTCAACTGCGATGGCTTTTAGATGGTTATCAAGATGACCCCATAATGTACCAGT
>JANSWY010000189.1 GCA_024743255.1 bacterium | reverse complement strand
TATTTAAATTCAATGTGCAGCTGGATAAATACATTATCGCGCAGTTGAAGTATTTGGAAAACCTTGTTAAGTTTCAAAAAAACAAAGCTGAAATACTGTATGTAATTGGATTAACTCGCCTGGGATTGTAAGTTAAAGCTCGATCTCTTGAAAATGCTCAACTATTGGGAATGGTTCATAGTAATGGTGCAATAATTCTTTCCACTCCTGATATACATTCGATTGCCTAAAACCAAGAGTATGGTCTTCCAAATTTTGCCATTGGACCTGAAGTACATACTTGAGATCATCTTCAATACATTTGTGAAGTGAGTGTTTAATGTAACCAGGAATTGAAGCGATATACTTTGAGGCCATTCGGAAGTCTGTTTCGAAATTGTCAATTTTGCTTTCTTTAATCTGGAGAATTGCTATTTCAAGTACCATCCATAAAAAATTTGAAAGTAGTTAATATATTTCTACTTTAAAGCTAAAAACCTATGCAAGCAACACCTGGAAATAGAAGAATTATTTTTGCAATTGCATTGGCAGTTACGCTTGGTTTAGCGCCCTATACACCAGAGCCTCATTTAATCGGAAAAATTCGTTGGGTCTTAGGTGGTGCAAATGGTATGAAGCCTATGGATTATTTTGACCTGATACTTCATGGCGCTCCCTGGGTTTATCTGATTTATATTTTAGTAAAGAGAAAATAACTTACTTCAGGGTTTCTGACCAATTGCGTAAAAGATTGGGTACCAGATCGCAGCATCCGGTAAACCAGACCACTCTTTAATTCGGGTAATGGTGCCCTTAAATTCATCCAACGAGATTCCAGTCTCTAAAATCGGTTCAATAGCACCCTCAATGATGCCGATTAAGTTATTTACATGGCCATCAAACTCCTCCATTCCCTGGCAAGCACCAAAAAAAGAAAACCCGTTTTTTATTGGTTTAAGTTCTGCCTTGACCAATAAAGAAACCAACTTACTACCAACATATGGATCATTACCAAAATTGATATACGATTGAATATATGCATCCCACAATCTGTCAAAGCCTTCAATACCTGGAGTAATTTTCAGTGAGCTGTGGTCATCATCAGCAATTACTACCTTTCCTCCAGAACTAGCAGCTGACGCCATTGATGTCACAACAACTGACGGGTTTTGAACATGCTCCAGAACAAATCTGGAATGTACATAATCAAAGCTCCCCCACTCCTTTTCAGGCAATTCTAAATTCTGTGCATCTCCTTGCCTAAATTCTATACCCTGATGATTGATCGACAACTCCCTGGCTTGCGCCAATTGATTAGCATCCAACTCAATTCCAATGACAATACTGTCTGCAGTTGACCTGGACTTGAATAATCTTGTCAAATGCCCAAGCCCTGCACCAATATCAAGTACTCTGGAGCACATGACAGGTGCAATTTCCGATAGATACCTTTTATTCAATAGATCATTGAGTTTTGCTAGTCTGTCTTGTTCTATTTCTGAACTACCATGTATATAGTGATTTCTTGAGCTCATATCAGTAAACTAATTGTGATTAAAATTAACGGAGATGGCTTTTCTAAGATTCGGCTTTAGTGGAAAACATCTTTATTAAACATTAACTCTATCTGTCAGTTTCTCTAATGTCTATCTAAATACAAATTGTCTGGGGCAAGACATTAGCTTTTTCCATGAAAATGAAATTCAGTTGAAAACAGAAAAAACACCGCAGGAACAGAGAAATACCCAACCAACACAAATACTTTTCTCACAAAAAAAAAATGGTCAAACTTTAGGGGTTTTTACACCCGAAATGTATTTGCTACTATGAGCAGAATATGGATGGCGTTTGTACTAATACTAGTCACAAACCTACACACCTTAGCACAAACACAGGTACAGCCAAAAATTGACTTTAATACCGCTGGTAAAACCTACGTGTCTTTGTTAAACGAGATAAAAGAATCATACGGGATTCGTATCTATTTCAAACAAGAATTTTTTACCGAAGAAGTAGTCAAGCGAGAGTATAAAGGACAAACTGTCCAAAAAGCTCTTCAGGATATCGCTGATGTCCGTGAACTGGATTTGGTGAGTACAGATTCAAAAACTTATTTTTTCACATACAAAGGAGAAGTACAAGCTATCTCAACTAGTGATGATCAGGTTGTTTCAGAAGATGCTGACATTGAAATTAGCTCTCC
>JANSWY010000050.1 GCA_024743255.1 bacterium | reverse complement strand
AGTTTCATACCGTAATTGGTGATAGTGCAGATAAGGGAAAAGCGGTAATTAAGCTGATCAATCTGTATCAGGAGCAGTATGAAGGGGATGTCGCCAATTCCAAATGATGCGACATCCCCTTCATACTGCTCCTGATACAGATTGATCAGCTTAATTACCGCTTTTCCCTTATCTGCACTATCACCAATTACGGTATGAAACTTACCTCCAGACTGGAGTAACAAGCCCTTATCAGAGAGATACTCTTGCATCTCATCAAATTGCTGCTCAGTAGCATTGTGCTTCAGAATGGTTTCCGAATATTCTCTGTTCGCGGCTCTCTTGGAAAAAGCAGTGCTTAGCTTTATTATTTCTTTGATTTCTGGCAGTGTGAGATCATTGTATCCTGTTGCTTCAATTCCCAGTTTTCTTTTCATATCAGAAATCACCTCCAATATTCTATGTCGGGGCTGCCCCAGGATGATGTAATGGAATTGATCGTCTTCATCATCTATATGATAAGCGAATTGGAAGTAACCCTTTGGGATTACAATGGCACTTCCATTTTCAGTAATAAAAGGATCCTTGATTTCTAGTTTATCAACATAATATTGCTGCTCTGCCTTTGTCTTGCTGGAACAAAACACGATTGGAATTTCCTCCTGTTTTACTTTTTCAACCGCTTCACGGGATCCCTCAAAAGAATAATCCACAAAATCAATGAGGGTACCATCCAGATCTGTAAATATTACCTTCTGACTCATGTATATATCTTAAAGTTACTTAGCTTCAAGATAATTCTTTTCTTCCGGAACTGGCTTACCTTTTAATTGATCTCTTTTCAGCCCCTCCTTCTTAGAAGGCTTATATTTTGATAAATCTAATGTTAACTGATCACCATAAGGTTGGTTCTGTAACTCTTTCTGTAGCTTCTTCAAATCACAGTTTACAATTGCAGGATAATAAACCACCTCTTTTTTCATTTCCTCTTTCGATTCAATGATGTTTCTGAAGAACAAATCCTCAAGAATTTCTTTTTTCAGGCTTTCCGGCGCAAGTGGAGATCTATAAATTACTTCCAGTGCAGCTTTAGACATGTCCTTTACGTGCTCATCTCCTTTCACCTCGTGTAGATGAGGATTTCGTGATTCTATTTGATAAACCTCTATTCCCTGCTTCAAAATCTCCGGAAGTGGATTATCATGAATAGCCGCAAACCTTTCAAACATGCTTATGAAATGATAGGGCTCAATTGAATAACCTGAAGAGAAATCCAGGTTTTTGGCTAGCTCCATACTCATTGCATGTTCTCCTGCATTTCCGGTCTTCAATATTTCAGTTCCATACCCAGTATAATGGCTGACTAACTGATTTAGAAACTTATTAGTGTGCTCTGAAGCCCTTCCTCTCTTAGCAAAAAATAGATTTGACTCAACTATCTTGGGCTTACTGTGCCAAGCAATTCTAACCATAGAATAATCAGATTTGCTATTGTAAAGTCCGGCGCTATATTCCTGTACATACTCATGAACTGCACCTGGGAAATAGTTATCCGAGTCTATAAACCCAATATATTTTTTTCCACAAAGATGAGCTAAGAAAGTACTAAGTATCATTCCTTCACACTTTCCATTCTTCACAATTCCGTCCTCATCCAGAATGTAATCATATCCCGCGGAAGCCAATGCCTTACCTAATGCCGGATCCTTTTGATGAACGATCAATAGATTCTTTTTCATGAAAGCACCTACATGCTCAAGTGCATTCTTTTCAATCTTAAATCGATCTACCTCTTCCCTAGAACTGTTACTTACAATAATAATCTGGCAATGGTGTGGAATCCCACTAAGTACCCCTTCAATTAGTTTGATTTTCTCATTTCTAACCGGGACAATTATTGCCATCTGCTCCTGGATCTCCTGAAGAGATTCGTATGAGATTCTTTTGATGACTGATTGTTCTTCTGGTTTAGTTTCATTCTTCTTATAAATGAGCCCAGAGTCTAGCTCATATACCTTTTGAACGTCGTAAAACATGATTGGACCAAAACGTTCAAACTCTCTTGGGATTTCAATTCGCACAGCTTATCTCTTTTAAATTTTTAAAAACATTTATTGATATAAATTCAAAGAATAAGCTAATATAATAAATAATTCGCAACTCAATTAGATTTTTGTTGCGAATTAATCAATTCTTAATATTCTATCTTGAGAATCGATACTCATTCCTCATGAATGATTCGGATTCCCCTTCGAAGGTCACATCCTTTCTCATGACAAAAGTATTTTGGCTTATTTGATAGGTAAAATTGAATTTAGATTTCTTTCCTCCATCCTTACCTGAGCTCGTGGTTACAATTACTAATTGGTCTTCTGTATTCGTTTCCACAGACTCCACTTCTTGCCCAAAAACCACAGCACCACCTGATTTTATTTTAATTTTTGATTTGCTATTCGCGCTTTGTTCATTGGTGTAATTGTATGCGAATTCAAATGTAGTATCTGATAATTTGGTAACCGTTAGCTCCACTGGAAGAGTTACTAATTTGCCATCACCATAGTTTTTGTAAGTAAGCTCACCTTTCCAAACATTTCCTGTAAGTATTTCAAGGTTTTCGGATTTCACTGTTTGCGCAGATAACGAAATCGTGATCATTAAACTTAAAGCAGCTAATAAATATTGGATTGACTTTTTCATAGTATTTGAGTTTTACGATGGTAATGCCAAAGTGTGTGCCAATGTTGAAATCATGTATTTTAAGCATTTGAGGGACATTCGGTATAATTTTATGTTTCAATGTGAAACGTACCTAGTTTCATTTTGAAACCTTACAAGAAGCCTAATAGTTTTATTACTGGACGTTAAAATAAAAATTCCTGTATGAGCCAATGGACAGAAAACAGATTCCGATCTGATATAGCATTTTGTATCAAATCAACAAAAACCTTATATCTCAGTCTTCAAAGGCACAACAAAATCCCAAAAGATTTTAATATTACTGGATTAAATAAAATTCAATTTCCTGACTTCTACAGGTTTCATACAAAAACATCTGATCTGAGTGAATCGATAGTTTTATCCAGATTTCTGGGTAATGATCCAGAATTAAATTATTCACACGAGTTATCTACCGTGATTTGGAAAGGTGAAGAGCCCATTGGCCTTTCTGTAATTTCAAACACAGACATTCTGCATGAAAAGTTTATTTACACTATGGTAGTTGATAAAAAATTTAGGCACACGTGGGCTAGTGTTGCATTGAAACACCAGAGTTTTCTAAGATTAGCAGCAAATGGTGTCTCGTCTGTTATTTATTATGCCTACAAGAACAATCCAGACACCATTCGTCATTCCGCAAAAATTCAAAGACTTTCCAAATGACTAATATTTAGGAGAACAGTTTGGACTGTGTTTGGGATTGCAATTTGTATTCGGAGCACAATTTGGTCCTGACTTTGGGTTACATGGGTTACAATCAGGATTACAACTTCCCATTTCTACTCTATTAGTTTCTTTCAAAATCATATCTCTAGTAGTCCTAAGTGTTTCTGAATTAATTATGCTACCTAAACTTGATTCTGTCAAGTTTCCAACACCCCACGGTTTCGACATTATACATGGCGAAACTAAACCCGTGGGACTTATGCTTAAAACATCTTCCGCACACTGACCACAAAGCTCCGACATTTCTGGAGTCGTAGTTTCTCCAGAACCTCGACCAAATTTTCTGATTTTATCAAAATCCAATTGTTGTACTCCCAATTGCTCAAGAAACTCTTTGGTCTTCTCATAATGACCTTCATTTTCAGGCATCTCTACATAACTCACACGCAAACTCACACCAGAGAAAATCAAATCCTTGATATTCTTCGTTGTTTTCTTCCAACTTGAAGCGCCCTGGGTAATTTTGTCGTGAACAACTTCATCATAAGAATAAAAGCTAGTTGCTACCAATAGATTATTATCAACTATTCTTTGTTTTAGATTGGAAGAAATAAATAAGAGATTCGAATAAATTTCGATTGTTTCAAAATCTAATTCCAATACATGATCTATTAGTTCTACCAAATCCTTGTGAACGGTTGCTTCACCACCAATAAACTGAATATTTTTACATCCAATTTCTTTTAACTCTGATAGAACTACTTTGTAGTCTTCAGTAGTTAATATGTCATCTTCTCCGGCTTCAGGCCCGGAGTTTGCATAGCAATGCACACATTTTAAATTACACTTGTTAGTTAGTTCAATCCAGGCAAAGTCTACCTTATTTTGCGTCAGTACGGAGTTCATAATAGTTAAAATTATTGATTAAGATTACGTATTTTAAATTTCCGCAATCCATTCATTTTTTTGAATACCCAACTCTGGGTATTTTTCAATATCAAACTGAACCGTTAGACCTGGTCAAATAAAATTTACAGAGCTATACCCACCAGAATCAATTAATGAAATGATTCTTCTCATTAAAATGATTTTCACACACTCCTAACATTGTATTTCATTTAAACTAGTTATGCTATGAAAGACATTGAAACACGAGAAGATGTAGAGCTATTGATTAAGGAATTCTACATCAAAATCCTTCAAAACAAAGACCTGGGTAGGTTCTTCGCAGAAGCTGTCAAAAACTGGGATCATCACCAAGCCCGATTTGTTGATTATTGGGAATCCATGATTTTCTTCAATGGGAAGTATCCGGATAGTCCATTAAAAGGTCATATTGAAGTTGACAAAAGATTTGATAACGGATTTGAGCCAGCTCATTTTGAATTGTGGTTCAAAATTTTTGAAGAGAATGTAGACAAGCACTTTAAAGGTGAGAAAGCAAAACTAGCAAAAGACGGAGCGAAAAGAATGGCTGAGAATATTTATAAGAAGATGTTTATTGGCAGGAAGCCTGAGCCGTTGGTGTTTGGGTAATCGCTTGTCCGAGGTGGAATAGGTGAAAGTCGAACTTTGGTGGTAAATTGATGGAAGCGCTTTTAGCAACTGTTGTCAGTTGACTGTTGACAGTTTCGTGACCACTTAGTATTCTGTTTTACATAATTTGTCAACGGAAATGCTAGCAGGAGCGTGCATGAAAGCTATTTGATTTGTAAGTACTCTAGGACTTTGTATAAATCCTGAAATTCTGAATTTGCCTGAAGTGACTCCAAACAAAGCGAGTTGATTTCGTAGATGCTTTCTTGTCCTGTCTTATTGTCCTTGATCAAAACTCTGACAAGATAAGGCTGATCCATTCTGAAGGTATTGAGGCATGAAGTGAAGTACTCTGAGGTTCCAGAATTATTTGCTGCTATTTGTTCAAAGGTTGAAATGTGATCATTATCAATGGCAGTAGGCTCACTAACATTCAGTTGTTGCTGACCCAGTAGAAATCTGACCGTTACGATACTCATATCGCTTTGATCATTCCAGCTGACTAGATGAGCGTTATGTGAATTGTGATTATAGCTGATAAAGCTCACCAGGTAGGCATGTTCATTTCCAGCACAGAATTGTTGAACTTGCTGATCAATTATTAAATCACTTTCATTTATTCCTCTTTTGAAACATTGAGCTTGAGAATACTCCTTTTGAACAATTACCAGTGCGGTAATGATAAAGATTTGTATGATTTTACTCATTTACGAGAATTAATTTTGTATTCCTGCTTGCAACTTAAACACGAAAATTATTCATTAGTTCAATCACACCTCACCTTCTTCTCCCCGGAAAACCCTTTGTACTGATAAGAAACCTTAAAATTATCATTACTAATAAAGCTTCCATCTTCATTGATCTCAGCTTTACCTTTCGTGACTTTGAAATTCACTTGACCGACAGGAGAATATTTTAGACCATTTTTCAGTGTAACTATCGGATTTAGTCTTTTGTAAATCGTTCCAGGGTTTGATTGACTTGGAATACAATGGTTGTATAGCTCCAATTTCTTAATCTCATCTAGGTTTTGGTTTTTTCCTACAAACAGTATCAAAGGGTATGCAACCCGCTGTTTCCATGCATTGAACTCATGTTTGGCCTTTGGCACTTCATAATAAAAGAGGTCTTTGCCGAGTTCCCATCCTAGGGTATCCAAAGTCTCCAACATAGGGATATAGTAATTCCATTCAGCTGTACCTATGTCAAACCAGAACTTCTGATCGTTTCGGAACTTCGATTGTTCTTTGATTAATTGAAAATTGGCAACCCAGTAAGAAGGTGAAAATGCTCCAATGACCGAAAATTCATCACTATACTTCAAACCCATCCAGGTCGCATGAAGTCCACCAAAGGAGTAACCAAACACTGCCCGTCCATCTTTTGAACTAATCACATTAAAATTATCCTCAACAAAAGGCACAATTCCTTTCATCACTACCTCGGAATAGGCTGCTGCAAAAGGATTGTATTCGCCCCAATTTTTCATGATCCATTGATCAGTATAGGGCAAATATTTATCCGTCCGTTTCTCTCCCGCATGAATACCTACAACCATAAATTCTGAAGTGATACCATTGTTAATCAAACTATCAAACACGGGCTTAAATCCGAAGATTGATTCACCATCATTTAAGTAAACAACTTTATGTGATTTGAGGCTGTCATAATTGGGCGGAAAATAAATATCCAGTGTGAAAAGATTTTTTACACCATATCGACCAATTTTTCCTTTTTGGGAGAACCCAATGGTTGCATATGAAATGATCAATATAAGTAATGCTATCTTTTTCATTGACTTAGAATGAATCTAAATTATAACTATTATCAGTCAAAATGATACTTTGGAAAGAAAAATTGCCGAAAATTGGACAAAAAGAAAGCGGGCTATAAGTAACCCGCTTTACATCAACCATCTGTCCACAAAACTGCCAGGCGGCAGTTATTATAATAATACGACAAATTAAAAAATAATTCCCCTACCCCCATATTTTTTTTCATCTTTCTGTCATATTAATTGCTACATTTTATATTTTCCGACTTCCAGGCGACTACATGGTAGGTTACTTTGTATGGAATCCCCAGAAATTTTTTGAACTTCTGAATGATCATCGGTGAAGGAGTATTTTCCGGCGTTACATGTGTGAACTTCACGCTGCAAAATCGCTCCTCCACCAATACAGAAGTCTTCAAAAATGACATTGCAGCTTCCTGCTTAGCCTCTTCGATTACTTGCTGATGATCTATGAACAGATGAAAAAATAAGTGGAATGCTTTGCTTACCGTACCTACAGTAGTAAGAACTCCACCTATTTCTTCTGAAGTACTGTGATATAATGGCTTGTCGAGATGTAATGACCCCAAAAATTTCCCCTCATCTGATTCCAGAATTAGCAGTTCGCTTTCTGGTAACTCCTGATAAATCCCGGTTACATCTTCCGACAAATTGGCTCTCACTTTATTTTTGTAGGAGCTTTTTAAATAGTTATTGATTTCAGCTGCAAGCTCAGCAGCTTCATCCGCAGATTGTGTTGTTGTAGCGGCCGTCTGATTTTTTAAAGCTGTCATTTTCAATTTGGTTTTTGATATTCATTTGGAATTGCTCTTGAATTCCTGTTCACATTATAAGGATGCAGTTATTGTACAATTCCATAATTTTTTTTCAATATTTTTTGAATTCATTACCAAATTGATGCCAGAATTGAAATTACCAAGTGCAGTTGGACCGACAAATGGCATCTCAAAAGTTTTATTTACGTACAACTGTTAGTATATTATTCAATCAAGCCAAACAATATCAAAAACGGCTTGTTTAGTCTAGAATCGAGCACTTTTAATTAATAGGTCGGTAAAAAATTAAAAGTTGTGATCAGAAAATCCTCACGTACTAATTACGCACGCGTGATCAGTTTTCTTTTTATTGCAGCTGTCTGGATTACATGGTTTTTTATCCATGGAACAGGTAGTGCTTTGAGCAATTTGAAAGAGAATTGGGAAATCGCATTTACAATGATATTTGGTTCAATGGTAGCTGGAGGAACCAGCATGGGTGGTGGTGCAGTAGCATTCCCGGTAATGACAAAGGTTCTTGAAATATCACCCTATGAAGCCAAAATGTTTTCCTTGGCAATCCAAAGCATTGGGATGACATCAGCCTCTCTGATGATTGTAGCCTTAAAAATTAAAGTCAACTGGAAACTAATACTTTGGATTAGCTTGGGAGGAATATTGGGAATACTATTAGGTGCTGTAGTTCTATTTCCATTAATGAATCCAACATCCCTCAAAATCATATTTTCATCCATGGTTGGTGTATTTGGAATCGTCTTGTGGTCTCAGCGAAACAAAGGACAAAATAGTAACATCACAGATCTAACCAATTGGAGTAAATCTGATAAGTTCATTCTTCTATTAACCGGATTCTGTGGTGGAGTCATTTCTGGATTAGTTGGAAATGGAATTGATGTGGTTTCATTTACTGTTATGGTTCTTCTATTTGGAATATGTGAGAAATCCGCTACCCCAAATTCTGTAATCCTTATGGCGATCAATGCGGTTGCAGGATTATTTATTCATCAGTTTATTTTGGGAGATTTCACCAATCCTGTCACTAACTATTGGTACGCTGCTGCTCCTGTTGTTGTACTCGGTGCTCCTTTGGGTGCTATTATTTGTAAATGGATTTCACCGAAGCAGCTTGTACGAATTCTTTTGGTGCTAATTGGTCTGGAAGTTTTATTTACATTGATACTCATAGATCACAGCCCTGTCAATACCATCATATTCCTGGCATCTTCGATTTTTTTCTGGATTTCTTTTGCGGTGATGAAAAATTCCAGAAAGACCCGGGAACAATTGATTAATTCAAAAGTAACATAAAGAGAATAATTGGGGCGCATTGTCTTTATTTGCGCCGTGAGTGTTCCTGAACTATCGTTATTACATTGGGCTTTTGCCCTACTTTCAAGTTTCATAATTGGAATGTCCAAGTCCGGCATTAAAGGATTTGGGATTGTTGTAGTGGCTTTAATGGCCATTGTTTTTGGTGGGAAAGCATCAACCGGAATCATCTTACCTCTTCTCATAACCGGAGATATCTTCGCTGTTTTTTATTATCACCGACATGCGGAATGGAAATATTTAATCAGACTTTTACCCTGGATGATGATTGGTGTTATTCTGGGGACAATTGCAGGTAAAGACTTAAATGAGGAAGTATTTAAGCAGGGAATGGCGATTGTCATTTTTATCAGTGTCATTATTATGATATGGTGGGACCTAAGAAAATCAAAAGTTATTCCGAAACACTGGACATTCGCAGGAACAATGGGGCTCTCTGCAGGCTTTACTACAATGGTTGGTAACCTTGCAGGATCTTTCTCTAATCTCTTCTTCCTGGCCATGCGATTACCTAAGGATAACTTTATAGGAACCACAGCTTGGTTATTTCTTTTCATCAACATTTTTAAAGTACCCTTTCATGTTTTTAGCTGGGAAACAATCACGTTGAAAACCCTGACAATTAATCTATATCTGATCCCAGCTGTAATCATAGGTATGCTCATTGGAGTTCGGGTTGTAAAGAAAATTAATGAAAAGCTTTTCAGAAGATTCATTCTGGTAGTCACTGCTATTGGTGCAATCATCATTTATTTCAAATAAAAATTGACTCCTCATTAAACCTTCAGACTTGAATAGCATCTAAGCGCTATAAACTTCCGGTTCAATGAAAAAAATAGTTATCATCCTCGCACTTTTTATGGTTGATTTTGCAATTCCATCTGTCTTCACTGAAGTAAAGGCTCAGGTAGCGGAAAGAAGGGTTCAAAAAGTTCAAAGAAGAAAAGCAAAAAGAAAAGTAAGAAAGGCTAAAAGGAGGGTTTCAAGACGAGCGCATGTATTGTATGCAGGTTTACCAAGATGGAGGGCTGTGGTGACAACACCACCGCGAAATGCTATTGTGATAGTAGCCAATGGTGTTACTTTTAGATACTATTCTGGAGTCTACTATAGAAAAGAAGCTACTGGTTACCTAATTACCAGACCAGTTGTTGGAATGCGAATTAGGACTTTACCAAATGCAAGAAGAAAGATAATTCTCAACAACAGAGTCTACTACTATTATTATGGTACATTTTACCAAAGTGTCCCTGATAGTAAAGAATACGAAGTGGTAGATGCTCCTGAAGGAGCTTTAGTAGATGCAATACCAGAAGGGTATGAAATAAAAGAAATTGACGGTATGGAGTACTACACCTTGGATAATACATATTATCAGGAAATAGAAACCGATGAAATTGAAAATGGAATTGGATATCAGGTGGTAACCATATGAGCTTTTTCCTTTTGGCTTGCCGTTCCTTGGCGGCAGGCCTTACTCTATAAAAAACTCCTGGCAATAGCAGACAAAATCACAATCTTCACCTTCATACTCCAAACAAACCGAGTAAGTCCCAGGCTCTTCAAAGAAATATTCATACAAGTTTTGTCCAGAGTCTGGCTGATACGCAATTGCCTGATCTATTCCTTTCTTGTAAACTACCCACCAATAATCGATTTCATTCATTCTTGGAAACTCCGCTTCAAAAAGAAAAGCTCGGTTTTCCAATCTCGTTACTTCATAGAATAAGAATGGACAACCCTCATCCTCAACTACAAGAGTCTCGCAATATTCAACACCAAGATTGCAATCTGTTCCTTGAGATTTCATGCAGATCTCGTAAGTCCCTGGCTGAAGCCGTTTGATTAGTTTGTTATCTCCATTTACCGCAGGTCCATCAATCTCTTTTTGCAGATCATCAATAAACCACGCATAACTATCAGTCGCTCGAAGTAATTCCTTATTAGCTTCGAAAATGTAGGTATAGGTATGATCTTCTTCAATGTCAAATTCCAGCACTGGACAACTTTCACAATCATTAATAATCTGGTATAGGTCATACTCATTGTTCACATCAATTGAAGTACCTTCATCTAATAAGTTGACTGTGATTGGATAAACAAACTTTGGTTGATACAATTCACTGGTAGTCTCATTCAGCGCACCTAGAAACTCCAAACTAGGAACCTCTATTTCACTCCCATTTTCGATAATAGTATTAAATGGGTAATCAAATTCATAGCATTGGGCATATGAATATTCCAACTCTTCTCTGAATGTAGTGATATCACACTCCCAAAGTAGTCTTACAAATTCATTTTCAGACTCTATGAAACTTAATGTATTATCCTGATCAACAACTATTGGAAATTCTGCTCCTGAGATGTAAAATCCAGATGTCTGGCCATTGACTGCTTCAATTAATCCATCTTCACTGGAAACACTAATACTAATGCCATTACTAAAACCAAGCTCAAATGGGTAAACCAGTTTAAAACATGCGTCTTCAATTCGGTTATTGTCTTCTGAAAGGTAATTTAGGTAGGTAACCAGAGAAATACTTTCAGTAATTACTGCAGGCTCCCCATCTTCATCCGGGAACTCCAGAACACCTTCATCCACGCAGGATTGGAGCATGCTCATGGCAGTAATTAGAATTAAAAATAAGTATCTCAATTTTATCATCTGGCTAGATAATTCCACATACAGGTTAGTCAGAGATTGTTTTAGATTGTGTTAGCTGACTACTGTCGAATTTTACAAAAATATTAAATTTTACTTGTTAAGTAAGAAAATAGGAAGCTGCCCAAATCACCGGACAGCCTCCACACTTCCGGGAAACATTTAATCAATCACAAATTCTTTACATTCCTGGAAGTCAATGCAGCTTTCATCCACTGCTCTTAAACAAATTTCGTATACCACACCACTCTCAAACTGCCAGTAAAAGCTATGATCGTCGGTGCTGCCTGCATCCCTTACTTCTCCACCCTGATAATCATCATTCACATATACATGCCACTCATATGACACTTCATCTCTTTCTTCAAAATCTGCTGTGAATGTATATGCTGGGGCTGTTTCATCTCTTTCTGCAGTATAAGACATTTGAGCACATGTACCTCCTGCAGGGTCAACTGTTATTGTTTTACAGTATTCAATTCCTGAAGGACAATCTGGTGTTTCAGTCATTATACATACTTCATGTGTGCCTACCTCAAGATCTGTCTGAAGTATATTGTCCCCAGCATTGGTTGTACCTTCGTTTTCTACTAATTCTCCATCAACATACCATCCGTACCACTCCAAAGTATCAATACCCGGAAAGTCAGCCTCGAATATGAATTCACCCGTCGTGGCTTGTTCATAAGTAAATGCAAGATCTGGACAAGATTCTGATTCTCCTTCAATAATGATTGTTTGGCAATACTCTACACTTTCGCATCTGTCCGTTTCAACAAGAATACATACCACATACTCTCCAGGGTTGAATTGCCAGTATAACTGGTGATCAGTATCAACTCCATCATAGTTCTCTTTGTCTACAACTTCATCATTGATTGTCCATTTGTATGAAGTTTCTTCTTTTCCGGCAAAGTCTGCCTCAAATAGATAAGCAAATTCCCCATCTGCTGTAGCTATAAAGCTCAACTCAGGGCAGTCTTCTTCAACAATAATGGTTTCACAGAATTCTACCTCTTCACAATCATCCTCGTAAGTTATAAGACATACTGAGTATTCACCTGGCGTAAATGTCCATCGCATTAAGTGATCAGTTTCATTATCTTCGAAGTTCTCGTAATCCACTACTTCTTCGTTGATATACCACTTGTATCTAGTTTCTTCAAGACCTTCAAAGTTTGCAGTGAATACGTAGAAGTATCCGTCTTCACTTTCAGAAGTAAAGCTTACTTCGTCTACACAGTCTGACTCGATAAAGATCTCTTCACAAAACTCTTCCTCGCAACCATCAACTTCGGCAACAATACAAATCACGTATTCTCCTGGCTCAAAAAACCACTCAAGCTCATGGTCAGTTTCCAGTCCATCAAAGTTTTCTTTGTCGACAACTTCCTCGTTAATGTACCAGTAATAAGTAATGGTATCCATGCCTCCAAACTCTGCCGTGAATGTATAGCCGCCAGCTGCATTTAAGTCAGATGTAAAGAATAAATCAGGGCAATCTTCAGGATCGCGACCTACCTCAATTTCTTCGCAGTATTCAACATCACCACAATCAGTGGTTGCCTTTATACAAACTTCATAAAGTCCTTCTTCAGCAAACTGATAATCAAATACATGGCTTCTATTAGTATCAATAGACTCAGTCTCAACTGAATCGCCATTTATGTACCAAGTATATTCTGTATCTTCGATTCCTTCAAAGTCAGCTGTGAATACATATGTGAAATCATCTTCCTCCTCAGATTCAAACTCCAGTTCAAGGCAACTTGCCTCAATTGTTACTTCTGCACAGATTTCTATTGATCCATCGCAAATATCAGATTCAGCTCTTACACAAATATTGTATGTACCAGGCTCCAATTCAAATCCGAAAATGTCGTCCCTTAAATCGTCTAAATCTTCAGTTTCAACAAGATTATCATCCACATACCAACCGTAAACGATATCTTCCAGGCCTTCAGCAGTTATGGTGTAAGTTTGAGTACCGCTATCCAGTGAGACAGTTATGATTGCATCCGGGCAAGGGTTGTCGTCAGGTTCACATGATATTAGTAGTATCGATGCTACCGCGATTAATACACTTAAATGTTTTAGAAATTTCATAATTATTAGGTTTTTGAAATAATTGTTTAAGTAGTTGTTGCTTTCGCAATTATTTCCCGGAATGCTGATTAAACGCCAACATCGGAATACCACCCCACCCCCCTTTTAGTTTTTAGTTCATAGTTGAGGTTCTGAGGTTTTTATAGACTTAACTAAGAACTAATTAACAAAGAACTAAGAACTAATTCCTAAAGAAGTAAAAACTAAGAACCAAGAACTAAGAACTATTTAACAAAATGTAATAGTTTTATCGCTGCTTGAAATTAACATGCCGAAACTATTACCATCCATATGTGACGAGAGTGTATTCAGTGCATTTTTTGAGGAACATGCCCGTTCTTTAAGGAATTATCTTTTCTACAAATTCGGAGATGAAGAGAGTGCAGAAGATGTAGCTCAGGAATCGTTTGTAAGACTATGGAACAACTGCAGTAAGGTTCCATTCGACAAAGCGAAAAGTTATGTCTACACGATTGCCACAAACTTGAGCACCAGTATAAAAAGACACGAAAAGGTTCAGCTCAAATATCAGGAAAGAAATAAGCTGGCAGATCGTAGTAATGAATCTCCGGAATTTGTCCTACAGGAAAAGGAGTTCATGGAAAAGCTGAATAATGCCATAAGCAAACTCCCTGATAAGCAAAGAGAAGCCTTCCTAATGAGCAGAGTTGAGAAGAAAACCTATAAAGAGATCGCAGAAATTGCTGGAGTATCCGTGAAAGCCATTGAAAAACTAATGCATAAAGCTTTAGTGAAGATGAGAAAGGAAATAGGCGATGTTTAATTTTTTTTTGATGGAGGGGTGGGGTGTTAAATCAAGTATAGCGTTCACTAATCAAATTACGGAATAATGTTTGACTTCAAAGATGACGATAGATTTTTAGCAAGGTGGCTCAATGATGAGTTATCGGATAAAGAATTGAGGGCATTTGAAGCTTCAGACGACTATCCTATTTATAAAAAGATAAAAGATGGTTCTGAAGCTTACATCAGGCCAGATTTCATCAATCCGGATCTGCTTGAACAAATCAAAAGAGATCCAAAAGAGCTTTCAATAGGAAAGAAAACAACAAGTCCCTGGTATTATGGAATTGCCGCAGCGATTGTTTTATTAATTGGTGTATTCACAATTTATAAAATCAGTGATGTTACAGTTGCTCCTGATTTTGGGAATCAGGCCTCTATTGAACTTCCGGATGGATCAACCATGGTGGTAAATGCCAAATCAACCGCCAGTTACAATAAATTTTTCTGGAATTTTAGCAGAACTGTGGAATTAAATGGAGAGGCTTACTTTAAAGTGACTCCTGGGGACAAATTTGTAGTATCAACAGATGCTGGTAATATTCAGGTATTAGGAACTGAATTCAATGTTTACAGTAATGATTCCTTCTTTGAAGTGACTTGTTATGAAGGAAAGGTTCAGGTTACCACAGAAAGGAACGAAAACACGCTGGAAGCTGGCAATGCCTATCGGGAGTATGAAGAAAAAAGTGAACTAATCGCATTATCCGACGTTCAGCCAAGTTGGATAAACAATCAAAGTACATTTAAGAGTGTACCAATTAAATATGTATTAAACGCACTAGAAAACCAGTACGGAATCACGTTTAAAGGTAATTTACCCGCAGACGAATTGGTGTTTTCTGGGAGTTTTCCTCACAACAATAAAGAACTTGCCTTAAAATTAGTTTTCGGGTCTTTACAAATTGATTTTAAATTTGAAGGAGAAAAGACAGTAGTACTTGAAAACTAAGTATGAAACCACACTTATTGGTTTTTATTCTTTCGTTGCTGCAATACGTATGCTTCGCGCAAAAAAATGAACTTTCTATTGACAACAAGCCTCTCGAGGATGTCATTGGAGAGATTGAATCCTTTTATGGTGTAAAGTTCTCTTTTGTGGATGAACTTCTCACGGATAAAGTGATCACGATTCAATCAACTTCAAAAGGCAATGTCAAATCATTTTTAGAAGACTTGCAGTATCAAACCCAACTCAGATTTGAGTTGGTAGATCCGCAATATGTGATCATCAGGTCATTCAATGATAATGATGTGATCAATATTTGTGGCCGAATCCTTGATGCCAATAAAAAACCAATTGAAGGGGTACTAGTCCTTCCGGCTGGCAGTAAAAAAGGAGCTATAACAGACGAAAATGGCAATTTTAGCTTAGAGGGAGTTGCCTATAACTCCAGAGTTTCTTATCAGCATATTGGATACAATGGCCGCAATATCAAAACGGAAAGGTTTCTTCAAAAAGGGTGTCTAAGGGTTACCATGCTGGAATCATTTCAGATACTTTCAGAATTTGTAGTAAAAGAATATCTAACAACTGGATTTGCAAAAAAAGATAAGAATATGCAGATCTACCCCAAGGAATTAAAGATCCTTCCAGGGCTAATTGAGCCGGATATTCTTCAAAGTATTCAACAGTCCCCTGGCATTAACAGCCCATTTGAAACTGCATCAGGAATTCATGTGAGAGGTGGTTCTCCGGACCAAAACCTTGTATTATGGAACGGCATCAAAACTTATAACCAGGGACATTTCTTTGGTATGTTATCTGCTTTTAATCCTTATATCAGTCATGATGTGAGTTTTATCAAGAATGGAACAAATCCAAAATACGGAGATCGTGTTGCTAGTGTAATTGATATTAGGACATCCAATGAAGTGCCAGAAAAAGCAACAGGTGGTGCAGGTTTTAATATGATCTATGGTGACGCCTTTATCGAACTTCCTGTAATCGAAGATAAGCTATCAGTACAGTTATCAGGCAGAAGATCTTATACGGATCTTATACAAACACCTACATTTAATCAACTTTCCGATAGGGTGTTCCAGAATACTAAAATCAGTTCTGAGGAAACAACGGATGACTCTCAACAAGACAAGAAATTTTTCTTCAATGACTTTACGACAAACATTGTTTTCAAGACAAACAAAAACAGTCGTCTGACCTTTAATTCCCTTTATACTCAAAATAAACTAGACTTTTCATCTCGCTTACAAGACCAAAGTCAACAATTCAATGATGTACTGAATACTGCAAATGAAGGATATAACCTTAATTGGGCTTTAATCGGTAATGATCATTTCAACATGGACGCGGATCTTTATTTTGCCAGGTACATTCTATCCTACGAGTTCAGAAATATTGAACAGGATACGATTGAAATCTCTACTAAACAAAATCTTATCAAGGATCTGGGAGCCAATCTAAATGCCAGCTATCGATTCAACGACAGGCATACTGTATTAGGAGGTTATCAATACTCCAATAATTTTATTCAATATGCATTTGCTACAAATGCATCAGTGGGTAACGACTTGTTATATGAGCTAAACCTCGATCAGAATAGAAGCACTATCAATACGCATTCCTTTTATGGTCAATATCAATTTAGCAGCAAGGTAGGTACGACACTCCAGGCTGGAGCAAGAGTCAATCACTATCAGGATTTAAACGAAACTTTCTTTGAGCCCAGGTTTTATGTGGAACAAAGTATTTCAGATATTTTCAAATTGAATGCAACTGCAGAATATAGAAGCCAAACTGCCAGCCAAATTAAAGAATCTGTGGTGAGTGATTTATCATTGGAAAATCAGGTTTGGACATTGGCCTCCAATGATCGTTTCCCTGTAATTGACAGCTACCAGTTTACTACAGGAGGAACTTTGGAATTTGATGATTGGATTATTGATGGAGAAGCTTATATCAAAAGAATAAATGGTATTACCACCTTAACTTTTGGCTTTCTAAACCCTATTCCAATTGACAGCAGTTACCTGACTGGAAACAGCAATGTTTTCGGAACAGACCTTTTTGTAAAAAAACATTTCAATAATTACAAAAGCTGGATTGCATACTCTTATATCAAGACTGAAAATCAATTTTTCGGTTTAAATAATGATGATCCTTTTCCTGGCAACTGGAATATTGAACACACCATTAAATGGTCTCATTTTTATACTTACAAGCAGTTCCAGTTCTCTCTGGGTTGGGTTTGGCACACTGGGAAAGCTTTTACAAATGTTGTTGAAGAAGAAAGCTCAGGCGGACCCGTCTCCATTACCTTTGATGGAATCAACCAAAACAAACTGCCAGTATACCATAGAATGGATCTTTCGGCGGTTTACGATTTTGAAATCAATCATAACCCAAGAATCAAGTATCGTATCGGTCTTTCAATCCTGAACCTATATAACAGAAGAAACTTACTCAACAGGGAATTTAGAACAACACCATCTTTGGAGAATGAGTTAATCGACACGAAGATTTATTCATTGAATATCACTCCCAACTTAGTTTTTAGAGTATTCTTTTAAGAGCTAATTTTTGAAGTATGGTTATAGATTTTGCTTTTCAATTCATCTGGATTGAATGGTTTGGTCACAAAGTCATCAATTCCAGCCTCAATCACCTGGTCATACACATTTGATATTGTATCAGCAGAAATAGCAATGATTGGCAAGTGCTTCAGCTCTGAGTCTGCTCTAACTATATTGGTGACATCATATCCATCCATTTCTGGCATTTGCAAATCCAGTAGCATGATATCGAATTTCTCGTGTCTTAATTTCTCAAGAGCTTCCTTTCCGCCCTCTGCCATTACACTATTGATATTCCACTTGTCAAGGAATTTTCTTAAAACCATTCTGTTGAGTTCATTATCATCCACAACTAAAACATTCAGATGATGTAAATCTTCTGTATTTAGATATTGAACATCAGTCGTTCCTAGATCTTTGGACTCCAAATGCTCAATTTTCAAGAATTCGAGTTCAAAAGAAAATTTACTTCCCTGGTCTATTTCGCTTTGAAGGATTATTTCACTCCCCATCATATTCACCAATTCCTTGGAAATTGATAACCCCAGACCTGTACCACCAAACTTCCTTGTAGTATCTGAGCTTGCTTGAGTAAATGAATTAAATATGGACTCTCTCTTATCCTTTGGAACCCCAACTCCAGTATCCTGAATCTCAAATAGCACCCTAATCTTGTCGTCAGTCTCGGATTTTACCTTCACAGCGAGACGAATACTTCCTTTTTCAGTGAATTTGATGGCATTGCTCAAAAAATTGTTCACTACTTGAGATAGTCTGAACGGATCTCCATTTACACCAGATGGCAACTCATCAATATCCAAAACAAAATCTAGCCCTTTTGAATCAGCTTTAGACTTAAAAAGATGCGTGATACTGTCAATTATCTTTCTAAGATCAAAATCAATAGCCTCTAGAGTGACATTACCAGAGCTGATCTTATTGTAATCCAGAATGTTGTTGATCAGTAACATTAGGTTATCAACAGAATACTTCAACGTCTTTAAATTCTCCTGACCTTCTTCGTCAATATTTTTGCCAGACAACATATGAGTCAGCCCAACTATAGCGTTCATAGGAGTCCTGATTTCGTGACTCATAACTGAGAGGAACTCAACTTTTGCATTTGCATTGTGCTCCGCCTCTTCTTTGGCAACAGTTAGTTCTTTTGTTCTCGCTTCTACCTGGGACTCCAGTTGTGTTTTTTGTTCGTTGATTAGCTGTTCGTTGATTTGTAGTTGATCAACTAATGCATTTTGCACTTCACTTTTTTCTTCTTCGATTAATTGCGTTTTTCGGGCAAGACCAAGTGAGAAAAATAATATCTCAACAATGAATCCAATTCGTGCCACATCACCTAACTGGTCATTATTCCTCCAGATCATTATATCGATAACACCACCAACAAACATCAAGGCAGAACCAACAATGAAGTAAACCACCAGCTCGTTTCTCTTCAACCAGACCATAGTAAGGATAATAAACCCACAAATCACATTGATTAGAATCACAATTCTAACTGCATCCTGATACAAGTAATAATCTCCTGAAATGGCAAAGTATAAGGTTAGCGCAGCTACAAAAACGACATCAAACTGGACAAGCAGCTTAAACTTCCCATTCCATCTTGGAATCATTTTCGGGGTGTCAAGGAAGCTTTGCATAAACTGGAAATAGAAATATGGGGTGATCAGAAGAGCTGAGAGACTGAAAAGTGTGAGATATGGATTCTCTGGAAGAAAGTAATCCCGTAGCACTTCACTGATAAACACAAATAATGTGAATACAGTGAGCAGATACATTGAAAAATGAAAGTAAGCTTTTATCCTACTTTGGAAATAAAATAACAATGTATAGACTGACATTATCAACAGAATAGCTAGAAAACCAATGTTGGGAATCAATATCCATAGCATGTTCTCCTGCCAGTCTAGTTTTGTTGTAATATTAAGATCTAAATCTGGTTCGTTTATAGTGTTAATGGTCTTTACCAGAAAAGTGTATTCTTTATTACCTTCAAGTACCAAATCGATGGTATTCCATCTTGCCATGTCTTTTTGGGAAGCAGGTAGCATGTAACCTGTCCTGTAAGAACCTAAAAACTCCCCTCCACTAAAAACAAACAAATCCACAAAATCCTTTCTGACAAAATCAAATACATAAATATCTGATATCTCTGGTTTTATAGTGAACTTGATCCATATAGCTCTGGCTTGATTCCTATCCAGCAGACCTTCAATTTCCTGTGGTGGTGAGAATTGTTGATTCAACACGTCCTGTAATGAACTCACAGAATCCGTTTGCAGGATAGTAATTTGATCCTTCTGATACAACTGCGATGATTGGCTAAAACCGTCGATAGAAAGGAGTATTCCTATAATCAATGTTACACAAGTTTTAACGCAACTATATCTCATATTCAAGTAAGATGATGGGGAGTCTCTAGTTCCAAATTCCTCATAAGCTAACGAAATCTATAGCAAGAAACAATTTTAACAACCCTCTCTTCAGAACGAAACATTCTGGTTTATGTAATTGTTATGAAGACCTGATTTCGATTTTAAGCATTAGGATTTCTCAACAAAATTAACTACTTTCAAAGACTGCCACCAAAATTACCTTGCTATGAAGAAGACAAACAAGAGCCTTTGGGCAATACTGATCGCTACGTTTATTATTGCCAATATCAATAGCTGCTCCAAGCAAATTCTAAATCATTCAAGTCCGGTAGAAAACTCAGATACTTACGCTGTAGAATAAACTTTTCCTATGTTTTACGTTAAAGAGTTTTAACAAAGTCAAAAAACTCTTGAACAATGAAATTCAACCTTACCTGCTTGCTAGCATTAGTTAGCCTGTCCCTCTTTGGCCAAGTCAAAGAAATCAATCCATTTTTCGCAGACCCTGAAAAAATCGAACAAGAAGACCTTCGAATATCGCTTCCAAAAGCAACCTCCATGGGTAAGCATTATTACACCGAAGAATGGCAAGCAGGAAATATCAAACTTAAAAATGGGAAACTTTTAAGGGGCTATTTTATCAGATATGAATTAGTAAGAAATCAAATCGAGATTATAGTAGGAAGAGAAATAAGAGTTATAAGTGGAGATAGAATTGAATTCTTCGAATGGTATAATACCAAAGTTTTCCAATCAGTTAAGTTCTTGAATAAATCCGCCTACAAATTCGATCAAGAAGTAACTCCGGGATTCTTTGAAATTCTTGTTGAAGGCGATGCGATTTTACTAAAAAGGACCCTGGTTACGTCTCTGAGGGGTTCTACGTCCCCTACTTTAGTTGCTAATACCAAAGCAAGTTCTATCGAAAAGTTTGAATTATTCTATCTGGTCATAGATGGAATAGCAGAGGAAATGCAGGGAAACAAGAAGAAAAAACTGGATTTATTTGGGTCTAAATCTGAGGTAATTACTTCATATGTAAGAGAGAACAAATTAAGATTGAGCGATGAAGATCAATTAATTAAGGTAGCTGAATATTACAATACTTTGTAGAAAAAGAGCCGGGCTACAACACCCGACTCATCCACAACTAATCAACGACTACTGTCTTTGTTTTTGTAAACCATTGGTAAAGAACCGGCACCACAAATAATGTCAGTACAGTTGATGAGATCATACCTCCAATAATTGTCCAGCCCAATGGGGACCATAAATTCGTTCCTTGAAAAGTCAGAGGAACAAGACCTAAAATGGTGGTCACAGTGGTTAGAATAATAGGAGTAAATCTTGTTTTGCTCGCATCAAGAATTGCTTCATATTTCTCTTTTCCTGATCTGATTAACTGATTTGTGTAGTCAACCAGAATAATTGAGTTGTTGACCACAATCCCAACAAGACTGATAAATCCAACAAAAGCGAAAAAAGAGAAAGACCATCCCGTTACGTACAAAGCAACAAAAGAACCAGTTATTGCTAATGGTATTGAAGCGAATACAATCAATGGTTGTGTAAATGATCTGAACTGCAACACAAGAATTGCAAAGATTCCCAACATTGCCAATATCAGTAACAAACCTAGATCTCCAAAGGACTCCTGTTGACTCTCATATTCGCCACCAAACTCATAGGTAATTCCTTCGGGAAACTCCAATTCATCAATACCATTCATGATCAACTCAGTCTTTGCAATTGCCTGATCCAGATTTGTGACGCTTGCAGTGATGGATGTGCTTCTATCGGTATCATAATGTCTAATTTCAGATACCGCAGGTTGAAACTTCAATTGCGCCATGTGTAACAATGGTACATGCTGACCTTGTCTATTAGCTAATTGAATTTTGGCTAACTCAGGAATACTTTCAGCATTAATATTTGCCTGAACCATCAAATCAAAATCCTTCTGGTTTACTGAAACCTCATCAATGGTCAGTCCATCCACTCCTACTCTCATCACCTGATCAATACCCACAAGTGGAACACCATACATACCAGCTTTATCCCTGTCGATTGCAACCTTAAGGTCCGTTTTGCTTGATTTTAACGGATTGAAAATATCAATTACACCATCTGTTTGTTCCATGATACTTTCCACTTGTAGCGACACAGCTCTCATTTTGTTCAAGTCGTCTCCTATCAATCGGACTTCAATTGGAGCCTCTACTGGTGGGCCGTTTTTCAATTCCTGAAATGTAATTCTTGCATCTGGGTATTTAGAGAATTCTTTTCTGAGGCTAGCTAGCGTTTGATAAAACTGTTGAGCATCCCAATCATCAAATTTCACCAGGAGCTGTCCGAAATACTTCTTGAAATTCTCTCCTGCCCTGTTGTAGTAAATTGTTGGGTTACCATGACCTATGTTGGATGTATAGGAATCAACATAATCAAAATCATTTAATACATCTTCCACATAAGTCACTGCTTTATCTGTTCTTGCCATGCTGCTTCCCCTAGGTGCTTCCACTTCAATCAGTAACAATGGTTTATCAGCTGTTGGGAAGAATGTGACCCCAATACTTGGAAATAGAGAAACACTACCGATTAATAGAACCACTCCAACTGTCAGTATTACCCATCCTCTCCTCAGAGAAAACTTCAAAACCGGCTCATAAATTTTGGTTATAAATTGCCCAATACTTTTGTCAACAAATTGGAATTTAGCCCTGCTATTGGATTTAAGAATTTTGCCAGAGACCATTGGTGTTAGCGTCATTGCAAGAATCAAAGAAACCATTAAAACGAAAATCACTGTGAGTGGTAGAGACCTCAAAAACTCACCTGGACCACTTTGCATGAACACCAAAGGAAAGAATGCAAATACAGTCGTGGCAGTTGAGCTAATGATTGCGTAACCAACCTCAGAAGTTCCTTTTATTGCTGCTTCTTTGAGATTTAAACCTTGCTTCAAATATCTCTGAATATTTTCAACTACTACAATTCCATTATCTACAAGCAAACCCAGTGCAATAACCAGCGCTGCAATTGAGATCTGCTGTAATGCATAATCCGCCATGTCCAATATCCCGATTCCTATTACAATGGAAAGCGGAATAACTGTCATAATAATTAATGATGGACGTAACCCCAGGAATAGCAAGATGATCACTCCCACCAAAAGGACCCCTTGTATTAAGTTCCAGAAAAACCCATTTATCCTAGCTTCTACCGCTGACCCTTGTTCGAAAACCGTGTTAAGTGAATATCCGTTTGGAAGAGTTTTTTGAAACTGCTCTAATTCAGATTGGATCGTCTTACCAACCGCTACAAGGTTGTTTCCGGTTCGTTGAGTGATCGTAATAAAAATGGCTCTTTCACCATTAAACCTTCCTATCCAGTTATCTTCCTTGTAATCAAATTTTACATCAGCTATATCTCTTAAATGAATGATATGATTTCCAGTGCTGCTAATTACAATACTCTTAAGCTCCTCCAGGTTATTAAAACTTCCGGAGGACTTCACACTAAATGACTTAACACCTGCGGCAAGGTCTCCAGCCGGAATATTTAAATTTTGAGAAGTAAGAATTCCATTCAATTGATTTATCGAAATGTTGTAAGCAGCCATCCTTTGAAGATCGACCTCCACTTTAATCAATTCCTCAGGGTAAGCAACCAACTCCGCATCATCAACCCCTTTGATTTTTTCTAATCTCTTCTCCAGGTCTTCCCCAACCTGCTCAATTTCTCTGAAACTTTTATCAGGAGCCGAAAGAGCGATTTGCTGAATTTTGACAAGTTTGTTCGGTTCAAATTGGGAGACTTCCAATGAATAAAGGTCATCTGGTAAATCTGGCTCCTCGTTTTTGACTTCCCTAAGAATCTCATCATACTTATCATCAATATCAATCCCGAATTCCGCTTCGATCTGTATAACTGCTAATCCCTCTTCAATAATTGTGGTGATGTGCAAAATATCATCCAGCTGGTCAACAGCCTCTTCCAATGGGTTTACTACTAGTTCTTCCACATCTTCCGGGCTGGCACCAGGATAAACGGCGACAATATTGTAGATAGGAAATTTTGGATTGGGATCCTCATTTCTTGGCATGTTTTGTATGGCCGATATTCCTATGTAAGTAGCCATGGCTATCAGAACAAGCACGAACTGATAATTTTTGAGTGCTAATTTTGGGAGTTGCATGACCTTACTCGTTTATTGTTTCAAAATAATCACCTTCCGATAGATAAGAGGCACCATCAGTAATCACCGCTAGTTCATTTGCAGATTCGGCCTCCACTGTAAAGAAGTCCTCACCGATGTGTTTTGGTAACAAAATCACTCTTTTTGCCTTATTCTCTGCAGGAATGAAGACTGCAACCTGCTGATCCAGACCTTCCACAATGGCGTGCATTGGCACTTTGAAATAAGGTTTTTGTTCACCTGGTTTGATCGTTGCTCTTGCAAAAAATCCAGGCTTCAATTCATATGGAAAATTCAAAATGGTAAGCTCTACCTGGAATGTTCCAGTGACAGGATGACCCTCACCTGCAATTTCAGTCACTTTAGCTTCAGCTTTTTCTCCAGGAAAAGCATCAAATGTTATCACAGCTTCATCTCCCAGTCTTAGTTTAACTACATCTCTGTCTGCTAATCCTACATTGAGACTCACACCTTCAGTAGTCCCTAATGTGTAAATAGGTTGCCCAGAAGATACCAATTCATTCTCTTCACTCATTTTGGATTGAATTTTACCAGAATTAGGAGCAATGATCTGACTATACTTTTGATTGAACTGAGCTATTTGAAGTCCTGCCTGCGCCACTTCTAAGCCCGTTTCAATATCCTGAACTGATTGAAGAGTAGCTGCTGAGTCTGCATATAGTTTTCGGAACCTGTTCAGGTCTCTTTCAAGTTTCTCCACATTAGATTTCGCTTGAGCTACTTGGGCGTTTATTTCAGCAAGGTCCAATGATGCTAATAATTGTCCTTGACGAACATATTCACCTGGACTTACGTGAAGCTTCTTGATTATACCTCCTGTCTTGAAAGAAAGCTTTATACTTTCCAAAGATTGAATCTTCCCAGCTGCATAGACCGGAATTGCCTCAGCAGTGGGTTCCAATTGGACAATTTTGGCCCTTTTTACTGAGGTACTACTTTCCTCATTTGATGTATAGTTCTGTTTACACGACACAAGAACTAATGCAATCATTACCGTTAAAACTGTTAACTTTTTCATGATTTATAATTTGATTTTTTAATGCTTTAATTATTTGATGGCTAATGATCTATCCAGAATTGCCTGGTTTGATAAAACCTGGTATTTTGAAAGAGCGGTATCCAATTGTGCTGAAATATTTGAAGATTGCGCATCTACATATTCTACCAATAAAGCTTGTCCGGCTCGGTATCTGCTATTGGTAATATCAAAGTTCTTTTGAGATGCTAATTGCGCTCTTTGCTTTGCCTGATAGGTATTTTTGGAGGCTTCAAAATTGCTCTTTGCACGAACCACTTCAAGTGAGATCTGGCTATTCAATTGACGCTGCTGGCTTTCAAGAGCTTGTAATTTGATTTTTGAAATCTGTGTTGTCTGATTCTTTTGGAATCCGGAAAAAATATTCCAACTCAAACTCAGATTTACCAACCAAAAATCCTGATCACTACTGAATTCATAACCAAACCCCTGGTAACCCAGATCCGCTACAGCATTAATTTGAGGTAAGAATCTATCCGAATTCGATCTCCTGACATCAAGTTGCTGTGCCTCTTGAGCGGCCTTAATTTGCAATATTTCCGGCCTTTGGGAAATGGCACTAACAATTGTGATATCATTCATTTCCTCAACCAGTATAATGCTCTGGTCAATTTCTATCTCAGAATCATATGAACGATTCAATAAAAAATTAAAATAGGCTTTTGATGTCTCAAGACTTGATATTATCTGTGACCTATCGGCGATCAACTGTTGTAACTCAAATTCAGATCGATAAACCTCATCTTTCGTAATCTGGTCTGCCTCGAATCGTTTTTGATTAAACCTGACTAACTCCTTCAGCGACTGCTCATTGGCGTTGTATATTTTGATTGCCTCAAATGCCTGCAAGTAAGAGTAGTATGCAACTTTGATTTCTTTAGTTAACTCTTGCTTATATGTCTCCTCACTAGCTAGAGCAACTTTCACCAAACTCTCCCGAATCAATTTGTTGTAATGAATATCACTATTCATTAATGGCTGAACAACCCTGATTTTAGTTTCGTGAAAGTCATTTGGAATAAATTGTTCGTTGACATTCTCGATAGTTGGGAACTGATCAGAATCCGTCAATTGATTCAGTGTGCCGTAAACAGGGTTAAGTAAATCCCCAACTGGAAACTGAATTCCCCGACCACCATTAGCAAGTGTATAGGATGCCTCAAAACTTACTGATGGCATGTACAAGCCCTTAGCTTGTGAGAGCTCCAGCTGTGTTGTCTCCACTGCTAGCTTTTCCTGGAAGAGCTGTTGATTGTTTTCCAAACCTTCAGCCACATATTGATCCAGAACTGATTGTGCTGATAGTGACAATCCTGTCAATAAAGCACTCGTCAAAATTAAAATTAATCTATACATGATTCGTTGATTACTGATTTATATTTTAACTATGAATATTTTATAAACACTGTTTAGTAAAATGGCAAAAAAAACTACGCTCTTTCGAGCATAGTATTCAATGAGTTTAAGGCACTTGACATCATTTCTTGCACTGACTTCTCATCGTACATTCCCAGCCTACCTCTCAAACGTAAAGTTGCTAGTCCATGAACTGTAGACCATATTGTTAATGATAGTCCTTCGGGATTGTGTCCTTTGAAATATCCTTTATCAATACATTCCTGAACCGTATTTGTCAATACCGAATGACTTCTCCTTCCATTGTCCCAATCTTCTTTTGTATGATCCATTGGAGCTCTTATGACAAACATCAAATCATAATAGAACGGATTTTCCTCAGCAAACTTCAGATATACGTCACCGAGTTTATGAAGCCTCTCCATTGGATCCTTTATAGGAAGCACTCTTGAGAAATACTCGAAAAACAAGCCAAATGCACGCTCCATTATTACATAAAACAGCTCGTTTTTATCCTTGAAATGAAGATATATTGTAGCCGGACTGTATTCGATCTTGTCAGCAATCATTCTGATACTGGTCCCTTCAATCCCGTGCTCCAAAAAGAGTTCGGTTGATCCATTTATGATCTTCTCCTTTAATTCTTCTCGTTCTCTTTCTTTACGTTCAGCTATACCCATTATTACAAAGATAGTAAACACTGTTCTTTTTACTAAACGGTGTTTAGTAAATTTAGTTTGAACATTTTTTAAATATTTTTCATTAAGCTAGTAAAACCATTTACTAACTCCCTACAAAAATGTCAAATACAGATCTAATTATAGAAGAGCGCTCCAGAGATATCGGTGATTTTCTGGTTGGAAGAATTTTACCTTTTCGTAAAAAGAGAATGGTAGGCCCTTTCATTTTTATAGACCATATGGGGCCAACTGAAGTAGGACCCGGACATTACATGGATGTAGATCAACATCCACATATAGGGTTAAGTACGCTTACCTATTTATTACAAGGAGAGATTTTGCATGAAGACAGCATTGGAAGTCACCAGGTCATTACTCCGGGATCTGTGAATTTGATGGTTGCTGGCAGTGGAGTAACTCACACTGAGAGAACTCCATCTGCACTTCGTGATGGGAGAAAAATAATGACTCATGGTTATCAAATCTGGATTGCGCTACCCGAATTGCAAGAAGAGATGGCTCCAGAATTTCATCATATCGAAAGAGAAAAATTACCTTCATGGCAAGATGGGGCAGCTTCATTTGTACTGATATGCGGTACCGGTTACGGAAAGACTTCACCAGTACCGTACTTGTCACCTCAGTTTATGGTTGAAATAAAAACTAGTGAAGATTACATATTGGATGTCAAAGGAAATCTTGAAGGCGAAATAGGCATTTGTATTGTAGAAGGATCCATTGATGCATGTGGCGAGGAAATTCCTAAAGGCAATATGCTTGTTTCAAAAGTGGAAGGTGTTTGTAAGATCGTGGTTAAAAAAGATACCCACCTGCTACTCTTTGGCGGTGAGGCCATGGAAGAGAGACACATCTATTGGAATTTTGTCGCTTCCAGCAAGGAGAAAATTGAAGAAGCTAAAACAAGATGGGAAAACAAAGATTTTCCAAGAGTTCCTGGAGACAACTCCTATGTACCACTTCCAGGACGCTAATATTTAAATAGTACTATTCAAGATTTAATTTAGAATCATTCTAAATTAAAAAATGCAAACGTTTCGATTATTAGATTCTCAAAAACGCAAAGTCAAAAACCTTGTTCTATGAGAATTATTTATAATATTTGATCAAATGTAGTAAAATGAAGAACTTGGTACAGTTGATAACCTATGTAAATAGGTTATCACAGTACAATTCCGGACTTGGAATTAGACAATTATCACACCTCCTCAATAATCCACTAAAAAACATCTTTCAGGGTGGCGTACACTTGCTGCCATTTTATTACCCTATAGACGGTGCTGACGCTGGTTATGATCCAATCGATCACACATCAGTTGACCCTTCATTAGGTACTTGGGAAGATATCAAATCTCTTAGTGAAAATTTTGATCTGATGGGAGACATTATTGTCAATCATGTTTCTTCAAAATCTAAAGAGTTTCTGGACGTACTCGAAAATGGTGAAAAGTCAGAATATTATAATCTGTTTTTGAAATACAGTGACTTTTTTGATAACAACAATGCTCAGGAAGAAATCGCTAAGATATACAGACCAAGACCTGGTTCTCCTTTTACAGTAAAGACATTCAATAACGGTGATACTGGAATCTTCTGGACTACATTCACTAGTGAGCAAATGGACATCAATGTCAAAGATCCAAATGGAGTGCGTTATCTCGAATCTTTGTTGGATCTTTTCGCTCAGAATGGATTGAAATCGATTAGGTTGGATGCTGCTGGTTATGCAATTAAGAAAATTGGCACTTCCTGCTTCATGATTGATGAGACCTATGAGTTCATTGATGAATTCACTAAAAAGGCAAAGACCCGTGGAATGGAAGTCCTGGTGGAAATTCATTCGTACTTCCAGGATCAAATTGAAATAGCGAAGAAAGTTGACTATGTGTATGATTTTGCATTACCTCCTTTAATTCTACATACACTATACACTGGGAACACCGAAGGGCTCAAGTCATGGGTTGAAATCAGCCCAAGAAATTGTGTTACGGTACTAGACACACACGATGGTATTGGAGTAATTGATATAGGACCAAAAGGTGATCTGCCAGGCATAATCCCAGATAAGGAAATAGACAATCTAGTAGAATCAATTCATGAAAAGTCCCAAGGGCAAAGCAGAAAGGCCACCGGAGAAGCTGCTTCTAACTTGGACTTGTACCAAGTTAATTGTACTTACTATGATGCACTTGGAAGGAATAACAGAGACTACATTATAGCCAGAGCCATCCAATTCTTCAGCCCGGGAACTCCTCAGGTATACTATGTTGGATTCCTCGCTGGGGAGAATGATATGAAGCTTCTTGACGAAACTAAAGTTGGAAGAGATATCAATCGACATTACTACTCGGAAGATGAAATACTATTGGATCTTGAGAAACCAGTAGTAAAGGACTTAATAAAGCTCATTGAGTTTCGCAATAGCAACCCTGCCTTCAACGGCACTTTCAATCTGGACTCTGATTCAGACCAGTCCATCATCCTAAGATGGGAATTGGATGACTATTGGACTCAGTTAAGCTTGGACTTTTCAAACGATAAATTCCAAATAACATCTAGTCAGGAAGCCCCTCTTTCATTTGATTCATTTTAGAATTGAACAAAGTAATGCATCAGGAAGAATACTAAAAAAAGAATCACAAAAAGGCGTAACCCAATTCGCAACCCTCTACCAAGATCCGATTTACTCTTTTTTATTGTCTCCAGTTTCTCATAGAGCTTTCTGGATATTCTAATATTCCACTTTACCTTTTTTGTAAAGGGATTGGATCTTATTTTATCAAAAGGCTCGTCTCGCTTTAATAGATTTCGATTATTCTTATTGATTACCTCAGCAAGTTTGCTGAATCCTGCTCCTCCGGTCATAGACAAATGTTTTTTGATGGTTAAAAGAAAATTGAGAGGCTAAATCTCTTATTAAAAAATACGGGATTTTTATTAACTCCGTTGCTTACTAAATGCTTTCAAAAGCTAATAATTGAATTCAAATTGAAGAGGTTTGGATAGAACTAACCGTTAGAAAAAATTAAATTAAACAGTCACAATACTTCAAAAAATATTATCTTAACCCCCTAAATTTTCAATCTACTATGCTTAAACCCATTCAGGAAAAAAAGCTTACCCACTTTTTTAACATACTGGATAACAACAAAAATGGACGCCTTCAACAAGATGATTTTGAAGGCATTGGAGAAAACATCTGTATCAATCTAAGTATCGCACATGGGTCTGATGATCATAAATACATTATGGAGCGTTCTCAGGAGCTCTACAATTATCTGATCAATGACCTGCACAAACAACCGGGTGAACCCATCCTCCTTGAAGACTGGCTCACATATTTCGATATGGAAATTATTTCGGCCAGAAATGTGGAATTATTGAAAAAATTAATTCAAATAACCGTTCGGTACGTTTTTGATTTATACGATCAAAATAAAGATGGATTAATTGAAATTGAGGAATATACAGATATGTTCACCATCTACGGAATTGACGTTAAGTATTCCGCCAAGAGCTTTGTGATGCTTGACAGTAATCACGATGAAGTAATTTCGAAAAAAGAATTGATCCAGGCTGTTAAAGACTTTTTTGTATCCAGTAAACCAGATACTCCAGGAAATTGGATTTTTGGTAATTGGGAAGGATAGTGCTCCAGCTTTTTGTTGTAACCATTTCTGGAGCACCTTCAATCAAATACACCAACCTAATAATTAAGTATAGAACCAAGACGTAACACATCGAGAAATTGGTTGCGTCTGTTTATTCTATTTGTTTGGAGTTTGCTATTTTAGATGCCTAAACCCAAACCTTACTTTAATGAACAGAGCATTAATCCTAATCTCTTTATTCGCACTATCCTGCGTTACTCCGAAAGAAAACCCGGAAGTTAAACGATGGGAAAATCAAGCCAAAAACGTGGAAATAATTAGGGACGATTACGGTGTACCACATATCTATGGTAAAACAGACGCTGATGCAGTATTTGGACTCCTCTATGCCCAATGTGAAGATGATTTCAACCGAGTAGAACGTAATTATATTTGGGCAATTGGTAGACTTGCTGAAGTAGAAGGAGAGAGCGCTCTATATAGTGATTTAAGAGCCAGACTGTTCATGAGCAAAGAAGAGGCTATTAAGAATTATGAAAATAGTCCAGAGTGGTTAAAAGAATTGTGTAATGCTTTTGCAGATGGCATCAATTACTACCTACACACCCACCCGGAAGTAAAACCAAAACTCCTTTCAAGATTTGAACCATGGATGCCAATGTACTTTAGTGAAGGCTCCATTGGTGGCGATATAGAGAGAGTTTCGACCGAAAGGATAAAAGCCTTTTACGAAAATCGATCCTCCCTGGCACTTAATGAATATGGAAATGGTCTGGTCCACCGTGACCCTAATCTTGAGCCTGTTGGATCCAATGGTTTTGCAATTGCTGGGAGCAGAACAAAGTCTGGAAATACAATGCTTTTAATTAATCCTCACACTTCCTTCTTTTTCAGAGGAGAAGTTCATGCTGTAAGTGAAGAAGGCCTGAATGCATACGGAGCGGTCACATGGGGACAGTTCTTTGTTTATCAAGGATTTAATGAAAAAACCGGATGGATGCATACTTCCACTTATACGGATGTAATTGATGAGTTTAAAGAAACTATCATTGAAGAAAATGGCAAAATCAGCTATCAATATGGAGAGGAAGTAAGAGATGTTGTGATTGATTCAGTCGAACTCCGATTTGTAGATAATGGAGAAATAAAATCCAGGACTTTCCCTACATATAGAACTCATCATGGCCCTATAACACATATGATTGACGGCAAATGGGTTGCTACGAGCTTGATGTGGGAACCAGTAAAAGCACTTTCGCAATCCTACACTCGAACTAAACTAAAAAATCATGATGAGTTCCGTCAAATGATGGATACCAGAACTAACTCATCAAACAACACTGTATTCGCAGATGCAGAGGGAAATATCGCATACTATCATGGAAACTTCATCCCCAAAAGAGATGTCCAGTTTGATTACACAAAACCAGTAGACGGCAGCAACCCAGCCACAGATTGGAATGGATTGCACAACGTTGATGAATGTATTACTCTCTTAAATCCAGTAAACGGATGGATACAAAACTGCAATTCAACCCCTTTCACAGCTGCTGGAGACAATAGCCCAAAGGTTGAAAATTACCCAAGATATATGTCGTTAAACCGAGAGAACTTTAGAGGTGTGCAAGCAGTCCGGTTATTGACAGAGAGAAAAGACTTTACACTAGAAAGTTTAATTGAGACTGCATATGATCCATATCTAACAGGATTTGAAACATTAATTCCTGGTTTGATCGCCGCATTCGATAGTAGTCCGGATTCTGAGATTAAAGAAGCCATTGATTCTTTACGAAACTGGAATTTCAAAGTCTCAGAGAATTCAGTTCCAATGTCATTAGCTCATTTCTACGGAGTAAACATGGTCAATAACACCAAGCTCGATAAATCTTTAAGCAGAATGGAAAGAATCCAATATTTCGGCACGTCTTCTCCGGAAGATGAGAAACTAGCCATTTTTAAATCTACTATTCGGCAGCTTAATGAAGATTTTGGCACCTGGAAAACTCCATGGGGAGACATCAACAGGTATCAAAGAATTGATGGAGAAATCAAACAAGATTTCAATGATGATAAACCAAGTGTTGCAGTAGGAATGGCTTCTGCGAGATGGGGCGCTTTAGCATCTTTTGGTGCAGGATCATACAATGGTTCCAAAAAGATATATGGAACTCATGGAAATAGTTTTGTGGCTGTTGTTGAATTTGGAAAGAAATTAAAAGCTAAAAGTTTACTGGCTGGAGGACAAAGCGGAGACCCTAATTCACCTCATTTCGATGATCAGGTTCAAAATTATCGAAAAGCTATTTTTAAAGATGTAGCATTCTATAGAGAAGACGTTGAATCAAGAGCTAAGAAGACTTATCAGCCGGGTAAGTAATTAAAAAGTTCCTGGTTTCATTTAGACCTAAAAACCAGGAACTTCTGTTTTGTTAGATCAAGGAATCCACTTTATATCTTTGAAATTAGGCTTTCTTTTCTCAAGAAATGCGTTTCTTCCTTCTTTTGCTTCATCGGTCATGTACGCTAGTCTTGTAGCTTCCCCGGCAAATACTTGCTGACCAACCATTCCATCATCTGTAAGGTTAAATGCAAATTTCAACATCTTAATAGAAGTTGGGCTCTTAGCCAATATTTCCTGTGCCCATTGGTAGGCAGTATCCTCTAATTCATCGTGCGGAATCACGGCATTCACCATACCCATTTCAAATGCTTCCTGAGCAGAATAATTTCTTCCTAAAAAGAATATCTCCCTTGCTCTCTTCTGACCAACCATTTTAGCCAAATACGCAGAGCCATATCCACCATCAAAGCTGGTGACATCAGCGTCAGTTTGTTTGAATATCGCATGCTCTTTACTTGCAAGTGTCATATCGCATACTACATGAAGACTATGACCACCACCAACGGCCCAACCAGGCACTACACAGATTACGGCTTTTGGCATGAATCTAATTAAGCGTTGAACTTCCAGAATGTTCAAACGAGGCATTCCGTCATCATCTACATATCCCTGATGACCTCTTGTTCTTTGATCCCCTCCACTACAAAATGAATAAACACCATCCTTTGTAGATGGTCCTTCTGCAGAAAACAAAACCACTCCGATTGAAGTATCTTCTCTGGCATCCAAAAATGCTTCATATAGCTCTCCCACAGTTTTTGGGCGAAATGCATTTCTCACATTTGGGCGATTGAACGCAATTCGGGCTACTCCATCACATTTTTTATAGGTAATATCTTCGTATTCTTTTACTGTTTTCCAGTCAATGCTGCTCATATATTCAAATTTTGCCGTAAAAATAGAACATTTACACTCCCAGAAAAATAAAAGGCATTCTTAACACAAGAAAGGCTTAAACGTAAAAAAGGGCCAGTAATTTACGGGCCCTTTTTACTATTCATCAACCATCTGTCTTACGATTTGATCAATTCTGTAGACGGGCGTCTACTTGATCAATCATGTTACCAAGATATAGTAATTTTTTTCAACAGAATGAAGCAATTCGGTGAACTCACCTATTCTCTGGTTGAATGATCCAAAACCGCAGTTGAATGGGTGAAGAAAAATACAGCCTCACACAGTTGGTTGCGACGCAAATCCTTGATTTGAAAGGGATTAATAACTAAATTCACTCACGTTAATCGGCACAGTTTTATATAAATATGAGTGAGTTTTATCAACTAGAACCTGAAGTCGCTGGTGAAGTAGGCGAAGGCTCTGTAATCGACAGAGGTGTACGACCTCCAAAGGTGGAGT
>JANSWY010000067.1 GCA_024743255.1 bacterium | reverse complement strand
TGGTATTGAATATTCCACTATCAACCTTGAATAAGGATTTTGTCCAAATTCGTAATTCGGTATTGCTTGTGGGGGTTTTGTCGATTTTCTTAATTCTTTCTCTAATTGCCTATTCGATATCAAGGTGGAACCAGGAAGCGAAGGACAGGATGGATGCTCAGGCCCAATTGAGTGATTCTTATGCCCAATTGATGTCTTATATGGAAGGCCCGGAATACGTGAATATTTATTCTCTCGATCGTAATTATTGTTATTTGAACTTCAATTCCTACCATAAGAAGGAAATGAAAAACTCTTTTAACGCTAAACCAGAAACGGGGAAGAATATCCTAAAACTATTCCCACAATCCATAGCAGAAAATATAAAGCAGAACTATGATCGGGCATTAGATGGTGAACATTTTATTGTAACCTCAGAATATGACGGAAACTACTTCCAGCAGATATTCAACCCAATATACAACATGCACGATAAAGTGATTGGCTTGACCAGTAACTTCATCAATATTACCGATAAAGTAAATGTGCAAAAGGAACTGGAAAAGTATCGTGAACATTTGGAGGAATTGGTGGAAGAAAGAACTCAGGAGATTACCAAACAAAAGGAGTTTTTCCAAAATATCATTGACCAGGATCCCAGCCAGATTTTTGTTAGAGATGCAATGGGACGATATGTGATGCTAAATACAGCATCCGCAAAAACATTTCACCAGACTGTAGACGAACTCATAGGAAAGACAGTATTTGAAACTCACCATGATCATGAGGAGGCCAAAGAATTTGCAGAAGAGGATCGAAGAATACTGAAGGATGATCTGATCATTTCTTATGAGAGCCATGTGGTAAGTAGAGAAGGTGATGAAAGGTGGTATTATGCGAATAAATCAAGGTTGCGGTTGGGAGAAGAGTATTTTGTGTTAGGAGTATTTGTTGATATTACTCACTTAAAGAATACTGAAAGAAGATTACAGTTGGCAAACAATGAGCTTAATGACACTGTAAACAAACTTAAAAACACCCAGTTCAAACTGATAGAGTCAGAAAAAATGGCTTCACTGGGACAGTTAACTGCCGGGATTGCCCATGAGATCAATAACCCGATCAACTTTGTGGCTGGAAATGTGAGTCCATTAATGCAAGATCTTCAGGATTTGAAAAAACTGGCTGAAGAGATAAGTGACATTAATGGTGATAGTGATGAGCCACTTGACAAACTGAAGGAAATCATTAATAGCTACGACCTGAAGTTTGTTATTGAGGAAATGGAAATGCTTCTGAAAGGAGTTAAGGATGGAGCTGATAGGATTAATGGCATTGTTAAGAACTTAGGTACGTTTGCAAGTCCTGAGGAAAAAGATCTTAGTCCTTATAACCTAATTGTTGGTTTAAATTCTACCATGGAATTGGTGCGATATAACGTAAAGGATAGAATAACTTTCCAAACTGAATTTGACGATATTCCTACAATTAGCTGCTACCCAAATAAATTGAATCAGGTGTTTCTAAACTTGATTAATAATGCTATTCAGGCTATACCAAAGCAAGGTAAAATTACTATTCAGGCCAAAAATCTTGACGAGGATAATATAGAAATCACCATTGCTGATACAGGAGAAGGTATACCAGACGAGGTGAGGTCAAAAATCTTTGATCCGTTCTTTACGACCAAGGAGGTTGGTAAAGGTACTGGTTTGGGATTACCATTAAGTTTCAGTATTGTGGAGCAACATGGTGGAAATCTTTCTTTTGAGTCGGAGTTAGGTAAGGGAACTACCTTTCGAGTGGTGTTACCTGCCAAGAAACCAGCAAACCAAAATTCGCTGATTTAATCCCCGTTTGAGCATCAAATATTCCCATTCACTTATTGTTCTTACTATTCTTTAAGAACAATGATCATATTAACGTACACAGTAAACGTTAAACTACTAATGGACGTAGACTTAGGTCAAAAAATAGAGGGGATGTATGCCGGAGATTTGGTTTCTTCTGATGAAAAGAAGACCAAGGAATGTACCGTGCAAGTGAAGAGGCTCAGCAAGAAACTAATCAAATTAGATTTTTTGATGAAAGGGGATATGTACTCTTTCAGGGGTATGTTGTCTGAGCATGAAGAGGGAACTTTGATGATCGCACAGGAAAAGATTTCTGATGATTATATACTAAGTGGTGTTAGTGGGTTTCTTTACAAAAAACCAAACGTGCATGGAGGATTTGTTAAACAATTAAACTCCTTCTATTTCCATGTGATATTAGACCATTTCAATGGAGATCATCAAGAGGTGTACTTTCTGGGACAAAAGCCAGGTCACCCAAAGCCAAAAGGAAAGCTAAGAAAAGATAAAATCCTTCAAAGCTCACTGTCCTCTCTTAAGTAGACTTGACAAATACAATCTTCTGTTTATCAGCCCTGGCGCACTTTTCATAGAAATCAACATAGCTGTCGTATTCATCATTATCATAAACTCCTTTGTTGATCCTAAATTCCCGATAGTATTTGACCTCACCCTGATCCACTTCAATCTTTGATTCGTAATACCCATAGTCCGTTTCAATTATTTTGGGTTTAGGTATGTGTTCCGGACGGATATTTTCAGGAATATTAAATACTACTGTATCACGTTCCATTCTTCCATATCGAATAGTGAAATCGGTTTTTCTGGCAGAAACTTTGTCAGGAATATTATGAATCTTATTTACAAGATTCGGTTTGATGAAAAACCTTTTTCCCGAGACTGAAGCCAAATGGTTTACTTTGATATTTGAATTCAGAACAAACCTGGGTACTCTGAGCTTCTCCTCTTTATAGTTAAAATCTAAAAGTGTAAGTCCGTTCAAATCGTACCACTCATTAATAAAATCTCTTTTTTCTCGTTCGTCAATTCGAGTAAAGTGATCGATGTATTCATATGCAAGGGCTTCAAAGGTACTTTTAATGCTTCCTTCAGCATGGCCATTTTCATCAATATTCACACTTATTTGTGTAGTCAATAAGTTATTTTCTGTTGAATATGCCGGAGTATGTACTATATGGCCACCCTTTTCATCTATTAACAGTACATCTCTATCTGATGTGAACTTGCCCAAATACCCAAATGGGTCTGTTTGACTGGTGCATTCCAACCAAATTGTGTCATTCTCCTGCGGTACACATAGAAATACATGATTGAATTGTTGACTTGGAAAATCTTTATCGATTAATCTGGCATTCCTTCCAGCATTTACCAGTGTGTACATAGAAGGCACCCCAAGCTCACTCAGTATGGTTTTGGTATAGAAGGTCAGTGCTTTGCAATCACCATATCCTTTTTCAGCTACTGAGGAAGCCGGGAAGGGCTGCCAACCTCCTAAGCCAAGTTGAATACTTACATATCGGGTATTCTTTTGTAGGTATGAATAAACAATTTCAACAACCTTTCTTTGATCAGTTTCACTTCCAATTAATGATTTAATCTCAGCCAGATGTTCGTCTGTCAGGTCGTCTCTTCCTGCGCTTATACTATTGATCCATTTGCCAAAACTTTCCCAGCTATCCATATTGCCTTGAAAGCCCTCTATTTCAAAATCAGAAGGAGCTAGTTTAACTCTAGGTAAAGAATTACTTCGGTTAAAGCTATGAGGTTCATATTCGATGGGTTTTACATTATTGATGGTCCAGGAGTATGTTTTTTCTTCCTCGGTTGATTTTATAATAGGCTCACTAACCTTGTTTAGCTTATATCTTAATTTATAGTCCTTGGGAACTGAAACAGTTAATTCAGAACTTTCTACTGCTATATCTTGTGAAGGAACGGCATTCCAGGACGGAAAAAATAGTAACCCATCATAAGTCTGGCTGTACTCCACTTCGATAGTATATGGATACTCAGTTTGTGTCAAATCTATATACTTGCCCCTGGCATCACTATAAAGTGAAAAACCATCAAAGCCACTTATGTCCTTTATTTCGTTCTGTTTTACTTTTCTAATTTGCCGACCTCCAGCATCATAAACTCGAGCATTTAATTGATTTACAGATCTAAGTTTGCTGTAATCGATGTAGACTTTTGCCCAGTTTTTACCTTTTGGGTTAAATATGGTGATAGCGTACTTATTGTAATAAACACCCCTTCCAATTGATTTTACCTCAAACTTGTTGATGTCGAGCCTCATCACAGCTTCAGCATTCTCCTTTAGGCTGTCAGGTATGCTGGAGACTCTGTAATCGAGCTGTCCAAAACTGCTGTAACTCAGTAGGCAGGTAACAAGAATTAGAAGGGCTCTATTCATAATTAAGACTTTTTCTTTATTACAATTTGTTCAGACTGCTTCTGGATCATTAAATCGAAGAACTGCTTGATTCCCGAATACTCATCTGGTAAATAAAATGTTTTCTTCAATTTAAATATGCCAACTACATTCACTTTGTCTCCCAATTGATTAACAGAAAGTTGGAACATAGCTGCTCTACCTGGTAATTGAAATACTGTAGATTCCGGAAGTTCCTCAACCTCATAATTGTCTGGGATAGTGAGTTCCAGTAAGTATTTTCTTGAAAAGCCACTTGGGAAATCTATTGGTTGAATTCTTGTTTCACTTTTAAATGGATTTTCTCCATAAGCATCATAAAGTTGCAATGGCAAATAAATGATATCTGCATCTTGGTTTTCATCATTGCTAATGGTGAAATTAGATAGGACTTCTGAGTATATATCATCAATTCCTTCAACAGAAGTTTCAGACACACTCCAATCCAACAAACTTTCATCAATTTTGGTGAAATATTTATCCTCACCATCACTCTGGATATTGTTTCTTACAGACCTTCCATTTGAGCCTCGGCTTTTTAATACAACATCTCCATTTGTACTTCCATCCTCAGCTAGAGTAAGTTTTATCTGAACGATCTTCTCATTTTTATGGGCTGATTTTAGAGGAACCCAACCTGGGTTTGTAGATGAAAGTCTCCACCCATTACCATTTAAGCATTTTTGAGGAAGCATCCCAAATGGCAGACTTTTTCTCGTGGCATCCAATAGTATTCCACCATCACCGGATTCCAGGTAGCATAAAACGTAATTCAGTTTGTCTTTATTCGGATAAATTGGGTGTGGCTTACCATGATCCCTTGTTCCAAGAAGTACGGGATCTGCCTTGTAACCTGCTTCTCTCAGCATCATAACCATTAATAAGTTCAGGTTAGCTGAATTCCCCTTCTTTTCCCTGAATGTTTCTTTCAAATTTCCGGGATAAAGTGAGGTGAATCCATTCCATTCAAATTCATTTTTGATGTAGCTGTATATTGCCAGTGGAACCTCATCTTCATTCTTACCAGATATAATTGAACTGACAGTTTCTTTAAGGAAGTTGGATTTGTTTAACGCTCCACCATAGTAGTCAGCATCTAATAAATCCTTATTCATGGCTTCATAAGAACCTGCCACAAATTTTTGTGGTGATCCAGGGAAATTATGGGAGATTAACTGGAAACCAATCTTTGCTTTATAATCTTCAATTGATGTCATATACGGCTCTTCTTTCAGAGGAGTAACATTTTGAGCTGCCCATTTATATGTGGCACTATTGGAAGAGAAGCTATTAGTACCACTACTTGCTCTACCGCCGGAAGCGTTCTGGTATTTATAAGTGAATGTCTCAACCTGATTGCCTTCTTTGTTGATAACAAAAGGCACATAACCCTGGGAGATTCTTTGATAGTCCAGATACTCTAGTACTCTTAGGTTGTATTCTGTCCATACAGTGGGGATCTCACTTTGAAACTCCCATTCTCTAAGGTTTTGAATGAAATCAGAAGTGATGCTGTAACTGTACTCGATAATACTTCCTTCTTTGATGTTTGGGAAAGCAAACTTTTTGACTACCCAGTACTTATTTAACTGTTCTTCAAAAATCTCAGCATTGGTTACTTTAGATTTTACAGTTTTTCCATCCTCGTAGTTATAAGTGACAGCTCTGATGACACCTACTTTTTCTCTTGTATTAGTGGTAGCTTCATAAAAAGGAATCTCAATGTCTCCGTATTCATACCCTTCCTTTTTGTAAATTTTTATTCTTCTATGCCTTTCAAAAACGAACTGGAATCCATTCTCATCAGAATATATGAAATAGGAATTCCCTTTGTCATAAAGTACTTCTGCAGCGGCCTCTGGCTCAATCAGACTGGCAGCCTGGATGAGTTCTTGCTCAGATACTTTACCAAATTTTACTTTATTCTGACCGTAAGAAACAGATGAGACTAATAGAATTAGAGATAGTTTTATTAAAAATTTCATGTTAAATAGTTTGATGAATCAACAGATATTAGGCGCAAAGTTAAGAGTTATTTCTAAAATACTATTTTTACCACTTTAAAACTTAAGCATCGTGAAAATCAACTGGAAGGATCATTTAGTCAATCTTATTGTCGTTATTCTTGGTATTAGTGTAGCCTATTGGCTGAATAATTGGAGTGAGTCAAAAAAGCAAGCAAAACTTGAACGAGTCTATCTGGAAGGTATTAAGAAAGACTTGGGTGAGGATTTTGAGGAACTCCATTATCTCATTGATTTTACGGAGAAGCAGATAAAGTCGCTTGATCGAATTACGGCATTTATAGCAAAACGGCCGGTTGTTGAGGATTCGTTGACTAATGACTTATTTCAGGCACAATATAATTTGCCTTTCACGCCACAGAATACCACATATCAGTCGCTAATGTCTTCCGGTAAAATGGATATGATAAAAGATTTTGATCTTAGATATAAGGTGATAGAGCTCTACAATCAGGGGCACGTTAGCCTTGAAATTTGGGATGATACATGTGCGGATCAGATAGATGATTTCGTCAAGCCAATCGTATTTAAGGAAATGACTTTTACAGCTCCAAATAGGATTGATTTCTCATTATTCCAGAATAGGCAACTTTCAAACTCTTTCTTTGCGCTTAGGTTTTTGCAGAGTCAAAGAGTTCAGAACCTTAAACGAATGACTCAGGCAACCGACAGTCTGATTCAAACTATCGATATATATTTAGCTGATTAACTTTTTGATCCAATCACCTAACATTTTGAAGACCTCATCTTTTTCAATGTCATTGTGGGGTTCATGGTAAACGTTCTTCAGGCTTTGGAAACTTACATTGTCATTAGCGTTCTCTGCGAACTCTTTTGAGCCATCATGTGAAATTATTTTGTCTTCTGCCCCATGGTATACTAGTGTAGGGACCGTCATCTTTGAAGCATTATCAATTGCCCAAATGCCAGACTCGTAGATGCTTAAAAATAGACCAGCCGAAAGCTGATTGTGTACCAGCGGATCATTTGAATAAGCATCAACTACTTTCTCATCTTTTGATAAGTGAGCTACTTCCATATCTGTATTCTCACGGTATCCAGGGAAGATATTGTTCATTATTTTGGCCAACTTGACTTTGGAGGTCGGAGGCTCAAAAGCTAATCTTAGCCATGGTGAGGAAAGTATGACTCCTGAAATTTCTTTGCTTTGATCTCTTAGCATGTAATTAGCTACCTGGTTTCCTCCAAAGCTATGTCCCATTAGAAAAATTGGAAGGTCAGTGAAATCTTCGCGAGCAGTAACAAGAATTTCTTCAATGTCATGCATTAGGAACTCATATTTTTTGGAGTGGCCTCTTCTTCCGGTAGATTTCCCATGTCCTCTGAGATCATAAGAGTAGACATTTAATGAGATTGAATTAAAGAATTCAGCAACATGGTTATAACGCTCCAAATGCTCTCCAAACCCGTGAATAATACAAATGCAGGCAATTGGATTTTCGACGGTCCATTTTTTTGAATGAAGTGTTAATCCATCTCTTGTAATAATTTCGAAATACTCCTCGTTCATTTCTTAAGAATTCTACTATTTTAGTAACGGTTGTAATATAATTAATTTCACAGCTTTCGAAATCTGCATAACCCAATGATCAAAGCTTTTGTCAAGTTTTTTGTAAAACTATATTTCTCCTTTCCAATCCAACTGGTATTGGATCACTTCAAAAGGAACCTTGGGTTAATATTTATCTGGGTATTGTTTATGCTTACAGTATCTGGACAGATAGGGAAGGTATACGGAGTATCATTCCTATTTCTGGATCCTGAATATGTAGGAAAGGTGAATTTTTGGTCATTTCTGATGGTTGGCTTGGCTTTTGGTAACTTCATTGTGGCCTTCCACATTACCTGCTACATTCTGGATGGTCATAAGTATAAGTTCATTGGTATCCTGGAAAGACCATTTGGTAAGTTTTCTCTCAACAACAGTTTAATTCCAATAATTGCACTTACTGTCTATATCATCTGGATTATTCGGTTTCAGATTGATAATGAAAATACCACAGGAATGGATCTGTTTTTAATGATTCTGGGGCTTGTAGTAGGCGTGTTTTTTATGACATTTTTATTATATGCATACTTCAAATTCACCAATAAAGACATTTTTAAATTCCTGGCAGGAAGTGTTGATAAACGACTCAAGAAGACGAGACTAAATCGGGAAAAGGCTCTTAAGAAACTGAAAGAATCCAAACAAGGAGATCAATATGTGAGGTCCTATATTGATTTGAGGTTTAAGGTCTGCTCTACAAAGAATTTGTATGGTTTCTATAACAAGGAAGCCGTTTTAAGAGTATTTGACCAAAATCACTTTAACTCAGTCGTGATTGAAATACTGATCATTATTTTGATTTTTATGCTTGGTATTTTCATGGATAACAGATTGTTTCAGCTTCCGGCGGCTGCAAGTTGCTTATTGATTTTTTCAATCATGGTGATGCTTGGAGGAGCCATCTCTTATTGGTTTAGAGGATGGGGGGTTACGTTTATGCTTGGCCTTGCACTTTTTGTGAATTTTATGATGAGATCTGGTGTGATCAAGGGAGATTATCGAGCGGCCGGGTTAGCATATGAACCTCAGGTATCTTACGACCTGGATAATTTGAATATTCTCAATTCACCTGAAAATTTTGATCGTGACAAGGAGCAAGTAATTGGAGTTCTGGAAAACTGGAAAGGGAAATTTAAGGAAGAAAAGCCAAAAATGATTTTCTTGACGGTTTCTGGAGGAGGTCAACGAGCTGCATTATGGGTTTTTAATGGAATGCAGAAAGCGGATAGTGTGCTTAAAGGGGAGTTGATGAACCATACCGTACTTATTACGGGAGCTAGTGGAGGTATAATCGGAAGTGCCTACTTTAGAGAGCTATATAGACGGAAGGTAGTTGGTCAGGATATAAATTTACAATCTGAAGGTTATCTGGAAAATATTGCCAGGGATAATTTAAATCCAATCATTTTTAGTTTGCTGGTAAGTGATTTGTTTGTGAGATATCAGCGATTTGAATACGATGGAAAGTCGTATAGAAAGGATAGGGGATATGCCTTTGAAAAGAAGTTAAATGAGAATACAGGATTTGTTTTAGATCGAAAGCTTTCAGATTACAAGAAATCAGAGCTGAATGCAGACATTCCTATGCTATTACTTTCACCGACAATCGTTAATGATGGGAGAAGACTCTATGTTTCTCCGCTTAATATGTCTTTTATGAATTCATCAGAGGATACATTAGGTAATGGAGGGCTTAAAATAAGAGGGGTGGATTTCAACAGACTTTTTGAAGATCAGGATTCAGAGGATCTTAGCTTTTTGACTGCATTAAGAATGAGTGCCTCATTCCCGTATATTACACCTAGAATTTCGCTTCCAAGTGAACCTCCTGTGGAAATAATGGATGCTGGTATTTCTGATAATTTTGGTATTTCTGATGCCATTCGGTTTGTTTATGTATTTAGGGAATGGATAGAAGAAAATACCTCAGGAGTAGTGTTCCTTACTATTCGTGATACAAGAAAGGTTGAGCCAATTGAGGAGCAACGAAATCCATCTTTAATGGACAAGGTGGTTTATCCAATCGCCAGTGTGTACAACAACCTCGCAAATATTCAGGATATTAATAACGACAGAGAAATCGAATTTGCTCAGGGATTATTGGACATTCCTATTGACTTAGTGGAGTTAGAATACAACACCTCTACATTAATTGAAGATCAAAAATTTGCTTCTGATCAACAAAAGGCAGAAAGAAAAGAAATTGAAAGGGCTTCATTGAGTTGGCACCTAACAACCAAGGAGAAGAGGAATATCATAGATAATATCGAATTGCCAAATAATCAGGAAGCACTTAAGAGACTTCAAAAAATAGTACATGAAGAGGAGTAATCTTATTTCTTAAGCACTCTTCTGATATCATTAGCTTCTTTCATCAATTCAAGCATCTTTTCAGAGTTATGTTCTTCAAGAGCCTCTTTGAAAATCTGCAGGTATCGTATGTATTCGGTCAAAGCTGACTTTACATTTTTGGAATTTTGATTGAAAATAGGAGCCCACATTTCTGGAGAACTCATGGCTAATCTTACAGTAGATTGAAAACCACTACCGGCCATGTTGAAAATATTTTTTTCATCCTTTTCAATATCCAGAACTGTCATACCCAGCATAAATGAACTAATATGAGAAAGGTGAGAAACATAAGCAATGTGTTTATCATGTTCTACAGGATCCATGTAAATAACATTCATGGAAAGCTCCTGAAAAAGCTTAAGAGCTGTTTTCAAAGCTCTTTCACTTGATTTATCCTTTTCACAAATGATATTTACCTTTCCAGAGTAAAGTCCTGAAAGAGCAGCAGATGGACCGGTGTTCTCTGTTCCAGCCATAGGATGTGCTGCAACGAACTGTTCCCTCTTCGGGTGATTTGAGATAGTTTCGCAAATGGCTTCTTTCGTAGAACCAAAATCCATAACGATCTGCAGGTCTATCAACGACATAATTTTAGGGAGGATCTCAACAATCGCATTTACAGGAATAGCAATTAGTATTAAATCGCTATTAGCAATAGCAGTTTCAAGATCCTGACATTCATCTACCAGATTCAATTCCAGAGCTTCGCTTGTATGGTTCTCTTTATTGTCAACCCCAATGATTTTTTTAGCAAACCCTGACTCTTTTAAAGAAAGTGCCAAAGAACCACCAATCAATCCCAGTCCAACTACCGTTATATTCATTTTTTCCATTGATTAATTCTTTCCAGAGCCTCACCCAGTATATCAAGATTGGAACACAGTGAAATTCGAATATATCTTTCTCCTTTTGAGCCAAAGATAAATCCAGGAGTGATGAATACTTCTGCTTCCAGTATGATTTGATCAATCCATGATTCAACTGATTCTATCGCATCAGGGATTTTCGCCCAGACAAACATTCCTCCCTGATACTTTTCATAGGTACAATTCAAAATATCCATTATTTGAAACGCCAGGGTTCTTCTTTCCTGATAGCTGTTTTTTAGTGATTCGAACCATTTGTGATCTGAATTTAAAGCCTTAACTGCTGCTAGTTGAAGTGGCTTAAACATTCCAGAGTCCATATTGCTTTTTACTTTCAAAATTGTGCTGATGTAAGAGGAATCTCCGACGATCCAACCAACTCTCCAACCTGCCATATTATGAGATTTACTTAATGAATTAAGTTCGAGACAAACTTCTTTAGCTCCCTGGGCTTGAAGAATACTTAATTGCTCTCCCTCATAAAGTTGACCATAGGGGTTGTCATTGATGATCAGGAATTTGTGTTTTTTGGCAAGTTCAATGAGTCTTGCAAAATCCTGCATATCCCCCTTTTGGCCAGTAGGCATATTGGGATAATTAACCCACATAAGTTTCACCTCGGATAAAGGAAGTTGCTCCAGACTATCAAAATTTAATTTCCATGAGTTTGTCTCGGAAAGCTCATAAGTAACAATCTCCGCTCCAACCAACTTGCTTACTGAAGAGTAAGTAGGATAGCCTGGGTTAGGAACTAAAACTTTGTCTCCTTCATTAAGAAAAGCCATAGAAATATGCATAATCCCCTCTTTTGAACCAATTAGAGGTAGAATTTCATTTTCAGCTGAGTAATCAATTTGATATTGCGATGAAAGATAGCCGCTGATCGCTTTTCTTAATTCTGGTATCCCCACATAGCTTTGGTAACCATGGTTGGTTTCTTGTTGGGCTTCCGAAGAAAGTGTTTCAATGACTTCATCAGAAGGAGGCATATCTGGACTGCCAATTCCCAGGTTGATTATGTCTCTACCTTCCAAATTGAGATTTCTGATTTCTTTTAGTTTTTTGGAGAAATAGTACTCTTCGACGCTACTTAATCTGTCAGCTCCTTGAATGATCATACTTTTAAATATTTTCAGAAATAATCCATGCAGTTGTCCAACATGCCTGGAAATTAAAACCACCTGTAATGCCGTCTATATTGAGCACTTCACCACAAAAGTAAAGTCCTGGGAATTGTTTGCTTTGAAGATCCTGAAGATTCACTTCAGATAGCTCAACCCCACCGCAAGTAACAAATTCTTCTTTGAAAGTACTTTTACCTGATACAGAAAATTTTGCCTGTGTCAGCTCTTCAATCAGTTTATTACTGTTTTTCTTACTTAATTCTCCGTAAATTTGATTCTCTGAAATTCCAATATAAGAGCAGAGCCGTTCCCAATATCGTTTTGGTATTCCATCAAATGGATAGTTGAGTACTTTTCTGTTTGGATTAGTTGACTTAAGCTGATTTAACATAGCTCTTGCATCTTCCGACGATCTATCCCCTAGAAAATTGATGATAACATCAAAATTGTACTTTATTTTTTCTAATGGAATTGCTCCCCATGCGGATAGTTTTATGACTGCAGGACCGCTTAATCCCCAATGAGTGATTAATAGAGGTCCGTTTTCTGAAAGTTTTGTGTTTGTAATCTTGATGTTGGTTTCTTTGAAACTTAAACCTTGTAACCCATTTAATCGATTATCCTTGATATTGAATGTAAACAAAGAAGGAACAGCTGGAGCTAATTTCAATCCCAAATTTTCTAGGATCCCCCATGTCTTTCCTGAGGAACCCGTTGCAACTACCACAGCATCTGCCTCATATGTCGTATTGATCGTTTTAATTTTCCAATTGGAGTCATGTTCAATTTTTTCTATTCCTTCGTTTTTAATTATTTCAATTTTTTGTCGTCTACAGACATCTAAGAAGCAATTGATTATTGTTTGCGAATCGTTGGATTCTGGAAACATCCTGAGGTCATTTTCAGTCTTTGTATTTACTCCGTGATTGGCCAGCCATTGTACCATGTCTGTGGTAGTAAACTGTTTGAATAACTTATAAAGTTTCTTTTCACCTCTAGGGTAAAACTTTACTAGTTCGGAAGGAGTAGATCTTGCATTGGTAACATTACAGCGGCCACCACCGGAGATTTTCACCTTAGAGAGTAGTTTATTACTCTTTTCAAGGATTTTTACCGTGTAATCCGGGTTTTTCCCTTTGATATTAATTGCTGCAAAAAAGCCCGCAGCGCCTCCGCCACATATGATTATCCGTTTACTCATTCTATTCGTTTAGAAGATGTATTCAATTGATCCTCTTTGTTTGCAGAATCTGAAATAACTGCGTTATGTATGAATTAATTTCAATTGGACCCTCTTATTAGGATTTTTCCAAGGTTAACCGCTAATATCGGTTCATTCGTCGAACAATTCCATTTGGTCCTGTTTTATTGTATATTTTTATCAAAAATAGAGAAAGTTAAACATGGAGAATAAACTGACTTGCTTGGCAATAGATGATGATGCAACATCATTAATGCTAGTATCGAAACTCATAGAAAAGCATGACAGCCTGAGTCTTTTGGCTTCTTACAAAGATTCAATTGAAGCGGCTGCAGGTGTAGTACTTCACAAACCTGATATAATATTCTTGGATGTTGAGATGCCAGAATTTACTGGTTTAGAGATGTTGGAATCTCTTGTTAAGCATCCAAAAGTAATTATGATTACTTCCAAAGCTGACTACAAGCAGGAAGCATCCAATCAGAATGTAGTAGAATTCTTATTGAAGCCATTGGATAAGGAAAGATTCAATGATGCCGTTCAAAAAGCAATTGATGCTATTGAACAAGATATGGCCGTCTAAATAAAAAAAGACTCAACCACCAGCCTCTTTTCTTTTTTTAGATGATTCTTGTTTTCCTTTGCAGATATGAGTGATAGAGTATCCGAGTTTCTGGCAAAGGGAAATCAATTATGTGACAATCAACAATTTGTTGAAGCAATTGCGATATTTCAGCAAGGAATTAATGAAGCTCCTGATAATAAGGAGCTTTTGTATAATCAGGCCAAGGCATATTTCAAAGTCAAAAAATTACAGGAAGCCAAATCCAATTTTGACAAACTCCTGGCGTCAGATCCTTCAAATTCTGAACTACTTAGTGAACGCGGAGTAATCCTACACCATATTGGAGATAACAAAGCTTCATTGGTGGATCTTGATAAAGCTGCAGATTTGGATTCTGATAACCCATTCAGATTTAGTAGTAGAGCTTGGATTAAGGCTAAGGATGGAGATGTTGAGGGTGCAATTAAAGATTACGAGCGTGCTATTGAATTAGATCCGGAAGATTCAATTTCTTATAATAACAAAGGCTTACTTGAAGAACAATTAGGCTACAAACAAAAGGCCAAACAAAGTTTCGAACAGTCGAATAAGATTGAAGGGTATGATCCAAAGTTTAAGGATTCACCCAATGTTGAACCAACGGAGAAAAAGAAAATTGAAATAACTACCCCAGATATTCAAGCCCCTGAACAACCTAAACTTACGTTGAAGCATATCTTGAATACGACAAAAGAACTTTTCTCATCTTCTGAAGAAAGGAATTCATTCTGGAAATTTTTACTGAGAAAGAAATGATGACGCCTCTGGTGTCTGTGGTTCTTCCTGTTTACAATGGAGAAAAATACATTCATCGTGCGGTTGAAAGTATAGTTAATCAGGACTTTCTCAATTGGGAATTGATTGTAGTTGATGATGGTTCCATTGATGAAACATCAACTATTATTAGTCAATTTTCAGATCCCAGAATAAAGTATCATTTAATCAAGCATTCAGGAGTTGCGGTAGCCGCGAATTTTGGTATTGACCAATGTTTAGGAGAGTACATTGCCAGAATGGATTCTGATGATTACTCTTTCCCGGACAGACTCACCAAACAAGTGGGTTACTTAAATCAGCATCAAAGCGTTGGTGTAGTTTCTAGTTTGGTAAAATATGGGGGAGATCGTTCGACACAGGCAGGTTATGCTCACCATGTGGATTGGATAAACTCTTTAATAACTCATGAAGATATTTATCTAAATCGGTTTGTTGATTCTCCTGTCGCAAATCCCTCCATTATGTTTCGTAGAGCGCTTTTGAATCAACATGATCTACACCGAGAAGGTCCAATTCCAGAGGATTATGAGATATGGTTGAGGTGGTTACATGAGGGAGTTAGGTTTGGTAAGGTTGAGGAAGAATTGCTGGAATGGTCTGATTATGATTCCAGGCTTACAAGGAATCATGACAATTACAATGATGGTAGCTTTCAGAAAGTGAAAGCCGAATATTTTTGTAAATGGTATTTGGAAGATGGTCATGAGAAGCAGATTTGGATTTGGGGGAATGGGTCCTCAGTTAAACGAAAATCATCTTTCTTAATGGATTATGGATTGAAGATTAGTGGATTTATTGATGTAAATCCAAGAAACCAGGAAGATGTTATTCATTATAAAGACATCTTGAGCCTAAACGAGCCATTGATTCTTAACTACGTAGCTGACCGAAAGGGGAGAGTAGAAATTCAAAGTTGGTTAAACACAAATGGATTCATCAACGGCTCTGACTATTGGATGATGGCATAATTATTCCTTAATTATCTTATTCAAATAGACATTTTCGTCATCTCTGATTGACAACAGGTATAAACCAGTTGGAATTGTGGCAAGGTTTAATTCAAGGGTGTTTTCCTCTGGCAGTTTGATTGGTGTGGCTTTTCCTCGTAAGTCTATCAATGTTATTTCCTGAACGGATAATGAGTCCGGCCATTCAATGCTGAGCAAATCTGTAACCGGATTTGGTCCATATGATAGCACCATGATCTCAGGTTCCGGTTCAGGTTCTACTGGAGGGTTGAGGCAAGAGTCATTGTTATCTGCAACGGCACCTCTGATGTTATCCATTCTGGGATATGTGAAATTTCCTGGACATTCCGTGGCACAGCCATCTCTGTGGCCAGCAATTACTCCCAGATTACTATTTAAAGGATGAGCATTGGCATCTAGTGGGTCTAATTGATCTTTCAGTGTTTTCCAATTTAATAATGACGTAAGACTTTCAATTGCTTCATCCGTGGGTTCCACCTCGCTAAGGTTTCCCAGGAGACTTACTCCCATAGTGTTGCTGTTGGAAGCACAAAAATGCGCTCCTCTGACCAGGTCCTGCTCACCACTTGCCGGATCTCGTCCTTTGAAAATTGTTCCGTCTTGAGCAATTAAGTAATTATATCCAATGTCAGACCATCCCCGATCTTCCGTATGAAACAGATATATGTTTCTAACAACGTTGGTAAAATCTGTTAAACTATTTGATGTGGCTGTATGATGCACTATAATATTCCTGGTAGCAGTAAATGACCTACTGTAACTGGGAGAGGGTAAACCATTTCTCCAGACAGATTGATCAATGCTCATTGGTTCCTCGCAATTGTCACTGTCACTTTGGTTTAGCGAATTGAGTATCTTTTTACTTATCTGAGGGCAGTGAATTACTTTGATCGTAGCATTTGAAATAGATGGATTTAAAAATAGTTCGAATGATCGAACAGGTTTTTCTAGTATTATCAGATTGCTGTGATTCCCCGTTTGTGAATAATGCTCATCCCGAAATAACTTGTACTCAACATCATCGATCAAGATAGAAGAAGAATTCAAGGAACCCTCGTAGGATAGACTTATCGCCGTGATCGGTTTTTCACTGGAAATCTGAGCTTGTGATTTAGTTTCATCAAGTTTTAAGGAGGAAACAAATTCAGATTGTTGTTTCATTTTTAATCTCTGGCCATGTGAAATGAAGAAGCCAAACAAAAAGATGATGATAAGTGTTTTCCTCATGTTGCTTATAACGGAAGATGGGGTGATTAAGTGCCAAAATAGTCTTAAAAAATGAAACCCCAAACTATTGTTGGGGGCTTCATGCTCACTTTAAACTAATAAATCTTCAATACGTTTGGATTATGTTGGTACTCACTCATCTCGCAATGAGCGTGCTGGATTCATCCGTGCTGCACGGTAGGATTGTATTCCCATTGTGAGCCATGCGATAACCAGCGCTAAGAGTCCGGCGAGAATAAATGTGCCGGGATTTAGGTCGGTTCGATAGGCAAAATCGTCGAGCCACAGCCTCATGAAATAAAAGGTGACCCCTGCTGCTATAACGAAAGAAATGATCACAAGTTTTATAAATTCTTTAGAAAGTAATGTGACAATACTTTGAATAGAAGCACCTAAGACTTTTCTAATGCCGATTTCCTTAGTTTTTTGTTCAGTAGTAAAGGATGCTAATCCATAAAGACCGAGGCAAGCAATGAAAATTGCAAGGAAAGCAAAGACACTGAAGATCTCACCTATTTGCTGTTCTGTTTCATACATATCGTTAAATCTGTCATCAAGGAAACTGTATGAAAATGGTTGTCCAGGAGCAAACTCATTCCACTTGGCTTTGATGGTTTCAATGGTTCCTTTGATATCATCTCCTGCAACTTTAAACGAAACAAACCCTCTCGATCTGCCTAATTGGAAAATCAATGGATCTATATTCTCTCTTAGGGAAGCGTAGTGGAAATCCTTTACTACACCAACCACTCTATAAGTTTCAACTGTTGGTTCATCATTATCGCCTCCATAGGTAGATAGCTTCTCCCCAACAGGATTTTCAAAACCCAACTGTTTTGCTGCAGCTTCATTGATTAATAGAGCAGTACTATCAGATGGGAATTCCTTTGAGAAGTCTCGCCCGTCAATGATTTCAATGCCTAAGGTTTCAATGTAATTGTGATCAATCCTGTAGTTGTGAAACACATGTGTTTGATCATTCGTTGGAGCTGTTCCCGGGAACCAAACATTGTTATTGTTGGTAGTACCTACAGGTAGAAAGGAAGCAATCGTTCCATGAGTAATACTTGTTTCATTAAGGAGCTCATTTTTGAATGATTCAATTTTGTCCCTCATTAACCACGCGTCCTGCACCATGATGATTTGATCTTTATTGAATCCTAATTTTTTGTTTTGGATATAGCTCAATTGATCAAATACAATTGCAGTACCAATAATCATGATTATAGAAACAGTAAACTGAACTACAACCAATGTGCTTCTGATTCCGCCACTTTTTGTTCCTAGATTTAGTTTACCTTTTAATACTGCAATTGGACGGAAATTGGAAAGGTAAAATGCCGGGTAACTTCCTGCCATCAATCCAACTACAATGGCGATTACTAAAGCTGCTAATAAGAAGGAAGGAGCATAAAGTTCGCTATAGCTTATAGATTTTTTAGCTAAGTCATTGAACATTGGAAGCGTTAGGAATGCTAAACCTATTGCAATTGCTGTTGAAATAAAGCTTATAATGAAAGCCTCAGAAAGGAACTGATTAACCAAATTGCCTTTGTAAGCCCCCATCACTTTTCTGATACCAACTTCTTTTGCTCTGTTTGCTGATCTTGCTGTAGAAAGATTCATGAAATTGATACAGGCTAATATCAAGATGAAAAGAGCAATAGCAGTAAATAGGTAAACATAATTGATATCTCCGTTTGGCTCCAGCTCACCTAGTTTATCGGACTTTAAGTGAATGTCTTTTAATGGGTATAAATAGAATGCAGCATTATTCCCCGACTCACTAAATTCAGTAAGATCCAGCCCCATAAACTTTTCAATTTCAGGGCCAATGTATTTTACGATCAAATCTGGGAACTTAGCTTCAAGTGAAGCCGGGTCTGTTCCGGGAGTGAGTTTAAGGTAAGTATTGAAATTGAAGCTCATCCAAAAGGTACTTTTGCTTTCCTCTCTTGATTCCATTGAAAGCATCATCTCGTAATGGAAGTGACTGTTATCTGGAATATTCTGGAACACACCTGTAACTTCATATTTATCGGTATTGTCTAGTGTAAGAGTTTGTCCTACAGGATTGTCGTTACCGAATATTTTCTTGGCTAAATCTTCACTAAGAACTAATGTGTTTGGTTTTTCAAGACAAGTCGCCGGGTCACCATTGAGTAGTGGAATAGAAAAGAAGCTAAAGAAGTTGGCGTCAGCGAAAATTGCTTTCTCCTCCTTGAAAGACGCATCACTATTTTCTCTTTTAATGAACCAGTTTCCTGTTGTTCTAAATCTAAATGCATCTTCCACTTCTGGGTAATCTGCCAACATAGTCTTAGCTGCAGGAGCACTAGCTAAAGCGGTATTAAACCTGTTTCCGTTGATTGTGCCATCGAAATCCATTCGATAGATCTGTTCCAGGTCTTCATTGTACTGGTCGTAACTCAGCTCGTCTTTTACGTACTGAGTGATTAAAATAAAACTGCAAAGGCCTACAGAAAGGCCAACGATATTCAGAAATGAATAAAACTTGTGTTTGGTAAGGTTACGGAACGCAACCGTTAGGTAATTCTTGAGCATGATAAGTATTGAGTTTTTTGATCCTTATATACTTAGATGCATTTTTTGAGAAAAGGTTGCACTGAAATCTAATTTTCTGACTTTCAGTGCAATACCTTTTGAAAGATTTAATTATCGTTATCGGGTGAAATTGAAGTTAATAATGCAAGAGCATCTTCATGTTCTGGCTCGATTTCAAGAACCATATTCAGACACTTGATAGCCTCCTCATCCTGTCCAATGATATTTTGAACTTTGGCCAATGTGTAATGAACAGACGCCTCGTTTTCAAAGACTTTACAGTTGATTTCAAATACAGTGAGTGCTTCTCTGATATTCCATGAGGTAAGTAGTTGGTATCCATATGTGTTTAGCTCATACTGAGATTCAACTAACGGTTTGAGCTCTTTTGCCAATTGATCAATATCAATTTCATTATCTTCCTTGGATAGGACCTGATTCACTTTTGTAACACCAGCATAATTGGGTTCATAGTTTTTATTTACAATATTCAAGAGGTCTTTTTCCCAGGATTCTTTTGGGTTCTCAACAATTCTTCCCAACTCTTCACCATTTTGATAAGCAATTAATGTAGGTACTCTGTGAATATTTAGACCAGCTTCTTCTCTTCCAGGACTTTGTTTGTAGTTATTAAAAGACCTGTCTACAGCTATGATTTGTATATTGTCTTTTTCGTATCCAGTGTCCTTAAAAACTTTAAGCATCTGCGGTACCCCTCTTTTGCTGTCTCCACACCAGGTACCCATAAATATTTGAACTGAGTCTATTTCAGACACCCTTGTTTTTAAATTTGTGATTGATTCAGACTGGACACTGTAAGAGTTGTAGTTCTCTTTATACCATTCCTTAAAAGGTTTCTGGTTTAGTCTTTTGGAGGTTATTTCTCCGAGAAGTTTGATATTCCCATTTTTGTCGATCCATTCTTGATTGACCTGAGCAGCAAGGCTGAAATGAATTGTTAAAGCAGTTAGTAAAATGTAGTATTTCATAGTTTTGAATTTTTGAAATCAAACCTATGATACAGTTCAAAAGAACCGTGTTAATGAAATTGTAACAATTGTTAAGAGATTCCTAATTGTTGTTAATGCTTTGTTAATTGAATTATTTCGGAGGTTCGGTACAACCTTCTGTTCTTCTGGTATCAGCAATTTCAAATATTAACCAGCCTTCTGTAGTGTTGATTAATTGAAAGGCATCTACTCCACAATGATGAAATTCATCATTTACATACAATGCATAATCACACCATACCTGAGCCATTGGCTCATCAATGTTGATTTTGAAATTCCAGATTTTTTCTTCCAGCATTCCCGGTTTCGCATCTCCAATTGCCTTTACAAAATTATCAAGCTCACCTTTTCGAAGTTGGGCCGTGTCGTTTTTTATAAACGTTGTATACATGGTTACCTCTGGATGAAATGCTGCTCTGATTCCTGAGCTATCAGCATTATTCATTGCTTCAAACAGATTGATGATTGGTTTTAGAATAGCTTCTTCCTGTTCGGAATGACTTTGAGCATTGGAGGATAAAGCAATTACAAGAAGTATTAGGGATAAAAAAAGTCTCATTTCATTTCGGTTTATTACAGACCAAAATAAAATGAGACAATCAGTTTTCTAAGTCTTATTATATAAGTGGTATTAGTCTTTTACTCTACTAAATCTCAGAGCTTTCAGCATCCAATTTGGTAAGGCCTGGTCGGGTCTTCTTTTTTCAACGTTTAAGAAGATGCCCCATTTCTCTACAATTGGAATCTTATATACCTCAATGAGTTCTATGAGTGCTCCATCTGGATCTTCAATATAGGTGCAGTGAACTTTAGTAGATTCACCCATGCTCAACACGTCCTTAGTGTCACAAGTAAATCCAAAGCCAGCTTCTTCCAGTTTTTCACCAAGTTCTTTCATTCCCCTCACATCAAAACCCAAGTGAACAAATCCAACATCTCCCCAGATTCTACCTTCGTAATCTCTTACAGGTTTTCTGTCAGACAAATCCTGAACAAGCTCGATGTATGAATCCCCAGCTAATTTGGAGAACCCTCCACCAGAAGGGTTGGATTGTTTTAGAAGAACTCTTCTGTATTTCCCTTCGCCACCGTTTATCGTTTTCCAGTCTTCAAAGACTGAACTTTCGTCATAAACTACAGCATCATATCCAAGAATATCTCCGTAAAGCTTTCTAGATGCGTCTATATCAGATACACCAATTGAGCAACCTACAACTCCACCAGTCACTGAATTGTAGTTGGTAAACCATTTATCTCCCGGAATCACCTGAAAGTATAATCCTTGTGGGTCCTTCACATAGAATGTATCCCATCCATTGGGAAGCTTAACAAGTTCTGAAACTAACTCCGCTCCATTTGCTTTGAAGAATTCAAAAGCTTTCTTAACATCAGGAGCTTTGACCATCCCAATGTAGATTCCAAGATCTCCAAGTTGTAAATCATGTTTAGGAAAAGAAGCTTCAAACGATGTAGGGCAAACAACTTCCATCGCCAAACCACCTTTAAGGTTCATGATCATTGCTGCTCTTTTGGTAATCGTTTCATTGTTCGTATAGATATCCATCAATGGTGCTGGTGCTTCGTCATTGAAGAATGGGATGTCCATCCCGAAGAACTTTCTGTACCACTTCCAGGCATTTTCATGATGAGGAACGCCTACTCCTAAATGTTGAATACTGTGTATGGTATACATGAAGATATATCTTAAAATTCGGGAGCAAAAGTAATTAATAATGTGGAGATGAGAAATGAGACTTAATCTTCAAATGTGACTTTTTACTTGGGCTGGATTATCAAATAGAAAAATAAGGTAATCACCAAATCAAAATTTGCTATGAGGAGCAGAAACTTTCTTTTTCTATCATTATCAATTCTTTTTACTGCGTGTGCTCAAGAACCAGAAATTGTCGGACTTTGGGAAGTGAAAGAAGTTAAGGTTGGAAATCAAATTATGACTCCTAATGCTAAATGGACCAGGTTTAATGCTGACTTCACTCAGCAATCTGGTAACGGTTGGTTGCAACATTCTACAGGCTCATGGAATCTTAAAGAAGATAAGTTGGAGATGGTAAATACTAATGGATTGGAAGACCCATTCGGAGCATTTAAAGTGCGATTTAATCAGGACTCCATGTTTTGGGAACGAGAAGAAGAGGGAGAAAATGTCTTGGTTTCTTTAATCAGGGCGAGGGAATTACCAATGACTTATGGAGATCAGCTTCTTGGTTTGTGGAAATTGAGTGAAATGAATGGGAATGGCCCATTTTATGATACCATAACGACTGACAGTTATTTGTTTCTTAGATGGGACAGAAAGTTTGTTCTCAATAATCAAAATGGCAAGACTTGGGGAGTCTACAATGTTCATGGCCATAGATCGGAACTGGAACTGATTCCATATGGAGAGAAAGAAAGATCATTTTGGCGAGTGTCTTTCGGACCAAATTCATTTGAAATGGAGCTTTTAAATTCTGACAGTGTAGTGAATCGACAATTTGAAAGCATAAATCAGTTTCCAAAATAATTTAGCTTTTCACTCTTATCAACCCAGCAGTTGTTTCAAAATGATGACCATTCCGAAAATAATCGGGATGAAGGATAAGTAAATTTCCAATTTTCTATTGAGCATTTTTATGTCATAGATGGACCCTGCATAAGATATTAATTGGATATACTTTCCTGAAGCTGGAGGAGTGTAAAATCTTCTATCTAAAGTTAACTCACGTTCCAAGACATCACCGTTATCGTCTTTGTATTCAACAATGGCTGTTCTTCTGTAGTTAGTGTGGTTTCTGCCCATTTTGAAACCCTTCATAAATCTTCTCTTGACTAATCCATCTCTTCTGGTTCCATTCTTTAGTATTTCAATTTTGTCTTTATTATCAACCCAATTGACGTAAAGACTTGCAAGACCTAACATGATTAATGTAACAGCGAATTCCATGATCACAGATTATTGATGTTTGTAATATCGTTAATAATTCTGAAACATATTTTCGACATTTACGAATTATATATTAAATTCGCTTTTGTCGAAAATATAAAATTATGAAAGGTACCCATCTTGGTGAACTGGAAGAAATAGCACTTTTAATTGTTGCCAGCTTGTTTGATAACGCATATGGTGTGGCGATTAAGGCTGAGATAGAGCAACAGGCCAATAGGAAAATCACTATTAGTTCTGTGCACAATGTTTTGCAGAGGCTTCAGGAAAAGGGTTTTCTGGAATCCCGATTCAGCGAACCTACCAAAGAACGAGGAGGTAAGCGGAAATTACTATTCAGAGTTACTACTGAAGGGCAGAATGCTTTGGAGAATTCTAAAAGCCTACGTCAAAAGTTGTGGGATAATATTCCAAATGTAGCTTTCAATAGATAATGGAAGTGAAACCACCATATCTTATCAGGAACATTCTAAAGAAGCTTTCCAATAAAGACTTATGGGAAAGTATAGAAGGTGATCTGTATGAATTGTATTGTATGGATGTAGAATCGCTGGGCAAAAAGAAGGCGCGTAAAAACTACATTATCAATGCGTTGGCCTTTCTAAGGTTTCGGCGACTAAGAAATCAAAACTCAAAAACTCAAATAACAATGGATTTATTTATTAACTACTTTAAAGTATCATGGAGAGATTTAAAGCGCCATAAACTATTTGGTGCTATTAATTTAATTGGACTTGTTGCTGGCTTCACTTCCAGTCTTCTGCTACTACAATACGTTTTTTTTGAAACCAGCTTTGATGATTTTCACGAGAACAAAGAGAACATCTATAGGGTCATCAATGATCGGTATCAAAATGGAAATTTAGTCCAGCATGGAACGATTACTTACCCTACCATTGGTCCAACTATGACGAAGGATTTTCCAGAGGTGGAGTCTTACACCAGAATGACAGTAGGAGGGAGAAGATATATCAAAAGAGATCAGAATATTTATATGCTGGAGAATTTCCTAACAGCTGATGAGCACTTTCTTACATTCTTCAATTTCCCAACGGCGCATGGAGAAGCTGAAACGATGTTGGATGAACCCGGTGAAATGGTGTTCACCAAGTCGTACGCAAAGAGGTTTCTCAAGACAGATGAGACTTATGCGGATCTTGTTGGCCAGACAGTCACTATGTCCAGGACTTCATTCATTATTTCGGGAATTATAGAAGATGTCCCGGATAATTCACATTTGCAGTTTGATGTATTGGTTTCTTACGAAACGATGGTCCAGAATTCTAATGGTCATGCTAGTACTAGCTGGGAGTGGTCAGATTTCTATCATTATATCAAAGTAAAAGATGGGACTGATCCTGCGTTGATTGATGAGAAGCTGGTAGCATTTGGTAAGAAGTATTTTAAAGAAGGAGAAGTTTCAGGTGGGGAAGAGAAATTCTATTTACAACCATTACAAGATGCGCATCTTTATTCTGATTATGAATATGAAATTGGAGAAACAGCAAATGGAGAGATTGTTTGGTTGATGTTTGGAATCTCGCTTTTCATTCTCTTGATAGCATGGATCAACTTCATCAACCTTAGCACGAGTAGGGCTTCTGAAAGGGCAAAAGAAATTAGCCTCAGAAAGACACTTGGAGCAGTCAGACAGCAGATATTAATTCAATCATTCACAGAATGCTTCTTAATTAACATAATAGCTCTCATTATTTCATTTGGTTTGGTTTGGATGCTTCAGGATTTGTTTAGAAACCTGACTAGTCTACCATTGAAAATGTCTTTTTTCTGGACAACCGAAATTTGGAATTTACCATTTCCAATAGTGTTTATTGGTGGTTTTCTACTTTGCCTGGTATTGATCAGCTTCTATCCATCAATAGTACTGGGGAGATTTAAAATCCAGGAAGTAATTAAAGGCAGGTTTGGAGTAGGAAGCGATGCTATTTTGTTGAGAAAAGGATTGGTAATTTTTCAGTTTGTTGCTACTGTTTTACTGGTGGTTGGCTCCATCACTGTTTACCAACAGGTTTCTTACATGCAAAATAAGGATCTGGGCATGAATATGGAGAACACACTCGTGCTTTATGGGCCTTCTTTGACTCGTTGGGATAGCACATACATTGATAATTTTGAAGAGTTTAAGCAGGATGCATTGAGAATTTCAGGAGTTCAGTCTGTGTCTTCTTCAAGTAGGCTTTTTAGTCAACAACTGGGACGAATATTTCAGATACATTCTGCTCGCAATCCTGAGGTGAAGAATCTGACGACAAACCATATGCAAGTGGACCATTCATTCATTGAGCAATTTGATATTGAAATGGTGGCCGGCAGATCATTTGAAGAAAGGGACCATGGTCTGGATCCGAATCTGATAAATACTTGCCTGATTAATGAGGCTTCTTTGAAAATGTATGGTTTTGAAAATGCCTTGGATGCTGTTGGGGAAAAACTAATTTATTGGGGACGAACATGGGAAGTAGTAGGAGTAGTAAAAAACTTCCATCAGCGATCTCTTCATTCAGGAATTGAACCGATTCTATTTATGCCTTACTACGGTACTGATCATTACTACTCCATAAAGCTATCTGAAAAGCCAAACCCAAATACTATTCTGGCAATTCAGGAATCCTTTGGTAAGTTCTATCCAGGAAACTACATTGACTATTTCTACATGGACGATTTGTATCAGAATCAATACCAGGAAGATAGGAGGGTACAGAGCATTGCTCAATTATTCACTTTCATGGCAATTATTATTGCATTGCTTGGATTATACGGTTTGATTTTGATTACCATGAATAGAAAGACTAAGGAGATTGCAGTTAGGAAAGTTCTTGGTGCAAGATTAGTGGATTTGCTGTCAAGCCTTGGGAAAGAGTTTCTGATCATAATAGCAATTGCAATTGTAATAGGGTTGCCAATCAGTTATTTACTTTTATCAAATTGGTTAGACAATTACGCTTATCATGTAAGTGTAGAATGGACTACTCTTCTAGTGGCTGCCATTGGACTAATTGTGATAAGTTCCCTTACGATTATCTTTCAAACAGGAAAGGTTACTTCTAACAATCCAGCAGAATCATTAAAGTATGAATAGATATTTGGCTGCACTCATTGTCTTGAGTGCAGCCATTAAAATTACTTCTTAAAAACCGATAAAGCATAAGTAAAACTCAACATCACATATCTGCCAACCACATTTACCCTTTCATCTTCTATGTAATTGAATTCACTGTTTCTATTGATTCCTCGATTCTGACCAAGAATATCATACGCATATAGTGTCAATTGTCCTCTATCAAATTTCAAAAAGCTTCTGCTGATAGAAGCCGTCAAAAGTGGGAAAGACTGATTATTTGCAAACGCCTGACCTTGGTAAGAGATTTCCTTAAAGTCAGTCCCAATATTCCACTTTTTCAGCACTTCGATATTCATTGAAGCGAATAGTGTTCTTGTCAGAAATTTCTGGTTTAACGATTCATCAAGTGAGTACTTGGTACTAGTCCAATTGAATCTACTTCCAACCGATAAATCAATGACCTTTTTGTTTCTATTCTCCAATTTGCAATTAAACCCATTATTATTTCTGGATACAATATTCTCCTGATCATTAATCGGTGTAATCCCTTTGTTATATGAATTGTTGTATGATAAACTGACCTTAGTTTTAATTGGTCTGATAGGTGTGCTGAATGATGCACTTGAATTGAACAATACATCATTTTTCACATTCACAGGAGTTACAATTTGCCTTAAAGATTCATCGATCGTTGTAGCGTTATTGATTTTGTTTTCTGTGTAACTCAAATTCGTTCTCACAAACAAACTGGTGAAACTAAACTGATCATAAAGCATATACCTCATCCCAATATTGTGTCTATATTCAGTTTTTAGATTGGGATTGCCATTGTAAATTCTCAATGGATTAGTATTATTTACCACAGGCTGCAATTGCCCCAGATTAGGCTCGTTCACGCTAGTTGCATAATCGAACTCAAAGCTATTACCAGTGGAAAATCTATAAGAGTACCTCAGGTTCGGTAACCAGTTGAAAAACGATCGCTGAATTCCTTCATTGAACTGCAAGCTATTACCCTCCAAAGTAGAACTCTGTGCCTGAAGAGATACCGTAAGGTTTGCATCTTTGGTGGATGACATAAACCGCAGACCTCCTTTATGATAGATGAAATCTGAAGTAAACTGAGTACTTAATAACTCATTAAATACAGGGTCAATTTGATCCATCAGGATATCATAAAAGTCTTTGTGGCTATCGTTAGCATAGTTCTGTCCGTCGTAATTGAATTGAAGGTACTTACCTTTCCACAATGGTTCAGTAAATGTCATGCCCACTCCCCAGGTGTTTTTGATGTTGTCATCAATTTGATTCTGGTTAATCTCCTCGTTCACTGGAAAACCGGCTTCATAAAACGTACTTTGAGATATTACCCGGGCGTCCTGGTCCAGAGTGTTTCTTGCTAACGAGGCTCTTCCCGCTATACTTCTTCCTTTCTTTTGGAATTTCCTTCGATACAGCAAACTTCCATTATAATCGAATGCGTTAGCATCTCTCAAATCTTCCGAGTTGGTTTCATTAATAAGGGTTCCATCATCCGTTTGAGAAGCATTCTGTTCTATATTGGAAATGTCCTGGTTACTTAGTTTCAATGAAGACCTAAAAGTAAAATCCTGCATATCGCTTGGTGCGTACTTCAGTCTTGTGCTCAAACTGTGATTGTCATAAATAGAATTATCAACCAAATCACGATCACTAAGGAATATGTCATCACCAGAAAAATTTTGTCTCTCCGATGTTTTGATCATGTTGTTCTCCAGTCGGTTATAGAAATAATTAATTCCAAGTTCCGTTTTGGAGCCTATGTCCTGATTATAATTCAGTCCTCCCGACCAAACATCTCTAATTCCTCCATTCCCAAGTCCAAGCGCAGATCCGATTCCTTCATCCACAGTCAATTCCATGGAACCACCACTCATTAGATTTTGAAGCCCACCAGCCATGTTGATGTAGTCATCAATAGAAAAGTTCTGCTCATTTACATTGTTTCCAGCTGCAATGAATGATAGCTGTCTGGACTTAGTGAATTGATTGATATTAGCTTTTCCATTGTACTGGTCACCATTTCCATATCCACCTTTTATCCTTCCAAACAATCCATTTTTTTTATCTTCTTTCAAAGAGAGGTTGATGGTCTTATTTCTGGTGCCATCATCTATCCCTGTGAATTCAGCCATCTCTGATAACCTGTCAAACACCTGAACATTATCAAGTGCATCTGCTGGCAGGTTTTTGGTTGCAATCTGAGGATCATCTCCGAAGAATTCTTTACCATCCACCAGGATTTTATCGACTGTTTCTCCTTGTGCCTTGATTGTACCATCATCTTCAACCTCAACTCCAGGAAGTTTCTTTAGCAGTTCTTCTACAGTTGCATTAGGCTGAGTTTTGAATGCTGCAGCATTGTATTGAATGGTGTCATCCTTGATTTGAATTGGAATGCGCTCGGCTTCAATTGTAACATCACCCAGTATTTCATCTTGGGG
>JANSWY010000187.1 GCA_024743255.1 bacterium | reverse complement strand
GATCAGCGACCGTAGACATCTGCTAAAAACAAGAACAGCGCCCCACTGGACGCTGCTCTGTACCGTGCCTGCGGCAGGCAGGTATTCTTGTTTTTTGTCTTTGTCGAAGCTGTGAGGACTAGGACGAATACCTTAGTTCCCCTTTAATATGTATCCAAACTACTTTTTGGTACCTCATTTCCCTCATGAAAATGAAATTCGTAGGGTTGTACTCGAGTAACACTACCTAACGTCTTGTAAAATTCAACTTCAACGATTATTCTCCCATTTATGAAATACTCTGGTCTAAGAAATAAGCGAACTTCTTTTTCATTTGCATAGGTAAATGATTTTAACGGAGTATTCCTCTGCCTGAGATCATGACCAAGGCTAAGAGTTGCTGTTCTCATATAATTTACTTTGATAGAATCGGGGGATTCGAATTCAACACCGCGAAAAGTAACCGATAATTCATTAGCAGTAAGCTCTTTAAACAAAGCATATTTAGAATTTGGAAAGTCTTGCAAACCAGTTCCATCCGGTGTGAAGTTTTTGAATGACGCTAAATCTCTTCTTCCATCGTAAAAAATGGCTATTTCTTTCACAACATTATTACTATGAAAATAAACCTCTTTGAGAGTCTTTTCTTTATCACCTAAAATTGAGTAAACTTCAAGTCTACCCAATGAGTCGAAGAAAAATGAAGTATCAGTTTGTAGACCATTCGTAAACGTCCCCTGGTTTCTGAGTGTTCCCTTTTCATCCCATAGATAAAAAGGACCGTGCATAACACCATTTAAATAATTGCATTTTTCTTTTATTGATCCATTTTCATGGTATGCTTTAAATTGTCCGTGCATTTGTCCATTGTGATCCAAGTAATAAATAGTTTTTGGCTTACCGTTGTTATAGTAGGTCTTTTTGACATTATCAACTGAATTGTTATTGTTATTGTTAGTGTTACAACTAATCAAAACAACAATCAACCCCAATAAAATGAACTTTTTCATTTACAAAAATTATTAATTACTCCGCTTTCGGTATCTCCCAAGTGTGATCTTCAATTTTTACAGCTGAGGGATGATTCTTCTCTAGCTCCGAAACCGAGCGATAGGGTCCATATCTTTCGGAGGTAGCCTGCCCCTCCTTCCATTCAAGTACATAAAAGTATTCAACTTTTTTAGCTGTTTCAACTGCAGTGGGCTTCTCTATTACTGCATTAGTTACTCTCTCAGTAGACTCAGCCACTCTGCTCCACGGTGAATTTTTTCCTCCTGCAATTGCGTCTGCAATATCATCTATTGACCTATTCTTTCCCAAATTACGTCTTGGTGGAGAAGGTCCTGCACCAGACGCTAAATCTCCAACCGTTGTACCAGTATAATCAATATCTGCATTTTCTGAAGTATTTTGCTTTCTATCATCTTTGTTATCATAATCACCAGGGCCGTCCCTCAGATCTAAACCATATTCGAACTGATCGGTCGAACTTCCTACTCCCCATTCGTCTTGGTATCTTGAATCGCCCTCAGCCCAATCATCGAATGCACGCCCTTTATCAGCTAGCCATTCGCACCAACCACATTTACCATCACGTTTCGATGCCCACCAATCAAGAAGTTCAAAAAATGCTTCAACATAAGGAGTAACCTTCTTTTTAAATGAGTTCCAAAGTTTTTGTTTCCATGTTTGCTTGAAACCAGGAACTTCGACTTCAGGTATATTCAAATATCCCGCAATCTCCTCTGCTATGTAATCATCAACTTCTCTCAATAACGATTCTACAAAATCCTCTTCTGGCGGCCCACCCGGACCACCTTCACTTGCTAACCCATAAGGATCAACATAGAATATCGGATTATTATCAAAAGCGCAGTAGGGACTCAGATATGGAAACTGCTTCATCAAAGGGTCCAAACTCTTCCATCTTCCAAGTCTAGGATCGTACTGTCTAAACTCAGTGGTGTAGCTATTGCCATTCCCTGAGACTTCATTATCCTGCTCCATGCCATTATACGCATATCTGTATGCCTCGGCACCGGAGGCTGTCCAGTTGCGGCCTGGCATTACCATGCCGAATGGGTAGTAATCACTTGTCATTATGACAACCGCTTCATACGTTGAGTCTACTACCGTATTTCGGTCGGTGATTACAGCTAGGACATTGCCGAGGTGATTCGTTACTTCATAGCTGCGTTCACCCAATGTATTTTGGTGAATACCGGTATTGGAAACGTTGGGTTGTCCATTCTGCCAAACGACCTCGCTAGTTTTAATTTGCCCTTCGCGAGAGCTTCCATAAATGTTGTATTCTTCTACCGTTACTGTTTGGCT
>JANSWY010000146.1 GCA_024743255.1 bacterium | reverse complement strand
TGTGAAGAAAGAGATTTAAGCCTTACTGAATTTTACAGTGCTGATGAAGTATTCACCTCAGGAACGATGGGTGAAATGACCCCAGTTTATGAAATTGATGGAAGAAAGGTAGAAGCCTCCACAGATTTGAGACTTCTACCTATGATCAGGGAAAAATTCCATTCAAAAATCCCTGAACTTGCAGAAAAACTATGAGGTTTCTTTCGCTAATTCCTCCTCAGCAAATTTCTTGAATCGTTCTTGAAACAGACAACTTTGTTTCTTGAATGATTTTTTCATGAATGGAAAGATAAGCGCAAAAAATCCACTGAACTTAAATTCAGCGTGACTTATCCATTTGGTTTGATCTCCTATTTCAACAAATTCATTGTCCTGGATATTTAAAACACCATTTGCTTCATAGGTGGAACTAAATTCCTCGGGGAAGTTTCGTTTTGTGATCGTTTCAATCATTTCAACTTCCCGGCCATCCATATGGTAAAACATGCGAGACTTTGAACCAACCTGGCCAGGTTCTCCACTCAGGTGTTCAAAATCCTGAAGTTCAGGCTGCCATTTGTACAGGTTATCAGTACTATCAAACAGCCTTATCACTTCAGACCTTGGGGCATCAATTAGAATTTCAAGTGTGTATTTCATAGTTTTTTTGTCTGGTCAGCTACCAATCAAAGATTTATTTCCAAAGAACCAGAATTGTGCTATTCAGCAAAAAGCAGACTACAAAATAGAAGGCATTGATAAACCAAAGTCTAATTGTAGTTCTGGAAAATAGCGCATTAACTGCCATGGCTAATGCTATAAATCCTAGTCCCATATGTAAGGCAACTGCTAGTCCTTTCATGATACTTGTAGAATCACCAATAAACAAAGCCAAGTTAATAGTCATAATGAGTTCTAAAACAAAGGCAGTTCCGTAAATCATCGCCATGTTAGCATCTTTTAAATCCTCCTCAGTAAATCCCATTTCTTTCATCCATGGTTTACCAAATAAAGGTCCGTACCATATTGCTCCAATTACAAATGTTAGCACCGTTGCTACTACAATCGCTAACCAATTTAATGTTGAAAAATCCATTTTATTTAATTTTGAGTTTAAGCTACCTCTGGTGACAAATTGTTACTGTACTTTCTCCACACTCCCAGTATGATTCCAATAATCTCATATTGAATAAGTACCGCACTCATATCAATCAGTGTTAATTCGAAGGATCTAAGGGAAAAAAAGTTCTGAGTTGCGACTTCCATAAAGACAAAAGCCAACCAAATCAGCAGTGAATACTTCAAGCCGTCTAACCCCGATTCAACATTGATCTTCTGAAAAATCCAGGCAATCATGTAGGCTGCAGCTAAACCAGTGGCAAATGAAAGGGTCAACCCAAAAATCATATCGAAATTTGCAAAGTCCTCCTCGACCATGTTATTCAACTCCATCCATCTGAGGCCAAAAAACACCTTATCATACCAAAGTGGTGGAATAAATTGAGTTGCAAGAGCTGAAACAAAAACAGCAGTGTGATTAATCTTTAATGTTTTCATAACTTAATTATTGAGCTTTAGAATCTTCCTGCATAGCACCGTGTATGTTCCCATCAGGATCCTTGAAATAGAAAAAATAGCCAATTGTAGGTACGGTCTGAGTTTCTGTAATGACCTCACCTCCATTTGCTTCTATGGCCTCTCGTGCATCGGCACTATCTTCTATCGAGATTGTATTTACAATACTTTGGACAATTTCATCTTTTGGCATTAAGGCACCATTGATACCAGCAGCTTTCTGATCGCCAGTTGCCATCATCCAATAAGGCATGTCTCCCCATTTCTCAGACTTCCATCCAAATACGTTTTCAAAAAATTGTTGACTCTTCTCTACATTGCTAGAAGGAATCTCAAAGTGTACGACTCTATTCATGGTTTCAATTGTTTTTGATTGAAATTAGTATTTTTAAAAAGAAATTTTCGGCCTAAAAAACTGAGACAGACACCAACAATTACTGAATCGGAAAAAAACTGAACTGAAGCGTAAATGGCTAAAGAAGTCGAGGAACGTATTGAAATAAATGACAAGCTGGTCAGGATAATTGGAATTCAATTCTTCGGAATTGTTATCCCGAATGCCACAGGTTTGGTTAATAATGATATCCGATCGGTTCCTTTTCTTGTAGTCACATATTTCTATTTTATCCTTATAGCATTCCTGATTTGGCAAGGAAACAGATGGATTCTATTTAAGCTTGAAAACAAATACAACTGGTTCATTAATCCAGCCCAAAAAGTAGTTCTCATAATTGGTGGGAATATCTTTTATACGGGCCCGTTAGTAGTTGTTATGTTGCTGGGATGGTACAATGCTACTCAGATTCCAATTGATTGGGATATCATTAAAATAACGGCTTTTGTATGCATAGTCTGTGTCATATTTGTCACGCATACATATGAGACGATATTCCTGATTAAACAGAGAGAATCAGACATTGTCAAACAAGAAAAACTGGAGAAAGCTAAAGCCCAGGTTGAATTGCAGATTCTAAAAAATCAAATCGACCCTCACTTCATGTTTAACTCTTTGAACAGTTTATCTCACCTCATAGAGCACCAGCCTGGAGAAGCTAAAATATTTACTGAATCACTAGCAGAGGTGTATCGATATATATTATCTAACAAAGACCAGAAACTAGTATTCCTGGAGGATGAAATGGCATTTCTTAACAAATACCTGGACATGCTGAAGATTCGGTTTAAAGAATCATTGAACGTAAACCAGAACCTTGGTCAGGAAAACCAGAAATATCTAATACCTCCTATTTCTATATTCATTGCACTGGAGAATGTAGTCAAACACAATGAAATCTCAAGTTCCAACCCTATGGAGGTGGATATTAGTCTTGAAGAAGAGAATCTGGTAATTACCAACAAACTAAAACCTAAAAAAACCCTTGAGCATTCGTCCAATATCGGTTTAGCTAACCTAAATGACAGATTTAGCATGCTTGTTGGCAAGGGGATCGAGAAAACTTCTGACAAGCAGATATTCCAACTTAAACTTCCACTCTTAACCATTACTACCTAATGAATATTCTAATTGTTGAAGACGAATTAACAGCTGTTGACAAGCTCACAGAAATGATTGCAAAGATCAAACCAAACAGTGATTTCACAATCTGTCAATCTGTAAAAGAAACAGTTGAGGTCCTTCAAGGTAAGAGTAAGTTTCATCTAGGTTTTTTTGATATTCAGTTGGCTGACGATATTTCATTTGAAATTTTCAAGCAAGTTGATGTGGAGTTTCCCATCATCTTTACCACCGCATATGATCAATATGTATTAAAAGCTCTTGAGGAAAATGCGATTGATTATTTATTGAAGCCTATTCAATCTGATAGACTGGAATTGGCTATTCAAAAGGTTAAAACATTGGAATCCCACTTTTTAAATCAGCAAATTCAAAAAGTAACTCAAAACGTAAAGTCAAAAAATCGGTTCCTTGTTAAAAAAGGAACTGAGTATGTTTCCATCAAAAAAGAGGATATCGCATACTTTTTCTCAGAACATAAGGTATCCTTTCTTGTCGACAATAGTGGAGTAAAATACATTGTTGACAAACCTCTTGCGGAGTTACATGAAGATCTTGGAAATGTTGATTTCTTCAGGATCAACAGAAAATATATAGCTCATATTGATGCCATAGAAAAATTCCGATCTGAGAATGGTAAAATAAGAGTATTTCTGGAGCCCCAAACGAATGAGGAAGTGCTAATTAGTAAAGAAACTGCTCCAAAGTTCAGAGCCTGGATAGAGGATCGTTAAATATAAGTTGAAACCGCCTTATTCTTTGATTTCATCTTGCCCTTGGCTTTCTTAAGCGACTTTGCCTTTTCTTTGATCTGCTTCTTACGGGCTTTGATTTTTGATTTACAATGCTTTTTCTTCTTAGGCTTGAATTGCTGTTCCAATACCACATTACTCTCCTGGCTCATCGCTGATACGTCTGCATTGACAGCAAGGAATAGTGTGAATAGTGATGTGTAAACGAGCCTCTTGAGCATCATAGTTAAAGTGTACTTAAAAGTATCTCATTTACAGATGATTCCCTAATGGAAAAAGGAATAATTGGATCTAGTTACACTACATATTGTGGAAGGCCGCAATTTCTTTTCTCTTAGATTTCATCAGCTTAGCTATTTTCTTGAATGAAAATGTTTGCTTACACTGAGATAGCTTTTTTGACCTTTTTTGAGCTACAGCCTCCTTTTTCTTAGGATTACTGAAGTTGTTTCCTGCAAATGTCACTTGGGTAGAACCTATTAAGAATAGGGCAAATACGGTAGTTAAAAGTTTCTTTTTCATAGCTGTGTGATTTTATTTTTCCGGACTAAACTAAGCGAGAGTGTAATATTTTTCCCACTTTTTAGAATAGTGCTTTTTTCACATTATAAAGGTAGATAGAGGAAATAAGAAATCACTTGAAACACCATTTTTTTAAACCCTCATAATCAAGTACTTATCGTTACAAAATGTCATTTCGTAGAAAACAGGGTGTTTTAGGCCCTTACAACTAGCGGTCTGATGAGTAGTAGGACACAAAAAAGCCCTCCTGGTAATCCAGAAGGGCTTAGTCAATAAGGCGAACATCGCTAACGTTCATACACCTTTTTAACTCTTGACATCTATGGAACATTCTTTCAAGTATTAGCTGGTCTTGAGAAGATGTCATTTGGCACAGTCTAACTCCATAATGTTGACAACTTGCCGTTTAATCAAGTCGTCATCTATAATTGCACAGTTAGTTAAACTACATCTATAGCAAACAACTAGGACTTACCCCCCAAAAGAAAAATGAAAAAAAGTGATTTTTTTTATTTGCCCCCTATCCGAACGAGATTACCGTAGTAATCCTGGAGCAATTGTCGAAACTCTTTGGAGTCACTCAGAATAAGGTTCATTTGGATATTATCTCCATTTTGCCATTTTATGACATCCAAATCTTCAAATACGGTTTTGGTGCCATTTGTCGATTTAACATCTTCATTGGATAATGGATGAAAAAGAACATCCCCCTCAGGAGTCTTAAAAAATCCAAATTCCTGAAAGAATGAAGATTCATCAGAATAGGAAAACTTTATTATCGCATTAGACTTATTGCCTTGTCTCTTAAGACTAATGTCATTTATAATGAATGATCCTTGATCAGGGAAATCTGTAGAATCAGTAAGGGACCCAATAAATTCATTGACAGCTTCCAGCTCAGATTCATTCGCCATTAGATCTATAAGCTCAATTGTAACAACTGATTCCTGCCTATCAACATTAACAACACAAGATTCTCCAATCACAGTCATTTCCTGACCCAAAAGAGCAGATAGCATAAACAGTAAGTAATGGAAAGGAGCCTGCATTATTGGAATTTTAACATGAAATACTAAATTACTAATCTAATGCAATAATCTCTGCCTTTTAAGAGTCTTACACCCAAAATGATGAAACCATGAATAATGTACAGGAATGGCATAAATTACTAGATAGCGGCAATCTAAAAGACCTTAAAAAAATACTTGATAAGAATGTAGCATTTCATTCTCCAGTGCTATTCAAACCCCAGGTTGGCAGAACAGTAACGGCAATGTATCTTTCATCTGCCTACAATATGTTTTTCGCGGATAACAACAAAACCTTCACTTATATCAGAGAGCTAAATTCTGATAACGACTCAGTTTTGGAATTCACCTGTGAGATCGATGGAATTCAGATCAATGGTATTGATATGATCAAATGGAGTGATGAAGGAAAAATTACCGAGTTCAAAGTAATGATCCGACCGATGAAAGCAATTGAACTCGTCAAGTCCAAAATGTTTGAATTATTAAGTCAGCTTAGCGCAATTGATAAACTCAAATTAAAAGCCGGTGCTACGTTAGATAAGATCGGGTAGCTAACCCAGCACAATTGAGTTATTTTGTGCAGCGTATTCCTTTACTTTTTTCCAATCATCTTTATACGCCTCTTTCACTCTTTTGAGTTGATCTTCTTCTATTAAAGGCTCCTCAGGAATCCATGATTTTGGAAATAATGGAACCGCATACATGATCAAATGAAACAACGCCCACCAAGACCGATATAGCAACCAATGCATAATCTTATTCTTCCGGCTTCTTGGCACTTTTCTAATGTACTTGCTACAGAAGTTTTTAAGAAACCTCAATTGATCCTCAGAAAATGAAGTGTGCACTCTTTCCGTTGAAATTTCATCTTTTACATATGTAGTACCCGAAAACTTAGCAATTTTGTCGAGAAACCTCCATTGATCTTCAATTAACTCATCATGAAATAATATCAAAGGCTTGTCCTCACAACATTCTTCAATGATCTTCAACCTTGGAAATAATTTAAGGTCATTCTGTTTCCACATTCCTTCATCATTATCAAGATCCAGAAAGCTATCAAAATTGTGATACCATCCATTTTTTACATATCTGCGATATTGAGATGCTATCCAACTATCATGTCTTCTAAGTAAAATGATGATCTTGGCATCTGGATAAGTTTCGGTAAACCAACGAACCTCTCTTTCAAACTGTCGGTCAAATTCTCGTGAAACCAAATATTTAGAATATTCAGACTTAGCAATGATGGATTTACTTCTTTTCTTGTATTTGCCTGAAGAGATATAATGAATACCCTGAAGTTTTGGAAACACACTTTTCTGAAGATAGGTACTGGCTATTTTCCCTAACCCAACATGAAAGTATATTTCTCGCTCACCTGTCACTGATCAATTTAGTTTTGCACTTCTATTAGTATTCAAAAAACTCAAAAGCACTGTGGTAATTGTTTCTAGACTGAAAATGCTCCACCATTTGGTTGTAGAACTCTAAGCTTCCTAATGTGGCAGAATCACCTATTAGTAACAATAAATGCTTAGCTCTGGTCATGGCTACATTGGTTCTTCTTATGTCTTTCAGGAACCCAATTTCACCTTCAGGATTTGATCGCACAAAACCAATCACAATAATATCGCGCTCCTGCCCTTGAAATGCATCAACCGTATCAACAGCCAAAAGCCCCTCCAACCCAGAAAGTACTTCTGACTCTGAGATTAATTTTCTAAGGATTTCATTTTGCGCTTTATAAGGTGTTATTACAGCTATTCTAAATTCCTTATCCACTATTTCATCAGCACCAATTTCGTTTACTTTGTCCAGCAACCGATCAATTAAAAACTTAGCTTCTTCAGTGTTAAAACTACTTCTGGTTTTCTCATTAATTTGACTATTGTACCCACACCCAGCTGTATCAATAAACTTTGCACCTTCAGCTATTGGAAAGAATCGATCTTTAATATTAGGTCCTTCTTTTAACTTGCCATCATAGAAATAATCACTGCTAAATTCCATTATTTCATGATGCATTCGATATTGGTCTTCTAACATCACAGCGCTAGTATTTCCCTCGATGCATCTTTCAAATAATGTAGTGGAAAGCCCTTCTTTGGCTGCTTCAAAACTTTTCACGGTAGGAGGCAACTGCAAATGATCCCCAGCCATTATCACTCGACCAGACTTCAATATAGGAGCCCAACAAGCCGGCTCAAGACCCTGACCAGCCTCATCTATAAAAACTGTTTTAAAAAAACGGTCTCTCATCAGATTATGACTTGACCCAATGAAGGTACAAGCAATCACCTGTGCGTTATCCATCAAATTTGCCGTGATGTAGTCTTCAATCATCCTGGCTTCATCCTTGTAGCGCTTAGATTCCTGAAGAATCGCCTTTCTTTGACGTCTTTCTTCCCAACCAAAATTTCTCTTGTACTTAGTTCCAATACTTCTTAACTCTTCAGCTTTCTTCCGAACAGCTTTCAAATCCTTAAAATCTTTATGCTTTGAAATCCTGGCATCCAACGAGTTCTCCAATACGGAGGGCGTTACACGAGCCGGATGTCCAAGCCTAAGTACATCTACCCCAACTTCTACAAGTTTTTCAACTAGCAAATCAACAGCAGCATTACTTGGGGCACAAACCAAAACCTGTTTTTCCCTATTGACTACTTCTTTGATAGCAGCTATAAAAGTAGTGGTCTTGCCCGTTCCTGGAGGGCCATGAACAATTGCTAAGTCCTGGGCAGAAAGTATTTTGTTGACTGCCTTATTTTGGCTTTCATTTAAGTTTGGAAATTGCAGAGCATTTAATTCAGAAAAAGATGGCTTTCTATT
>JANSWY010000175.1 GCA_024743255.1 bacterium | reverse complement strand
CACCTATTCACAGAGCCAGGTACTTATACAGTTTCCATGACGGTAACTTCAGATAATGACCTTGATGTTATCCAGCAGGAAATCACGATCAGAGATCCAAATGCATTATTGGTAAGACTATTCTTTATAGATGCTGTAGGAGCTAATATTAATGAAATCGATGGTGGTTCTATTGATATTGGAGGATTTGGTACTGGTGTAGCATATGATGCTGTTAATGAGCAGATCTATTATACCAACGATGATGACCTCACATTGATGAGAGTTAACCTTGATGGTACAGGCGCTGAAGTCATTAGTGATGTTTTTGGTTCTCCAAGAGATTTGGCATTGGATATTCCAAACAACAAAGCATATGTAGCAGACCGAGGTACAGGCGTAGATGCCATCTGGGAAATCGATCTAACTGATAATTCAGCAAGCATCCTGTACGACAATGCTTCTGATGGATTAGGAATTTCTCCAGTTGGATTAGATCTATACAATGGCAATTTATATGTAACCTGTGTAGCTATAGACGCAGAATCAGTATGGGTAGGAAATGTTGATGGCACTGGTGTAACCAGAATAATCGACTATGCTGCCGGTGGTTGGGGATACGGAATAGGTGTTGATCCTACGAACGAGAAGATCTATTTCGACAACACAGAATCAGGTCAAATACTAAGAGCTGATCTTGATGGATCCAATATCGAATCAATTATTGACACAGGAAACAGAGTGTATGGAATTACTATTGATCACACCAATGGTAAATTCTACTGGACTGAGCGTAACTCAGGAAGCGTCTTCATGGCCAATCTGGATGGTTCAGATAAAGTGACACTCACTTCAGATTTTGATGATCCGAGAGGACTATTTTTCATAGAATAAATTTCATGGCTACCTGGTTTGAATAATCAGGTAGCCTTTGTTAAGCAATTTTCAAATAACCCTTAAAATGAGATTTTTCGCTTTTTTATGTGTGGTTGCCTTAATTGGATGTTCAAACCCAAAACAAGAAACCAAAATTGAGGACCAGTCGGCAGGCAAGCTTTTTATCATTGGTGGAGGAAAGAGACCTCCTCAACTGATCAAGAGGTTAGTCAGAGAATCTGCAATTGATTCTACAGGATATGGCATCATTCTTCCCATGTCCAGTTCCGAGCCTGATTCTGCTATTTTCTATGCGCTTATTCAGTTTACTGATCAGGGGCTTGATAATGTAATAGGATTCGATTTCAATAAAGGTGATACAATACCCAAACCCAAAATTGATAGTATCGCCAATGCGAATCTGATTTACATCTCAGGTGGAGATCAAAACAAATTCATGGATATAGTGAGTGGCACTCCTATAGAAGGGGCCATCAAAGCGTGTTATGAAAATGGAGGGGTCATTGCTGGAACTAGTGCCGGAGCTGCCGTAATGAGCAAAAAAATGATTACAGGAAATGAGCTGAAATACCCAGATTATTACAGCACATTTCGAAATATAGAAACAAACAACATTGAATTAAAACAAGGACTTGGGTTCATTAAAGAAGGCATCATTGATCAACACTTTGTCAAACGAAGCAGGCATAACAGGTTGATCAGTGCCATTCTGGAAAACCCAAATATGAAAGGCATTGGAATTGATGAGTCCACTGCCATTTTGGTTACTGACGGGGTAGCAACTGTAGTTGGTGAATCTCAAGTCCTTGTTTTTGATTCTCCCAATCAAGTAACATCAAATGAAAATGGAAAACTAAGTGCCAAAAGTTTAAATATCAGCATATTTACTGCTGATCAAACATTCCCAATAAAGTAGCATGGCAAAGAAAATTCCACATACCCTTATCATTCTGACAGTGATTCTAATTGTTTTCACAGGTCTTACATGGATTGTTCCCGCAGGAGAATTTGAAAGAATGAGTGATGGAAGCAGAGACATTGTGGTTCCGGGATCTTACAAGGTCACCGAGCAATCACCACAAGGCTTCTTCGATTTCTTCACAAGTCCAATCAAAGGATTTATTTCTGCTGGACAAATCATTGCATTTGTATTGATAGTGGGTGGAGCATTTTCGGTGATCAATAGGTCAGATGCCATCAATGCAGCATTACAAAGTTTGGTGCGGTTATGTAGAAAGAAACCGGCCTTCAAAAAAGTAATCATTCCTGCATTGATTATCCTGTTCTCACTTGCCGGAGCAACTTTTGGGATGAGTGAAGAGGTAATTGTATTCGTACTGATTACCATTCCTCTATCGCTGGCTTTAGGTTATGATTCCTTAGTAGGCATTGCGATCCCATTTGTGGGAGCCGGAGCTGGATTTGCAGGTGCTTTTAGTAATCCATTTACCGTAGGAATTGCCCAGGGTATTGCCGAATTGCCACCATTTAGTGGTTCAGGATACAGGATATTATGCTGGGGTATTCTCACACTTGTGCCGATTATCTTCATCATGCTTTACATCAGAAAACTGGAGAAAGATCCCAGTATTAGTCCGATGTATGAGATGGATCAGAAGAGAGATAATCACCTGGATGAAGTGGATGAAATCAAGTTCACCATGAGCAGGAAAATCATTCTGGCGTTATTCTTCGGGGCAATTGCTTTGTTGATTTACGGTGTGAGTAATCTCGGCTGGTATATCAATGAGATTGCCGGATTGTTTTTTGCGCTCGCTGTAGTTAGTGCCATTGTTTATAGAATGGCACCAAATGATGCAGCGGAATCCTTTGTAGATGGAGCAAAAGACATCCTTGTTGCCGGACTGGTGATCGCCTTTTCCAAAGCAATATTGATCATAGCACAAGATGGAAAAATACTGGATACTATATTGAATTCTATAGCGTATTCGGTTGAGGATTTACCTTCATATATCTCCGTTCAGGCCATGTTTTTGGTGCAGAGCTTTCTGAATCTGTTTGTTCCTTCAGGATCCGGGCAGGCAGCTTTGACTATGCCAATCATGAGTCCACTGAGCGATCTTTTGGGAATTAGCAGACAAACTGCTGTTCTGGCATTTCAATTTGGTGACGGATTAACCAATCTGATCATTCCTACAAGCGGTGTTACAATGGGAGTGCTTGCAATGGGACAAGTACCCTACAACAAGTGGATGAAATGGATGCTTCCGATGATGATCATATTTTTCTTGATCGCGATGCTTCTGTTGATTCCACCAGTTATGTTTTTTGATTGGGGACCATTTTAAATGAAACATGCTTCGAGGTAAATATTGAGTTAAAAGATTAAAAGATATAAGATGTTAGGTAAATACGCCCTGGCCATCCATGGTGGTGCAGGTACCTTGTTGAGGAGTGAAATCACTGCTGAACAGGAAGCAAACTATAAAGCCGCTTTAAATGAAGCATTGCAAGTTGGAGAAAGCATTCTCAAAGTGGGAGGTTCCGCTTTAGATGCTGTTGAGGCTTGTATTAAATCTTTGGAAGATAGCCCCCTTTTCAATGCAGGAAGAGGTTCCGTTTTTACACATGATGAGACACATGAACTGGAAGCATCAATAATGGATGGTGCAACTTCAAGAGCAGGTGCAGTAGCGGCAGTTTCCAGAGTAAAGAATCCAATTGCTCTTTCCAGGCTAATTCTCCATGATGATGAATTTGTTTATTTATCTGGAAAAGGAGCAGAACAATACGCAACTGATCATCAGATGAAATTGGTAGACCCTGTTTATTTCTATACTGACTTCAGATACAATCAACTGATGGCTGCAAAGAAGGAAGGCACTGTATTACTTGATCATGATGGAGAAAAGAAGTTCGGGACCGTGGGTGCTGTTGCTTTGGATTTGAATGATAATTTGGCTGCAGGAACTTCTACAGGAGGACTTACAAATAAACAATATGGTCGAATTGGTGATAGCTCGCTGATTGGTTGTGGTTGTTTTGCTGAGAATCAATCATGTGCAGTTTCAGCTACAGGTTATGGTGAATACTTTATTCGATCTGTTGTGGCTCATGACATTGCAGCTTTGGTGAAGTATAAAGGATTGAGTTTGCAGGAAGCTTCTGATTACGTAATCCAGAAGAAACTTGTGAAGCTTGGTGGAGAAGGAGGTGTGATTACTGTTGATAGAGATGCTAATATTGCATTATCCTTCAATTCTGAGGGGATGTATAGAGGTTGGTTAACTAGTGACGAAGAGGCTCAGGTGGCTATTTTCAAGAATGTTGATTGATCAGAGCAAAAGGCCAGAGGCCTTGATATAATCGTCACTCTGTGAAACCGAGCGACTGAAGACAAACCCCCAATCAGAGTCTCCTGGAAGGGACTCTGAT
>JANSWY010000172.1 GCA_024743255.1 bacterium | reverse complement strand
GTCTTCAATTCAAGAGGTAAAATCAGGTTTAAGCTATATAAGGCTTGGTAACCAAATGTTACGGGTGACAACTGGTGGACACCATTGTAATAAACTGATTTTGCAATCATATTTGAGTGAGGAAATCTGTACATTTATTTTACTATGCATCCTAACCGCCCAGCACTTACACTTACGATCATACTCGTTATGATCACCACATCCGTGTTTTCTCAATCCGGTTTTGAAATTGGAGCTGGGTTTGCTCCCTGGCATGAGTCGCACGTTTTGAATGCTAATAGTAAAAGAATTTCAATTCAACCCTACGTTGAATATGGGAAAATTCTGGATCACTATAGCGTTACGGTATTCTACGATTTCTTCTCTAAGTACAAGTTGGACAACTACACAATGAATCCAACATTCTTTGGAGTATTCCTGAACAGAAACCTATACACTGCGGAAACCTACAATTACGATTTTGAGCTAGGTGTTTCTGGCGCACTATTAGTGGAGCGACATAAGTTCTTAGACCGTGGCAATTCAAATGTACCAGGTTATACTTTAGAAACTGAGATTAAGAGTGGTGTAGGATTTGGAGCGAGAGCATATGCAAAGTTTGTCTTTGGAAATTTCGTGGTAACTCCTCAGGCACAGTTTTTCAGGTCACAGCAAGATTTTATTGCTGGTCAATTCAACGAACAGACATTCCAAACCGGTTCAACCCGGTTATTACTAAGTATTGGATACAAATTTAACAGCGAAAATTATGGCAAAGTCACTTGCCCTACTTACTACTAGCTTATTGGTTACTCTACTCTTTAACAGCTGTAAAGAAGAAGTTGTAACTACAGATATATTCGAGATTGAGGAAGCTAATCCGGAGAACCTCACCAGCATACAGCTTGATGGGATGGGAGAACTTTTTGTGTCTGAAGACCGCATCAATATTGAAGATGGTGTGGCCCATATCAAAGGAACAATCTACTCTGAGATTGAAGGTCAATTTGTGGCTGTCACAAGTGGAGACTTCACACTATCTGATTTAAGTGAATCAGGAATTTACAGTGAGTTAGAAGGATATGGTAGAGCTACAATTCCAGAAATAGGAGTGTTTGAAGATATTGTGACTGATTTCACTTCAGGAGCTAATTTCGGTTTCAATAGTGGTGCAAATATCAGAGCTAATGATGAGATGGCTCCAGTGATGGATGACATCAGCTACTTTGGAATAACTCTAGATGAAAATATTGGTGAGAAGATGCAATTCAGTGTTAAAAACACAGCATTTACGCCAAAGGCTTTTTACATGGACCCTCATGATCCAATGATCTACTTCAGAGGAGATATAGGAATGCCCAAGTTTACTATTGAAGATGCCGGGCTTGGGTTAAGTGCCAGAGGAAACCTGCTTTTCACTCCATATGAATACAGCGAGGATTTAGAAGCATTGATGAAAGTTCCTCTTCCTGAGCTCAATGGTAATATCTTCATCAGTGGGTTGGTACCAATACCAAAATTCAACATTTCAGTGTATGGAGAAGCACTCGTTGGATTCACATTAAACGAAAACGGATTCAATGAATTCTTCCAGGATGGTTTTGAAGGAGCTGAATATAGAATGGGTATCAATGGTACAGTATTAGTTGATGAGGGGATCATTGAATGGTTGCCAGAAACTGAACTTGGAAGAGCAACAGTAGTTGTAGAATTAGAAGAAACTGATCAATACATCCAAATCGCTGGAGAAACACAGGTACAACCTGACTTCCTGGTAGACCTCCTTGGTAATCTTGATGGTGGTGTGCTCACTTCTACTTTCAGCATGCCAAGCCAAACAGTGGAAGCATACCTTTATGTGGGAAGCAATCTTGATAATTCTCAGTTTGTAGTTAGAACTGCATTGACAATGGAGGTTCCAGGAATTGGTGAACAGGAGTTGGTTGAGGCATTGTTTGGTGTAGACTCTGAGCATGTATTCCTAAGCGGAAATATGGGTGTACCAGGACTAGCTGAGGTATATATAATTGGTGATGTTTATTACAACGGGGAATTCACACTGATTGGTGGTGCTGAACTTACAGTTGATGTAGAAGTAGCTAAACTTAGTGCAGGCTTTGAGGTTACTGTAACGGAAGAAGGCTTTTTAATTACAGCAAGAGTAACTGGATCTATTTCTGAAGTGGAGGTAAATGTATCCGCTTCTGTGGAGTTGGACTGGGAGACTGGAGATATGACAATTTGTATGGACTTACCAGTTGTAGGAAATACTTGTGTTGATTTCAGAGAAGGAAAACAGCGTACATTGAATGGCAAACCATATGTACCTGAATTGGAACCCATAACTACTCCTGATAGATTGTAGAATAGTTTGTTCAGTCCGAGTTGGGAGCTGAATTGAAAATATTTGAGGCTGTCCTTTGGATGGCCTTTTTTTACCCACCCTGCCCTTCGGGTAGATAAATTATATTTGGTTCTTCAAAACTTTGTGGCCTCAAACCATTAATGGGATTCCGGATATTTCCTCCATTTCATTCCAGAAATTCCGGAATGACGTTATCTTTTTTCTACGCCCTTGCAAGTAACTGACAACCGACAACTGTCAACAGTCTCTACTAGCACAAAGTCTCAGCAACTACTAAAACTCGCTAACCCGTACCCCTCAACCTGTCATGTAGAAACTAAAAAAACCTGATCAGCTAATGCTAACCAGGTTTTTATTGGACCGTAATTGAGATTTTCTTTTTAGTTGTAGCCAGGAAGAAGATAAAGGATACTGGGCTTAAGCTTCCGTGCGGTAAATTTGGAAGATTTGGGTTTTATCAAAAATCACTACTTTCACTGTACCCTAAATCTAATTCCTAACTTATGTTCACCTTAATTAAAGCTTACCTCTTCTACATCTTCCCATGAGACGTATGTGGCGTCATCTTCACTCTTGAACACGAGGATCCCATCATGTCTGTCAGAAACATCCTGAGCATCCCCGAGTAAGAGCTTTTGACCGTCCTTGAGTACTACATAACTATTATCGTAATTTTTTGGTATGATTTGCTTGATCGAGCTCATTGGGATCAAGTACTCGATATCATCATTTTTTCCTTGAATAATTTCGTAAGTGAATGCTTCATCCAAATCGTAGATAATTCTTCCGGATAATGTTTCACCATCTTTTGTTTTAACGCTTCCCTGAAGTTTAGACTGAGACTTGAAAGTGTTATATGCTTTTCCTGCAGGGTATTTGTCTTTGAATGTTACAGATACAAACTCATCCCAAGGAACATCCATTCTGGAACCATCATCCATTGTTACAATTATTCCTCTGTTACCTCTGTCAACATCGTTACTATCATCTAGTGTGAATTTTCTATCTGATTTCATAGTAACAGACGAGCTGCTACCTCTGCTTACAATTTTTCTGATATTTCCGAATGGGATTGATAAGTCACCATCATCAGTATCACCATCCAGCTTGTCTTCTGAAAGTCTTTCATCATGATCCCACTGAACAAACCCAGTGAAGCTACCGTCAGTTGTTTCTACTTCTCCAAATAATGGCTCACCCATTTTAGAAGATAGCTTTGAAGGTGTTGATTTGAAAACTATGTTGTCGATTTGAGACCATTGGATTGAAACCATTCCTAGTTCATCATCCATCACTCGTACTTTAGTTCCGATATCATTGTAGCCTTCTCCGCTTACTTTGATTCTGTCACCGTTTTGCATGGTGATCATCGCTTTACTTCTACCAGTGATTTCTATTTCTTTGATATCTCCAAACTGGCAAACGAACTGATGTAGGTGTTTGTCAACCCAATTCCCATCGTCATCATCTCCCCAGCTGATGTTCCAGTTGGACCATCTTTCAGAGTATCTTCCATTTTCTCTTAGTGCTTCTAATTCACTTCTGCTTAAGTAGTCCAGGTTGTCATTGTCGTATTTACCTGCATTGAAGTGATCTGTCCAGAATGCTTCTTCCTTACCCCATCTGATTTGACCTGTGTAAGTAGCATCTTCGATTGTTGTGATAGTACCATAAATATAGCCCTCATCTGACTGCCCGTATACAGGCATGAAAGAAGAGAGCAAAGTTATCATGGCAGTTGCGTAAATTGATTTTATTAGATTAGTCTTCATTATTTTGAGTGTTTTGACCTTTTAATTAATTTGAGTTTTTGACCTTTGTTATGATTCAAAAGTGCAATGAATTATCCACCTAAAAAAGGCATTCTCGACCGATCCCGCCCTCTTTCTACTCAATCGGGAAATAACACTACCGAATCTGACTTGTGTTTTTTGGCTTTTAGCTTTTTGGCTATTTAGCGGTTGGCTTTTTGGCCTTTTGATGCAGGAATTGTAGCGTTTGATGGACTCTTCGAAGTTTGATGTTTGATCGTGGAGATTACTGAATCGGGATAGTTGGGGACTGAAGTTGTCAGTTGTCAGTTGTCAGTTGTCAGTTGTCAGTTGTCAGTTGTCAGTTGTCAGTTGTCAGTTGTCAGTTGTCAGTTGTCAGTTGTCAGTTGTCAGTTGTC
>JANSWY010000031.1 GCA_024743255.1 bacterium | reverse complement strand
ATTCTTGCTGATGAGGTAAACCGTTCTCCTGCAAAAGTTCAATCGGCACTTCTTGAAGCAATGCAGGAAAAGCAGGTGACTATTGGAGAAACTACCTTTTCATTGGATAGACCATTTTTGGTACTAGCCACTCAAAACCCGGTTGATCAGGAAGGTACTTATCCGCTTCCTGAGGCTCAGGTGGATAGATTCATGTTAAAAGTGCATGTTGATTACCCATCTAAAGACGAAGAGCTGGAGGTAATGAGAAGAATGTCAAATATGCAGTTTGACAATACGGTGAAGACAATCCTATCAAAAGAGGACATCTTCGCAATTCGAAATGAAATCAATCAGGTTTCTATTTCTGAGTCTTTAGAGAGATATATAGTAGAATTAGTATTTGCTTCCAGAAAACCAAATGAGTACGGTTTGAACGAAGAAGCACACTATATAGACTTTGGAGCGTCCCCAAGAGCTTCAATCAATCTGAATCTTGCAGCTAAAGCGATAGCTTTCTTTGATGGCAGAGATTATGTATTGCCAGAAGATATTAAGGAAATCGCAACAGATGTATTTAATCACAGAATTCTCCTAAACTATGAAGCAGAGGCAGATGGTGTCTCTACAAAGGATATTGTAGCCAGTATTCTTAGAAAAGTCATTATCAACAAGTGATATTTTCTTAATGTTAAGATAATTTTTCACTTACAACCATTTTTCATAATATTTCTGTAATAGTGTAACTAACTGATTTTCAGCGGTTAAAATATTGCGTATTCGCCTTTGTTACGAAAAAGTTACTTCAACTTTGCCTCAGTTTACCATTTCATAAACTAAAGGTAACTTTTAGCCAAATACCTCTCCCGATTCATCAACATAGCTTTGCAACTATAATTTTAGAACTAGACTCTAACTATTTTAATTCTTTAAAAAAATGAAAAAATTATTTGGATTAGCAATTTTGCTTTCTGGACTAATCTTCGTTACATCTTGTGGTGATGACGAGCCATCTGTTACAACGATCGTTGAAAACGAACTTGAAGGTGGATTAGGTGTATTAGTTGATGCTAATATCACTTCTGACGCTACTTGGTCAGGAGACTCTATCTACGTTCTTGCTGGAAGAATCGTAGTTGAATCAGGTGCTACTCTTACTATCGAAGCTGGTAGTATCATTAAAGGTCAAGCAGGTTCAGGTGCTAATGCTACTGCACTTGTTGTTGCAAGAGGTGGAACACTTAACGCTGTTGGAACTGCTTCTTCTCCAATTATCATGACTTCTATTGCAGATGAGATCACTATCGGTGAGGTTGCTGGTCCTAACCTTTCTTCTGACCTAATCGGTCTTTGGGGTGGTTTGATCGTTCTTGGTAACGCTCCTATCTCTGCTGATGCAGATGCTGTACAAATTGAAGGTATTCCTCCAAGTGACACTAACGGTCTTTATGGTGGTGGCGACGCTGCTGATAACTCTGGAACAATCCAGTATGTATCTATCAGACATGGTGGAGCTAACATCGGTGAAGGTAACGAGATCAACGGTTTAACTCTTGGTGGAGTTGGAACAGGAACTACTATCGATCACGTTGAGGTTGTTGCTAACCAGGATGACGGAATCGAATTTTTCGGTGGAACTGTAAACGTAAGCGACGCTATCGTTTGGAATGTAGGTGATGATGCAATCGATACTGACCAGGCTTGGTCTGGTACTCTTGATAACTTCATCGTTATCGGTGGTGACCAAACTGACCATGCAATGGAGCTTGACGGTCCTGAAGGAGATGCTGCTGGTACTCACACTATCACTAACGGTTCTTTAAAAGGTTTCAACGACGATGGAGAAGGAGGAGGAGAGTACTTCGACTGCAGATCTGGTTTGACTGCTAACTTATCTAACCTTTACTTCTTCAATTTCTCAGATGATTCAGATGCTGAGCTTGATAATGACGGTGTAGCTGCTAACTACTTAGCTGGTGATATCACATTCACAGGTCTTGAGTTCAACGTTAGCCATCTTTCAACAGGAAACTTAACAATCGAAGACATCTTCGCTGATAAGTCTACTGCTGGTACTGCATTCGAAACTATCGCGCCAGGTGCTACTGTAGTAACTACTCCTACTGTTGGAGCTACTAAGAGCGACTTTACTGGATGGACTTTAGCTGATGCAGAAGGTGAACTTTCTGACTTCTAATAGCCACGTTGTTAAAGATATCATAACATAGAATTAACTCATAGGTTCAATTGAGCCTATGAGTTTCTTTTACTTTTGCGTGCAATTACACATTACTAAGGGATAAATGAACATTACAAAAATTTTTTGCAGCCTGTTGCTATTGGGTACGGTATTTACTGCAGCAGCGCAAAACGGAACAGTCAGAGGAAAGGTTATTGATGATGCTAATGGCGAAGAACTTTACGGAGTTACAGTAGTTGTAGCAGGAACAACAACCGGATCAATCACAGACTTTGAGGGTGCGTTTGAAATCAGTCTTGCACCAGGGACTTACGATTTACAATTTTCTTTTGTATCGTTTAAGACAATCACAATTAGCGGTGTTGAAATACTTTCAGGTGAAGTAACCAACTTCAACACTATTAGAATGAAAGAAGCAGTTGAAGAACTTGCTGAAGTAGTTGTAACTGCTGAAGTAATAAGAGACTCAGAAGCTGCACTTTATACTATTAAAAAGAAATCAGCTAATGTATTGGATGGAATTTCCGCTCAGAACTTTAGAAAAATCGGAGATTCTAATGCTGCATCGGCTATGAAAAGAGTTACAGGTGTTTCTGTTGAAGGTGGAAAATATGTTTACGTAAGAGGCCTTGGAGATAGATACACTAAGACAATGTTAAACGGGATGGATATCCCTGGTTTGGATCCTGATAGAAACACTATTCAGATGGATATTTTCCCAACCAATATCATTAATAACATTGTAGTACTTAAATCCTTCACAGCAGATCTTCCTGCTGATGCTACAGGAGGTATTGTGAATATCGAAACTAAGGACTTTCCGGATGAGAGAACTTGGAAATTGTCTGGTGGGTTAGGTTTCAACCCAGCTATGCACTTCAATAGTGATTACGTGACATACGAAGGTAGCTCAACTGATTGGCTTGGTTTTGATAATGGAGACAGAGAAATTCCTACTGCGGATAACCCTACATACATTCCATTCCAAACTGATGCATTAAGAAATCAAACTGATGCAGCGAGATACAGACAGATATTAGAAGGGTTTAATCCAAACCTTGCTACTATGAGAGACAATAGCTTCATGGATTTCAGCATTGGAACAAGCTTTGGAAATCAAATTTCATTGGCAAAAGGCAAACTTGGTTACTTTGCTTCAATCAGTTATAAAAATGAAACTGAATTCCTTGAGGATGCGGTATACAGTAGATATGGTAGAGCAAATTCATTTGATGAAAATGAATTGGAATTAAGAGAGCTTTCAAGAGGGGATGTTGGAACAAATAATGTCCTTATTGGAGCATTAGGAGGAATAGCATTCAAGACTGACAGATCAAAGTATAAATTAAGCATCTTAAGATTACAAAATGGAGAATCTAAGGCTGCACTATTCGATTATTCAGGTAGTGATCAGGGATCTAATTTTGAGGCAATCCAGAATAACCTTGAGTACAGCCAAAGATCAATGACCAACTTATTATTGAGCGGTGTGCACTCTAATCAATCTGGTACTATGGAATTTGAATGGAGAGTTTCTCCAACAATTTCAACTATCGAAGATCCAGATATCAGATTTACAAGAGTTAGAGTAAATGATGATGGAGACTTCTCAGTAGGTACTGAAGTTGGATTACCTGAGAGAATTTGGAGAAACCTTGAAGAAAGAAATATTGCGTCTACTGCTTCTGCTAAATATGACTACTTCATGGTAGGAAGAGATGCTAGCTTTAAGTTTGGTGGTGGTCACACATACAAACAAAGAGATTATAACATAGAGAATTTCCAAATCGCAACTAACAGTACTGATATTACTGGAAATCCAGATGATATCATGTCTGTTGATAACTTATGGTCTTTGACTAATGGAAATGGTGTAACATATACTCCTCTATTTATTCCAAACAACCCAAATAAGTACGACGCAAATGTTAATAATACTTCTGTATTTGCGAGTAATGAAATGTATGTAAGTAACAATTTCAAAACGGTTCTTGGATTGCGTATGGAGAGATACACTCAGAACTATACTGGTGTTAACCAGGAAAATGAAGTGTTTAATAATGTACAAGTGATTGATGATTTGGATTTATTTCCAACTGCAAACTTGATATACTCATTAAATGAAAATCAAAACCTTAGAGCTTCTTATGCTAGAACAATAGCTCGTCCTTCTTTCAAAGAAGCTTCTTATGCTAATATCATTGATCCACTTACTGGCAGAACTTTTATTGGAGGATTCTTCGAGGATAAAAATGATCAAACTGGTGATGTATTCTGGGATGGAAATTTAAGATCATCAAGAGTTAATAACTATGACTTAAGATGGGAGATGTTTATGCCAGGAGGACAGACATTATCCGCAAGTGTTTTTTACAAAACTCTACAAAATCCAATTGAGATTGTACAGTACACAACTGCCGCAAATAACTTCCAACCAAGAAACGTAGGAGATGGTAGTGTATTAGGACTTGAGATTGAATTCAGAAAGCACTTAGATTTCTTAGGTGAGTCATTTGAAGAATTCATGTTCGTATCAAACTTCACACTAGCTGACTCTGAAATTCAAATGAGTGATACTGAGTTAAAGTCAAGACAAGACAATGCTAGAACTGGAGAAACTATTAAGAGTACAAGGGATATGGCCGGACAAGCACCATACATCATCAATACAGGTATCTCTTATGAAGGATTCGAAAATGGTTTAGAAGCTGGTATCTATTACAATGTTCAAGGTGAGACATTAACATTCGTAGGAGCAGCAGATAGACCAGATATTTACTCTGTGCCATTCCACAGTGTAAACTTCAACGCAAACAAATCATTCGGTACTGATAACAGAATGAAAATTGGAATTAAAGTATCAAACATATTGAATGACAAGAAAGAGCAGATCTTCAGATCATATCAGGCAGCAACTCAATTCTTCACACAAGAGAGACCTGCAACTGCGATTTCTGTAAGATTCGGATATAAGTTTTAAAGACACGTATTAATAGCCAAAAAGGCTAGCTAAAGATTCCTTTAGTAATGTTTAAAAGGCATGGTCGTTGATTCGGCTGTGCTTTTGCTTTTTGTGGAGCGCGAACTTTAGATGATTTACTGATTTAGTGTGGTATTTCTGGAGTTTGCTTGTTTAATTGATAGAAGCTGTCAGTTATCAGTTGTCTGTTGTCAGTTTTTTACTTTGGCTTTGATATATTGCCTCTAAACAATCATCATGTCGAATGGCTAAATCATATCATGACCTGGATATTTACAAGATTTCGTTAGAGCTTTTTTTGAGGGTACATAAATTTTCATTGAGACTTCCGAAGTATGGATTGTACGAGTTAGGAAGTCAGTTAAGAAGGTCAGCAGATTCTATAAACTCCAATATAGTAGAAGGCTATGGAAGAAAACGGTATAAAAATGATTTCCTGAAATTTCTGACCTATTCCCAAGCGAGTAACTATGAGACGTTGGTTCACTTAGAAAAAATCAAAGCACTATATCCAGATTTTGAAAAGGAAGTCCATGAGATACAAATCCAATATGATCAATTGGGAGCCAGAATAAACAAGTTTACCATCTATGTATTAAACTCATGGAAGTAACTAAAAAACCGACAACAGACAACTGATAACTGAGTCTACCTCACCTCAATCAACTCCCTCTTCAACTCCTCCAACTCATAAGTAAGCCGTGTAATCTCTTGAATAAGCTTTTCCTTGTGTGAATTATCAGTCGAAGAACTAAGTCCCTTCTTCTTCATTTTGGCTTCCTGAAGAAGTTCTGATTGGTAGGAGGCTCCTACATCTGCTAGTTGGCTTTCGGTGTTTTGAATTTTTTCTTCTAGAGCCATGACATAAAACTGGACTTTAAATTCTAATAACATTGACCTCACCTGCTTTTTGTAGCTATTATTTGTTTGATCAAAAACAGCCAGGAAGAGTGTGGAAGTGCTATCTGTACCTTCTGTTGTTTGGATAAGACTTATTGGAAGAAGTGTTTTGTCGGAAGTAGGGATTTTAAGTACGTAGTGGCTTCTCATGTTGTCAAGTACTCCGAACTTTTTGGTGTGTTTCCACCAGGCTTTTTGGAGTTTGCTCTGCCCTACTTCAAATGATGTTGAGTATCCTTGATAACTGATTCCGGTTATTTCTTTCTTTTTTTCCTTAATAGTTAGGTCATAATCTTGTCCAAAAGAATTAAAAATGGTTAGGCAGCATACAAAAAAGGCTGGAATAAGTTTAAACATATAAGTAGGTTACTTAAATTATTGACACGTCCAAAGATAAAACGTTGCTACCTTAATTTTTGATATGGCACAAAAGATATTGATTACCGGAGGAACAGGATTAGTAGGTTCTAAGTTGGTTCCATTACTGCAGGAACAAGGATTTGAAGTTAGACTTTTAAGTAGAACCAAAAAGTCAGGAGCTGTTCCGAGATTTCAGTGGAATGTAAGTGAGAATTATATTGATGATGCAGCTTTTGAGGACATTTCATATATCATTCATTTAGCTGGAGCGGGAGTTGCTGAAGGTCGTTGGACGGATGATAGAAAGAAAGAGTTTTTCTCCAGCAGAGTAGATGCCACGAATCTTCTATTAAAAAAGGTAAAGGATTTGGACGTGAAGTTGGAGGCTTTCCTTTGTGCATCTGCAGTCGGAATATATGGCAACTATGAAGGTAGTGAAGTGAAAACCGAAGAATCTTCATTTGGATCTGACTATCTCGCGAAATTGACTGTGGACTGGGAGAATGCTGCTGAAAATTTTAAAAAAGAGGGAATCAGGACTGTTAAGTTCAGAATTGGAGTGGTACTAAGCGAAACAGGTGGTGCATTAAAAAAGATAGCTCAACCAATTAAGCTTTTTGCAGGAGCACCATTGGGACCCGGAAACCAATATATGAGTTGGGTTCACATTGGGGACCTTTGTAGAATGATTGCTTTTGCCATAGAAAATAAAGAAATGCAAGGTCCTTACAATGCAGTCAACCCAAATCCGGTTACCAATCAGGAGATGACAAAAATTATCGCGAAGACATTAAAAAAACCTTTGTGGCTTCCAAACGTTCCATCCTTTGTGCTAAAAATGATGTTTGGAGAAATGGCCTCAATAGTACTTGGAGGCTCTGTTGTGTCATCATCAAAGATTGAGGCTGCAGGATTTAACCCTGAATTTACAGAAGCACAATCAGCCATCTCAGATTTACTGTCTGATAATTAGTAATTTATCATTAATTTGCAATGCAATTTTTTTAAGTATGGGAGAAGAAGAAGCAAAAAAAGAAGAAGAAAAAATATTAAAAGCATTCGCCGATAAGGATTGGAATGAAATTAAAAGCGAAGATTCCTGGGCAATCTTTAAGGTTATATCAGAGTTTGTTGAGGGATTCGAAAAGCTCGCTAAAATTGGTCCATGTGTAACAATTTTCGGTTCAGCCAGAACTAAAGAAGATCATCCTTACTACAAGATGGCAGAAGAAATTGCTGCTAAACTTGTAAGACATGGATATGGTGTGATTACTGGTGGTGGTCCAGGTATAATGGAAGCTGGTAACAAAGGAGCCCACAAACAAGGAGGAAAATCAGTAGGACTTAATATTGATCTTCCATTCGAACAATTTCATAATAAATACATTGATAGTGATAAGGTTCTCAACTTTGATTACTTCTTTGTAAGAAAAGTAATGTTCGTAAGATATTCACAAGGATTTGTAGTAATGCCTGGTGGATTCGGAACATTGGATGAATTATTTGAGGCATTGACACTGATTCAAACTAAAAAGATAGGAGCATTCCCAATTATCATGGTGGGTAAAGAATACTGGTCTGGGCTAGTTGACTGGATTAAGCAGACAATGCTGGAGAAGGAATCTAATATTAGTGAAACTGATTTGGACTTATTCCATGTAGTTGACAATGCATCTGATGCAGTTCAGGTCATTGATGATTTCTACAACAAATATTTACTATCACCTAACTTCTAAACACATTTACTGGAGCCGATCCGAATGAGCGAATTACAGACATTGATGGAAGTGCCTGAGGAGGAAGTCATTGAAGTTATTGGGGCGAGAGAGCACAACCTCAAAAATATTGACCTCACATTTCCTAGAAACAAATTAGTAGTAATTACAGGTATCAGTGGTAGTGGAAAATCTTCGCTTGCTTTTGATACCATTTATGCAGAAGGTCAGAGAAGATACATGGAAAGTTTCTCTGCCTATGCCCGCTCATTCATAGGAAACATGGAGCGACCGGATGTAGATAAAATCAATGGTCTCTCTCCTGTTATATCAATAGAACAAAAAACCACTTCCAGAAATCCTAGATCAACCGTGGGGACTCTTACCGAGATCTATGATTTTCTAAGATTGCTTTATGCTCGAGCCGGTGAGGCATATTCATATGCCACTGGTAAGAAAATGATCAAGCAAACGGAGGAGCAAATCACTGATATTATTCTCTCAGGTTTTAATGAGAAAAAGTTAGTCTTACTTGCTCCTGTAGTCAAAGGAAGAAAAGGTCATTACAGAGAACTTTTTCAACAAATAAGGAAATCTGGCTACACTAAAGTGAGAGTGGATGGAGAAGTGCTTGATATTGCTCCGAAGATGCAAGTCGATCGTTACAAGACTCACGATATTGAGATTGTTGTAGATCGAATAATTGTAAGAGAGAAAGATCGGGTGAGAATCGGGCAATCCATTAGAAGTTGCCTGGATCAGGGAAATGGTGTGATGCTTTCGCTAGATGAGGATGGAGAAGTGCATTATTACTCCAAGCATTTAATGGATCCCGAGACAGGGATAGCTTATGATGAGCCAGCCCCTAATAATTTCTCTTTCAACTCACCTTATGGAATGTGCCCTTCTTGTAAAGGTTTGGGTCACATTGAAGAGATTTCAATAGATTCCGTAATTCCCGATAGATCATTAAGTATTAGTAGAGGAGGGATTGCACCACTTGGTGAATACCGTGATATTTGGATTTTTAAGAAAATTGAAGCACTTCTAAAAAAGAAAAAACTGAATCTTACCACACCAATTGAGAAGATTCCTGAAGATGTGCTTAGTATCTTATTATATGGGGATGAAGTTCCTGTAGCTGTAGCCTCCACCAAATACCCTGGAACAGATTGGAATACTAAGTTTGAGGGAATTATTAAGTTCCTTGAAAAACAAAAAGATACTGGTTCTGAGAAAATCAGACAATGGATTCAGGACTTTACATCTTCTAAAAAGTGCCCTGAGTGTGATGGCTTTAGATTAAAGAAAGAATCCCTTCACTTCAAGATAGCAGGAGAACACATTGGAACCCTTGCGGAGTGGAATATCAATACTCTGTCTGAATGGTTTGTTGACATTGAGTCGAGACTGGATGAGAAACAAAACGTAATTGCAACTGAAATTCTGAAGGAAATCAGGAAGCGAATTGGTTTTATGATGGATGTGGGGCTTGATTACATGAGTCTGAACAGACCACTTAGAACTCTATCTGGTGGAGAGGCTCAAAGAATTAGGCTTGCTACTCAAATTGGAACTCAGCTTGTTAATGTACTTTATATCATGGATGAGCCAAGTATTGGGTTACATCAAAGAGATAATGTCAAACTAATTCAGGCACTTAAAGATCTTAGGGATTTAGGTAATTCAATCATTGTAGTTGAGCATGATAAAGACATGATGCTCAATGCTGACTACATCATAGACATTGGGCCAGGTGCCGGAAGACATGGTGGTCAAATTGTTGGAGAAGGCCATCCTGATAGCTTTCTTAAATTAAATAGTCTTACCTCTGATTACCTTCAAAATAAACTGCAGATTGAAGTACCAAAGGAAAGAAGAAAAGGTAACGGAGAAAAACTGGTTCTCAAAGGAGCAACAGGTCATAACTTAAAGGACGTCAAACTCGAGTTGTCACTTGGTAAAATGATCTGCATCACGGGAGTTTCTGGAAGTGGAAAATCCTCGTTGATTCATGAGACTTTATATCCAGTGCTCAGGAAACACTTCTACAAATCAAGACAGGAACCATTGCCTTATAAAAGCATTGATGGTTTAGACCATATTGATAAGGTAATTGAAGTAGATCAATCTCCTATTGGACGAACGCCACGTTCAAATCCAGCAACTTATACTGGTGTTTTTAGTGATATTAGAACACTGTTCGCGGAACTTCAGGAATCTAAAATACGTGGTTACAAGCCGGGTAGATTCTCTTTCAACGTAAAAGGAGGAAGATGTGAAACCTGCGAAGGAGGCGGAATGAGATTGATCGAAATGGATTTCCTTCCTGATGTATTGGTGCCTTGTGAAACGTGTAAAGGAAAAAGATATAATAGAGAAACCCTGGAAGTAAGATTCAAAGGGAAGTCGATTTCAGATGTTTTGGATATGACTGTTGAACAGGCAGTTGAATTCTTCGAACATCAGCCGAAAATATTAAGGAAAATCGAGACTTTAAATCAGGTTGGGTTAGGGTATATTTCACTTGGGCAGCATGCAACAACTCTTTCTGGTGGTGAGGCACAACGTGTAAAACTAGCAACTGAACTCTCCAAAAAGGATACTGGTAAGACTTTCTATATTCTTGATGAACCTACTACAGGTCTTCACTTTCAGGACATTGAGCATTTGCTTGTAGTGCTAAACAAGCTAGTTGATAAAGGCAACACAGTCCTTATTATCGAACACAATCTCGATGTTATAAAGGTGGCTGATCACATTGTAGATATTGGACCGGAAGGGGGAGAGAAAGGCGGGCAAATAATTGCTCAGGGAACTCCAGAGCAAGTTGCCAAGAAAAAAGTTGGTCATACAGCTGGTTTCCTTAAGGAAGAACTCAATCAGTAATTCCCAACTCCTTTTTTAATTTCTTTGGAAGCTTTTGTACAACAAGTTCATAGGATTGTCTAGCGTAAGTATTCCATTCTTGCCGACTTATAAGATTAATGTCTTCAGTGTATACCCATTTATATCTAGCTAAGTATGGAGCAGGTTTGAAACGATTTTCTTCAATTAATTTGTTGTATTCTTCATCACTTACCTTGAAAGAAGCCGGAATAGGATTTTGATCCAAACCTATTGAGAGAAACATCTTCTCTCCTACACAAAGACATAAATCATGCCCCCATTTAATGTCTTCCTTTAACCCTGGAAAGTCTTTACAGATTGACTGAATATCCTCAATTTCCATTAAATGTATTGATTGACCTTCTTCCAGCCACCGCCGTTATAGCATTCGATTCCTTCCTTCTTTAGGATTGATGTGGCTGATCCGGATCTCATTCCTGAGGCACAACACAAAATGAGGACTTTATTCTTCTTTTTCAGATTCTGGGCATTACTTTTAATTTGATCCAGAGGAATATTCATTGATCCTTTTACATGGCCAGATTGAAATTCTCCCTTTGATCTCACATCTACTACTATTGCCCCATCTTTCAGTAGTTGAGCATAATCAACTTTCTTACCAAATAAACTGCTTAAGAAACCCATATTACTGATTTGATTTTTTCATTACTAAAACTACTTTATTCCAGTCGGCTGCTGCGTTAATGACCTTTCTAAAATCTTCAAATGCTTCCTTTGGATAGGAAATTTGATCGTAATATTCGTCAATTATAATTTCCAGTGAGCCTCCTTTCAGAGTATAATATGATTTGAATAAAAAGAGGGTCTCGTTCTCATCATCTTTCACTTCAAAGTCCATGTTAATATCATCTAGGTTTTCAATGAAATAACCTTCGGGAATAGTAACATTAAGCTTTCTTAGGTAACCTCTGTTGAAGTCATTCTCAACACCTGTTAGTCTTTCGTCATCTTGATACAGTTCAGATTGTGGACCAATCAATTGTCCCGCTTTGAATAAAATAATAGGACCAGCCAGATCAGTGTAGGAGGTGGTACTGAAATTCGCCTCTACCTCGAATGGTTCATCCCAATCCATGTATTCAAATGACGTATTGCGTAGCTTCACATCTTCAATGTCTGCATCAATAGCCAAAAACTTAATAAGTTCTTTCAAAAGTTCCTTTTGTTTCTCACTATCAATTTGCGGATATGCTGCTTTATAGAATGTTGCTGTGAGGCCTTTGAAATTTCTTACAGCCTTGATATTTGTTGTTGAAAAGTCTTCACTAAATGATACCTCTACATCCAGATTATCAAAGTTGTTGGTGTAGTCTCTGGCTTCAATCTTACCTATCTTACCAAACCCAACTTTAACATCATTAATTACTTCTCCCCAAATAAATAATCCATAATTATCATTGTGAACAGGAGGAATAATTCCCAGCCTCATTCCGTAATTACTTGGGGACAAATACTTGTCTAATTCAGGGAAATAAATCAAATATGACTCAAGAAAATTCCAGTTGTCAAATTCAGGATCGAACTTAATTTTAGTTCTATCTGTCGTGAGCACAATTTTGTATTCTATCTCTAGCTGATCCAAAAGATGTATGTAAAGTTTGACTGCACCTCTGTCATTAATGATTTTGTTGGTTTTAATGAAAGAAAGGTTTTCTGCATTTTGATATTCATCATAGTAATAATTTGACTTGATGTGATCTTCCAGATATCTTATTTTCTGCTCCAATGACCAACTTCCTTTAATGCCAATTTCTTTACCCAGCTTTAGAATATCCTTTTCTTCTTGCTTATCTAATTCACTTAGGATATAATAGATACGATCAGCAGCGTTGGACCAGGTAAATAATCTACCATTGCCACTTGCTGCGTTCTTGGCCAATTTATAGTCGATTCTGCCTCTGAAGCTGTTGTAAAAAGAAAAGGATTCTTGCCTTAAAGTTGGAACTTCAGAATATTTCATTTGGTAGATGTTCTTCTCTTTGTCATCTCCTTCCAGTTCCTCAACTTTAAAGTCCGTGTTGTACGCTCTAAAATCAAATTCTAAATTCCACGGTGAGATAAGAGTGAACTCCCCCTCAGCAACGGGGTATTTAAACTGTAGATACTCTCTCCCGAAATACTGTGGCTGCATTTTTTTGGTATAGATATATTCTACCTGGCTTCCAACTTCCACACCTTCAAGAGCAAAAATCTTAAAGCCTTCACCACCATCTTCGTCTTCTATTTCTTTGATATTGTTTTCATCGAGAATGATTACTTCACCATTCTCCAAAATCGTTCTTGCCTTGATATCGATTATCTCAATTGCACCAGCAAGTGGAATATATATTCTGTTAGACAATTCTACAGCTTCATCATTATTCACTTTTTTGATCTCGTGATAAGTGAAAAACAGAGTGAAGTCTCTTGCTTCTCCAACATAATCATACTCATAAACAGATTTTCTTTTCAATGTGATCAGAGAAACATCTTTGTAGTTCTCAGGCACATCAAGTAAAGTACCTGATTCTTCCCAGGAATAATCTGTGTGAAATTGTGCAGGAACTTCAACTGCTAAAATGATTCCTGCAAGTATCAATAATATGTTCTTCATTATGATTTTGTTAGAATTACAACCTGACGATTAGCCTCTGTAAATTTCTTAATGGCCTCATTCCATTTCGGAAAATCTTCAGGGTTCATGATTAAGTAATCAAGATAAAAAGATCGGTTTAAATTAATTTGATCTCCTTCAATTGAATACTCAATGTTATAGCCAAATAGCTCATTTGCAAAATTGGAATTGTCTGGCAAAAACTTGACCTTATACCCCTCAGGGATTTGAAATGAGGACAGGCTTTCATTTACATATTTATAATCATTTTCCTTTGGCAATTCACGGTCTTCAATATAAGCACCGCTATAAGCCTTGTCGAGATTAATGTTAATATAAATATCATCTCCAACCTTGTTGTAGCAGTCTTCAACTCTGAATTGATAGTCCACTGTGATGGGTTGGTCAAAGTCCTCAAGATTTGCAATATTGTATTCGTCAACAAAGAATTTGTTACTTCCTCTGCTCAGTAATCGATTGATGTAGTTGTCTGTTCTTTTTTGGTCCGCTTTGACCATTCTATGAGTATTGAATACTTTGGGATACCCAGACAATGTGACCTTTCCTGTTCCTTTAATACCTTTTTCAGTTAATTCATACGAATACACATCCTTCATTAGGTTGTCTTCTTTGTTAATAATTGGTGCTGGTACTATTTCATATCCGTCTTTGGTGGAGATAAGAGCATCCTTACCCTGAATCATACTGGTTGGAAGACCAAATGGAGTATAGCTGGATGTTGCATCTAAGAAGTAATAATCATCACCAGATATATAGGTCGCGATCATGTGGTTGTCTGAAGAAGGAGATGGGAGTTCTTCATATCTGTAGGGTAAATCCCTTGAACCAATCCATGTGAAGTTAGCTTCGATACCTGCTACTCCAAGCATGTTTACAATAATGCTGCTCATGTCTTTGCAGTCTCCATATCGCTTCTCACAAACATATCCGCCTCCATGTGGGATGAAACCCCTCATGCCGTCTTCAAAGGCGATGTATTTTATGTTGTTTTGAACCCAGTAATAGATTGCTTTTACTTTTTCTAGTTCGGTCATTGAGTCATTAGTAATTTCCTCAACAATGGCCTTCAATTCCGGACTTGAAGTGTCATTTTTCCCATCAATGAATGTTTTGTACCATTTTACAAGATCATCTGGCCCAGATAGAATGCTGACTACAGTTCCATCACTTTTCTCATAACTTGCAATCATGGAATTGAGGTGAGGTGCGAAATAATTGATTTTTGGAGCATCAGACTCGTATTCCAGTTTTTCAACTTTTTGCAATTGGAACTCATGTTTAGTAATTCCCATATCCTCTTCTGTAAGACCATACTTCAAGTCATAACCTTCCGTATTAAACTGCTTAAAATTCATTTTCACAGTCTTATCAGCAAGCACTGTGAAACTGGTGTTTTCTATTGGAATAAATGATTGAAAAAAATGGCTACCTAAAAAATGTGGGTCTGTAAGCGTTTCTTTGTATGTAAGAATCGTTTTTGCCCCTACTTGAACGGAAGGGAAAACAAATTCTATAAATTTTGAATCATCATAAAAGACAAAGGATTCTGTACTATTCGTTTCCTTGAATTCTGTAACTTCAACTTCCTGATATTTCTTTTTCCCGGGGATTAATGTTTTAGCGGAGATGTCACTTACCTTACTGAAGTGTGAACTATAGATTTTATCTTTAGATAGATAGTTTGAGCTCTCTTTAAGATGGAGTATTTCTTCAGTGTGGTAAACAGAAATGGCCAGCGAATCACCTACTATTTTAATCTCTACCTTTTCCGATTTATTAAGATAGATCGCCACTTCTTCAGGGTATAACTCTTTGTATTTTGCTAGTTCTTCCGCTGGTGTGAGTCCTTTTCCAAATGGCAAATCTGCCGAATAGACTATGCTACTGGCTAAAAGAAAAAGGATTAGTAATGCTTTATTTTTTAAAATGGATAATATATTCATTTAGATAATTCTTCAATATTAATTCAGTCAACACAAATTCAACCAAGAATTGTTCGCTGTTTTTCATGATAGTTGATGATTAGTAAGTTTGGTTTGAGGTTGGCGTACCAACATTATAACATTTATGGTACGTGATTATTTTCTTTAAGTTAATACTAAACAGATAATTACTCTGCCTTCTTGCTAAAATATTGACATTTCTGACTTACTAGTCAATAGTTCTAGTGCTTTCATTCCCAATACTGAGTTTCCTTTTTTATTCAGTTTTGGTCCCCATACAGCTACACTATATCGTTGTGGATATATTGCAGCAACTCCACCACCTACACCACTTTTCCCTGGTAGCCCCACAGTAAAAGTAAATTCTCCGGATTCATCATAGAATCCACATGTTTGCATCAAAGCATTAGTTCGTTTAACCTGACTAGGAGTGACTTTGATGGTATCAAATTTTATCGATGACCCATGTTTAGCATAAAACAAAAAAGCTTTCGCCAACTCCTCACACGTCATTTCCAATGCGCACATGTGAAAGTACAAGTCAAGGACTTCCATTACGTCATTGTCCAAGTTACCGTAAGACTTCAAGAAATATGCCAAAGCAATATTCCTGAATCCACTATCCATTTCTGATTTAGCCACATTTTCATTGTATGCTAGTCCAGAGATGCCTGAGATTTGTTCAACAAATTCAATAAAACTTGCCTTTGAATCTGGAAGATTGGAGAGCATTATATCTGCTATCACTATTGCGCCAGCATTGATAAATGGGTTTCTGGGGATTCCGTTTTCATATTCCAACTGAACCAAAGAGTTGAATGGGCTACCTGAAGGCTCCACCTTTACTCTTTCCCAAATGGACTCTCCAACCAAAGAGTGCGCAATCGTCAATGAAAATACCTTTGAGACACTTTGGATTGAGAATTTTTCCCTGGCATCTCCTGCAGAATAAATTCCCTCGTCAATTACGTCAATAGTAATACCAAATTTGCTGGGATCCACTTTGGCCATTTCCGGGATGTAGTCAGCGACTTTACCGTGGCTGGTAAAAGGCTGAATTTCTTTGATGATGTCTTCAATTATGCCCTGGTAATCCATCTTGTTTTAGTAAGGAATTGGGCACTAATATACACACCAGATTTTATTGGGCATAAAAAAAGGTGTTACTTCCCAAGATTAGTAACACCCGTGCTAAAATATATGATTCTACTATTTACTGCATCATATAAACCTGGTCTCCCAAGGTTTCGAACATGAATTCGCTCATTTGAATTTTTCTTTTGGTCTCAGTATCCAAATTATCGTACTGACCAGCTTCAAATTTCACGATTTCATTACCATCAGCATCATACAAGTACACCATTTCTTTAAGTACTTCCAGATCCTGTTTTTCATTTTCCAATCCGTAGATTTCTTCGATTAACCAATCGTAACTATCTACCTTCTCCTCGTTCCTTTCATTTGCCTGAGATGCTACTGAGAATCCCATGGCAATCATTAATGTTAAGACAAATTTTTTCATGCGTTTTCTTGAGTTGATATAACCTTATATTATTCTGTTATCGAGTTTCAATGCAATATTACGCGGAATAATATTTTTGGTTGAGGCTTTTCACATTAATTTTTTTCGGTAAAAATTAACCCAGTTTTAAGGGGTTGATTTTAGGAAAGAATACTTAAAAATAGTCCAGAGATAGGCTGAGTGCCTCTTTTTAAGCTTTTTGAGCTAATATTCGGTAAAAGTGAAAGGGGGTATTTTAGAAAAGCTGTTTTTGAAGGAAATGCAGAATAATATTTGGCTGTCCTTCTTTAATTTTTATTGTACTTTTTTAAGATTCAATAAGATTATTTTTTTTCTAAGAAAAATTGAATTTCTTGAAAACCATCGGAAATCTTAGGTTTATTTCCGTTCAATAGTGGTATCCATTTTGGTCCTTCTTTAACTAGTCTTATTGCTTCTTCATCGCAACCATAGCCTAAACCTTGTAAAACTATGAAATCGGTCACTGTGCTATCGATGTTTACAGTGAATATCAATTTTACTGATCCTTCAATATTTGCTGCTTTTGCTTCTGTAGGGTAAACAAGGTTTTCATTGATATATTTTTGGTATTCTTGCTCAGATACAGACTTACTAGGTGAGTCATCATTAAGGGCTCTCGTTGTAGAATTTATTGGTGATGCTGTTTTTTCAGTCTCAGATATATCTGCACCATTAAAATCACTAAAAGCAAAATTGTCAGTATTCTCATTTTGGCGTTCCTTCGCAGCGGATCTTCTTCTCTTACTTTTCCTGGAGGAATTTTTATCTCTACTGACACCAGACGATTTTGCTGAGGAAGTAGTAGGTAAAGTACTATTGCTCTCGCTTTCTATTGTGACTTCTTGAGCAATCATTTCATCGTCCATTAAAAACCCATCTGCTTCTGTATTACCAGAGATTTCACTTTCAATTTGCTGTGATGCAGCGATCCCCTCAGTCTTATATTCATCATCCATTGAATCTCCAAATCCAGCACCAAACGCATCCTCAGACTCTTCCACTACTTCTTCGACCATTGCAATTTGATCTTTGTCGGTCTCTGGAACAACTGCTGGTTCATTTTGTGATGATTCCGTTACTGTTGCAATAAACTCTTTTTCTTCTCTTGTTGGTTCTTCCTGAGTTTGTGATTCTGCAATTTGGGAATTCGATACACTGTTTGAATTAAAAGTTGGTACAGGAATTGAATCTATATCGTCTAAACCTTCCTTTTTAGTAGTATCTGCAATTTGTTCCGGCTTATTTTGTTGTATCGTAGTTTGGTTATCTTTTTTCTCTTCTAGCGCTAACGTTGGATCGCTTTGTTCAACAAATATCCAAATGGCCCAGGTTGATACAACCAATAAGGCTATAACTGCAGCTATTGAATACCAGTTGAATTTTTTGTTCTGTGCTTGATATCCTGCCAGATCCTTATTCAACTTTTCAAGATCTTTCTTCCAGTCACCCACAGGCACTGATTCAAGACCTTCCATCGCTTCTTGCTCAAAAGCAGAAGCCTCCAGTTGCCTTTCTACTTTGTATTGCTCCTCGGGGCTTAGTTTGCCACTCAGATACAATTCAAAAGTTTCCTGATCAATATGTTGATTCTGATCCGACATTCTTTTCCAAACAAATTTTTAAATTCCGTTTACCGTTTTGGATATAACTTTTCACTTTCTTCAAATCAAATCCAGTGCTATCAGTGATTTCCTGATAACATTTCTTCTGTAAGTAAAACAGCTCTATACAGTCTTTCTGTTCCTTTTTTAGCTGTTCTATACATGTTTCAAGACCACTAACCTGGTCTTCTTTGTCAATAGGATGCACCTCATCCGGAATTTCCATAAACTGATCTTCCTGATTTATAGAAATTATTTTAGGATCCTTTTTTCGGAGCTTCATCAGACAATGATTTTTCACTACCACATAAAGCCAGGTTTTAAAATTATTAATATCAGGAGCTGGTGGCTTTTGCATCATCTTTTCAAATATTTCCATCACCATATCCTGCGCATTGTCACGATCCTTCAAATATTTCATGCATACACCATAGGCCAGGTGTAGGTACTTATTATAAATAGCACCCAATATTTCCGTGTCACCACTTTTATGAAAAGCAGCTAACAACTCCTGATCGCTATTTTCTCGATTGATTCTCATGAAATAGAAGTGATTCTCAGACCACTGAAACTAATATCTGAAAAAAAAATTAAAATCTTTTTATGGAATCCTTAAACACTTTGCATTCTACTAGCAACAACATCAAAATTGATGTACTTGAAAAGAAACAAAACATTAATAGACATGAATATCAAATCGCTAATAATGATTGTAGTTGTGATCACTTCTTTTGGATTTCCAACTACCGAAAACAAAGAGGTTACAGGAATTGTAATGCTCGATGGAAGTAAGTCACCAATCGGGAATGTGAATGTCAAAGTGAAATACACTAATATTTCTACTACTACAGACTCAAAAGGGAAGTTTCAAATTGAAGTAATAGACGAATCATCAGTTTTGGTATTCTCAAAACATGGATATGTAAATAAGGAGGTACTTGTAGGGCAAAAAGAAGAATTCAAAATATTCTTAAAGAAGAGCATGGATGTCTTGTCTGATGAAGATGAGTTTGCTGAAATAGCTGCAGAGGAAGTTAAAGTCAAAAGAAGCCATGACAAGTCCCGTAAAAAATCGAGTCATATTCGTAGTTTTCGGATGTCAAGCCCAATGAATGGAAATGCCACAATGGGTGCAGGATATGCTTCTTATGAGAGTGGATTAGTCCATAACACTGAAGAATACGATGCAATTAATGAAAATATATTCCATGCACCAACTTCAAAGCCATTATCTACTTTTTCAATTGATGTAGATGCTGCCTCATATAGTAATGTCAGACGTTTTCTGAATAATGGTCAAATGCCTCCAAAGGATGCAGTGAGAATTGAAGAAATGATCAACTATTTCAATTATGATTACGAGCAACCAAAAGGAATTACACCATTCTCTATAAATACAGAAGTTGGAGTAGCTCCATGGAATGAAAAACACCAGCTAGTTCATATAGGAATTCAAGGAAAAGAAATTCCAGTGGATAATCTGCCAGCTTCAAACCTTGTGTTTTTGATCGATGTTTCTGGTTCAATGAGTGCTCCAAATAAGTTACCCCTATTGAAATCAGCATTCAGATTATTGACAGATCAGATGAGAGCAGAGGACAAAGTATCAATTGTAGTTTATGCTGGCGCTGCAGGAACAGTGTTGGACCCAACTTCAGGTAATGAAAAAGCTAAAATAATAGCAGCCCTGGAACAGCTTCAGGCTGGTGGATCTACTGCTGGTGGAGCAGGTATTCAATTGGCTTATAAACTGGCAAAAGAGAATTTTGTAGAAGGAGGAAACAACAGAATAATTCTAGCAACAGATGGTGACTTTAATGTGGGATCATCTAGCAATGGAGATATGCAGAGATTGATTGAGGAGAAAAGAAAAGATGGTGTATTCTTAACGGTGCTTGGTTTTGGAATGGGTAATTACAAAGATTCTAAAATGGAAACCCTTGCTGATAAGGGAAATGGTAACTACGCATACATTGATAATATCCTGGAAGCAAAAAAAGTGCTTGTGAATGAATTTGGTGGCACAATGTTCACTATCGCTAAAGATGTGAAAATTCAGGTGGAATTTAATCCAGCCGTTGTTCAGGCTTACAGATTAATTGGATATGAAAATAGAAAATTAAATGATGAAGATTTCAATGACGATAAGAAAGATGCTGGAGAATTAGGTTCTGGACATACAGTGACTGCTCTATACGAAATTATTCCAGTGGGTGTTGATAGCGAATTTTCGGCAGTAGATGAATTGAAATACCAAAAGACTGAAATCAATTCAAGTAGTGCTAACAAGGATGAAATGATGACAGTTAAGCTAAGATATAAGGATCCAGATGGAGATAAGAGTAAACTAATCTCTGAAGTAATCAAGAATAAGGTTGCTGAAAAGGCTTCAGAAAACTTTAACTGGTCAGCTGCAGTCGCAAGTTTCGGAATGATCCTTAGAGATTCTGAATTCAAAGGAGATTCAAGTTATCCGGAATTAATTAAGCTGGCACAAGCAGCTAAAGGAGAAGATAAAGAAGGGTATAGAATTGAATTAATCAAATTGATTAAGAGTGGTCAGCTTCTAGGACAAAAAGATTAAGGTGTAAAGAATAAATAATTGAGTTAGTAAGTTTGAGTTTTTGATGAGTAATAAACCGATAGTTCCATGAACTGTCGGTTTTTTTGTTTCAGACTTCAATCTACCTGTGTCATTTTATATTCCGAGACCATTTTTGAGATTCAATTTATAATCTGGAGCGATACAAGTTGCGTAGAATGCTATTATTGATGTCCATTTTAAATGGTGGATAACTCTTGTTAACCAAACCTATACCTCTCTGATTCGTCCCGAGAAACTCGAATTCAGACCATAGATAACCGACTAGTCCTTGCTGGTCGGTTTTTTTATTCGTCTAAGAATAAGTTCAGCGCGATTTCGTCAGCTAATAGCTTTCCCTTTTCGGTTATTATCAAATGATTGTTAGAGAGTTTCAAATATTGGTTTTGCGTATAATCCTTAAGAATACTAGAATTCTTTGTTTCCCAACCAGGTATAACTTCTCTAATTTCATCAAGTGATACTCCCCATTTGGTTCTTAATCCTGTCATCATCATTTCATTCACTTTTTGGGTATTTGAAAGGATTTCAACTTCACAAGGAATTGCACCGGAATTCAGAGCCTTAATGTATTTGGCGTTATTAGCAATATTGAACTGTCTGGATACTTTATTGAAAGAATGAGCAGAAGGACCAATCCCCAGATATCTTTTCTGTTGCCAGTAACTGGTATTGTGCTTACTATAACAGCCCGATTTACAAAAATTCGAAATTTCATATTGCTCAAACCCATTACTATTTAATTTCTCCAATAAGTAATTAAAATGTGAAGCTGCAAGTTCTTCATTAATTGGCTTAATCTTATTTTGATTTAGCCATTTACCAAAAACAGTTTGAGGTTCAATTGTTAAGCAGTAAGCTGAAATATGGTCCACTCCAAGATCTAATGCAGTAGCAATGTCATTAGGCCAGGGATCTTCATTTTCAAATGGTATCCCATAAATTAGGTCGATTGTTATATTATCAAAACCAATTTCTATGGCGTTTTCTACGCAATTGATTGCCTCTTTATTTGTATGAGCTCTATTTAGGTACTTGAGGTGAGACTCATTGAAAGATTGGATACCAATACTTAGTCGATTGATTCCATAATTGTAGAGTTCTGCCAATTTGGAACGCGAAAGATCATCAGGGTTTGCTTCTAATGTGATTTCTGGAGAATCAGATATTTTGAATTGGGATTCTATTTTTTCTAATAACCTCCTAATATGCTTTCCTTCAAGAATAGAAGGGGTGCCCCCACCAAAATAAATGGTTTCGATATTTTCCCCTTCGAGATAATCTTTACGTAGATCCAATTCCTGAATCATAGTGGAAACCATTTCGTCAACAGATGACTGATTGGTACTAAAGTGAAAATCACAATAGTAACAAGCTTGTTTGCAAAACGGTATGTGAAGATATATCCCTGCCAAATCAGTTTTTTTACAAAACTATGCGATAATGCTTTCAGTGATGCCAATAAAATTAGTTTACTTTGACGTTGTTGAGGAAACTGTTAATCATATCACTTTTTGGCCTTCTATTCTTACCAGAAAATAGCTTAGGACAGGAACAGGAAATCCGTTATTATGAGTACGATAATAACCTAAAATCGTATGTCCCTGCAGTTGATTTGGAAGAAAGAGTAAGTTTTTTTACCAAAACTGAAAATGGAAGTAAGGCTCTCTTAAACATATGTTTTCCCGAAGAAACTTCGATTTTCGTCAATAATTTGCTAGTCTATAGTAGTGTTGAAGGTAATTGCATTAATTACTCTTTGGATAGCTTACATAGCCAGTTCAAAACTGATTCTGTATTTTTTACAATCTATTCTGAAAATGGACTTGAAACTCTTAAATCGAAGATTGTAATTCCAAGAGATCCAGAGTCTGATTCATTATTTTTAGCTAAACGTGAAAACACCCCTGAGAGAGATTTTTTCATTATCGCAACTCTGTTGGTACTATTCCTAATTGGTTTATGGAAGCTGGATTTAAATGCACAGTCAATTGGTCATATAAATGTTTCCAATTTGCTTGCTGTTCGTGTAAGAGACAGTACAATGTATAATACCACGTTTTTCCAGATAGATAATTTGAAATTTTTTGGGATTCTATCAGTAATAGCTGGATTGACTGTAATGTACTTTAATGCCCATTTCTTGAAACTAATATTAATTTATAAGCCTGATACAGTTTTTAGTTTGCTGCTAAGCTGGATTGTGAATTCTGGGGCATACTTTATTTTCCTATACCTGAAGTTCCTGCTAGTTACCTTTTTTTCTGAGGTGTATAACTTCAGAAGCTTTCGCTATATCCAGTACTATGATTTTATAAGGTTTCTTTTTTTAGGAACAATTTTTATTTTCCTGATGGTTGCCGTAGATTTTATTAGTGGGGGCCTTTTTGCTCAAAGCTGGTTTATATGGACCCTCTATTTTTCAATCTTGATCCTGCTTGTTTATGTAATTCTAACCTTCCAGAAACTAAATAAGTTATTTTCGAATAAAAAACTTCATTTATTTTTCTACCTTTGCGCTACCGAAATTATTCCAATAATTCTTATCGTTAAGATTTCTAGATAAAAAAGAGGTAAAGGATGAGTGACGAATTGCTAGTAACTGATAAGGAAAGGTTGACAAGAGTATCAAGTATCTTAGTTTCACAACCAGAACCTTCAGATCCAAAATCACCTTATTATGCTTTAGCTAAAAAATATGATATCAAGGTTGATTTTAGACCTTTCATACAGATTGATCCTGTTGATATCAAAGAATTTAGAAAGCAAAAAGTAGATATACTCTCTCACAGTGCTGTTATTCTAACTAGCAGAAATGCTGTAGATCATTTCTTCAGGTTAGCAGCTGAGAGCAAAGTTGAGATTCCCTCAGACATGAAATACTTTTGTATTTCTGAGCAGACAGCCAACTATTTACAGAAATACATTGTCATTAGAAAAAGGAAAATATTTACAGGAGTAAGGACAGCAGCAGATCTTATTACAGTGTTGAAGAAACACAAAAATGAGAAGTACTTGTTTCCATGCTCTAACATAAGGAAGGATGATATTCCAAATTTCCTGAAAGACAGTGGTTATGACTTTAATGAAGCGATCATTTACAAAACAGTGGCATCTGACCTTTCAGACCTAGCTGATGTAAATTATGATATTATAGCATTCTACAGTCCTTCTGGAATTAATTCTTTATTTGTTAATTTCCCAGATTTCAAGCAGAATAAGACAAGGATTGCTGCTTTTGGACCAACAACTTCAAAGGCTGTGAAAGAAGCAAATCTTATTCTTGATATCCAGGCACCTCTACCAAATGCACCGTCGATGACCGGAGCATTGGAGCTTTATATCAAGAAGGCTAATGGGTTGAAATAAAAATACAACAGATAGGGGTTTTTATCGTTTTTCTTTTTATCTGGTTACCTTTATTCCAGTAATCTAAATATTGCTAACGCGGATTGTATGAAGAGAATTCTCCTATTTCTGATTGTTGTTGGGTTTGCTACACAAGCAAAATCGCAACAAAACCCATTTTTTTCACACTTTGCTCTAAACCCTACTTACTACAATGCTGGATACATTGGCGTGGAAGAATACGCACATGTAATTGCTATGCATAGAAGTCAGTGGCTTGGATATCCAGGAGGAAATGCGCCCACAACGCAGCTTCTAACATTGAGTGCGCCAATACAATGGAAATTAACAGGAGCAGCTATCAACATCTTTAATGATAACCTTGGGCCAGTTTCCAATATTGAAATTCAAGCTGGTGTTGGATATAAAAAGGATTTTAGCTTTGGAACAATAAGTTTAGGTGTGATGCCTGGGATTTACTCCAAAACTCTTAACGGGGACGAATTGATTTTTGATGACCCTAACGATCCTTTCAACACTGGCACGAAAGAATCACAGATAAAACCAGACGTTTCTGCTGGAATATATTTCAAATCACGAAAAAATTTTCATTTCGGACTAGGTGTAACAAACATCATGTCTCCGAAATTTAATTTTGGTATTGAAGACTTTAATAATCAAGTAGCCAGAAGTTTCAATCTTTCAGGAGGTACTATATATAAGATAAGGAGAGATATTACATTAGCACCAACAGCTATCGTGAGATCAGATTTGCAAACTTACACGCTCGACATTGGAAGTATGCTTTATTTCAAAGATAGAATCTGGGGAGGGTTAACTTATAGATTAGAAGAATCAGCTAATGTATTGTTAGGGTATAGCTTCTTGGAGAGTAAAGCTTTAAAAGCCGGGTATTCGTTTGAATACGTAATACAAGAACAGGAAGCTAAACAACCAATTAGTTTTGAAATTTTTCTAAGATATGACCTTCCAAATGTTATTTTTGGCGGTAAAAAACAGCAGCATACTCCTAGATTTAGGTTTTAGGGAGTTTGGCGATGAAAACCCCGAATAAATTAGACAAAAGGCAAGAAATTCTCGATAAAGTCCAATTAATGCCAGCGTTTTTTTTCATAATATTGTGAGAAATTCGGAATTAACATTTTGAACTATTACTTTTAAGAGCTTATATTTAATTTTTACTAGGCAATAATTTTACAAAAAGACTGTTAAACAACTAAGTGTATTTTATCAATATTAAGGTGTTATGATTAAAATGAGTGTTATTAGAAATTCATCCTACCTTTTGTTGATTTTCGCGGTAGCCCTTCAGGGTTGCGGATTATTTGGTGGAAACGTGGATGACAATGGAGAACTCGTAGGAGTTCAAGGAAGAGAAGGATGGGAAATGACCAGACCATTTGGTATGGCAGCAATCCCAGCTGGAACTTTTCACATGGGTCAGGCCGACGAAGATGTAGCCGCAACGCAAATCAACTACAATAAGCAAATCACCATTGGTGCTTTCTTTATGGATGAAACAGAAATTACAAACAACGAATACAGACAGTTTGTAATAGAGTTAACCGAAGGATCAGAAATTGATTTACCTTCAGGTTTTGCAATTGAAGATTTAATTCCAGACACAACAGTATGGGTAGACGATTATACTCACCACATGGGGGATCCATTGATGGTGTATTATTGGTCACACCCTGCATTCGACGACTATCCGGTTGTTGGTGTTGACTGGGAAGCTGCAAAATATTTTTGCAGATGGAGAACTGACCACTTAAACAACTCTCGTGAAGAGAGAGGTGAGTTTGCAATGCCTAACTTCAGACTTCCATCTGAAGCTGAATGGGAATATGCAGCTCGAGGTGGAAGAGATATGGCGAAGTATCCTTGGGGTAACCCATACGTAAGAAACGTAAAGGGATGTCTTCTTGCCAACTTTAAACCAGGTAGAGGTAACTACTTTGATGATGGATATGCCTACACATCCCCTGTAGCAACATATTTTTCAAATGACTACAACTTGTTTGATATGTCAGGAAATGTTGCGGAGTGGTGTGAGGACGCATTTAACCCTTCATCTGTACCACTTGTATGGGACTTGAACCCTACGTATTTTGACGAAAATGAGCCACGTAAAGTAATTAGAGGTGGATCATGGAAAGACATTGCGTACTTCTTAGAAACAGGTTCCAAAGCATACGAATTTAAAGATACTGCCAGAGCTTCCATTGGCTTTAGATGTGCCATGACTTATTTAGGAAGATCTTCCGGTTACGAATTCTAGAAGAAATTATTTAATCAATCAAATTAGTTTTTTACTAACCTAAAATATTAAAAACAAAATGAGTAAAAAAGGCGGATTTCAGGAACTTCTATTTAGAACCATCATGCCTAAAGTGTATGGTATAGGAGCGACTATCGTAATTTTGGGAGCAATGTTTAAGATTCTTCACATGCCAGGTGCATCATTGATGCTTGGTGTTGGTCTTACAACAGAAGCTGTTATTTTCTTTTTAAGTGCATTTGAACCTGCACACAAAGAGCCGGATTGGGCTAAAGTATATCCAGAGTTAGCTGATGACTATGATGGACCTTCAGGTGCTTCAAGAAAAGCTGTTGCTGCTCCTAGCAAAGATGGCTCAATGTCTAAGAAATTAGATCACATGCTTGAAAGCTCTAAAATAGGACCTGAGTTAGTTGATAGTCTTGGAAAAGGCATGAAAAACTTAGCGGAATCAGCTAAGCAAATGTCTTCTCTAAGTAATGCAGCTGTTGCTACAAATGAGTATGCTAATAATGTAAAAACAGCTTCTAAGTCTCTTGTAGACATGAATAAGTCTTATGCTTCTACTGTAACAGCTATGTCAGATATGGCTAACGCTTCTAAAGATGCAAAAGAATATCATTCGCAAGTGCAAAATGTTACTAAGAATTTAGGAGCATTAAATGCTGTTTACGAATTGGAATTAAATGATGCCAACAGTCACTTAAAGGCAATGAATAAATTCTACTCCAACGTAACTGCTGCGATGGAGAACGTAGCGCAGGCTAGTAAAGAGTCTGAGCAGTTTAAGAATGAAATGACCAAATTAACTGGAAATATCTCATCTCTTAATAAGGTGTATGGAAATATGTTGACTGCAATGAAAGGCAGTTAATTGGTAGCACACAAAAGAAATTAAGATGGCAGGAGGAAAAGAAACCCCTAGACAGAAGATGATCGGTATGATGTATTTGGTGTTAACAGCCTTGTTAGCATTGAATGTTAGTACCACGGTTATCGACAAATTTATCTTTATTAATGATAGTTTGGAGCGTGCCAATATTGCGGCAACAAACAGAAATGTTAGTACTACTTCAAGTATTCAGGAAAAAGTAAGCAAATCTAAAAATGAAGCTGAAAAGCAAATATTAGACGCTGCTAAGGAAATCAGAGGAGCCACTGAGTTATTGCAAAAACAAATGGAAGTTTTGAAAGATACTTTCATCACAATCACTGGTGGTTACGTTGAGGGATACGAAGGGTCAAAAGCTCACTTAATGGGTAAGACCGATTATGATAAAGTTGGAAACTTTATGATGCCTGTTGAAGAAGGTGGAGATGGTAGAGGAGCAGTTCTCAGAAAAGATCTTGAGGATTATATTGCTTTCTTGAATGCTACGTTATCAAAGTTTAATACAGAAAACGTAACGGCTCCATCATTTGACAATATAGCGAAAGACGCAGAGGATGATGAGATTTACAAACATGATGAAAATCAGAAAGGTAAGAAGTTCTCTCAACTTGCATTTGAAAGTGCCCCAACTCCTGCAGGTTTAGCAACATTATCAGAATTCCAAGCTCAGGTTTTGAGTTATGAAACAGAAGCTTTGAAGTTTTTGGCTGATAGAGTTGGTGCAGGAACAATTGAAATCAATACAATTGAACCTATGGTGCTACCAGTTTCACAATATGTTGTTGCTGGATCTAAGTATCAGGCTGAAATGTTTATTGCAGCTTCTACTTCTAGCGTTGTACCACCTACTATGACTTTGGATGGAAATCCTCTTGAAGTTAGTGGTAACAGAGGTAAAGTTGAATTTACAGCAAGAGCATCAAATAATGAATACAGTAAAGACGGTTATGCTCAAAAAAGCTTTGAAGCAAAAATTACTGTACAAAACAGAGATGGACAGGATACTACTTTTACTGAAAATATTACATACTATGTGATCAAGCCAGTGATTCAGGTTCAGTCTCAATCTGTTAATGCTTTGTATTTAAATTGTGGAAACGAGTTAACAGTAACAGTTCCGGGTTTAGGCTCGAATTATAACCCTAGCTTTACGGCTAAAGGTGGAGTTGCTGTAAAAGGTGGTTCTGGTGGACAGGTAACAATTGTTCCTAAATCATCTAAAGTAACTTTAACTGTTTCAAATTCTGGAAGCTTAATTGGTAGCAGAGTATTCAACGTAAGAAGAATTCCAGCTCCTGAGATACAAGCATTTATTGGGAACAGAGCAGTTAATCTTAAAACTGGTATCCCAGCAAAAACTCCAAGAATTGATTTGAAAGCAATCGCAGACGAAAGCTTCCAAAAATTCTTACCGAAAGATGCAAACTTCCGAGTAACGGGAGCTGAAATCACATTGGTAAGAGCAGGTATTGGAGGGCAGAGCATAAGAGTTAATGGTCCTGTTGTGAATTTAGGCCCAATAGCTGCTCAGGCAAGAAAAGGAGATAACCTTGTAATTGAGATTAAGAAAGTTGCAAGAGCGAATTTTAGAAAGGAGATTGAGGATTTTCCTAATTTCACAGGTAAGTTCATCACTATTCCTTTAAGATAAAATGTTAATAGGTATGAAAAGAATATGTTATGCTTTGATCTTTGGTACACTATTTACACTTGGTATTAATGTTGCAAGTGCGCAGAACCCTGCCGTTGCACCAGCTATCAAGCCGAAAGTAGTTGAATCTCAGATCATGTTTAAAAAGACAGTTTGGAGACGAATGGATTTGAATGAAAGACAAAACAAGCCGTTCTTTTCCATCAATGGTGAGATTACGAAAGTAATTATCGAAGCAGCTAGGAAGGGATTAATATTCCCTTATGAGAATGATTCATGTCTTACAAGAATGTCTATGGATGTTTTTGAAGAGAGAGTTGCGCAAGAGGCGGATCCAAATGCTAATCAGGGCAATGAACCTGATGCGAATGATCCATTTGCACAATTGAATCAACAACAAAATACGGCACCTACAGGTCCGTTATGGATTCCACCATCAGAGTTTAACATTCTTCAGTTGAAAGAAGAGTTATATTTTGATAAGCTTAGATCTAGAATGTACTATGATATTAAATCAGTAACGATTTACTTATCAGCTACAAGTTTCTATAATCAAGCTGGTTTCCAGAAGCCGATCGCTTCATTTAAGTACGAGGATCTTGAGAAGTTATTCAGAGAAATTGTTCCTGAAAAGGCAATCTGGTATAACAATCAGAATCTTGCAGGTAACTTAAATATGGCTGATGCTTTTCAGTTAAGATTATTCTCAGCTCCGATAGTTAAAATTTCCAATGCTACTGACCGGTCTATTAGAGAGATCTATGGACAAGGGAAGAAAGGTATTATTGCTGCTCAGCAATTGGAATATGAGTTAATCAACTTTGAAAATGAAATGTGGGAGTTCTAGTCTCATATAATTAATATTTTAGGAAGATGGGGGTGAAGTTTAACTTCATCCCTTTTTTTTGCCTAATTCAGTTTTTAGCATTTCCGCTTTTGCCAGTCCAATCTCTTCTGCAATTTCAACCACAGTAGCATTCTTAATATTGCTAACCGTTCTAAATCTGGTCAATAATTTAATTTTTGATTTTTCTCCAATTCCTTTGATTGAATCGAGCTCAGACTTTATGTAGTTTTGGCTTCTCTTGGTTCTGTGAAATGTGATTGCAAATCTGTGAGCTTCATCTCGGAGGTATTGAATCAACTTAAGAGATTCTGATTTTTTGCTTAGATGAAGAGGGAACGGGTCATTTGGAAAGTATAATTCTTCTAATTTTTTAGCAATACCAATGATAGGAATCTTACCATAAAGATCAAGTTCAATCAAAGATTGAATAGCCGCGTTTAATTGGCCTTTACCGCCATCAATCACAATTAACTTCGGAAATGGTAGCTCCTCCTCTTTTAGGCGTTTATATCGTCTGAAAACTATCTCTTTCATCGACCCAAAGTCATCAGGGCCAACAACAGTTTTAATATTGAAGTGACGATAATCCTTTTTGGATGGCTTTCCATTTTTGAAGCAAACCATGGAAGCTACTGGATTGGTACCCTGAATATTGGAGTTGTCAAAACATTCAATATGATCTGGGAAGTCGTTTAATCTCAGATCTGATTGTAATTGGTTTAGGATACGGGTTTCTGATGATTCCCTAGGAACATAATTTGAAATTTTCTCCTTCTTGTAAAATAGACCGTTCTTTTTTGATAAATCAACGAGTTTCTTTTTATCACCTATTTTGGGTTGATAAATTTTGATTTGGTCATTCCAGGTTTCTATTTCAATATTCGTTAGAATCTCTCTGGATGTACTCTGATACTTTTCACGCAGGTTAATAATGGCATATAGCAGTACTTCCTCATCAGTTTCATCAAGTTTCTTCTTGATTTCTACTGTTTCCGAAACATTGATTGTTCCGTGATCAATTCTCATGTAGTTAACTATACAATTATTGTCATCAGTAAGTAGGCTGATGATATCAATATCAGTTACCTTTTGACTTACAATTAAAGATTTAGCCTGAAATTTCTCCAGTAACTCTAGTTTTTGCTTGAATACTTCTGCTTGTTCAAAGTTTAGTTCAGATGCTGCGGCATTCATTCGATTGGTAAAGTGAGATTTAACTTTATTTATATCACTTTTCAAAATTTGAATCGATTGCTCTACCTCTTCCATGTAGTCAATTTCACTTTGTAGTGCCTCACATGGACCCAGACAATTCCCTAAGTGATATTCAAGACAAACTTTAAATTTCTTAGCAGAAACATTAGCTTCCGATAAATTAAGATTACATGTTCTGATCTTATAAAGCTTCCTGATCAGGTCAAGGACGCTATTCATTGCTTTCACACTAGTATATGGACCGAAGTATTGTCCTTTGCTGTGATCTATTCTTCTGGTAGCGTAGATTTTAGGGAATCGCTCATTAGTGATCAGGATGCTTGGAAAACTTTTGTCGTCCTTAAGGAGAATGTTGTATTTAGGCTGATTCTCCTTAATCAGGTTGTTTTCCAATAAGAGGGCATCAAATTCTGAGTCAACTATTGTTACCTCCAAAGCATTTACCTCTGAGACTAACTTTAGTGTTTTGATTGATTGTTGACCTTTGGTAAAATAACTGGAGACCCTTTTCCTGAGGTCTTTGGCTTTACCAATATATATGAGCGTATCTTCCTTGTCGTAGAATTTGTAGATTCCAGGTGAATGAGGTAAGTTTTTTACTTCTTCAATTGAAAACTTCTGTTTATCCATACTAGATAATACTATCCATATCCAGAATCAGTTGCTGATTCATAGTAGAATCTGATGGATCTGCGAAATCATCATTATATAACGAGCAATCAATTTCTACATTAATAGGTTTATCTGGTCTTTCGAATTCCCCTTTAGTAATGTTCAATGTCGAATCAGCATACACTTTAGTCATAAAATTACGCCAAACAGGTAATGCCGTTCTTGCTCCTGAGCCTCCTGCCCATGATCTCCAATGAATACTCCTATCGTCACCACCGACCCATCCACCAGCAGCAATATCTTTGGTTATACCCATAAACCAACCATCTGAACCATTATCCGTGGTGCCGGTTTTGCCACCGATTTCATTGTCTGCCTTAAGATCTGTTCCTAACCTGTGAGCTGTTCCTCCAGCTTCTTCTGTTGCACCTCTTAACATATGTAACATTAGATAGGCGGTAGTCTCATTCAAAGCTTCATTTCTTTTTGGAACAAATTCTTCCAATATATTGCCATTTTTGTCTTCTATTCTTGAAATAAAGAATGGTTCTGTGTAAGTCCCTTTGTTCACAAAAGTACTATATGCGCCGACTAGCTCGAACAATGAGACATCTCCACCAGCTCCAAGACATAATGATGGCACTGCTTCCAGTTTACTTTTGATACCCAAACTTTTGGCCAAATCAACCACAGCCTGAGGACCACCTGATTCTTTCATCATATAGGCAGTTATACTATTTACTGACCTTGCTTGAGCTTGTCTAATGGTCATTACCTCTCCTGTATAAACACCATTAAAGTTTTTAGGTGACCATACTGGTGGGTCCTGACCAGGTAGTTCAAAAATAACCTGCGCATCAACTACTGGGAAACAAGGTGAATACCCAAGCCTGATTGCATTTGTGTATACGAAAGGTTTGATGATAGATCCAGGTTGTCGTTTCCCTTGTTTAACATGATCGTATTTAAAGTATTTGTGATTAATTCCACCTACCCATGCTCGGATTTGACCAGATTTTGGATCCATCGCCATAAATCCGGTTTGAAGAAACCTTTTATAATAATTTAATGAATCATAATGACTAAATGTAGTGTCAATATCACCATCCCACGAAAAGACACGCATTGGTTTCTTGATGTTTAGATAATGCTCAATGGAGTCTTTATTTCCATCAAACTTGTTTCTCAATACCCTGTAATATTCAGTTCTTTTGATTGCGGATTCTAAGAATTTCTCAATAACATTACCATCCTCATTTCGCCAGGGTAGATCATCTTTCCATTCCTCATCAAACATTCCCTGGAGCTCTTTCATGTGCTCTGCAACTGCTTCCTCAGCGTATTGTTGCATTCGACTGTCAATCGTAGTGTAGATTCTTAGTCCATCATCAAATATGTCATAACCGTTTTCTTTACCCCAACTCATTAAGAAGTTACGAGCTACGGTCCTGAAGTAGGTTGCTGGTCCTTGATTGTGATTTGCTACTTTGTAATTAAGACCAAAATCAGAAGCATTTAGTGAATCATAAAGCTCCCTGGATATCTGACCAAATTTGTGAAGATTCCATAATACCTCAGTCCTTTTGCCCATCGCAAATTCAGGATTTAGTATTGGATTGAATCTCGTAGGTTTGTTAATAAGACCTACTAGTACAGCAGCTTCCTTATAGTTAATTTCACTTGGGAGTTTATTGAAATAGGTTTGACAAGCGACTTTAATGCCGTATGAATTGCTTCCAAATTCAATGGTATTAAGGTACATCGCCATTATTTCTTCCTTGGTGTAAGAAGACTCCAGTTGTACTGAGATTATGTATTCTTTGATTTTTGTAATAACACGGCCAAGAATGCTGACAGAATACAACTTCCCTTTATTCGATGATTCGGTACGATACAAGTTTTGAGCGAGCTGCATCGTAATGGTACTTCCTCCTCCTTTATTTTTACCTGTAAGCACACCAGAAGCGGCACGTAATAATCCCTTTAGGTCAACTCCCGAGTGTTCGTCGAATCTCATATCTTCTGTGTAGCGTAAGGTAGTTTTTAAATCCTCACTTAGCTCATCATAAGTAGCTTGAGTACGATTATATCTGAAATATTTACCAAGTGAGATCCCATCCGCGGAAAATAATTCAGATGATAGGTCCGGGTCGGGTCTTTCTAATCTTTCCAGACTAGGCAAACTTCCAAATAAATTCCAGGGGTTATACTTTACCATTTCCACAGTAAGCGGAATTCCTAATACGAATAGGAAAAACAATACCCAGATGAATCTTATAATTCGTTTTACAAGTTTCTTGCTCATTGATTTTGCTTGTAGTTTCGTTCAAAGAATTTTTCGTATGAGTCTAATTCTTTGGTTTGATACAGGATGTTGAAATTGTCGTTTGTGATTACGAATTTAACAAATTTCAGATTCTTAAATTGGTTTTCTAATTGTGACTTGTTGTTATAAATAGATAGAAAATCCATTGCATTTGTTTTGTCAGGGAAGTCATTAATCAGGATCACAGCATACCTATCACTAAGTATCAAATTACCCAACCTGAGATCTTTTGCTTCATCTATCAATTGCATTTCTGCATCTACGTACTGAGAAACTTGAGTAGCTGCGTTTTCTTTGTTTTCATAAGCTATGACCATTAAGTGCTTCTTGTCCAGATTAGTCTTGAATTTGGCCTTAGAACTATTTATCAAATTAATCTGATGCTGTTCTGATGCAGTAATTAATTTTTCAGCATATGGAACAAGCTCACTCTCCTCATACTGCTTAACAAATGAATTCAATTCGAACTGATACTTGTAGATATTTTCAGTTTTGCCAATTATTAATACTTTCAGAAGTGCCAGGTTGTCTGAAAAATCGTTATTTGGATGTTCTTTCAATGCCTGATTCACAATGGTCATTGCAGGCTTGAAATTCTTACTTAAATAATGTTCATAAGCTTCTTTATACAGCTTTTCCAGCTTGGATTTTATCGCCTGACTTTCCTCTCTGTAGTTAGGGTTTGCAATCAATTTAGCGTAAATGGTGTTTGAGAATTCTTGAAGAAGACGGTTTTTGTAGTCCTCCTGTTTGATTGTATCATATTCTTTTGATAACAAATACAACAAATATAGAACTTCAGGTTTATGTTCTGTTCCTGGAAATCTTACGAGCAAAGTATCGAAAGTGTTGATTGCATTGAGATCTTCATCTAACTGGAAATGGTATATTTTACCAAGTTCATAATGTGCGTTATCAACTTCCAGTAATAAGTTTGCTTGAGTCCCTGAATCGTAAGGGATTGTTGCTATTAAAGATTCTCTACTTAGTGATGATTCGTTTTTATCTGTTTCCTTATTGTTGTTTTTGCTAGTCTTAGTGTTCTGGTCTTCTTCACTATTAGTTTGATTGTTTGCTGTAGGCAGACCTACAGTGGTTGCTTGTTTATTACGTCTTCTCCAATTGTCTTCTAATATTCGATCACCCCAGACTCTTTTAAAATCATTTGTTCCCTTGCTTACTGCACTGGTGTTATAGAAATACCACGTTGTACCTTCTTCCTCGGTTCCTATAGGAACAAAATCACCGGAATTATCATTTAGGGCTGCAAGTGCATTTCTTCTATCCGCTTTTTTCTGTTCTTCTTTCCTTTTTGCCTCTTCTTCGTTTTTTTGAGCAATGTATTCATCTAAAAATGTATTTAGAGAAGCAGTATCCATTGCGGCAAGTGCTAAAAGGCTATCATTGTTTTCGATAATGTTGATTTGTTTAACAAACTCTTCAAGAATGGATTGACGCGCCGCGATTTCCTCATATGCTTCTTCATCCTTTGGTAATACACTTATAGTACTGTCATAATAATTTTTTGCTAGCTCGTAATTTTTGAGGCTGTCGTAGTAAATTTTACCAAGCTGCCAATAGGAATACCCTTTTTGACGATTGTTACTCACGCTAGTTTTAGCAGATGATTTGTACGCATCTATTGCTTCTGTTAGATTACCTTGTTTAAGTTCGAAGTTTCCAATTTCATAATAGATTTTGTCTTTATACTCTTCATTTTTAGCATCGCTGAGAAGCTTCTTAAAGTATTTTCTTATTTTTTTACTATCGGATGTATTTGCCAATTCACTTACTTGAGCCATGTTAAGCTTTGTGTAAAATGATAATTCGTAAGAAGGATTACTTCTCAGTACCTTTTTGTAATTGTGGTAAGCTTCAGCATCAAATCCAAGTTCCTGATAGATCTGCCCAATTATGAAATTGATTCTGGCTCTCAGTTTGTTGTTTTTAATGTACTGTTCAGCTTTTACAAGATTGTTTACCATTTTATCCAGGTCTTCTCTGGATTCATACAAATAGGCTCTATTCAGATATAGATTCTTTAGGTTCTTTTTGTTGAGATCCTCCCTTTTGAGAAAGTCGGATACAGCAATAGCATTATTGATTTCATTATTCTTAATGAAGGTGTGCATAAGTTCGATCAGAGCTTCATGTCTTGCATTATCGTTCTTGCTGTGTGTATTGACATATTTAAACGTTTCAACGGCATCTTGAAACTCATATCCGTAGAATCTCGCTTTACCAACAAGGATATAGGCGTCATCTTCCCACGCAGAACCAGGATGTCTTTGAATTGCGATTGATGCTTTTTCTATAATCTCTTTTAACTGGTCTTCGAATGCTTTCGTATCGGTAGTGTCAAACTTGATGTAGATAGGCAGTACTTTGTTGTAATTCCACTGGTAACTGGAGGTAAGAGAAGCTTCAATTGCCTTTACGTTTTCGTTTGCAATGAAATAGGCATTGTAATGCGCAGTTGTATTGTGGAACGTTTTGCTCACCGGGTTTTTTCGTCCGGGAGCGCAACCTATTAGTACTATTACTGCAAAAAGTAGTAGCGGAGATATTTTATTGAAAATTTTCAATCGAAAGCAATTAATCAAAAACGAAGCAATAAAAGCAAAATCTCTTGGATAATTTCGTATTTATTGAATTTTGTCCGTCAAATTTAACACTAAATGTTCATCTGAGAAACTTTACATTTAAGGTAGAACGAACCCTTTGGCGCATATTATTCAGAGGAACCAAAAAAAATGCTAAGAATCCAGGTTTTGATGAGATTGAAGTTGGTATTGAGCAAAAGCATTTGCTACAACAGCGCCAAAACTAGCGGCAGTGGCTTGCTCTTCCATCGTCCAATTCCGATGCTTACTGTCTTCAATGCAAATCACACCAAACTGTTCAGAAGGCAATGTAACTTGAGTGTCCAGTAGGCAAACAAGACCATAGTGCTTAAAGTATCCTGCTAGCTCATTACTCACATCATCATCGAATTCTAATGAGGCAGTCACTATTTTATTGATTTTTGTAGCGTTGAAGTATGAGGGGAATTTTTCAAGTGTAATACTTAATCCTGTTAAATCGTTTTTGTGAAGGCTTCTATATTTACATTCTAATTGTGTGTAACCCTTTGTGAAAATCCATAAACTACACACCTCTGCTTTGAAAAGTTCACAAATTTCATTTAGCAGACTATTGAGATAATCCCTAAATGGAACCTTGTGAAGCTTATCAGAGGAATATCTGATCATAATATCCTTCGCATATTTTTCAAATTCCTGAAGCATCACATTTTTGGTGACATCTCTTGCTACAGTGTAGAGTACTTCATGTTCTTTATCATAGACTACATGCCACTCAAGCCAGATGTATTCACCATTTTTTTTGAGATATCTATTTTGGAATGGAGTACTATGTTGATTCCCTTTTTTAAGAGATTCTAATTTCTCTGAGGTTTCATTAACATCTTCAGGATGAACAAAATCTATCAATTTTAGTGATGATAGTTCCTCTTCAGAGAAACCAGTTAGATCTACCCATCGTTTGTTTACAGAGACGATCGTGGTATTAATGTCGGTAATTGCCAGTAAGTCTCTCGATTCATCAAATAGGCTTTTGTAGAGTTTAAACTCACTGTGTGCGTAATCAGTAGTCATAAATTCTATTTGGAGGTTGTATCTTATAATATACAAAAAAAATATGGCGGAAGCCAAACTCAGTTTTAAATAAAGCGGCTGATAATTGCAGGGAATTCGTTAAAAAATGAATGTAATCACTCAATAAGCTTTATGATAACTATTTTAATATATAATTTTGCCGATTAAATTTTAAGATTTTAAAGTTGGCAGCTAAGAAAACTTTATCAAACAGATTAACAAATCGGTACCTTCTTATCATTCGAAATGAGGAGAACTTTGCCGAGAAAACCACTCTGAGCTTTACATACGCAAAGGTTGTATTAATCATATTTGGGATATCTCTGATTATGCTAGGTATAGCTATGTACTTAGTTACAAGCGTACTAGATGAATGGTTCGACCCCAGACATGCTCAAAATCAGGCTAAAATTGAGTTAATTCAGTTGACTCAAACAGTGGATTCACTTGAAAATCAGGTTAGGACTAGGGAAAATTACATTGAAAACGTTAGAAAGATCATGACAGGTCAGGATGATGTTTATGCCAATGTAGAGGAAAGAGAGCTTTCAGAGGAGCAAATTGAAAGTAGTTCAGCATTGGATGATGATATTACTCCACTTGATAAGGAGTTTAGGAAAGAATTTGAAAGAGAGACATTTGGGACCCTCACATCTTCGCTTAGAGATAACAGTGAGGCTTTGAAGGAAATGTTCTTATTCAGCCCTTTGGGTAAGGAAGGATTGGTATCAGATAAGTATGACCCTAAGATTAATCATTACGGGGTAGACATTGTTGCAAAAAAGGATGAACCGGTGAAGGCCGTGGCTGACGGGACTGTAATTTTAGCGTCTTGGACACAGGATAGTGGCTATGTAATTGGTATTCAGCACAGAGGCAATTTGATTTCTATCTATAAGCATAATTCGGATTTGTTAAAAAACGTTGGTAATTTTGTAAGCGCGGGTGAGATAATCTCTATCATTGGAAACACTGGAGAATTGACATCAGGACCTCATTTACATTTTGAGTTATGGTATAATGGAAGCCCGGTGGACCCAGAGGAGTTTGTCGATTTTTAAAAAGGAAAAAGGAAAAAGCGATGTTTAATAACAAAGATCAAAAGGTTGTGGAAGAACTAAGCAATTCAAGTAACATTATCGGTAAAGGAACATCTGTTAATGGAAACATAGAGACTTTTGGTAATGTGAGAATTGAAGGCAAGGTAGTTGGGAATGTCACAACTAAGTCTAAAGCGGTATTAGGACACTCTTGTAATGTGGAAGGGAACCTTTTAGCCCAAAATGCTGAAATAGAAGGACACATCAAAGGAACAGTGGAGTGTACGGAACTATTGGTGTTAAAACCAACGGCAGTGATAGATGGTGATATCGTCACAAATAAGTTAGTAGTGGAATCAGGAGCATCTTTCAACGGAGGTTGTAAAATGGGCTCTGGCAATAAAGAGATAGCAATTTCTAGTGAAAGAACAGAAAGAAAACACAAACCGCTACTCAAAGCAGAATAAAAACGCGAAACTTTATTTAAGATATTCAGGTCTGGCTTTTGAGCTCTTTGCAATCATCGGGGTAGGTGTTTGGGGAGGTTATAAGCTGGACTCTTTTTTTGATAATAAGTACCCCGTCATCATGATTGTAATGACTTTCGTATCTACGGGTGCTGCACTATACTCATTATTTAGAAAACTCCCCAAGTTTTGAGTTTCATCAAGAGTCTTATTTATCATATACTTCTAACCGCAATTCTTTGGTTAGCCTCTTTTGGCCTAGCATTTATTAGACCAGAATACATTCACCCCAACATCCATTGGATTTTTCTATTTTTTCTGATTCAAAGCTTGGGAATAGCTGGACTCAATCAATTTGCTTTGAAGGCAGCAGATCAAATGCCTGCAGTAGTGCTTGCCGGAGTTGTTTTGCGACTCTTAACCACAATTTTCTTCTTTGTTTTTGCGATCATTTTTCAGGTTGAGGAGAGCACAAAATTTATCCTCAATACAACCATTATTTATTTGCCATATTTAATCTTTGAAATCATTCTCTTATTGCCTAACTTGCGCCCGAATTCTGAGAAGAACTAATTAAGAGATGACAAAAGGTTTTAGTCCAGTAACATTCAAGCTATTGACATTCAGTTTTTTAGCTTTCTTACTAATAACAGCAAATCCAACAAATGTACTAGCCTCTGGTGGTGGCGATAGTGACGAAGAATTTGATGCTGCAGAGATGATCAACCACCACATTCTAGACTCACATGAGTGGCATTTTTTCGATGGACATTACGGTACTTTGTTTTTACCTGTAATTCTTTACGATACAGAGAAAGGATTGACTGTTTTCTCTTCCTCAAATTTTTATGATGAGCATCATAATGTTGTAGCATACAATGGATATGTGTATGAGCATGGACATATTGTAGCTGAAGATGGCAGAATGCTTTTGGACTTCAGTATAACTAAGAATGTTGCATTCTTATTTCTAAATGCTGGATTGCTTCTATGGATTTTCCTTTCGGTTGCGAGAGGTTACAAGAAAAGGGCTGGACAGGCTCCAAAAGGAGTGCAGTCTTTCTTTGAACCAATCATCATCTTTGTGAGAGACGAAATTGTTAAGCCTAATATTGGCCCTAAATATGAAAAGTATCTTCCATACTTGTTGACACTTTTCTTCTTTATCTGGTTTGGTAACCTTCTGGGTCTTTTACCTGGAGCGGCTAACTTAACTGGAAACATCGCAGTAACTATCGTATTGGCATTCCTTACGTTTTTAGTAACCAACTTTAGCGGTAACAAAAACTACTGGAAACACATTTTCAACACTCCAGGTGTTCCTGGTGCATTGAAGCCGATCATTGTTCCTGTAGAGATAATTGGAATATTCACTAAGCCATTCTCACTATTGGTAAGGCTTTTTGTTGCGATCACAGCAGGTCACATCGTAATCTTAAGTTTGATCGCACTGATATTCATATTCCAATCTTGGGCTGTAGGTTTTGGAAGTACAATAATTGTTACTTTCATAAATTTCATTGAGTTGTTGGTAGCAACAATTCAGGCATATGTGTTCACCATGTTCTCATCGCTTTACATTGGTCTTGCGATCGAGGAGCATCATGATGACCACTAATCAATTAAGAATTTTAATGTTTCATAAATTAATATAATTCAAAATGACGTTGTTAGCACTTTTATTAGAAGGTAGCATTGCTATCATGGGAGCTGGAATCGGAGCTGGACTTGTTGCGATAGGCGCAGGTATCGGTATTGGTAAAATTGGTGGCTCTGCTATGGAAGCTATGGGTAGACAGCCTGAAGCTGCTGGAAAAGTACAAACTGCAATGTTGATCATCGCAGCACTTATTGAGGTAATTGCACTATTTGGTGTAGTAGTTTGTCTACTAATCTCTCTAGGTTAAGAAACGATTTAAGGTTTGCCGACTTACATTAGGTAACGGCAAGCCTTATTTTAATTTTTGAAACAACAGATAACAAAGAAAAACTAAAAAAATATGGAGCTTTTAACGCCCGGTATTGGATTGATCTTTTGGCAACTTCTGATCTTCCTAATTGTATTCTTCATCTTAAGATCACTTGCTTGGAAACCTATTATGGGTGCTTTAAAAGCAAGGGAAGCAATGATTGGTGACTCTCTTAAAGCAGCAGAAAATGCGAAAGAAGAGATGGCTCAAATCAAAGCGGATAACGAGTACTTGCTTCAAGAGGCTAGGGAGGAAAGAGAAAAGATGTTGAGCGAAGCTTTAAAGACTGCAAACGACATTAAAGAAGAAGCTAAAGCTGAAACAAGCAAAATCTCTGAGAAGATGATTTCTGATGCAAAAGTTACTATCGAAAATGAGAAGAAAGCTGCTTTGGCTGAAGTTAGAACTCTTGTAGGTGAACTTTCTCTCGAGATTGCTGAAAAGATCTTGAAAGAAAAGCTTGGAGATGAGAAGTCTCAAAAAGCATTGGTTGATAAATTCTTAAAAGACGTAAAGGTTAACTAATATGTCTGACGGAAGAGTAGCCAAACGATACGCAAAACCCCTTTTGGAATTAGCTCAGGAACGTGGTGTTCTTGAAGAGACCAAACAGGATATGGAATTGTTCGTTGGACTATGTGAAGAAAGCAAAGACTTACAGTTGATGCTAAAAAGTCCAATCATTCCACACCTAAAAAAATTATCTATCCTTGAAAAAATATTCAAAGGCAAAGTAGGAGATCTTACTTACTCAATCTTTGAAATCATAGTAAAGAAGAACAGGGAAGCAATCCTTTTCGAGGTTGGGAAGTCATTTTTATCACTTTACAACAAGGTAAAAGGATTGGTAGAAGCTACTGTTACCTCTACTTTCAAATTGGATAAGAAAACAAGAGCTGAGTTTGAGAAACTGGTTAAATCAGTTACTGGAAAAGATGTTGAATTGACTGAAGTTGTTGACCCTTCTGTGATTGGTGGATTTAAGATCAAAATAGGAGATCAGCAGATTGATGAGACTGTAAGCTCAAAACTTAGAGAACTAGAATTAAAATTTTTAAACGCATAAGTAAAACATTAGCCCTCTGCGTTGAGGCATAAATTAATGATATTATGGCAGAAGTAAGACCTGATGAAGTATCAGCAATATTAAGAGAGCAGCTTTCTAATCAAAGAACGGAAGCTGAACTTGAAGAAATTGGAACTGTATTGCAAGTAGGTGACGGTGTAGCTAGAATCTACGGATTGTCTAAAGCTCAGGCTGGTGAGCTTTTGATGTTTGAAAATGGTGTAAGTGCAATGGTGCTTAACCTTGAGGAAGACAATGTAGGTGCAGTACTTTTCGGTGATTCAAGTGGTGTAAAAGAAGGTGACACTGTAAAAAGAACCGGAACAATTGCTTCTATCAAAGCTGGTGACGGCATGTGTGGTAGAGTTGTTGATACATTGGGTAACCCGATCGATGGTAAAGGTGCTATCGAAGGTGATCTTTATGAAATGCCTCTTGAAAGAAAAGCTCCTGGTGTAATCTACAGACAGCCAGTAAATGAGCCTCTTCAAACTGGAATTAAAGCGATTGACTCGATGATTCCAATTGGTAGAGGTCAAAGAGAGCTTGTTATTGGTGACAGACAGACTGGAAAAACAGCTGTGGTTATTGATACAATCCTTAACCAAAAAGAATTTTACGATAGAGGAGAGCCTGTTTTCTGTATCTATGTAGCAATCGGGCAAAAAGCTTCAACTGTTGCTGGTATCGTTGCTGCTCTTGAAAAAGGTGGTGCTCTTGACTATACAGTTATTGTAAGTGCTTCTGCTTCTGATCCTGCTCCAATGCAGTTCTTTGCTCCTTTTACAGGTGCTGCAATTGGTGAGTACTTCAGAGACACAGGAAGACCTGCTTTGGTGGTTTATGATGACCTTTCTAAGCAAGCAGTAGCATACAGAGAAGTATCTCTACTTCTTAGAAGACCTCCGGGACGTGAGGCTTACCCAGGTGATGTATTCTATCTTCACTCGAGATTATTAGAAAGAGCTGCGAAACTGAACGATAACGATGAAATCGCTCAGCAAATGAATGACCTTCCTGAGTCGTTGAAAGGAAAAGTAAAAGGAGGAGGATCTCTTACTGCACTTCCAATCATTGAAACTCAAGCTGGTGACGTTTCTGCATATATCCCAACAAACGTAATTTCAATTACTGATGGACAGATATTCCTTGAAACTAACCTATTCAACTCTGGTATCAGACCTGCAATTAACGTGGGTATCTCTGTATCAAGGGTAGGAGGTTCTGCTCAGATTAAATCAATGAAGAAAGTATCTGGTACATTGAAGCTTGATCAGGCGCAGTTTAGAGAACTAGAAGCATTCGCTAAGTTCGGTTCTGACCTTGATGCGGCTACTCAAAGAACTATTGATAGAGGTAGAGTAAACCAGGAAATGTTGAAACAACCTCAGTTCTCTCCTGTAGCTGTAGAGGATCAAGTAGCTGCGATCTTCGCATTCACTAAAGGATTCTTCGATAAAGTACCTGAGAACAAGGTAAAAGAATTAGAAAAAGAATATTTGTCATTACTTAAAACTCAGCACCAGTCAGCACTTACTGACCTAAAAGCTGGAAAATTAAGTGATGAAGCTACAAGCGCTATGACTGAAGTAGCAAAAGAAGTAGCACAACGATACACAAACTAAGTATTTGCTGAATGGCTAACTTAAAAGAAGTAAAGAACCGTATTTCCTCTGTTTCTTCTACGCAGCAGATCACTAAAGCCATGAAAATGGTGGCAGCTGCTAAGTTGAGAAGAGCTCAGGATAAGATTACACAAATGAGACCTTACTCTCAGAGAATGTCTGAGGTGATTTCTAACGTAACTTCAGGAATGTCTGAAGGCGTTGAAAATCCATTCGCAGAGGAGAGAGACGTGAACAGAGTACTCATTGTAGTAGTTTCATCTGACAGAGGTCTATGTGGGGCGTTTAATAGTTCAGTTTTCAAAGGTGCAGTTTCATTGATTAAGGAAAAGTACCAATACCAAATGGATATGGATCAGTGCATCATCATGCCAATTGGTAAGAAAGCTCATGACTATTTCAAGAAGAGAGATTACTTAATGGTGGAGAGATTCAGTCATTTGATACATGATCTTTCATTCGAGAATGCCAGAGAAGCTGGTCAATACATTCTTGAAGAATTTGAAAGCGGTTACTTTGATAAAGTAGAAATCGTTTATAACGAGTTCAAAAACGTAGCAACGCAAGTGCTTGTAAAAGAACAATTCTTGCCAGTTGCTCCTATTTCTGAAGAGGACCTTGAAGAAAAGGCATCTTCAAAGAATGTGGACTATATTTTTGAGCCAACTAAAGAATTCATATTCAAGGAGATCGTTCCGAAATCACTAAAAATTCAGTTTTATAAAGCTTTGTTGGAATCTAATGCTTCTGAACATGGAGCAAGGATGACAGCAATGGATAAAGCAACTGATAATGCAGGTGAGTTATTGAAGGAATTAAGATTGACTTACAACAGAACAAGACAGGCTGCTATTACCAAGGAGATTTTGGAAATTGTGGGAGGTGCAGAAGCACTGGCATCGGAGTAGCAGAAATTATGAATAAATTAACGAAAAGGGCTCGCATTTTGCGGGCCTTTTTTGTTTACATTAAATTGTAGTGGTGAATCAATTAAATCATTTTTATCGTCTATTTCGAGCTTTGTCTCTGGATATTGTGATTGGCGCTGTATTGGTTTCAATGCTGATTGCAAGGCATCTAAATCTCGAAGTGCCGGTTTTGATTTACCTCACACTTGCAGTAGCCGTATGGCTAATATATACCTGGGATCATCTCTCTGATGCAGCAGGTATTGATAATCCAAGTACTTTTCGCCATCAATTTCATAAGAGATATTACAAAGTGCTTCTTGGTTTAATTGTAGTGTGTTTAATCTTTGGTGCTATCTTGGTGTTTTATTTGCCAATACAAACAGTATATTTTGGTGTAGCTGCCGCAGCACTGGTTATGGTATACTTTCTTCTAGTACGGTTTTGGGATGGTTTTGTGTACAAGGAAATAGTTAGTGCTCTTCTTTACAGCCTTGGTGTGTTTGTTGGTCCATTATCATTGTATCAGGAGTTTAGCCTTTTTATTATTCTAATGTATTTTCAGATTTTGGTCATCGCATTAATGAACCTGATGATCTTTTCATTGTTTGAAGATAAAACCGATAAGGCTGATGGGTTTGTCTCATTAATTCTGTTGTTGGGAGATCGAAGCAAGCTTGTCATTAACATTTTGTTCTTTATTAGTATAACAATCACATTATCGCTGTTCTTTCTTTTTGAATTGCCTACCTCCACAGCAACTTTATTTGCCATTATGTCGGCAACTCTCTTTGTAATCAATCTCAATCAAAAATTTTTTCACTCCTTCGAAAGATACAGGATTGTTGGAGATGGAATATTTTATCTGCCTCTGTTCGTACTGGTATGAGTAATTTCGATCGAATCGCATGGATATATGATTTGATAAAATATGTCGTCTTTGGAAATACATTGGAAACTGCCGAGATGGGATTTGTTAATGATATTAAAGATGAAGATTATATTCTTATTGTTGGTGGAGGAACTGGCAATGTATTAAATACTATTCCATCTAACTGCGGAATAGATTATGTCGAGCTTTCCGAAAAGATGTTAGAAAAAGCGAGAAAGAGAAAGTCTGATCTGTCAATTTCTTTTTATAAAGCTGACTATTTAAGTTTTGAGCCAACAACCAAGTATGACGTCATTATTTGTAGTTTCTTTTTAGATGTATTTAATGATGATAATCTCAGATTGGTCCTTCAAAAACTAAGCAAAGAATTAAAATCAGATTCTGGAATTCTATTAGTGACGGACTTTAATAAACAGCATGACAAACCATTCCTCTCATGGTTGATGCACTTGTTCTTTAAAGTTTTTGCAAACCTTGAGAGCTCTAACCTTAAGGATATAACTGAAGTAGTTGAAAGTTGTGGTTTTCAATTGAAGGACACTAAACTTTTTAAGGGCGGATACATTTTTTCAAAAAAATATTCACGACATGGAAACCTTTAAATTTGTACCTTGTCATTAGGCTAAATTTTAAAACAAGTAATTGGAATCATCTCACCAATCGATACACAAATACCTGATTGTTCAAAGTCAACAGGGAGATCAGCGAGCACAGCGTGAACTCTATAAGTTGTATGCTAAGGCTATGTTCAATATCTGCCGTAGGATGATGGGTGATGAGGATGAGGCAAAGGATGTACTTCAGGACGCGTTTATTGATGCTTTTACGAAGCTCAATAGTCTGGAGAACATTAGTACGTTTAGCGCCTGGATTAAGAGGATAGTGGTGAATCGTTGTATCAATGCAATTAAGAAAAAGAAACTTGTAACAGTTGATATAGACGATGGTTATGATCATACGGAAGAAGAAACATATGACGATGAAATTACAAAACATCAGATCAGTGATATTCTTTCCAAAATGGATCAGTTAAGTGAAGGATGCAGAATGGTAATGAACCTTTATGTTTTTGAGGGATATGATCATTCAGAAATTGCTCAGATTCTTTCAATATCAGAATCGGCATCTAAGTCACAGTATTGTAAAGCAAAGATTAAGTTACGGAAACTATTAAATGTTGAAAATCATCAGGAATATGGAAGATAAATTCAAATCATTCGTCACTGGTAACAGAGATGAATTTGAAACTTACGATCTGGACCTGGACTTATCCTGGGATGAGATTGCTGATGGCATTAAGCAAAAGGCTGAGTCCGAACCTAAGAAAGGATTTGACTGGATGAAAATCGCAGCTGCAGTTGCTTTGTTAATGGTCTTTTCAATTGTACTCATAATATTTAACAGAGGTGGTGGTAGTGAAGAGAATTTGATTTTTGCATCAAATCCGGAGTTGGCTGAAGCGCAGGCATTTTATACATCTCAAATAGATCATAAGATGTCGATAGCGAAATCTAAGGCTGGTGGAGAAAAGATGATTGAAGATATTCAGGAGCTGGATAAGGCATTTGCTGAGTTGAAAGATGATTTGCAAGACAATGCAGATAACGAGGAAGTAATTATTGCAATGATTGAAAACTATCAATTGAAATTGAAAATTTTGGATAGAGTACTGGAAGAGCTACAGGAGGATGAACAAAGAGCGAAGGAAAAGGAAAGAGTATTCCAAAACTAAAGGAAGAGCTATGAAGAGAATAAAAGATATAATGTTATGCTTGAGCTTTGTCATTGGGTTTTCCGCATTTGCGGTTGCAACAGATAAAGGCGACACCAAGTTGACTAAGAATATAACTAGATCATTTACTGTTGAGAGTGGCGATGATGTTGAAGTAATCAATAAATACGGTAAGATCATTATCAACACCTGGGATAAAGATTCAGCAAAGTTTTCTGTAGATATAGTTGCAACAGGTAAAACTGATGATATCGTTGAAAAACTGATGGACAAAGTGAAGATAGACTTTAGTTACGCTGTAGGTTTTTTGACGGTAGAAACTGATATGGATAAAAAGAAAGGAGCATTGAGTTCAGTGCTTAACAGCATTGAAGATTACTCCAAAAGTTTTACCAGTAGAAACAAAGTGACTATTGATTATACCATATATGTACCGGATGGAGTAAATCTTACACTTGATAACAAGTTCGGAAATGTATTCATAAACGATTTTTCCGGGAAACTTGACCTTACCTTGTCACACGGTGATTTAAGAACAAGAACACTTGAAGGTAAGTCAGAAGTGAATCTTTCATTTGGGAATGGTACGATTAAGAACATGAAAGATGGGACGGTTAAGCTAAAGGGTTCTGAACTTGCTGTTAATAATGCACATAGACTCTCTGTGCAAAGTAGTTCTTCTGAAATGACACTAGGAGATATCAAGTCCCTGAAGCTAAATTCAAGAAACGATAAGATCAGGATTCAGGAAGTTACTTCGGTTTCTGGAAGTGGAGATTTTAGTGATGTGAATGTAGATGCTCTAGTTTCAGACTTAGATTTGAATTTGGATTACGGTGAGATATTTGTGGATAGAGTGGATGCTAATTTTAAGTCAATATCTATCAATAGTAAATCCGCTGATATTAGTTTGATACTGAGTCCACAATCTTATTTCAGTGCAAACATCGCAGCTCAGGAAGATCGCGTGATTATACCAAACAACATGTTGTCACTTAGAAAGAATCAAAATTCTGATGGAGAATTAGATTTAAATCTTGAAGGAATGGTAGGGAACACAAGGGATGACAATGTAGGTAAAGTAAATATTATCGCTAATAATGCAGATTTAATAATATCAATCAAAGAAACACCCATATTCACAGATCGGGATTAACGATGCGACAAAGTATTAGTAGGACATTAATTGCCCTGACTTTATTTCTAGGAATATTTAGTCAGGTAAACGCACAAGGATATGAGCAATCTGCTGGGGTACGATTGGGCACAACTTCTGCAGTTACATATAAGAAATTTATAGTGCCGGAAGAGTCGGTGGAGTTTATGCTTTCAGGCAGAAATGAAGGTGCTCAGTTTACTATCATGTTTGTGAAACACCGGCAAATGGAATTTTCATTTAACGAAAACTTCTATGCTTATTATGGCCTTGGAGGTCACTTTGGATTAGAGAGGTATGATGATTTGAGTAAAACTATTGTACCTGGTGATCCATTCGACACCTTCATCACAGAAGATAAAAGTTATTTTGTAATGGGCGCAGATGCGATAGCTGGAATCGAGTATCGTTGGTTGAGCGTTCCTGTTACTATAGGATTTGATTTGAAACCTTATTTTAATTATATCGGTATGAGGTATATCAGAGGTACATTCTGGGATGCCGCAATATCATTTAAATATGTATTTTAAACAGTTCACCACCCAAGCTGTAATTGTTGTCTTATTAATGTTCAGCGCAGGCTGTTTTGCACAAAAATATGTTGACAGCAATGACCCCAACGAAGTAAAATCTTTGTTGAGTAAGGATAATGATATCAAAGGATTTGGCGGTATTGATGTCAAATTTGGAATGGTTAATACCGATCGATCTCTTCTACTAGGAGGATATGGAGGTGTTATTATCAATAAAAACTACATATTCGGTCTTGCTGGTTATGGCCTGGCAACCACCAATACATTTCTAGGTATACCTCCCGGACAAGATGCTGAAAAGGAATTGAATCTTTACGGCGGATATGGTGGACTCCTT
>JANSWY010000069.1 GCA_024743255.1 bacterium | reverse complement strand
GTTAAACAAGGGCCCATATATAAATGAAGCAATTCAACTTCTTGATAAAATCCTTTCTGACATGGAGAAATACAATGAGAAATCTGAATCAATGTTACCAAAACTTGAAAAGCTATTAGCTTAATCAGAACTCAAAATCCTGGACAAGCCCCTGCAGGTAAGTAGCACGATCCGCCAATAAATGAGAAGATGAGGATAGCTCTTCTGCACTTGCTGCAAGTTGTTGAGCGCTATCATTAAGGCTTTGAACCGTGGAATTTATCTGATCGCTACTGCGTTGCTGCTCCTTACTTGCAGATGCAATATTATTAGCCATCACCGTGTTATTGCTGGAATTCTCTGCAATGTCATCAATCTCTTCCTTGAGTTCCTTTGATCTTAACATGGTGGCTTCAGCCAAACTTGTAATCTGATCCGCAGCAAGATTACTTTTATCAGCAAGCTCTCTTACTTCTCTGGCAATCACACCAAAACCTTTCCCATGTTCTCTTGCTGCAGAAGCCTCTATTGAAGCATTTACAGCTAGTAAATTCGTCTGACTAGCTATTTTCTGTACCAGGTCAATCTTATTCGCAATCTCTTTAATATCCTTCACAGTATTTTGAACAGCATCTTGCCCGATCTTAATTCTGTCTGTTGAATTAGAACTTAGTTCTGCTGATTTCTCCGCGTTTTCACTTGTAAGCGAAATATTGGCGGACATCTCCTCAATACTGGAAGCCAACTCTTCAGCACTTGCTGCCAGACCAGAGCTACCCTCGGACATAATCCCTGAGAGCTTGTTAAATTCTTTGCTAGCATTTAGGAGGTAATTGGCACTTTCCGCTATGCTATTAATAATATTCGAAAGCTCCGAACCCATTGTTTGAATTTCTTTTCCTGCTATTCCAAAGTCATCTCTGGTATCGATAGTCAGTTTACTATTCAGCCGGTGAGAAGCCAGGTCTGTTACATAGTTTTTAATCGACTCAATATCACCAATCATTACATTGCTTAGAAACAGATTTGGTAAGGATTGAAGTGAGATAACTGTTAACGCCACTATGGCCAGACGCGTAAGAATAGAACTGAAATCCAATTCGAATTCCTGAAATTCCATAAACCGCCATATGAGTATAAGCGCACTTAACATTATCAAGAGTACCCCACTCACCGAAGAGCATATCGCCGTAAACCGAAACTTAAATTTCACAGTGAGAGAAGATTTTGATTCTATTGGACATTCAAACAATTCATAAATCTTATCGAGCCTTTTTAAGAAAACTATGTAAAATGGCATGTAATTGATTCCCAAATAAAGAATTGCTATCGCTGTTGAAAGTAATACCTCTGTAAATCCAAATCCGGCAAGTAAAGGAATCACCCCAGCGACAGTACTGTAGAGAATACTCAGCACAACATAAATAAGCAGTATTCTTCTGTATTTAGTATGCATTACAGTGAAGTTCCCGGAAAGTCCTGCTTGCTTAATTTTCAACAACTCATTCCTGATTAGCAACGGTCCTCCAACCCAGAAAATGGCTGTCAATAAAGGAAAGTGCCAGGTTGGGATAATCTTGGTTAAGAAGTCATTTAGCGTATAAATGCTGGTAACTACAACTGTGATAGCAACAGCTGTAACAGGAAGGAGAAATGATATAGTTACAATCACTAATGCCTCCCGTATTTGTGGATCTATTCTATTGGTTGTGCTCATATTCGGGACTTAGTTAATATAGTAAAAAGTGAGCTAATTTGACTCGGTTCTCCTCATCAATTATTAAAAATTTTTCAATGGATTAAACCTTCTTCCTTATTTGCTGTCAAAGCATGCGAATAAACGAACAAGAATTATGAATTTGAAAAATATCTTCACACTCGCATTTACATTATTAGTATTAGTTTCTTCTTCCGCAATTGCTCAAAGAAAAGACTGGGACAAACTAGGGACCAGAGCAGTAGACTACAAGTTGGATAGGGATGTCATTCATGTTGGAGCAGATAATGGCAGATACACTAAACTAAAGGTAGCAGTCACAGGCGGAGCTCTTAACATGCACAAAATGACTGTTCATTATATGAATGGAACTTCACAAAACATATCGGTAAAACATAATTTCTCCAGAAACAGCGCAACCAGATTAATTGACCTGGTTGGAAATAAAAGGTTTATCAAAAAAATTGTCTTTCACTACGACACTAAAAATTTGGCAAGATCCAAAGCCAAGGTACACGTATTCGGAAGGTCATAGTAATACGATCAGATTGGTTGTCTGAAGTTCAGGGTGGGAATCCTGGACTTTTTTTATGTCTTATTTTCAGTGATGAAATAGATTGAAATATTGGTCGTTAAATGACTTAATCTAAGATGCCCGGGGTAGGGCAAGGTGGGGTAATTCTGTATATTTACTTAAGAAGCTGCAAATCCTATTAAATAATTAGGACTTAGACTCTTCAGTTAATATACACCATTTTGGTCCAATAATATGACGCGAAAAGCATTCAAAAAAATATTTGACCAGTACTACGAACCAATACGTAATTTCCTTTATTTTAAGTTGAAAGACATTGATAAAGCAGAAGATCTGACCCAGGATGTATTTATGAAAGCCTGGGAAAAACGTAACAGTATAGAAAACGAAACAGTAAAAGGATACCTTTTTACAATTGCTACCAATTTGATGAGAAAAGAATTCAATATCCAGGCAGCAGATAAAAAGGTTGAGCTTAAAATAACCGACAAAACAACCTCTGAAACTCCAGGTTTTGAAATGGAGTCAAAGGAATTTGCAGAACAACTCAAAATAGCGATTGAAGGTCTCCCAGAGAAATCGCAAACCGTTTTTTTGATGAGTAGAATGGACAAACACACCTATCCTGAAATTGCTAAAATTCTGGAAATATCGGTGAAGACTGTCGAAAAAAGAATGAGCCTGGCTCTTGCGGAGCTGCGAGAAAAATTGAAAATTAAGATATGAGCAGCGAGGAAGTAAAGAAAAAACTAGAAGAAGGCACACTTTCTCATAAAGAATGGGAAAATCTGGACAATGAGATCAAAAGCCAAGAAGAGATTCAATTTCTATGGCTCATGAATAATTCCACTGATCTAATGACCCCCGCTGGCGCTAAGAGCAAAGAAGAGGCATGGGAATCATTTGATGAAACATTGGAAGCAAGAGAAGACTCAAAACCTGTTAGAAAAATTGGTGCTTATCTGGGAATAACTTCTGGAATAGCAGCCGCTATTGCTGTTGTCGTTTGGTGGGCCTTTTTTAAACTTACCACATTCACTACAACTACCGGTGAAATCTTATCATTGGATTTGCCTGATGGATCTAAAGCCATAATCAATGCTAACTCCGAGATTTCTTACAATGTCTTCAATTTCAAAAGAGACAGATCAATTGAACAAAAAGGAGAGATATTTTACGAAGTAGAACCAGGAGACGCCTTTGTTGTCGAAACTGAAAATACCTTGATAGAAGTTCTTGGCACGTCGTTTAATGTAATTGAGAGAGAGGAAAACACTATTGTTGCATGCAAAACAGGAAAGGTAAAAGTCACATCTAGTGGAAACGATGTTACGCTCACTGCAGGCTTAAAAACGACTCTTAAAAATGAATTACTATCCAGTCCTGCGAAAACCAGAGAAGGTGATTTTGAAAGAATGGATGGTAAGTTTTCCTTTCAAAACGAGCCTTTTGAGAAAATTCTAATTGAAGTCAAAAGACAGTTTGGACTCAATATCGAAATATCAAAGGAGTTGAGGAAACAGCGTTATACTGGGGGATTTACGAATCAGGACGTTGATATTGCGTTACAACAACTTTGCAAACCAATGGGACTGAAATTCCGGATTAAAAACGATACTATTTATATCTATAAATGAAATGGCTGATTTACATATTAGTCATTTTATTATCCTTTGAATTAGCTGCCCAGCAAGAGATCCGTGTTGACGCATCCCATCAATCCATCAGTTTGGAGGACCTCTTCAATTCCTGGAATAGAGCATATGACACAAAGATTTCTTTTTCTGTTGATCTCACTTCAGAACTTTATGTGTCGTGCAATTTCAAAAACAAACCACTTTCTGAAGCTATACAAGAAGTCACACAAAGTGTAGGTTTTGATTTTGAACTAATAGGCAATAATTATCTTATAATTCCTCCATCTAAATCTGACAAACCTACAAGGTATAACTTCACAATCAAGGGGAAAGTAATGGATGGGATTAGTAATGAAACACTCCCTTATGCATTGGTTCAAATTGATGGAACTAAACTGGGCACGACTACAGATAATGATGGCTTTTTTGTGATATCAGATGTCCCGAGTGATACATTGACTCTGGAAATCTCCTATCTCGGATTTGAAATCAGGAAATTAAGACTATCAGAAATTCAAGATCTTAATAAAATCGAGATTTCTCTCTCTTCATCCAATTACAATATTTCAGAGGTTGTGGTACTCGGGGATAGAGTTGCGGAAGTGGAACTTAACAACAGCTCTGGAAGAATGAGTCTCAATCCTCAAATCAGAAACAGACTTCCATCGTTGGGTGATCCTGATGTTTTCAGAACAATTCAGTTGCTACCAGGAATTAGTGGCAGCAATGGTACTTCCGCTGAATTATCCATCAGAGGATCAGCTCCTGGTGAAAACCTGGTTTTACTTGACGGTTATACACTTTATCACCTGGATCATTTTTATGGAGTTTTTAGTGCAGTAAATTCAGATTATGTAAAAGACGCCAGAGTTTACAAAAATCCGATTGATGCCAAATATGGTGGCCGTGTGTCTGGAGTTGTAGATCTGATTGGAAAAGATGGGAATAAGAATGGCACCACCGGATCATTGGGATTAAACCTTCTGACAGCCAAAGGAAGCATTGAAGTACCTGTATCCGATAAATTGACATTCCTCGCCTATGGTCGCAGATCTCATACTGATTTAGTTAGGTCCAAAATCTTTAAGGATATCTACCAAATCGTTCGAAAAAACCGTGACAACAATCAGGCTGATCTGGATTTTGATCCATTTCAAGACATTACTCCTGATTTTCATTTCTATGATGTTAATACCAAATTGTCTTATGATTTTTCAGATAATACCTCAATAACTGCGTCCTGGTATAAAAGTGAAGACAAACTGAGAAACGAGATCAGTTATGAGTACGAGGAGCCAGATGGCGGAGTATTTACAACTTTTACTAATAATGAGTTTGAAGACAACAATTGGGGGAATAATGGATTTAGTCTGGCCCTGCAGCATAGATGGTCCAAAGGTTCTTCAAGCATGTTGCAAGTTACTACTTCGAGATTCTTCAACAATTACTTTTATGGATTCAATTCAGAGGAGTTAAGTCAATTCTTTTCTGATTCATATCTCTATTCATTTGAGCAAGACAATCAGCTTTATGACCTGGGTGTTGACCTGCAGCACAATCAAATCATCAACAACAACCTAAAATGGACTTCTGGCTACTCAATGCATGAATACTCAATTGATTTACTTCAGGCTTATGATAATGAAACCTTTACAGATGAGGAAAATCAGTATGAATCAATATCATCCATCTTTTCAAATCTTACTGGCAAGTATAGCAGGCACAGTTTCGAAGTTGGAGCCCGCATTGAGTATTCCGAACTAATCAACAGAGCATTTGCACAACCAAGGTTTTCATACAATTTTAATATAACCCGGAATCTGAAGTTTAAAACCGGTTTTAGCAGAAATTTCCAATTTATTAAACAAGTCCAATACTTCGATCCGGTTTATGGATATCACAACTTCTGGCTGGCAGCTGATGATGAAGAATTAGATATTACACGAGCTGATCATTTCAGTGCTGGGTTCAATTTTTTTGATAACGGATGGACCATTGATATTGAAGCGTATACTAAATCACTGAATGGAATTAGCGAGTTCTTTGTCCCCGAGACTTTTGCATTTGACGACACGGATCGCGGAGAACTGATCAATGGTTTTGGAAATACGAAGGGACTGGATCTACTCATACAAAAAGAGCATAAAAACTATACCGGTTGGATTAGTTACTCACTAATGAATGCCCAACAAGGTTATGAAGAAATAAATAATGGCGACTACTTTCCATCTATGCAAGATCGCAGGCATGAGTTCAAGTGGATCAATACATTACAAATCGGTCGATACAACTTTGCTTTAAACTGGATTTATGGAAGCGGTGCTTACTTTCCGGTTTATGAGTTTGAAGAAATTAGTGATGACTTCTTTCCTGAAGAAACTGAGACTATCATTACTCGGGTATACGATGAGGAATCGAGACTTCCAGCATTTCACAGAATGGATTTAACTGCCGCTCGAAAGTGGAAGCACAAAAAGATGCACGGAGAATTTGGAGTGACAATCTTCAACCTATACAACCAGCAAAACATCAAATCACGAAGAATCTCACTTAGTAAAATTGAATACATCAATGAAAACCCATCTAGTAATTTGGATCCTTATGTAGACTTAAACTTGCTACCATTCACACCATCATTCTTTGTGAATATCAATTTCAGATAATTTTTTCATACTACCATTCTACTGATTATCAATCACTTAAAAATATTTTAAAGTTTTTTTCACTTTTTTCATAGGGTGCTGCCGCTGTTTTAGATAGTACTATTTAAACACGCAGAATTGCAGCATTATAAAAACCATATTGAATCATTTGATAACAAAGTAGCCAAGGTTACTTCTGAAGCAATAACGGTTCCTTTCAGAAGGTCTAAGGTGGAAGCCTGGAGTCTTTTCCGCTCCAGTGTAATTCAAAATCAGATGGGTTCAAGCTTTGTTTGGATTAGATATGCTGCAGTTCTTTTAATAGGGTTTTGTACGGTCGCATTTTACTTTTCTGGAAGCAAGTTGTATCAAACTGGCAACTCGGAAAACCTTTCAATTACTCTTCCAGATAACTCACTTGTTGACCTACAAGCATCATCTTCTTTAAAGTTCAATCGATGGAGTTATTTGATCTCAAGAAATCTGGATTTAACTGGAGATGCAGTTTTCTCAGTAGAAAAAGGGGCCAGCTTTTCAGTTAATGGAGAGTTCGGAAAAGTCTCTGTATTCGGGACAGTATTTGAAGTAAATAGCTCTGACCAACTTGAAGTTATATGCCACACAGGAAGAGTTCAGGTAACAACGCAAAACGCCAATAAAGTATTAACTGGGGGTCAAAGGTTTAACAGTAACAAAGTATTTCAGCAGGAGGAAAATGCTTTGTCTTTCCAAAAGGCATCAGCCAAACTGATCCTCAATTTCATTAAAGAATTCTATCAAGTAGAAATTTCATATAGCTCGGAACTTAATCAAAAGTATACCGGTAGCATTCCTCTCACAGATGTTGACCAGGCCATGAGGGCAATTTGTCTTCCATTGGGATTGCAATACAAACAGGAACAACCCGGTAAGTACCGATTAATAAACGATTAAACACTAAACAAAAGCGAAATGAAAAGTAAATCAAATTTATTCAGAACGTTGATCATGGGACTTGGATTGGGTATGGCTGTTATGGCCTGTGAAGAAGATCCAATTGCTCCAGATCCAACAACAGAAAACCCAACAACAGCGTCATCAAAATCTTCATCAAAAATCTCTGGGATAATTGCTTTGAAAGCCAATATCTCTGGATTCATGGCAAATGGATCAATAGGAGGTTCCAATTCAAGTGCATCAGGAAGAGCTGAAGCAAGAAAAGCAATGAACACTCAAGCGAGAGGCGATGGAGATTACGAAGATGATTGGGAATGGGAAACTTGCGCAGATGTAACGGAAACAGAAAATGCTGACGGTTCATACACGATAGTTTATGACTATGGCGAAGGGTGCCAGGAAGTAGATTGCGACTATGAAATCACTGTATTTGGAAAATTGACAGACACATTCTTCTGGACTGAAGATGAAACATCAGAAGATTCATGGTCAGGAAGCTCAAATGGTTCGACTGTATTTGAAAACTTCGGAGAGAGATTTGCAGAGGAAGAAGATGGCGAAGTTTACAACTGGGAGTATATAATCGATGGTAATTCAGAGTATACAAATACTTTCTCAGAGACATTCACAGAAGATGATTTTGCATTCACAAGTGATGAGACTTACAAAGAAAACCTGACAATCACTGAAGTTGAAGACGGTGAGCAGTATTCTTTCTCAATGACAAGTGATGTAGAAGAAACTTATGAGTATGGTAACGGAGAGGATAAACTAACAGTAACAAAAGGTGATTACGACTTCTCAGGAGAAGATGGAGAATCATATTCGGCAAGAGTGATCTCACCACTTGTGATGTTATTTGATTGCGAAGGTGCTGAAGACGAGGATGAGTATGTATTCACATTCGTATCAGGAGTTGAAGAAATTACCTATGAAGGAGAAACTTATTCTATCGATTACGGTAATGGTACTTGTGATAATATTGTTACGATTACGAATCCAGATGGCACAACGGAAACTGTTGATCTTGGAGACTATGAAGACGAAGAAGATGATGAGGATGAGGAAGGCGAAGATGATGAGGACAGTGATGACGAAGATGGTGAAGATGGTGAAGACGAGGATGGTGATAACGGAGACGACTAGAAATTAGGTGGTTGAAAGTAGATTGATTAGAAGGATACCTGTAATTGGGTATCCTTTTTTATTGTCCTTCCAGGGCAATTTTTCCTGCATTACCAACAACTTTAAGTTGGCTAGCATAAGCCAGACATACCACCACACAAAGTAGACCTTCAATTAATAGAGTTGGAATTAATCCCACAATATCAGCTAAAGCACCCACTAGCATACCTCCAAGAGTAACTGCTGACATAAATGCAGCTATGTAAAAGCTGAGGACTCTTCCTCTTTTATCATCTGCGGAAATGGTTTGTAGTAAGGTATTGGTCCCTGCAAAAACAACTACTCTACCCAAACCTGTAAAGGCAATGGCAATTAACGTAATTGTTAAGAATTTAGAAAAAGAAACTGTCAGCAAGGAAATCGAAAATATCACAGCCGCTCCAAATATGAACTTTTGAATTCCATGAGTACCTACACGGCTAGCCAGAAAAACTCCACCTATGATTGCTCCTAAACCCAGAGCACTATTCATATAACCAAACACTTCAGATCCGGCATTAAAGACTTCACCAGTTAGTGGTGGTAGTAAAACGATGAATGAAACACCCACCAATGTAAAAGCAAACACAAACAGTAACGATACTTTAATCGGAGGAGTACCAAAAGCATAATTGGCCCCTTCAAGAAACTCTGATCTGAAGTTGAGCTTAGTAGATTTTGCCTGAAAAGGATCGGTATGGACAAAAAAGAATGCTATTAGTATTGCCAAGCTCATCACTCCATATACAAGAAAACAAAACTCCTCTCCTGCAATTGGAATAATGATTCCCGCAATTGCTGGCCCAACTACTCTTGCTGTATTAAATACAGTAGAATTAAGTGCTATTGCATTTGTAAGCTTTGCCTTATCTGGGATTAGATCATTTACAAATGCTTGTCTTGTTGGCATCTCAACACCTTTCATGAACCCCATTACGAGTTGAAATACAATTAGTAATAGAACAGTACTTAGGTCTAGATATGTAACCAGAGCTAATAAAAGCGAACTCATTCCAATCAAGGCATGACTGATTTGAATGATCAGTTTCTTATTAAACCTATCCGCAACAACACCAGCCAACAATCCGGAAAAGAAAGCGGCTAGTTGATTAGAAAAAGTAACAACACCGAGGATAAAAACTGATTCAGTCAGCTGGTAAGCCAACCAACTTACGGCAACCTGATGAACCATGTTACCAATGTTAGCCAAAGCCTGGCCAGATATGAATATTCGATAATTTTTGTATCCTAGTGCGGAGAGAAACTTCATTCAGTATGATTAAGTGATAAATTACTTTCTGTTAATTAAACAGACTAATGATCCTAAGGTTTCTGATTTGCTATGAATCTAATTCATGAACTTCATGAATGAATTGGTTATTGAAGGCAGCAACGTTTATACTTTTCTCCGCTTCCACAAGGACAAGGATCATTTCTACCAACGTCCTTCGCAGAAACAATACTTGTCTGACTAGTGGCTAGATCTTGGTTAAACACCTCCGAAAGCACATTGTAAAGTTTTGGATGTTTCTTTTGTAACAACTTGGGTCGCTCAAAAAAATATTCACTCGCTACAGCAAAAAACTCTTGTCGGTTTGTGGTCGCATAATCATTTATGTCGGATCGATTAGCATTAATCTCGTTTGTCTTCTCTTTAATTAGATTCAGCCAGGGCAATGATGAAACCTCAGATTCCAATCCGGGAGGAATCCCATCAATCAGACCATCTTCTTTATCAAATAAATGGACAAACTCATGGATCCCTACATTCTTCTTGTCATTTTCAATATCAAATCCTGCATGAAGTGAGGGCTTGGATAAAATCATCTTACCCTCCATTGCTCCACTTCCTACCATTCCAGTAATAATCTCATCAAGGTTATTTAGTTGGAAATTTCTATCAAAGGATGAGGGATATAATAGCACTTCATCCAGGAAGCTATAACTCCATTGTGGAAACCCAAATAAAGGAATCACAGCACTACTCGCAACAAGTAGCCTATCCTCAAGATTCACTTCCACATTAACACCAGTAATTTTGGTTGTTGAGAGAAATTGAAAAACGTCGGTTTCAAATCGATTTTTCCGATCAGAGTCAAGGTTCTGGTAAAATGGAATTTTGTTGATTAGAATCTTTCGCCATTTCTCCGGAACAATAATGTCCTTTTTGCTAGTCTTTTTAGACTTCTTCTGCCAGATGATTACTCCAAGAATTAGAGCAATAACAATTAATACATATTCCACGGAGCAAAGTAAATTAATCTTATCTAATCATCATGGTTAAAACAAAAACGCTACTCCAATTTTATAGTCCACATAGTTGGTCAAAGATTGAAAAGTACCATCATCTAATGTGTTAGCAGTCCCATCTACCATTTCAAAATTTCGATAAGAAGCACTTGTTCCACTATGAAAGTTAACTCCTGCATCCAACAAAATATCACCAGGAGTGCCATTAAAAATATGATTGAAATCCAGAAGAAATCCACCACCAATGGCAGTATTGAAGGCTGTCCCATGAAATTCAAAAGTATCTTCAAAATCTGCGTTTTCATCCGTTGCAATTCTGGAGCTAAAAAAAGTGGTCATGCCGACTCTGGCTTCAGCATATGGTTTTACCGCTGTTTCCTCAATCAAAAAGTATCTGGTTCCAACATGCAAGGTCCAAAAACAATCTTCCTCAGAGACCTCAATCACATCTCCATTATCTAACATCAAATCATATGTATCCTGAGTATACATGGCAATTCCCATTTCACCACCCAACGCAAACTTTGTATTAGTATCTCTCCAGTACGAAAAACTAATACCAACCGGGATATGATCAATGTTTTGGTTTAATGCACCTTTTGGGTCGTAAACTTTAACATTCGTTGAAAATAAATTTTGCGAAAATGAAGAAAAGGAAAAAACAATTCCAACGAGTAATACAAGCAACTTTTTCATATGAGTGAGGTGTTAAGTGAAACAATTGATTTACAGTGCAATACAAACAATTATTGTACCAAGAAAAGTCGTTTATTAAATTTAACTATTCTGATAATACCTTCTCCTAATTTCCACCAAAGTTTCATTCAACTTAATAATATCTGGTAAAAGTGATAAAACTGAGTTTTCGTAGGCTTCCTCTATTTGACCTACCTTCTTTTCAGCCTCCTCCAGGAGCTCATCATAGTCAAACTCCCCTGCCTTTACTTTCAGCAAATAATCACGATCCGAACGTCTCACATTAAGCTTTCCTTCCAAGCCTATTTCCTCGCACATCTTCAATAACCTAATTGTATGCATCATATTTTTAGCATCGTAATTCTTACCGTGAGTAAGAGTGTTTGCATAACGGTTATCATTTCTCTTTTCTACCCAATCCCAATATTCCTTATACTCCTTGCAATGCTTTGAGTAACCTGATTTATTAAATGACATGACCGTAATTAGCTCCTTCTCTTTTGGAATTGAACTCAAGGCCACATCATTCGCATTATCATTCCTTACAACACCCTGAAATGTCGGATCATCGTAGTACAAACCATAGATTTCATGCATGTGAGGGATCTTTGCCAAACCACATTTTTCCTGAAGCATTCCATGCATATCTAAATATTCTAGAATTGGAATAGACCCTTGTTCATGTGAGACATAGCAGAAATCAAGTACTCCTTTTCGCTTTTTCTCCACCGGATTCAAGATCTTTTTATTGAGGCCTTTTGCTTTTCGAACCTGAGTCATTGCATAACCACCAAAACTATCTTTGCACTGTTTGGATAAGAAGTTTTGTGATCTGAGTAAATCCATCAATGGGTGTTTTATCTGAATTGTATCTTCAGGAGAGTAGAGCAGCTCGAGAATATTTGGATTGCTCTTTGACAACAACTCCACAAATCTCCTTAGCTCATAATAGACAATGTCATTAGTCTCATTACTCACTTGATCCACGTAATTCAGTCCATAGAAATCTTCTTCTGGTAAGATGAATACTCCTTTGATGTCAACATCTGATTCAGGAGTAGCAAGACCATATGCATTGCTTCCGCTTATGCATTCGTAGATAATGATGTTTCTTTGTTTAAGTTCGTTTATCGTCATTGTCTAGGATTTAAAGGATTGTAGGATGGACTAGGATTAAGGATTTTAGGATGGACTAGGATCTATTAGGTATGTTTGCATGATGAGAGTTTTTTGGCTAACTCTGATTTGGTGGAATGTAACTGCGATTATTATTGTAAAGCCTGTTAAATTCTAAACTGGTTTGTCCGAAATTAATCAATAAACCAGCGTGGAGACCAAAAGCCTCGAGATAATTAATGGCTTGGGCGTAATGTATTTTATCCACATTCACTACAGCCTTTAATTCCACCAATACCTTGTTCTCCACGAGAAAATCAACTCTTCTGGTCCCGACATGAATTCCTTCATAAAAGATTCCTTGCTCCTTTTCCCTATGGAAGCCCAATCCATTGCGCTCAAACTCAATAGCAAGACACCTTTGATAGATCACCTCCTGAAATCCGCTCCCAATAATTGAATGAACTTTCATTGCACAACCAATAATCCGCCTTGTTATATCCTTGTATTCAAGTTTATCCATTTAGCTAAACTAGTTGTTGGGAATCTATTATCTCAGTACTCTCCAAGATCAAATTCAATCCAATCATCCATTAAAATCAGGCATCTCACCAGTCCATCAATTCTATCGTACTCGCCATATAATCCTAGCCCATCCTACAATCCTTAAAATCCTAGTAAGGTTCCCCTGTAAAATTCATCCAAAGCATCCATATCTCCTTTACCCCCCGGCAGGCTCTTAGCTATCTCATCATTTTTCGAAATTGTTTCCTCCAAATACTCATCAAGCATCTTTTCTCGAGGATGAAGGTATCCCTCACTTTTTCCAGCTTTAAGATCAATCAATTCAACTATTCTACTGTTCACATCGTCCGGCACAATTTCAAACATCTTATGCATTTCGATATGTGGGATATCAAGGCGTTCTCTGATCCAAGCGCCGCATATAGCAGTTCGGATCGCATAAAAGTACTTTTTCAACTTAACTTCCGATCCAGCTGCACATTCTTCCAGGCACTTTTTAGACATGCTTAAATAGTGATGCATCACGGCAACAGGAGAAAAACAATCCTTACTTAATCTATTGATTTCATTCAGAAACTCCAGATCAGCCCTGTAAATTATAGGGGACTGAATCCTCTCAAGAAGTGCTGCATTTGATTTCCACATCAAGTTAAGCGCTTTCTTAAATTCCCACCCAGTAATATCCAGTTCATCATTTATTGGCAATTCAAATGAATCCTTCCTCGACTTCAAGGTAAGATGCCAATCCAAATCCTGAACGTAAATAAACCTAACATCATAATCACTATCAGGTGAAGGAAAACCCCAGGCCCTTGATCCTGTTTCGCAGGCATATAGAATTTTGAAGCCTCGCTCCTCTTCTATTTGTTTTAGTTTTTCTTTTATTGTCTTTTCCATTTCACCTTTCTCTTGTTTGTACATTACAAATAAACAAGGGTGGTACGCAGCTTTTTTGCGCACTAAAAATAATCTCTAAAAAAAGCTGCATCTTTCCTGATACAGCTCTTAGACAAATGGTAGAAGGAGTAACAATTTGTATGACAAAAATTGGGAGCATTGTCTGATGCGAGGATTTGCACCTTTATCTAACCAAAGTCAGGAACCCTTCCCGTTTAAATGGTGACGAAGTATTTCATACTATAACGACATCCTTCACACTGATCCCCCGATGGGATTTGAACCCACACTCTCCCTCCTAATGTAGGGATTAGCCTAGGGCCGGGGTTAACACGCTTCCCTACTCAGCTTCTAATAGAGAGGCCTTTCGGTGCTGAGGCTTACTGGGGTATTATCCCACGATTCAGCCGTCCGGAAACCCGTACCCTTGCAACCGGTCCTTACTAAAATGTTTTACCGTGCTCTGCCTTTTGGAGCTACAGGGGCTTGTTAAAGTCGGAAGTTGGGAGACGGAAGACCGAAGTTTTGTTTAGTCATAACAACTTCATTTCTTCACTCCATTTCCAATTATCTATTTTTCACATCCAGAATAGAATCCTATCAATCCAGATTATCCTTCAAATCCTAGCAAAAGATGAAGAGGTAACAAGCCGAAAAGTCACTATATCGTGTACTCTACCAAACTGAGCTACCCCGATACAAATCGGGAGTGGGATTTGAACCCACGACCTCACGGTCCTCGAAGTAAGACTTCTCTACGACACTCCTATTTTAGGTTTGAAGTCGGAAGACCGAAGAAAGAAGTTGGTTCTTCCTGGAATCTTCAAATTCAATTTTTCCAATATTTCAAAAGTTGAAGGCTACAAGTAACTAGTCTGATTAAGAGATTCGAACCCTGCACATTTCTGTGTTTCACCCTACGAAGTAAGACTTAGTAAACGGTACTTCAACCAACTCTCTTCTTAATTAGAGAGCATAAATTTCTTTTCTCCTAAAAAAATTGAAGGCAACAAACTGAAAGTCAAATTTTTAGTTTCGGTAAAAGCGAAGTAAGACTTTCTAACGGCACTTCAAATTTATATTTTATTGCCCCCGACCGTTTGTCAGGGGCGTTTATTTAGATTTCAATCTTATAGATTTCTGAGATAGCATCTCCACCAGCCTCAATCGCTTCTAATACATCAAATATTTTATCTGACCATCCAGCCATTAAGAACACATCGTTTCTTTCGATGCTTAATGGTGTGTTACCATACCCCATCAAATCAAATAAGTACAACTTGGCATTTGGAGCAACAGTCCTTTTATACAATGCCCATGAGTCCTTTAGGGACTTTCCTCCGTTGTAGCTATCCCATAGTTGCAAGTCGGTGAAGAATAGCACTTTATCCATTTTTCTTTTATCATAGATTAGTGCATCTATCACTTTATATGCGTTTGTGGAATATCCAACAGAACCTGAGATTCTATCTAATCTTCTCACATTAGACAGAATGCTATCGCTGGAAAGGTTCACTTCTTTCCATCTATCACCAAACAAACCAGTTGTGATATTCGCTGATCTTGATGCAAGTATCATACTCAACACCAAACCAACATCATAACATCTAATCTTGCTCTTTCCGCCCACAGGACTATACATAGAACCTGAAACGTCAGCAGCAAGTAACGCTCTTGTTGATAAATCAAAACCAGCCACATTTGCGGCACTTGCTTTAATCGCTCCTTCAAGCGCGTTGATCATGATAGAAACATAGTTTTCCTTTAAAGATTCAAGCTCCTTGTAAGCAGCCAGGAATCTGAATGGCAACTGCTTTGACTTCCTCACTTCTACAGGGTCTTTTAATCTCTTTGCTACTATTTCAATAGCAGTTGGACCAACGTTCGCCTGAAGAATATTTCTCAAGTTTCTCAACAATGCCATGTACCCCAGCCTATTGCTCAGAATCAACTCTTCCCACTTAGCTTTGACAGCATTTTTTCTCTCCTTCTCATTCTTGAAGTCTGCTTGTCCTAGTCTTGATAGCTCAACTTCCCAGGTGTACGGCACTTCCAAAGTATCATTTATAATCTTATCAAAAAGTCCTTGCTGAACTTCTGAAACTGCCTTTGGGTGAGTCAAAAACAATGCGTCTTTAAAGGTCACATCAGTTTTTCTGTTGTATTTAGCAAATTGATATTCATCAAACTTGTTAAATGCATCAGCCACACCTTTTTGGATCTGCTTAGAAAGTCTGTTCAACTTCTTATCACCAGATCTGCTGTTTGCTAATTGGTAGTAAGCCAATAATTCAGTAATCTCATCAGCTCTTTGAATTACTCTTGAAGCTGTATTTTTCACTAAGCTATCTCCTCTATGGATTTTTGATAATTCTGCTACCAAAACCATTGGAATAGACCTTAAGTGCATTTTTTCTCTTGCATAAATCGCCAACTTGGCAACAAACACTGGATCCACCTTTCTCATCAGCTTTTGGATTCTTGCAAGTCTCTCATCTGCCTTTTCGTAGAAAGTATTAGACAAACTTGCTGTCACAACGCTGTTATATAATTCCAGCTCTGGAGAAGTTTTGTAGGCGGTTGCACCTTCATAGTTTCTCACTTTTTTGTTTTGCTTTGTTTTCAAATTAAACTTCATAACAGTAAGTCTTTTTTGTGTTTGAAATTTCCAATTCCACTCCTCAACATTTGTGTGAAGAGGGGATCAGCCTGCACCCTTGTGCGTTATTGATAATTCAAAGGAAAATGAGAAGTGCGCACTCTTTTTGCGCAGAGAAAATATTTTCAAAAAAAAGTTTAAAAAAATTCCTCAGTAGTTGTAATCCTTAAAGACCAGACGATCATAATTTTCTTCATCGTATTGATTCAGAGCCATTCTTAACTGTCTTCTAACTCTCTTGTGATGATTATCTGTCATCCACCATTTTCTATCACCATTGATTTTACTCAAGGCATAAAACTTGTTTGATCTTAGTATTGAATCAATTTCCTCTAATCTACTTTCAATATCAGCATCAATGATTCTCCTCTTTGTGATATAAGCTCGGGTGTAGGCTATTTTGAAATAGTGCTTAGGCACCTGACAGTGATATCTTTTTAGAAATCCAAACCTTCTGGTCCAAGACCAATCATATCCTACAAACCACTTTCTGGCTTTCGGGGATAATCTAGAATACTCTCTTGAATTTATTTTCCTAATTCCAGGAAACTGAATTTCTAGATTTCTTCGATTAAATCGATCCCATACTTTATCTGCATGAGCCTTATCACGTCCCCAGCATTCAGTTCCGCATCGATCCAAAACCTCCTGAATAATATGAGCATCAGATCTCCGAGAAACATCATCACGAAGAGTGAGGTGTTTGAACCAACCATGCCTAATCGGTTTTTCCAAATAAACAAAACCGAGATTCCATTTTGCTGCCCACAACCTTTCCCTCTCCTTGACAAGACTTCTCAGCTCCTTTTCTTTCAGCTCTATGCTATTCAGCGCCCTCATCTCTCCATAAACTTTCTCCCCTCAAAAACCTTCACAGCATTTCCTCTTTCAAGACTAAGGTGTTGCACCCACTGATCATTGATCAATTGCTTTTGCTGATTTAAGAACTCATCATTTACCGCAACTTTCAATCTTTCAAGAGCCTTCTGTTTGTTTTGATGTTGAGATCTTGCCTCAGAAGAAGAAGCACTGATTCCAGTTGGTATATGCGTTGCACGAACTGCAGTTTCAACTTTATTTCTATGCTGACCTCCCGGACCAGATGCTCTGAATGCTTTGAAAGTCACTTCAGACAAATTCAGTTTCCGGGATTTCTCCTCCTTAAAGAAAGACACTCCAATGAACCAGTTTTTCCTCTTATGAAATTTCCTGAAAGGACTTTGACCAATCCATTGCACAGTCCCTTTCCAATCACCGAGCTGAGATTCCGGATCCGTACCAGACACAGCAACTAAGGCAGAAAACAAAGTTCCGTTTTGCTCTCCTTCCTGGCGATCTATTACTTTAGCCTCGATTCCAAAATTCTGACAGTCAGCAAGAATTTTTTTCAAAACCTGAGCCACCACCCAACAGCACTCCGCCGGTCCCCGACCGGCGGATATCTGTATGTATATAGTTTTATTCTTGTAACTCATCATTCTAGTTTTTGTCCATTCTTACAATCCTCGGCTCAAACTTGCCGATTACCTCTACCAGATTCTCCTGACTACCCATAACTTGCTCCAAATCTTTGTAAGCTATCGGAGCTTCATCCAAACCACCACCAATCAGTGTCACTTGCTCTCTGTTGAGAATCTTTTTCATCTCGCTTCCAGTGATAGACTCTCTAGCCTTCTTTCTTGACATTTTTCTACCAGCTCCATGAGAAGCACTATCGATAGAAGTTGGGTCACCTTTGCCTTTTACCACGTATCCAGCAGCAGTCATTGAACCTGGAATAATTCCCAAAACTCCCTCACCAGCTGGAGTAGCACCTTTTCGGTGAACCACTAATTCCTGATCACCATGTTTCTCTTTCCATGCGAAATTGTGGTGATTCTCGACTTTAGCTACTGATTTCAAACCGAGGTATTTAGCGACATTATAATGAATCTGATCATGACATGCCTTTGCATAATCACCAGCCAAATTCATTGATAACCAATACTCCTGTCCGGCTTCAGAATCCAGATTTAACCAAGCAAAATGCTGAGCCTGACGTGGTAATAAACATTCCTTTCTGGCTATATCAGTGTAGTGTCTGGCTACCGAAGCTCCTAGGCCCCTGGAGCCGGAGTGAGCAAGCAACCCAAGGTAATTACCAGGCTCCAAGCCCAAATCATTACCATCAAAAAGCTCCACCATTCCAAACTCAACAAAGTGATTTCCTGAACCAGAAGTACCAAGCTGCTTAACAGCTTTCCCATGCAACTGTCTCAAGAGAGCCGTTTTCGAAAATTCGTCTCTCTCCAAAATCTCGTGATCCTGCGCAATACCCAATTCACCACCAGTTCCAAAGTTGGTTCTTTCTTTCAGAGCCATTTTAAACTGGTAAGCATGTCGCTTCAGATATGATTCGTCTGCATCATAAATGGTCAAACTCATTCTACATCCGATATCCAAACCAACTCCGTAAGGAATCACTGCATTTTCAGTTGCAAGAACTCCCCCGATTGGCAATCCATAGCCTTGATGCGCATCAGGCATCAAGGCTCCTTTTCTGGAAATTGGTAATCGCATTGCCATCTCCATTTGCTGAAAGGCGTTACTGGAAATATGCTTTCTCCCAAAAACTGAGAAATTACCATTATCCCGAAGCAATTGAACTTGAGAACGATCCAAAATTTCCGATCTATCATCAAATTCCTCAGCCAGCATCCCCAGCACGTCATCTTCCAGGTATTGCTGATAATCGTCTTTTACATTTTTTAATAATTCTAATTGCTCCTCTTTGGAGCTGTGTTTATAATGCTTCGCCATAATATCAACAGCAAGTGCTATTGCCCTATTTGACGAATAATTTATTTTCCTAAGGTCTTTACCTTTTAACTTAATCTTGCCCATAAAGCATTTACAGTTTTATGCTGCTACGACCAAAAAATGGTCACAACAATCCAGTCTCTCTTGAGATTAGATCAGCTCAACAAGAGCCGGCTTTTAAAAATTTAAATTGATTTGTATCGGGCGTTTCACCAGACAGTGGTTTCCCAAAATTTAGGCACAAAAAAACCCGATCGATTGGACCGGGCAGAATAATATCATCGCAGGTTGGAATTTAATTTCCTAACATCCCGGTCTTGTTTGCGATATGTTTTTTCTGCACCATCATCTTGGCCTCCTTTCAGTTTTGGAGTTACAAATTGTACTGCAAAGGTATAGCTAAGTTTTTGTCAGATGCAAAAATTATTTTATTAAAATTTAAAATTTGATCATAAAACACACCTCAAAAAGTCACTACGCATAATTCTTGCGTACCTCCAAATTTCTGCCGAAATTTCAGCCATGCCCGCGAATAGAAATGCCTTAATCCGGTACAGAACCATCGATAATTGCCTCCGTAACAGATATAGAAAATGGACGCTGGAAGACCTGATAGAAAAGGTCTCGGATACACTTTATGACTATGAAGGAATAGACAAAGGTGTCAGCAAAAGAACTGTCCAAATGGACCTTCAGATGATGCGAAGTGACAAGCTGGGATACAATGCACCCATCATTGTAGTGGATAAAAAATTCTATACTTACGAGGATCCAGAATACAGCATTACTAATATCCCATTAACAGATCAGGACCTTGGTAAGTTGATGGAGACAATTGATTTCCTAAAACAGTTTAAAGGTTTTTCACATTTTAAGGAATTGGAAGGAATGGTCCAAAAACTTGAGGATCAAATCTATTCTCAGAAGACTCAGCAGAAACCTGTAATTGATTTTGAAAAGAATGAAAACCTGAGGGGTTTGGAGTATCTGGATAGTCTGTACCAGGCCATTATTAATAAGCAAACCATACAACTTACTTATCAGTCATTCAAAGCAAGGGAAGCAAGTACTTTTGAGTTTCATCCTTACCTATTGAAAGAGTTCAAAAACAGGTGGTTTATCATTGGTTTGAAGAAAAAAAGAGAGGGACTTCTCAATCTGGCATTGGACAGAATCATAGAGTTTAAGAAAAGCGAAACACCCTTTATAGGTGACGAAAATTTTGATGCAGAAACCTATTTCCAGCATGTAATAGGTGTTTCTGTTAACCCAAATGAGCCGCCAGAAAAAATAGTTTTATATATAACTAATAAGCATGCTCCGTACGTTCTTACGAAACCTCTTCACTGGTCTCAGAAGCTAATTGAAAAGGATCATCATGGTATTACCATATCGATTGAGGTGCAACATAATTTTGAGTTGGAGAAGGAGATATTGGGATTGGGTGATGGAATAAAGGTAATCGAACCCTCAAGGTTGAAAAGAAATATCAGAGAGCGGCTGGCGAATGGAGTTGACTTGTATAATACAGAAATAAGTGAAAGCGGTCTTGTTGCCGCAAGCCGAAAACTTGAGCATAAAGGCTCGGCAATTCTGAATCATGTTTTTAGCCAGAAAGAAGTACGATTGATCAAAAAAATGTTGGATGAGTACTTTAGAGATTCACAATCGGTTATCGCCCAGAGAGAATTATTGAAACACATCCCAAAACTCTCAACGGTGTTATTTAACAAGAACTTAAAGCACATTATCGACACAATAAATCCTAAAGCATCCCTCGTAAAAACCATTTACTTCAATAAACCTATGCAATCAAACTGGTATGTCACCTGGCATCAGGATCTTCCTATAAATGTTGTTGAGAAAGTAGAGACCGATGGATATAAAGGCTGGACATTTAAAGATGGAATCACGAGCGTGATTCCTCCAATGGAAATCAGTAAGAATTCATTCACAATAAGAATACATCTGGATGACACGGATCATCTGAATGGAGCTCTGAAGGTAATTCACGGGTCTCATAAAAAGGTCCTAACCGATGAAGAGAAAGAACTTATTACCAACAATTCCATCCCAGCAGATTGTGAAGTCTATGCAGGTGGGATTCATTTAATGAAACCGCTTTTACTACATGCTTCTGGAAAAACTAAAAACCAAAAGCAAAGAAGGGTCATTCATCTGGAATTCTCATCCGAGGAATTACTAGGGGATCTGGAATGGAGTGAATTACTAGAAATTCCACGATAGTCAATAAGAATCATGGAGATGTTTTTAAATTAAGCTGGATTCAACTTTACCTGATTAAAAATGAAAAGCATATCAACTCTTTTGGCCACTTTTTTGATCTGCATCAATCTGTTTGCACAAACCCTGGAGACATCATCAGACACCCTAAAAACTATAGAACTTTCTGAGATAGTTATTAGCAATGATTACCTAGCCAAGAAAACACAACCATTTTCCTTTCAGAATGTCGACATCAATCTCATTAAATCTAAGAACACTGGATTAGAACCTTCATTCCTCCTGAGCGAAACTCCTTCAATGACAGTTTATTCAGATGCCGGAAGTTATCAGGGATATTCCTATTTCAGATTAAGGGGAATAGACCAAACCAGAATCAATATGACACTTGATGGCGTTCCTTTGAACGAACCAGAAGATCAAGGTGTATACTTCTCTAATTATCCTGATATCTTAAACTCAATTAGCAAAATTCAAATTCAACGTGGAGTAGGGTTAAGTAAAAATGGAAATGCCAGTTATGCAGGAAGCATTCAACTGTTTTCTCCAAACCTGTTTGATTCCACTTCTACAAGGTTTGGGGTGGGATACGGCTCCTTTAATACTTACAGACTTTTTGGTGAGCACAAACAGGCGGGTAATAATAAAGGATTGTATTTAAGAGCATCTCACTTAAACAGCGATGGATACAAAAACAGATCTGCAAATAACAGCTCTTCTATTTTCTATAGTGCAGGAACAATAATCGGTAATCATAAATTGAAGCTTACGGGCTTTGCAGGTACTCAAAAAAACGAAATGGCGTGGTTAGGCATTTCCCAGGAACAAATTAATCAGGACCCAAAGTTTAACACAAACTCGCAGGAAGATGATCAATTCTCTCAATCATTAACACAATTACAACACACCGCCTTGTTAAGTGAAAAATGGACAATTAATTCAAGTGTTTATTTCAATTATCTCAATGGTAACTATGATTTCGACTTTAACAATTTCCTGGGTTTACCATCAACTCAGGAACTTTATAATTACGCGTTTAAATCTTACTTCCTCGGTCTCTTTTCCAATATCAATTTGGAAACTGAAAATATTAATTGGACAACTGGAATCCATATCAATGATTACCAAAGACAGCACACCGGGTCAGAGCGTACATTTGGTCAAATTTATGTCAACACGGGTTTCAGAAATGAGTTAAGTGGCTTTTCCAGGATAGAATTAAGCTTTGGGCGAATGGTTTTATTAGGAGACCTTCAATTAAGAAACAGCACATTTGAGTATGAAGGAAATGTAGAAATGGAAGATTTATCATGGACTTTCCTAAATCCCAAAGTTGGAGCTACTTATAATGTAAATAGTAAGACCAGCATTTACTATAGTGTTGGAAAAACAAGCCGAGAACCAACAAGAAATGACATTTTTGGCGGCTCAGATGACTTGCTTTCGGATGAATTTGGGAATCCCTTTCTATTCATTACGGATGCTGAAAGTGTATTGGATCATGAGATGGGCATAAGATATTCATCAAGCCCGTTTAGTGCCAATATCAATGGCTATTTAATGGACTTTGAAAATGAAATTGTACTAAATGGTCAATTCGGGCCCAACGGACTTGTTTTAAACGACAATGTTGAACAAAGCACAAGAATGGGATTAGAGTTGGAACTTGTTGCTAAACCGACTCCAAATATCAAATTAATCAATCAGTCTTCCTTCAACAGAAGTCGAATCAAAGAACAAAACGAAACATTCCAACCGATTCTCACTCCTTCAGTCATTATCAACCAGGACATCATTTATTCCATTGGAAAAATAGAAGCTGGATTGACAGGCCGATACCAAAGTAGTTCATTCATTGATTTCAGTAATGACAATGAAATTGAAGGTTACTTTCTTCTTAGTGGAAGATTAACGTACAGTCATTCCAAATGGACTTTCACTGGTATTTTAAACAACATCACCAACATCCAATACTTCAACAACGGATATGTAGACTTTGATGGCACAAATAAATACTTTGTCCAGGCTCCAATTAACTTTTATGGCATGATCACATTTCAGCTATAATGGAGTGGTATTCAATTGAAAATATTGCTTTTGAAGTAATCGGATATCCCATCAGCTATATCGAACTGATTGGAACATTATTTGGTTTTATATCGGTTTTTCTAGCGGCAAGAGCCAATATTCTTACCTGGCCGGCTGGCATTATCAATGAAATTGCATTTTTCATTCTCTTCTTCCAGGTCCAATTGTATTCTGATATGTATCTGCAAGTTTATTTTTTTGTGGTGACAGTGTATGGATGGTATTATTGGAAAAGGGAAAAGAATCAGCAGAAAGTTGATGTTTGTACAAAAAGATGGAGAATAAATTACCTATTAATTCTCATTGCTGGAACAATAATTTCAGGGGCATTAATGAGTAATGTTCATATATTAATTCCTGATGCAATTCCAGCTTCTTACCCCTATGCGGATGCGTTTACAACGGCAGCCAGTATCCTTGCCACCATTTTACTATCCAGAAAAAGAATAGAAACATGGGTTTTATGGATTGCTGTAGATATTGTTGCTTTGATCATATACAGTCTGAAAGAGATAAATCTGGTGGCGATTGAATATGTGGTCTTCCTCATTATTTGCATTTTTGGACTATTTGGATGGAGAAAGAAGCTATGAAAAAAGGGTTTGTTTTTGGGAAGTTCCTACCATTTCATTTGGGACACAAAGCCCTGATAGACTTTGCACTAAATGGGTGTGATCAACTCACTTTGATCGTTTGCTGCAGTACTTCCGAGATGATCTCTGAAGAAACTCGAATGACCTGGATAAGTTCAGAATACGTTGACCATTCAAAACTCCGAATTCTTGGTATGACTTATGACGAAAATGAATTACCAAACACGTCAACTTCCTCCAGGAATGTTTCAAAAATTTGGTCGGAGAGATTCAAGAAATTGGTTCCAGATGTAGATATTCTTTTCACTTCCGAAGATTACGGAAGTTACGTCGCTGAGTTCATGAAAGTTCAGCACGTCGAATTTGACAAAAGCAGAATCAGTGTTCCAATTAGTGCTTCAGAAATATCTGGTGATCCTATATCTAATTGGGATTTCCTGCCCAATTCTGTTAAAGACCATTTTCAACTCTCAGTAGTGTTTTTAGGCTCTGAATGCACTGGAAAGAGTTCTATTTCGACTGAAATAAATAAAAACATCAGGTCAAAATTAGTCGAGGAGGTAGGCCGTGATGTAGTAGAGAACTCAAATGCATTTGGAAAAAAGGAATTACAAATAATAGCTTCTCAACATGCGTCACGGATTGACTCAGCAAAAAAGACCTTGGAACCCATCGTTCTGATTGACACAGATATTCATATCACACAATCCTATAGCCATTTCAAATTTGGAAAGTATATGAATATTGCCACGGAAATTAACATAAAGAATCAGTCTGATTTGAAATTATATTTAAACCCTGATTTACCATTTTTTCAAGATGGCACAAGACTAAATGCCGAAGATCGTCTTCTTTTAGATCGGTCTCATAAAGAGACTTTGGCACATTTTAATTCTGATTATATTGAAGTAACAGGGGATTGGAATTCCAGATATACTCAATCTTTGAAGCTGATTAAACAGCATGTCAGAGAAAAATGGAAACTGCGATTATAAACTACCAAAGAAGCTGAGGGCACAGAACTTTTGCGCGGTTTCCAATTCTGAATTGAATAACGATCTCTTGTGTACTTGAAGTGGATATATAGCTATTTTGAAGAGGGTCATTATATAGAAAAGTGGCACTTAGTGAAGATGTGATATTTGCACCAACATAGTAAACGAGCTCAGAAACACTCCTCCACGATGCTCCACCCCAGATTCTTGATTGCCACATCCCTTGCATTCCAACATCATAAGTCCAGTCATCATTTACTCTACGAACAACTGTATATGGTTTGAAACGCATGATTTTGTTCCCGAACATTCCTCCGGCATTAATAAAATATCTTGTTTCTATGTCTTGATTTTGATCAAAGGAACTATGAAAAGCACCTCCTGCATATAGATGTTTAGCATAAATCCAAGCTCCCAACTTCAACAAACCAGAAAACCTTGTATCAAATCCGGCAATTGCAGGATCGGTCAATACAGCATTCGATAACCTGGAATTGTTCAAACCTTGAATCAACAGACCTGGAGAAAATCCTAGAGAAGCATTCAGTCCAGAAGCAATAGGTATGTGTAATGCATATGTTGCTGATAGTTCTTGATTACTAAATACACCAACGTTATCAACAATTAAATTAGCTCCAATTCCATGATGAGGATGGTGTTTTAATGTTTTTGGCATTCTGGATCCCTTTCCCTCTTCAGTGAAAGTAAAACCTGGAACTTTTCCGGATTTAGAAATTGGCTGATGCCAGGATATATACCCTGTTGTTGGAGCTCCATCTACTCCATTCCATTGATTTCTAAATCCGACCTGGATATCCACATAGTTCTCGATCCCCGCAATTGCAGGGTTAAGCATATAATTATTTATGAAGAAATGATCAAATGATGTTTGAGCATAGCCGAAACTCAAAGTCCAGCAAAACAATATTGTAAAAACTAACTTCTTCATCTCTATCTAATTATTGAAACTGAACCAAACTCCTCTCTACCTGGACCTAAAACAATACGGTAAAAATATGTCCCTTCTGGTAATGATGAACCACCCCATGTATTAATGTATTGAGGCAAGAACTGAACTTCATTTCCTAGCCTATCATAGATATAAATCTCATTATTAGGAAAGTTATCTAGGCCCTCAATAATCCAAATATCATTCTCTGCATCTCCATTAGGTGTAAATACCGTCGGAACAGTGATCTCGTACTGACCATATGTAACTGTTATAGAATCGGAAGCAAAGCAACCTGAAGCATTGGTTACCTCCACCCCATAAGTCCCATCCTGAGTTACGGTAAACGTTGAATTGATAGACCCGTCATTCCATAGGAAATTAATTCCAAGATCGGTCACATCCAGAAGCAAAAAGGTATTTGGCAATAACGTGGTATCATTTCCTAAATTCAGGTCTGGCAATGCCTGAATTTCAACTTCCTGAATTGTAGTAACATCTACACCTGAGTAATTGACAGTTGCACTTACCTGATAAGTACCTGCAGCTGAAAATGTGTGTGTAGGATTAATGTCGTTAGAAGTATTATCAGCACCGGAATCGGGATCATCAAAATCCCATGTTACCAAATCAGCATCCGAAACATCGGGAGTGATCGTGAATTGGGTTTGATCTAATGCGCAAGTATCTTGAACCGTAAATGCTAAGTCAATCAGTGTATTACAAAAATTATCGGCTCTATTTCGGATTTCAGCATCTGACCAAACGGAATTTGCAATAACAACAGACCTCACAAATCCTGAAGAAGCTTCATCATCTAAAACAGCACTTGGGCGATCACGAAAAAAGACTATAGCATCATCTGAGTCACCTGGAAGATATTCCGGACTAGCGCTATCGTCGTATGAATCAAAGACATTTCCATTTACAAATACTCGGACAATCCCAGAGCAGTTTCTGACAAGAGTAAGTTCATAGAGATCTGACGTATTGAAGAAATTATCAGAACCTACAAGACCATTAGGCCAAAAATCCAAAGTCCCTGTTCCTTCTTCTCCCGAATTAACCCTGATGTAAATACCATGATCGTCAATATGCTCAAAGCTTAATAGATGCACCCAATCCGTACCCGGAGTTCCTTCCCTGGATTCTCTTACCAAGAGCGAATCAATTTGGAAGGTAAATGAAATGGTATATTCACAGTCAATAAAATCATTATTGGAAAACATAAGCCCAGCATTCTTTTCAAAGCTGAAACCACCAATTGTTTCTGTATTATCAGAACATGTTGAGCTTGGAATATCATAACTGGAAAAAGAACCTGTCTGACCAAAATCGTTCTGGAGTGGTGTTAGATTTATATTCGAATCTTCTTGTGAATTATAATCTTCACTTAGAGGAAAAGTATATTGCTCCTGAGCACTCAAATTGAAAACTCCAACAACAATAAATAAGAATATTAAAATATTGGTTCTGGCGAAACTGATCATATACAGTCAAATGTATAAATGCGGTAATTAGAATGAAAGAAAAGCCGGTACCCAAATGGGAGACATTCGGATTATTTCTCACTCTCAATATAATGACAAATAAAGACTAAATTCCCTACCTGTTCAATTCAAAAAAAGTAAATGCGAAAAAGAGTGGAGTTAACGCTGGTATTTTAATTTGAATGGATAAAATTGTTTTATTGCTCTATTCCCTGGCCAAGTAAATCACGCAATTGTATGAGAATTCCGGAGGAATCAGAACCCAAAATTTAACCATCCCTAAATCAACAACATAAACTCTCTTAGATCACCTCGCAGTTAACCGAATATTTTGGTTGAATTTGATACGAAATAAGGATTCGAACCTCATCCAAAAAAGTAAAAAAGTTGAAAATAATATGAGAACATGGCGGGAATCGATCGCAGCGGCGAACCGCCACGCAATTAATGGTTTTGCAGACCATCGCCTTACCAATTTGGCTACATGTTCTAATAAGCGGAGGCAGAGGGAATCGAACCCCCGAGGCTTTTACACCCAGCTGTTTTCAAGACAGTGTCCTCGACCAACCGGACTACCTCCATTGTCATCCATAGCTTTCACCGGCGGCAGAAGCTTTGGCGAAGGACTCAGCGACGGATGACATATTTGCGGAGAGCAAAGGAATCGAATCGCACCGGCGACCCGGCTTCACCTCATTTCTGAGAACTCGCTTAGCAGGCGAGCGCAACAAACCAATATTTGCCTACTCTCCATCTGTAGACCCGCCGAGAATTGAACTCGGAACCTTCACC